>NZ_JBYTDT010000016.1:0-144931 GCF_058791655.1 Paenibacillus sp. EB106-05-06-XG162
TAAAAAATGCACCCCCTAGAATTTCATCGGATAAACCAGGGGTTTATTCCAATGTCTATTCTAAGGGGTGCACTTCAAATCAGATGGGGGCTATTTTACGCTTACGACCAAGGCAGTGGAATATTTCTGACTTCTGACACCACTTCAAAGTACTCCTATTTATTACCGAAGGAGATTGGTTTTCGCCAGTTCGATGATTTCATTGCCTTGCCCGTTCAAAACAGCTTTCAGCATCCACATCGTAAATCCGCGTGCCTGCTCGAAGTTGATCTTCGGCGGCATAGCCAGCTCCTGACGATTGACGACGACGTCCAGCACTACCGGACCGCTGTGTTCGAACGCTCGGCGAACGGCGCTTTCCAAGTCAATCGGATCCTCGACCCGGATTCCTTCGATTCCCATAGCTTGAGCCAGTACCGCAAAGTTTGGATTGTCGAGTTCCGTTCCGAATTCTAAAAAGCCGGCTGCTTTCATTTCCAATTCCACGAATCCAAGCGCACCATTATTAAAGACAACGATCTTGATCGGGAGCTTATGCTGACGAAGGGTCAATAGATCTCCGAGCAGCATGGTGAGTCCCCCGTCCCCCGACAGCGATATGACCTGGCGTCCCGGCTGTGCAACCTGCGCCCCAATCGCCTGAGGCATGGCGTTCGCCATTGTCCCGTGGTTAAACGAGCCAATAAGTCTTCTTTTTCCATTCATGCTCAAGTATCGGGCAGCCCACACAGTCGGCGTCCCAACATCGCAAGTCAAAACGGCATCCTCATCTGCGAGATCGCTGATTACCTTCATGAGGAATTGCGGATGAATAGGCGCTCGGCCGGGATCTGCAAGATTGTCCAGCTCCTCGCGGACTTTGGCATAATGTGCGGCAAAGTGCTGCAGATGATCAGGGGAGTGCGGTTCCTTTAACAGGGGTAACAGCATTTCGACCGTCGTCTTAACGTCTCCACACACCCCGTATGTGAGCGTCGTTCGCCGGCCTAGTCGGGAGGAATCCAAATCAACCTGAAGGATGGCCGCTTCTTGCGGATAAAATTGCCGGTATGGAAAATCGGTACCCAGCATGAGTAAGACATCGCATTCCATCATGGCGTGGTAGCCGGAAGAATATCCAATGAGGCCGGTTAATCCGACGGAATACGGGTTGTCGTATTCCAGATATTCTTTTCCTCGCAGCGCGATGACCATCGGGGATTGCAGCTTCTCGCACAGTTTCATGAGCGAAGCATGAGCTCCCGCGCAGCCGGCACCGCACAGCAAGGTGATCCTCTTGCCTTTGTTTAAGTAGTCGGCAAGCGTCTTCAATTCATCTGTAGAAGGGCAGACATTCGGCCGGGTGGAATGGATGACGCGTTCCGGAACGGGGCTTTCGTCGTATTCGAAAGCGGCTACATCACCCGGAAGAACTAAGACAGACACACCAGACCTTGCCGTCGCGGTTTGCATCGCCATCGTAACTGCTCGAGGCATTTGTTTCGGTCCGGTTACGACTTCACAAAAGAAGCTGCATTCCTGAAACAACATGTCCGGACGGGTCTCTTGAAAAAAGCCGCTGCCGATTTCACTGCTCGGAATATGAGCGGCAATCGCAAGTACTGGCACCCGGTTTCGATGGCAATCGTACAATCCGTTAATGAGATGCAAATTACCTGGTCCGCTGCTACCTGCACATACGGCGATTCCTCCGCTGAGGGTGGCATCCGCGCCCGCCGCGAACGCTGCAACCTCTTCGTGGCGGACATGGATCCATTCTATTTTTCCGGAACGACGGATCGCATCGAGCAAGGCATTGAGCGAATCGCCGATAATGCCGTAAATTCGCTTCACGCCGGCGTTCAGAAGGGATTCCACAATGGAATCCGCTATCGTTCTTCTCAAGGGAATCTCTCCTTTTTGTTTTTATTATATTGCCATAATACGAGCAGCCTATTCTTGATATTTCACAACGATTTAAGCCTGAACCAAGAAGAAAGCCCGACAATCCACATCTCGGGTTTGTTGGGCTTCAATTTTATTAAGTAGTCAAATTTCGGTCATTTCATTCCTTATTGTAGGAATGCTCCCGTTAGCGCAACGAGGCTGCCGATCCATGTCGGCAGCCTCGTTTTAGAGTTATTTTATTAATATGTGCTCGGATTTTACAGACAAACAATTGATGGGAGGCATTTAGTATTAGGGATACTTGATTCTATCGGATTTGATCCTCATAATATGCTTCATCAGCATATTTACGATCTGTCCCTTTCAGATACGCCATGATCAATTGCGGACGTCTCACTAGAATCCAATCGCCACCTTGATCGAATTTACGGCAAGAGGTGATCATCTGCGCTTTTTTGATCGTGCCGAACTTCTTACCGTTTTGTTTCCCCCATTTTTTTAACCGCAAAGCAAAATCAGCATCCTCTGACATCAACATCTGATCATTAAATCCGCCAATCGCATCGAAATCTTTCTTATAACACCAGAAGATGCCGACAGAGATAGCACCATATTTGAATAACAAGGGAATAATCAACATCATCGTCGATACGATTATCCCTAGCGAAACACGCTCGAATTTGCCGCTAACCCCCCCGCCAATATACGATCCTATCTGAAGATGACGATCAATCTCCGATAACATATTCGTTGTCACCCGGCTATCCCCATCTATCGTCACAAGGATGTCACCCCGAGCCTTATTCGCTCCTGCGTTGCGAATTTGCGATAGATTTTTCATATCATTCTCGACAATCACACAGTTGTAATCTCTTGCAATCTGCTCAGTACCATCCTGACAACGATTCAGCACAACAATCACTTCGACCTGACCTAAATAAGGTACCGCCGCTTCGGCGATCGATTCTAGGCAGCGTCCAATATATTTTTCCTCGTTATGCGCAGGAATGACAATACTGAATTTCACACTTGCTTCTTCTTGTTCTCCGACGAATACGTATTTCCCCATCATCACTTCACCTCATGATTTGGATTTACAATGCCTTCGAGTATCAGCCGTGTTGCCTTTCGGTACAATTGCTTCATAACCGCCTTGTCCATCAAGTGATGACTGTCACTGAGCCCTGAATAATAGCTCATGAGGATGAATGCCAGCTCTTTAGGATTCTCATGCTTGAATTCTTCGCGTGCCACACCTTCTGCCACCAATGTCTCAAATCTAGCAACGTACTCCATAATGATCGACAAGAACTTCTGTCCAACTTCTGATTCCATACCGACCTTGGCCATAAAATCTTCCCCTGCTTTATTCAGGGGCTTTTCGAGCGTGTCTACGAAGTAATCGGCGTAAGCATAAAGTTTATCGATCGACGTCTCATAAGTTGCCGACCGTGCATCCCAAGCCTCCCAGGAATGTTGGAACGCTCCTTCAGCCAATTGGATGAAGAGATCCTCCTTACTCTTAAAATGGTAATACAAGCTTCCCTTGCTGTACCCTGTCGCAGAGCAAATATCATCAATCGATGTTGCGATATACCCTTTATTCGCAAATAACTCTCGTGCTGTCATGATAATATTCGCTCTTGTTTGCTCAGCATCGTATGCTCTTCTACTCAAGAATACTCACATCCCTTTCAAAACATACCGAGTAGTCGGTATGTTCTAATCGTAATCAAATGTGGGGAATAATTCCAGTTAATTTTCTGTGGCTAAGGTGGAAATTCGCAGTCAATTGGGCGTATCTGCTTGCGTAATAATGATGCAAGAGTTCAAACATCGGTTCCATGTTCTTGACCCAAAACAATCATGTATGACGAAGACGCAGCAACAGCAGCAGCCCTGGAATTAAAGTCCTAGGCTGCTGCTGTTTTTATTGCTCTATTGGAATATAATTGCTCTATTGATGTTCCCCTACGGTAACTGTTATCCCAATGTCATCTTGCGGGGCAATAATTGAAACGATCCCTCCCTCTGAACTAGGAAAAGGACGAAGTTCGATCTCACATGCATGAGCATTCGCTCCAGAAATAACTACATCTTCCTTGGAGAGCAATGCAGCGTGGGGATGGTAGATCAAAGTCTCACCACCGGTCGGTACGTAATCCACATTTATTATGTCCGTATCATAGTCATAGTGATATCCGATAAGCACGCCCCCTGTTTCTTGTGGATAAGCGCGGTTTAATGCTATTGAGTAAGGGGATTCCTTGAATCCATCGCACCAGCACCAATAGGTATTACTCCAAAGGTACTGTTCAAAGATGGCAATCAGCGCTTTGGATAGTTCGAGGGTCGCAGGATGGTTGGTAAATGCTCCCCACTCCCCGATCAAGGTAGGAATGTTCAAACGTTCCTGTACCTTGCGATGAGTAGAATATATCAAATCAACCCGATCCTGATTATATATCTCATAATGCTCAGTATCGACTACCAGATCATAACCATGGGGAGCGTAGACCTGATGATGAACAACCGCTCCTTCATCGTTGTGTACTAATTCCAAACTAGACTCCACTGCCATATTAGCAAAATAGCTTGTTTCTAGCATCAAGAAGCCGTCCGTGTCAACCGAACGAATCGCTGCCGCCGTTTTGTTGAAAAAGGGCGCGAGAACTTCACGTTCAAATACCTGTGAAGCCTCCTTCGCGCTGTCGACCAACACTCGATAGATATCCATGTCCGCCATGCCAACAAGTACCTCTTGTTTTTTCTCCTCATCAAACCAGAGTGCGGAGAGTTGTTCCATGTTGACTTCAGTCATTCCCATGACAGTCGTTGCATAGGCTGCGATAATTGCACCAAATACCTCTTGTCCGCTTGAACCAGGATAGGGCTCGTTCATCATATCGTAGCCAATGATATTGGTACAGTCGGCAAAAAACGCTGCTGCATGTTTCCACATCGCTGCATAATGATCCTGCAAACCTATACCATCACTAGCGGGAGTGTTATCCCAAAAATGATCTAACGCTCGGTTCACTGCCGGACTTTCCAAATAAGCGTCGCTCCAAATTTGGCCAACTACATGAGGGAGGCCATCCGAGAGGGTCGCCCATTCAGGAGCTCCATCGCCATAAAGCAAACTATACAAATCCTGATGCATATCAAGAAAAACGTAGATATCATTTTGCTCCGCCCAGAGGATTTGTTGTTTGATTTTGCCTAGATATTCGTTGTCATAGACACCAGGTTCTGGCTCCACGCCATCCCAAATCAAACCCAATCGGACGACATTAAACCCCTGTTCATGAAACCATTTAAACAACTCCTCACCACAAGGGTCCACATACCCTTTGGCTTTATCCTTGCAGACCAAGTTCACGCCATTTAAAATTACCTGTGCTCCATCTTCATTTACAATTCGTTGCCCATCCGTTGTAAGCTTCTTCATCTCTCTTCCCCTTCCTCAATTTCATTTACAGGAATATAAATTTCAATGTAGTGATTGTTGTACTGATTAAATAGATTGATCTCAAGAGAATTTCCAGCAATCTTTAAGCCACGCTTAAGGATGAATTCTTTCATTTGCTCGTAATGATCGTCTAAATCGGTATAACAGTCCTTGTTAATGACCACGCATTTTCTTGCGCAAAAGCTTGGCTCTAATTTCAGGAATACACCCGCAGCTTCATCCATCGGGAAGGTGGACAAAATCCCGTTATTCAAATAACTATGGTAATTGCCCACAAGAAGGTTCTCCATCGATACGATGGATATAATATGGCAGAAATCGAGCCACTCCTGATCGGTACTGATTTTACGTATCTGCTGTTGCACTTTACTCCCAAGCTTCTTGTCTGCACTTTCCATAATAGAATCCGTAAGAAACACCCAGCTTGGATTACTTTGTACTAACTCAATAACATCTCTTTCTTCGAATCGTTGAAACTTATCTTTCAGAAAATCAAGCTTATGAGACAGGTGCTTCAAATAGGTCAACTGCCGGTCGATATCCCTCTGCTTATTAACGAGCAACTCTCGCATATCATTTAGACTGTCATCTGTGAGAAGTGCTTGAATTCGCTCAATAGGAACATCCATTGCTCTAAGCATTCTTATTGTGATTAGGGAATCTAACTGTTCAAGATAATAATAACGGTACTTATTCACGTCCCGATGCGAAGATATTAGTCCGATCTTGTCATAGTAACGCAGAGTATCAATCGGAATATTCAGGATATTAGATACCTCACCAATCGTAAATTTAAGTTTTAACATAGTCGTTTCACCTATGCCGCTCCTCCCCTTCTGGCATGATTACTGAATGCCGAGATTTCTTCCTCTTTCTTTTTGTCGAATGGATAGAAAGCTATTGGTATCAGGCCGATAATTACAGCCATAAGTGGAACCAAACCCGTGGCCAATCGAATTCCGAATACTGCGGATTCAGACTGAGTTGCCGCAAGACCGTCATAACCATATGCGCCGATTACATTGATGAAGATTACCGTCTGTACACTGGAAAAGGCAACCGTAAATAACGAGATCAGACCGTTGAATAGTCCCGTTTTCCTCACTCCTGTAGTACGCTCGTTCTCATCAATGATCAGTGAGCCCATCGGCGAAACCGCAGTTCTGATGTAGTTCACTGTGAAAACAATCAAGATGTAGGAAGCCGCCGCAGTCCAGATATTGTTGGCGAAAAATATTCCACCGTAACCGAGAACTGCAGTGATTGTGCCCCAATAGATACTTATTTTCGTACCATATTTTTTGATGAAATTTCCCATGACCGGTAGAAAAATGAGAGCGATTACATGAGTGCTCGCATCTACAACCGTAGCTACGAAACCTCCTGTTTTTAACACATCATCCATATAGTAAAGGTATGGTGTGAAGTAAAAACTAATCGGGCCGACAGTGATGACTGAGTAGAGAACATAAGTGAGGAAAGAACGAGATCTTATGATTTGCCAGGATTCGCTCAAAACAGCTTTCGATTGGATATGTTGGTTGTTGAGGGTTTCATACATTTTCGCATCATCCCGCAATCCTCGTAAAGCCAGAGTGAAGAATATCGTTTCCACCAAAATTACCGCGCTAAAGACCGGGATGATTACCTCACGCTTTCCATCACCAACCAACAGCAGAGTCGGAATCATGGTGATAAGAAACGACATACCTTGAGAGATGTAGTTTTGTATTATGTTGACATCAATACGCTCTTCTTTGGTAGGTGCTGCGATCAACGTATAAGATTGATAGGCCACACTATAGGCCGTTGCCGCTGTATCGTAGATAAACAATTCTACTGTATAGATCAGGAAAATGAGCCACTGATCCCAAGTCGGACTGGATAGCATCATGAGAAAGGAGGATATGATCATAAACGGCACCGTCACGCGCATAATGTAGACATATTTTCCACGCTTCGGTCGGTGTCTCATTTTATCGATCCATACGCCTATCATCGGATCGTTAATGGCATTCCAGATATTATAAATTATGTACACCCAGCCAATATACTTCGGACTTAGGCCAATCATATCGGTATAGTATTTAATAAACACATTGTGGATCAGAACGCCCCCAACCGATAGGACAGGTCCGGGGAGAGCAAGCCGCCATTTCTGACCTGAGGTCAGTCCAGTGCTGCTGAAGCGGAAGGCCCCTCGAATAGAACCGATTACTTTTTTCAAGAATATCATTCCCTTCTTATAAGTAGCTCGCTGATCCACAACTCCTTTAAGCCCAAGTTCCATCTTGGTTATTATAAACTATGGAGTAACTCCAGGCTCAATAGGAAATAACAAATAAAATTTAGCATTCTTCGAGAAGTGTGGAAGACAAGAAGGTTAGGGGTTGCCGGTGAAAATACTACAGGAGTAATGTCATGAATCCAGTCATTGGTTTGGATGTGTCCAAGGGAGAGAGCCATGCACACAACTTTTTTAGACCGTGGAGTACCTCACGGGAAGATCTTTAGATTTAATCATGATCTAGAGGGATTATCGTCCCAACGCCTTACAGGACGCTCCCCTTCGCCGCCACATGGAAGCAGTTTCCTCTCAAAGACTCGTATTCGCATTTCGGGAGGCAGCAGAAAGAGAGGTACCTCGTCATACGGGAGATACCTCTCTATAGAAGAGTAAGATTATAATTAATTGTTGCTATAGGAGATTTTATGACCATCCTCGAAACCTTGCGCAAATCCGGCATTAAATCCTTCATTATACGCTTGATCAAATTCTTGGTTAAATTCCTTTGAATGCTGGCCTTGATGCATCACAAGAGGCTTCGAAGTCTTTTGGCGTTTTTTACGCACAATTTTGCGGAGTCCGCGTTTAAGTACACGTTTTTTTCCTTTAACCACTCTACGTTTTTTTACCAATTGGCGGCTTACTTTTCTGACTTTGCGTAGCACTTTGACCTTGCGTTTCAGGCCAGTTTTTTTGGTTTTTACTTTTGTTAACATTTCTGTTATCCTCCTGTACTCCTCGGGTTACATTCGGTACTTTGGCGAAGACTGCAGCTTTCCACGGCTTTGTAGGAGTTCCCTTTTTATAGCGCCGAATGAACGATTTTCCTGTCGCCATACGACACAATGCATTCTGATATCTCGTTAACACTTGAAATTCCCAACCAGCTTCTTCGCTAGCTCTTTGTTCGGCGAGTCGTGTGTCGCGACGTCCGCAACCGAATCGAGGGGATACGCGATAACGCACCTTGACTTCTCGCTATCGCATGAATCAACTTAACCTTTGCTGCCCATTCCCTGCGATGAAGATCCATCATCAGTGTCTCTCGTTCCGAACTGATCACCAAACCCACCGCCTTCACCGAAACCGCCCATACCACCATCGGCCTCCCGGTTCAGTACAACCTTTAAATTATGCGCAAGTCCGTTCTCTAGCTTGGTTAATCCATCGAGGACATCCACGAGTGAATCATGAATGCCGAGAGACTCCTTAAGTAGTTCCGTATGACTCGTGAAGGTTTGCTCCGACAAATGATTCAGCGCCCAATTACGCACTTTTTCTGCTTCAACAGCTTTCGCCTCTAGAATCATAGCGACATTCCATTGGATCTTGGCAGCTGCGTCCATCATATTCAGATATGCTTGTTCTCTCATACACAACCCTCACTTCTGTTCTGCATAGGAACCCCCCTCTCAAACGTTAATCATTCGAAAAAGAGAGCCCTTAGCACTACCCTTTTACAGCATATGCTGACAGGTGTACCGTGCTACTGAGCATTCGCCCAGTTCCAAGGCTATAATTGGGGATTGCGAAACAAGGGTGGAGCAATAATCGGAAGTCCTTCGGGATATAGACCAAGTTCCTCTTGGGTCCATACCGTATGCGCACGCTCCTGCAAATGCCAGCGCATGGCCGAATTCGTATTCAAGACCCGTCTTCGCTCCATTTCGTTCAATTGGTACAGCGTCCCTGCTCCATCTTTCACGACCACGCCTATGTTATGAATCCGTGCATTCTCCTCTTGTAGGGAGACAGCAGTCCGATGCCATCGCGATAATACTTCTCCTAATTCAATTGCGTTACCGGGCGGATAGGATCGGATATCCACCTGTGACAACGAAGTGAATGCGAGACTGTGATGATCTGCTGCAAGAAGCGGATGCCTCATTCCATTCTCAATCCAATACAACGTAGGACTTAATCCCTTTACGATCATATGCGTGGGATAGAAGTCTTTCATCGTACTGGGAACGGTCCTCCTTAACTCGGAGATTGTCTGATTCAAATAATCAATAAGCTCATAAGGATTTCCCCACTTCTGGATAAAAAACTGTTCATTCCGACGATTGACCACCTGAAATTGTTCTCCAAGCTCTCTCATACTCTGGCTTCCATAATGATGAATGAACGTATCCCGAGCGATCATCAAATCCTTCTTCTGTAGACGGACCCGAATCACAAAGTCGTCGTCTTCGAAATTCCCAACCTCGTATCCTTCATCAAAATAACCCGTCTGTTCCAATAAACTTCTCCGGAACAGGTAGCAGAACCCGACAAGTCGATGCGTCTTCTGCCACTTCTGTGGATCTAACCTATTGTAATATCTTGCAAAAGTCTGCATATCTTCCACGCGGCGATAAGGAACCTCAATACATTGGTCCCCGCTAATATAATTCGTAACAGGCCCGACGAGCGCAATCTGCTCGCTGCTATACAAGCAGCGGAGCAGATTGGACAGCCAGTGGGTTGTCACAAGAATATCGTTGTTGAGGATGACGATGGACGTGCCCTTGGCCATCATCAGTCCAATGTTCACGGCACCTGCGAACCCTCGGTTCTGGGAATCGATATAACGGCGAATGGCTCTACCCAAGGAATGCAAATATTTTCGCGTTCCATCGGTAGAACCATTATCGATGACAATGATCTCATACGGCGCATCCGTGTACCACATGATACTCTCAATACATTGACGCAGCAGATCAACCTTGTTATACGTCGGAATGATGATACTCGTCATCTCGAGATGATGGTTGAACTCCGCTTGACCAGTATGACGACCTTCAAGGAATCCATTCTTATAGCCTAACGGATACATATTCAGTGATCTCTTTTTTCTCGATTTCGTGCGAAGCATCCCCCAGAACCTCCTTTATCCTTCGTCTAGATAGGTTCACCCTTCACAAGCTTGTTAGCGAGATGCCCGAAATCAATGGCGACACGACCCAGCTCTGTTGCAACCCGCTCCGAAATGATGACAGCTGGAATACCTGCTGCGACAAGTGCAATATCAAAAGCATGTGCAGCGATTTCGCACACTACACGATCCACATCGTGAATCCCTTGAACCGGCGTGACGATTCCGACGATACGTACACCACGGGATGCAAGTACATCCCCCAGCGCATGGGCTTCATTCCCGACAATCAGCACACGTCTTCCTTCGAGCAATAACGTTAAGTACCCCAATTGATAGAACAAATAGTTGATTGTCGATATGGTCATACGTAAGCCTCGATAATCGATGCCATGCGCTCGAAGTGCCGGGAATAGCATTCCTTGGAAGCTGCGCATACGAGAGACGGGAATGCCTACGATGGTGGCACGTCTAATTGAATCGGCTAGCAATTGCCGCGCTGTAGGATCAGGTAGACTAACGCCTGCATAAGCTAAAAAAGGGCCACTCTGTCGCGCTTGATCTGCAGGAATAATCAAGTCATGAGACAGCGTCAACATCTCACCATCCCCTAATCGAACGATGGACATCGGCTTCCCCGAGTCCATTGCTTCCTTCATCTCGCGGTATAGCGTAAACGGATCGACGAGAGGATGCAGGAAGTGTTGCATTTGGCTGAGCCCCGCCTGCAGAACTTCTCGCAATTCAACATTCGGCAGTACCGTAAAAGGCGGAATCATCTGTGTTAGGATACCCTCCCCGCCTTCGTAGAACCCCGTATCAAAACCTTGATCGTAGGCGCTACGCCAACCTTGATCGTAGGCGCTACGCCAACCTTGATCGTAGGTGTTCCTCCAAGCTTGATCGTAGGCGTCGTTCCTCCAAGCTTGATCATCAGGAATGGACTGGTCTCTTTGATCGTCAAGTTCAGTACCAGGTACCAGCACTTTCTCTTCCAGCTCTTCCTTATACCTTCCCAGCTTTCTTCGAACATGGTTCGCAGACGAACGATACGATACATCCGGACCTCGCAGTCTGGATTTCATTCTTGATTTACGTGAAGTGGGTCGCTTTTTACTGCTTTTCCTCGGTTTCCTGATCACCGATTTACGATGCGCTGTTTTGTTCTTACGTCTTTTTCTCGGCAGAAGGAGCATTTCAGCACCCCACTTTCTCGCAAGTCATGAAAATAATCCATCGTTCTTAAGGATGAAGTCCTCGCAGCTTGCGACCCGCTTCCTGTAAAGATTCGAATGTACCCGCATCCGTCCACCATCCGCGAAGAACACCAAATTGCAATCGACCTAATTCCGCATAAATGTTATTGACATCCGTTATTTCGAGTTCACCGCGCGCTGAAGGCAGAATCTGGTCAATGGCTTCAAAGACAAAAGAATCATACATATAAATCCCCGTGACGCAATAGTTAGATGGCGGCTTCTTCGGCTTTTCTTGTATCCGAACGATCAGATCCGGATTATTCGGATCGAATATGGGCACACCATATCGTTTGGGGTCACTCACCTGCTTGAGCAGCACACGTGCAGAACCTGGCGGTTGATCCCTGTAGGCATCAACATAAGGCGTCAGATCATCATGGAATAAGTTGTCTCCGAGCAGGACGACAAATTTCTCTTGCGGCGAGATAAAGCCCTGGGCAAGACTTAGTGCCTGAGCAATTCCACCAGCATTCTCTTGAATTTTGTATGAGATATTCACGCCCCATTCTTTACCGCTCCCTAGAAAATTCAGATAAAGTCCTGCGGAAGCTTTACCGATGATGAGCAGAATATCTTTGATTCCCGCCTTCCTTAAGCGGTCAATCCCGTAACAAATCATTGGGAATCTACCGACTGGCAGCAGATGCTTATTCATCATCTTCGTCAGCGGATAAAGTCTGGTTCCTGTCCCGCCGGCTAATATTATCCCTTTCACGCAAATCCTCCCTTTCCTGTAGAGGCCCCATCTAGATATAAATGTGAGGATCCACACTCCATTTATCCATAAATAAGCGGTGGTTACGCTTGAATACCTGCTGTAACGCTTCATTCGGCTGCTCCTTGAAGCAAGCAGAAACCTCCAAGTCGATCCACGCCTCTCGGTCTCATATCCCGTTCCTACTCGCCGCAATGCGTTTCCGCGAATGATCGGGCAACGATAATCGATTCCCGGTCAAGTTCATCGCTTGACGAATCGCTTCGAGGTGATCGCCGATAATCATTTGTGCGACAGGATTCACATGGCCTACATTACTCTTACGCACCTTATTACGTTCGATCACATTTACACTCCCAACAAGCTCAATCTTAAGTCCCCTCAAGATCGCGATCGCTTGCGCTTTTGGCGGGACCATCAAGTTGTCATATCCAATGATTTCGATCGCTCTGCGGGATAACGCATGCGGGACCGCTGTCATGGAATTCACCGTCAGATCACTGCGACCTAAGCTTCGATTCAGAAATTCTTTGCAGCGGGTCAAATCATCCCGACGATCAAATGTGGGTATGAATGGACTAATATCATTCAGTGCGACATCGATTCCTCGATGCACAGCATAGATAAAAGACATTAACGCATTTGCAGATATAGGAATATCCCCATCCACGAACAATAGAATATCCGAGGTCGAGAGCTTGGCACCGATCGCCCGCCCAACATCATGTCCGATCGGATCTGCATAATGAACAATTTTCACCTTTTCATGCTGCATAGCAATGTCATAGCTACGGTCCGTACACCCATTCAAGATAACGATAATCTCATGAACTTGCAGCTTCTTCAGTTCATTCAGAACTTCGCCAATGGAATCTTCTTCATTCTGCACGGACAGAATGGCCGACACCGTCTGCTGAAGCGGTGGGAAGACGGTCCCCGTATGAATCGGATAGCGTGGGGATAGCTCAGCGGCAGATCGTAATCTTACTTGTGATCGTGATCGCGGTCGTGATCGTCTAGCCAGACGTGGCTTGGATCTTACAGTAAGCTGCCGTTTGGCAGTAGGCAAATTCTTTCGTTGTCTCATCTGCTCACCTCACGATCTCACGATTCCGCGTCAAATCCGTGAATCCCCCGCGAACACCAAGCTCATGACTTAGCCAGTCCATCGTCTCCAAATGATCGCCAATAATGAGATTCTCTAGCGGATCACCATTTCGATTGCGAACACGACTCGGATTAAGCTTACCAACATTCACATGATGTACGGCTTGCACACGCAATCCACGTTGGACAGCCATCGCATGCGCTAAAGGGGGAATGGATAAATTCGGCGACTGGATGATATCCAGCGCTCGCCGGCTTAATGCATGCGGAACAGCTGTCATGGAAGTCCCGCGAAGATCTGGTCTTGAGAGCATGATGTTCAACACATGCTTGGCTAATATGACGCCATGCACAGTTCGTTTATGTGTCGGTCCTGAGTAGTCATTGAGCGCAACATCCGTTCCGCTAGCAATGGCTTGAACAAAGGGCCTTAATTGCTTATAAGGAATAACCATATCTCCGTCGATAAATAACAGCACTTTCCCTCTTGCCGCGTCCGCTCCAATACTGCGTCCCACATCATGGCCCAATGGTTCTTCGTAAGAGAGCAATGTCACCCTTTGCCGGGCAACAATCTTCTTGGTTCCGTCCGTTGAACCATTCACGACGACGATGACTTCCGTATTCGGGTGGATTCGCTTCGCCTCTCGAATCACTCTCGCGATCGTACGCCGTTCATTCATGGCCGGGATGATGACGGAAAGATAAGGTGAGGCATGCGGATAGGATCGTACGCTGCGTCTTGGTTTCCGAGCCCTTTTTCGGTTGTTTGCAATCAATGACGATTCACCTCCAGATCCAAGAAAAGTCCACTCCCTCATGCGTGGCATGCCTTTCTATAACCCTATATACCAGACATTTTATGTTGTACATTCCTTTGTGCGACGGCTTCTGTACTGCTTCACACGCAAAGAGGATCGCCACCCCAAGCTTTATGCTTTGGAGCGCGATCCTCTTTGTTCCTTTATTGACCTGTTACGCATAATGGCACTGAGGCTCGACGTATTGCCTAATGGTTGAAGCTCATTAACCTTTGGTTCCCATAGCGATCCACGAGATGACCGCGTTCGGTTCCGGTGTGAATCTTGTGCGCACGACCTCAACAACCGCATACTTCTCATTCTTGGATTTGAGCGAGGTATAGCATGTCGATTGATTCGTCATTGCGACAACCACATAGTTCGAATTGCCGAATGTTTCTTGGAATGGAATTGTAACTTCAATCTTCTCGTCATGCAGATTAAAGGTGAACGGTGTCATTCCAAATTGCTGCAATGTGGCTCCATTCGAAGCGACGGTCTGAACAGGCTGGAAGGATAGCTTCTCTGGGGTAACGGATTGATTCTGCAGCTTATCCGTACCAATACTATCTGTCTGAACATGCCAGGAAAGAATCGATGACGGCTGAATATGGCGTGATACGATCGATTGAGCCCGAATATGATCCGTCGTCACTTCATCCGGTCCAATATGCTGACCTTGAATAATTCCTTCAACCAGATGATGGGATTGAATCACCTGCTCCTGCAAATGCCCCGCTTCAATCTGCTGACCACCGATATGCGCTGTAAGAATCGATCCTGGGGTCACATGGGCAGAGGTAACTGCAAGAGGCGCTATTTTATTCGAAGTCACAGACTCATCGGCCAGAACCTCACTGGTTACACTGTTTTCTGGTAACTCTATCGTCATGGAGCGAGACATCGCTTGGATACAATCCAGTGTCTCGATTTGCAAATGCTCCACGCCAATGGATTGCTTAGCCAGTTGCTCACCGCCAATAACCTCAAGAGCAAGCTTATCTCGCGTTACAGCACCCTCATGCAGATGATCCGATGCAATACTGCCTGCTTCCAAATGATCGCCCTTGATACTTCCCGTCTGAAGCTGCCTTGCGCCGACGCAGCCTTCGCCAAGATGTGCTTCGGTCACGCTACCAGCTTGTAGATGCATACTGCTAATGATGCCTTCTTGCAGAGATTCACTGCCAATTGCGCCTATTTGCAAATGTGCTGTGCCGACAATACCTTCTTGCAAATGCAGGCTTCCGATGACACCGGCTTGCAGATGACTCGATGTGACAGAGGCTAGGGCCAGATGCTCCCCTTGAATGGATTCCTTCGCCAAGTGGTTACCCCTTACGGATTCGACGCCAAGATGTTCACTGCCGACAGCATTTATAGCGATCTTCTCGCGCGTCACTGCACCGTCTTGGAGATGCTCCCTACTAACGATTCCTTGCTTCAGCTGTTCGCTGCCGATGATACCTTCCCGCAGATGCATACTGCTGATCATGCCCTCTTGCAAATGAACTGAAGTAACCGACGATGGCGTGAGATGTTCAGCTCGTATACTGCCCGCCTGCAAGTGTTCCGATGAGATGCAGTTCGCTTGGAGATGATGACCTTGAATACTTCCTGGCTGAATCTGCTGTGATCCGACACTTTCCTCACCGAGATGTTCACTCTTTATGATCCCTTGCTGTAAATGCTCACTGCCAACGGAATTTGCTTGAAGATGCACACTGCTAATACTATGGTCTTGCAGATGATTTGACGCAATGGAAGCCACAGCAAGTTGTTCAGTACCCACCGATTCCTTCGCTAAATGTGCTGAGCTGATGGATTGTGGTTCGAGTTGTTCACTGCCAACGGCATGAAACGCGATTTTCTCTCTCGTAACTGCACCGTCTATCAGATTCTCTGTCTGCACGATACCCAGCTCTAAATGCTCGAATGAAATACTTCCTGATTGGATATGTTGTCCTTGAACACTTCCAGCTTGCAACTGCTGTGATCCGACACTTTCTTCGCTGAGATGTTCACCCTTCACGCTGCCCTGCTGCATATGCTCGCTTCCAATGATCTTCTCTTGGAGATGCACACTGCCGATAATTCCATCCTGCAGATGATCCGATGTAATGGATGTGATCGCAATGTGTTCGGTATTGACGGCTTCCGTCGCGAGGTGTACCGAGTTCACTGACTGTTCTTCGAGCTGATCGCTGCCGACGACACCCATCCCTAATTTTTCCTGTGTGACAACACCGTCTGCCAACAGCTTCGTATGCACGATACCTGCATGCAGATGATCCCATAAAATGCTGCCTTTCTGGATATGATGGCTCTGGATACTATCTGCCTTCAAGTGACGGGATCCTACACTGTTATTGTTCAAATGCTCATCGGTTACGCTGTCGGATTGCAGATGTTCTTTGCCAATCACATCTTCCTGCAGGTGGTGGATTCCAACAGCACCAGCTTGCAGATGATCCGCAGTCACGGC
This sequence comes from Paenibacillus sp. EB106-05-06-XG162, assembly GCF_058791655.1. Classification (NCBI taxonomy): domain Bacteria; kingdom Bacillati; phylum Bacillota; class Bacilli; order Caryophanales; family Paenibacillaceae; genus Paenibacillus; species Paenibacillus sp. EB106-05-06-XG162. The sequence goes on from NZ_JBYTDT010000016.1 coordinate 16,870, forward strand.
TCCTTGCGCAAGGTGCTCTGCATGAACAGCTTCCACCGAGAGATGCGCCTCTGTTACGGATTCGGATGCAAGTTGCTCCCGACCCACTGCATTTGCCGCTAACTTCTCCCGCGTAACCGCTCCATCCATAATGTTCACGTCATGAACACTACCTGCTTGCAAATGCTGCGTTCCTACACTGTCTTCAAGCAAGTGGTCCTCTGACACGGATTTAGACTGCAAATACTCCGAACCTACGATGCCTACACGTAAATGCTCACTGCCGATAATTCCATCTTGCAGGTGTTCACTGCTGATCGAATTCGCTTGGATATGATCCGATGTAACGGACTCATGAGCAAGATGCGTCGTATTGACTATTTCCGTCGCCAAATGCTTGGATGTGATCACGCCAACACCGAGCTGATCGCTGCCAACAGCATCTCTCGCTAATTTCTCCCGTGTAACGATCTCATCGGCCAGACTCTCCGTCTGTACACTGCCTGCTTGCAAATGTTCGCGTCCAATGGATTCATTACCTAGATTTACACGCTGCAGCAGCCCTGGCTCCAAATGCTCCATCGTGACCGAACCCGTTGCAATGTGTTCGGATTTCACAGATTCGTAAGCAATATGGGCTGTGTCTACAGATTGGTTCGCGAGCTGCTCTCGGCCAACTGCACCTGCACTTAATTTATCTCGCGTGATGGCACGATCCTGGATGTTCCGTGTCTGCACGCTGGCTTCCTGCAAATGATCGCTTGTTATTATGCCTTTACGCAAATGTTCTGTCGTTACGGATGCAGATGCAATATGCTCGGATGTGACCGCGTCGCTCATTAAATGTTCCGAAGTCACGGATTGATCCAGTAGATGCTCCCGTCCTACGGCTCCCTCACTTAACTTGTAACGAGTAATCGCACCATCCTGAATATGACGCGATTGAACACTAGCATCCTGCAAATGTTCTTTACCGATCAGTCCATTCGTTAAATGGGTGCTCTGAATCGTATCCGACTGCAGATGACGTGACGTAATGGCACCATCTGCAATGTGTTGTGATTGAATCGCTTCGCGAGCAATATGCGAATCGCTAACCGCATGCTCCGCGAGCTGCTCACTGCTGACGGCACCTCGCCCGATTTTACTCCGAGTAATAGCCCCATCCTGTACGTGTCTTCCTTGAACACTATTTTCTTGCAGTTGATCACTGGCGACAGCATTCTGCTGCAAATGCAGTGTCGAGATGCTGCCTGCTTGCAGATGATCGCTCGAAATCGCTCCGCTCGTGATGTTCTCTGATCTTACGGCATCGTAAGCGAGATGCGAGGAATTCACAGATTTTTGAATCAACTGCTCCCGGCCAACAGATCCGTCACTTAATTTATCTCGCGTAACTGCGCCATCCTTCAGTTGATTCGAATGCACGACACCCGCTTGCAGATGCTCATTTCGAATAATGCCCTGCTGCAAATGCGCGCTTCCAATAATGCTGTCATTCAAATGCGCGGCTGTAATGATTTGCGGTTGCAGATGCTCCGAACCGATCACTTCCATGGAGAGGTGAGCTGAGGTTACCGTGTCATGCATCAGTTGGTCGCGTCCCACCGAATCTCTGCTCAATTTATGGCGTGTAATCGTCCCATCCTCAATATTCCGATTCTGAATGATCTCTTCCTGCAAATGACTATTATCGATAATTCGTTTCTGTAGATGCGGCCCTTGAATAATTTCGAGCTGTAAATGAACATCGTTAATGCTAGAAGGTTGCAAGTGATTGGAATCCACCGCTCCTGCTGCTAAATGCGAGCTCTGAATCGCGTTCTCTTCAATCTGTTCTCTGCCTACTGACTGCGGACTGAGCTGCTCGCGCATAATGGAACCGTCTTGCAGATGCCTTGTATGAATAGCCCCTTCCTGCACATGTTCACTGCTAATGATCCCTTGCTGCAAATGAGTACTCTGCACAATTTTCTTCTGCAGGTGAGTCGTCGTTATACTATTCGGCTGCACATGCTCCATGCCTACAGATCCTGACGCCAAATGAACAGAGGTTACCGATTTATCGACGAGATGTTCCCGTCCTACAGCACCCTCACTCAGCTTATCACGCGTCACGGCGCCTTCCTGCAAATTCTTCGTGTGAACGATACTATCCTGTAAATGATCGTGGGTGATGCTCGATGACTGCAAATGATGGCTCTGAACGACGTTCTCGAGAAGATGAGTACTGGAGACGATGTGCGGTTGAAGATGTTCCGATGCGACGGAGCTCTGGGCCAAATGCGATGAAGTTACAGAACGCGGTGCGAGCTGTTCACGTCCTATGGATGCCTCGCCAAGCTTCTCGCGGGTAACGGATCCATCCTGCAGGTGACTCCCGCTAACAGCTTTCTCTTGCAAATGCTCCTCTTGTACGATGCCTTCCTGCAAATGTTTGCTCTGAATGATCCCATCTTGCAAATGCTCCGTCCCAATACTACCCGGCTGCACATGCTCTTGACCTACGGCTTCTGCGGCTAAATGGGTGGAGGTCACCGACTTCAGTACCAGATGCTCCCGTCCAACAGATCGATAACTGAGCTTATCGCGCGTTACAGAGCTATCCTGTAAATGTCGGGCTTCTACAATACTCTCCTTCAAATGGCTGCTTCCGATAATTCCAGATTGCAGATGTGCTTCTTGAATACTCCCTTCTTGCAGATGCACATCAGAGATACTGCGCGGCAGCAGGTGATCGGACCCTATCTCCATCGCTCCTATATGAACGCCTTCTACGGCTCCCGCACTAATATGCTCGGATAGAATCGAATCCTCTGCCATATGATCAGCCGTCACCGACTTGAGCGCCAGCTTATCACCGGATACGACGCGGTCATTCAGTTTATTCCGCGTGACGCTTTGATCCTGCAGCATCCCGGTATGAATGGCATTGTTCTGAATGTGCAGTTCCGAAATGGTCTGCTCACGCAAATGATGTGGAAGAATAACCCCTTCTTGTAAGTGCTCTGTCTGAATAATATTCGGCTTCAAATGGTTGGAGTCAATAATGCCCGGCTGCAAATGGCTGTTACCCACGCTTAGTGGATTCAAGTGTTCTGCCTGGATTGATCCCACAGCCAAGTGCTCGGTCTGAATAGACTCCGGTGCGATTTTGGAGGCTGATACTGCGCCTTGTGCGAGTTTAGATTCCACGATACTTCCAGCTTGAAGTTGCGCGGAGCCTACCGAGCCCGTCTGCAGATGTCCTTCTTGGATCGCTTCTTGCTTAATATGCTCGGCGAATATTGATCCTTCTGCCAGATGCTCTGGCTGAATGACGCCATATTGAATATGCGATGACTGAATCGAGCGAGGCTGCAGATGTTCCGAGAGGATGCTTCCCGGCTGCACATGCTGCGATTGAATGGCAGCTTGCGATATTTTATCCGATGTAATCGAGCTGGATTGCAGCTTCTTACCTGCCACGGAGAGATCTGCAAGATGATACGATTCGATGACACCCGGCTTGATTTTGCCGCCGACAATGCTTTCTTCCGGCATCCAATCCGAATTCAATACATCTTGGGCGAGATGCGCCGTCGTGATGATCCCTTTCTTCAGATGATATCCTTGAACGGACTCGACTCTCAGATGCTTGCTGGAGATCACTTCAAGTCCAACATGGCGGCCTTCAATCGCTCCCGAGCTAATCTTCTCACTCGTGACGGACTGATTCTGCAGCATATCCGTACGGATGGCATCCTGCTGAATATGACGTTCTCCCACAGCATGATCCTCGAGGTGCTGATCCTGAACCGACTCATCTTGGATATGCAAAGAAGTAATGGCTCCAGGCTGAATTTTGTCTTGCCCCACGGAGCTTGACGCCAAATGATCTTCCGTAATGCTCTCGATGGCGAGCTTATCACTCGTCACACTGCCGTCCGCGAGCTTCGCTGTCGATACGCTCTCATCTCTTAAATGTTGGGACTGGATCGTTTCTTGCATTAGATGACTGCTGTGAATGGCTTGATTGCGAATATGCGGCCCATCGACAGAACCGATGGCCATCTTGTCACTGGTAATACTCTGCTTCGTAAGCTTCTCTGAAGTAATGGATCCGTCCTGCAACTGTTCCGTGCCAACCGCATCGAATTGAAGATGCTCTGTCCCGACAATCTGATCCTGTAGATGCTCGGAGCTAATCGCCTGTTCTGCAATAATCGGCGAAGTTACAGCACCAGCGGATAGATGTGATGTCATAACAGCTTCGTATCCAATTTTAGAAGAGTTGACACTCTGATCTGCCAACTTTGGTGTTGTAACAGCCATGTCATTTAATTTATCTGTGGAGACACTCTCTGGAGAAATTTTGAGCGATGTCACGGCATGATCTGCCAGATGGTGGGAGAATACCGTACCCGGTCCGATATGTCGGTCACGGATCGCATTGGATGCGATTTTCTCCGCAGATACCGCCTCGTTCTTCAGCATCGGTTGACCGACGGAGAACATCTGGAGATGCTCACTGCCAATCGAACCAGCCTGAATGTGGAACGATTGAACAGCTTCTTGTGCAATCGCCTGTGATGTGACGGACTTCTCTGCGATATGGAAGGCCTGAACCGCGTCATCGGCCAGAACATCGGAAGTGACACTTTGGGAAGCCAGCTTCGCTTCCGTCACGGAACCATCGACGATGGCTTCGGTTAGGACACTATTCTTCGCTAATTTATCGCTCGTAATGGTTTCATTTGCCAAATGTTCGGTATGAATGCCTGCAAGTTCGATGTGCTCCGATTGAACCGCACGATTGTTAATCTTATCGGATGTCACGGCGCTTCTGTTCAGATGAATCTCCATGATCGCTTGATCTTGAATATGCTCCGGTCCTACGGACTCTGATTTCAAATGGCCTGAACCGATGGCAAGCGGAGCAATTTTATCGGCGACCACAGTGTTCTTAGCGAGGTGACGGGATTGAATGGCTTCATCGGCTAACTTCTGCGGAATGATGCTCTGATCCGCAATTTTGGAAGTCGTCACCGCATGGTCTACGAGTTTGACGGTGGATACCGCTTGATCTGCAAGCTTCGGCGATGTAATACTCTGATCCGCAAAATGCCATGTCTGAATTTCAGATACACCGATATGCTGCTGCTTAATCGCGTCATCTTGGAGATGCGGTGTGCCTACAGCCTGCGAGTCGAGTAACACCGACGAGATCGAATTCGGCTTCAAATGCACCGAATGAATCGCGGCAGGCAAGATATGATGGGAATCAATCTGAGCGTCCTCGATATGATCACGTTGGATCGACTTCTTCGCGATATGGCGTTTCGTTACAGCGCCTTCCTTCAGGTGGACGCCAACGACACTGCCCGGGAAGATTTTGCTCTCCGTTACGGATTCATCCTGCAACTTATCTGATGTCACCGCACCATCGCTAAGCTTCGAAGTATCGATAACGTCATTCGCGAGGTTCTCGGTTTGTACCGCACCGCTGCGGATTTTCTCGGAGGTAATCGATTGGTTCTGAATAAGATCGCTGGATACGATAAGCGAAGCCAAGTGTTTCGTCTGAATAGAACCTTCTGCGATTTTATTCGAATCGATGGTCTTGTCGGCGAGTTTCTCAGATGTAATGCTTCCGTCTTTAAGCTTCTCACCCGTGATGGAACGATCGCGGATTTTACCACTGGTGATGGATTGACGGATGAGGTGTTCACCGGATACCGATTCTGGAGCAATTTTGGCGGCGCTAATGGCTCCGTCTGCAATCTTAATGCTCTGAATGGCATAATCCTTCAGCGCGTCAGCGCCAATGCTCTCCTTCTTGATCTTCGATCCGTCAATCGAATAAGGTGCGAGCTTCTCATTCGTAACGGCACCGTCGACAAGATCGTCGGTATAGACGACCCCTTTATTGCGCCCGAACGGAGAGAAGATCCGCGAGAGGCTGTTCGCTTCATCGTATTCATGTTGTTCAAAGGCTTCTGGCACTTGCTGTACCTCGACCTTCACTTCTTGGACTGCTTCGCTCTTAACCACCTCAACCTTTGGAGGTTCAGGTAGGGCTTCTGGCGGTGTCACTTCCGCTTGAGGCTCTGACTTCGATTTGGATCGCGCTCTGACGGCTGCGCGTCGTTCTTCAACGGATTCGCTTGCGGTCTTGTTCCCTCTTGTGGACGGGGGTTGCGTGGCGCTGTCTGCTTCCGCCGCAACTTCAGATGGCGGCTTCATCGCAGATGCTCTTCTTGCTTCCAGCTTCGTCCGTGATGCAGACGATGCCGAATTATCGGATTCGGATGATTCCGGTCGCTGCTCTAGTGGCGCGGGCCTGGATTCCGTGTCTTTCGAAATCTCAGACTTCAAGCTCATCGCAAGCTTCCGTTCTTGTAATTTGACTTCTGGCTCGGATTGCAGCTGCACTTGAGCTTCTTCTATCACTTGGCTAAGGACATCTTCCAATGGGATCAATATTTCAGTGTCATCGGATTTCGAATTTGTTTCAGGCCGAGTCGGAAGTGGAGTCATCGCATTAATCGATACATCCTTTTCTTCTTGGGGATCGACGGCCGCCTGCGTTTTGTTCGCAGTTCCGAGCCAATTTAGTTCGCGAGAGTTCGGGTTATCGACATAATAAAGCGGCTTTTTCGATTTCGTCGATCTCGCCGATCTTTTCGGTTTTTTCATGAGCCCTCTCCTTCCTGCATAGATCGTCATTTGCATCATATGCACTCGACTAGGACCCTGTCACTCGCCTAAGCCCTGAAAAAAGAAAAACACCGAACGAATTTCCTTCGGTGTACGCTTGATAAATCTGCTATAAGAACTCAATCAAACACTGGCACGTTGTTCGATAAGGCTGGCCCAGCGATCCGCTGTATGCTGCCATGTGAAATACTTCTGCACCCGCTCCGCACCTGCCTGACCCAACCGATGTTGAAGCGAAGCGTCTCGCAGAATATAGAGGATATACGGGACGAGTTCCTTCGTGAGCTGCTGCGTGTCTACGAGGAATCCTGTTATATGATGCTGCACAATCTCACGGATTCCGCCTGTCCTCGCAGCAACGACAGGCACCCCTGCAGCCATGGCCTCCACATTGACAAGCCCGAATGCTTCATCCCGTACGGAAGGGACAACGACAACATCAGAAATGCTGAACCAGCGTGCTATCTCATCATAAGGGACATACGGTATAAACCGCACATGGTGCGGGATTCGCCGTGCCATCCGCTCTAATTTACGAACATAAGCGGTCCGTCGTCTTGAACCATAGAAGGCGCTGCCCACAATGACCAGCACGGCTGAAGGCTCTATCAACGCGATGTACCGCATCGCTTCCAGCAGATGATGCACCCCCTTCTGGGGATTCAATCTTCCTGCGAATAATATGATTCGCCGTCCCGATAACCCTTGACGAATCTTCCAGTCATTGGTCACGTCCCTATACCCGAGTTCACTCTTATGACGCTGGAACTGCTCTGGATTGACCCCAAGATGATTCACGACAATTTTCGCTTCCATATCACGAAACCGACTAATAAGGCGCTCCTTCAGGAACATGCTGTTCACCATAATCCGATCCGCACACTGCAGTGCGCGGCGTAAGGTTCGATCCGGTATGACGGCCCTCGAAATAAAGGTCATCGAATGCAAATAGAGAAATATACGCGCATGCCGCATACGCTTCTTGATCGCCAGGACATATCTGGGTCGATTCTCAACCTGAATGATGTCTGGTCTAAGGAGGAGCAGATGCCTGATCACCGCTTGGATGTAGCGTGCTCCACTTCCGTATGGAATCCGATAACAAGGTACGCCATGAATCGTCCCATAACTAGGAAGATGCTTCGCAGTACGGCCAAAAATATAACAATGGAGCCGATGCTGCGCCAGCGGAACGACTTGCTCTACCACCCGTTCCACCGAGCTGCCTCGCGCCGAAGGAATCGGAAAGGAGCCCGGTGTAACAATCGCCACTCTAGGTCGTCCCATCGTATTTCTCCCTTCCAGAGGATATTCAAAAAATCATCTTTTGATCACGAAGTATTTTCATGATGCGGATTCGACATCGAATCTTGCGTTCACCCTCGAAGTCCGGTACTCATTTAGGTTCTGCCTAAACTCCGTTCCTCCTTCTTCAGATTCTCGCAACCTTCTCGGTGCTGAAAAGCCGACTTTTTGAACTCGCACTAATGGATAATTCTATATCACAGCATATACACCTTCGTCCGAGAACGATCATATCTTCGCCAAAAATGGTCAAATCACCGTCAGCAATCGCCTTTTCGAAACATCTTCCAAACTCATACACTAACATACAAGCATCAAACGTCTATGTATCCGATAGAACAGGAGGAGAGAAGCTCATGGGGGAAGCCTATGTGGGCATATTACTCAATGCCAGTGCGTATCGCGGCATACCGTTAGGCAGGACGCAGAACGAATCATTATCCGCCTACGAAGAGGCCGGTCAAGAATTCGGAATCATCCCGTGTTATTTTCGCCTCTCGGACATTCAGCCAGGGGAACCGTTCACAACCGCTTATGTCAAATCGAAGTATGGGTATATTCGAAAAAGTGTTCCCACGCCCCGTGTCGTGCACAATCGAGCGATCTATTTCAAATCCGATAGTAATCACCAGATTCGATCACTCGTCGAGAGCGGGATTTATATCTTCAACGAAGAAAATCGTTATGGGAAGCTATACGTTCATGAATTGCTCCAGCATGATCTGATGCTCAAGACACATTTGCCGGAGACCCTTCCGCTCAGCAATGTGAACCTAGCGCATATGATGGAAAGACACGCCGGACTGATCTTGAAACCCAATAACAGCAGTCTAGGGCGCGGGGTCATGAAGCTCCGGTGCATCCATGGCACTTGGCATGCAACCTACCCGATCACAGGCAGAAGGACCGTCTGGAGAACGGTCAAATGTCGTATGGGCGAGCTGCCTGGCGTCATCCAGCGTAAAATTGGAAAAGAACAATATATCATTCAACAATATATTCCACTCGCGAAATACCAAGGTCGTCCCTTCGACCTAAGAGTATCCGTGCAGCGAAACGTGAACGGCGAATGGCAGATCACCGGCATGATCGCACGTGTCGCCGCCCACCATCGGTATGTCACCAATCTCGCTAGAGGCGGCACCAGCTTACCTGCGGATAAAGTAATCGCAAGGGCTCTACCAACCCTTTCCAAAGCGTACCTCATGAGTCACGTTAGCTTCCTCTCTATGTATATTGTCAAACGCCTGGAGATGACACTCCCCCATCTCGCTGACGTAGGGCTCGATATGGGCCTAACCCAAGAAGGCGTTCCCATGTTCATCGAATGCAATGGCCGGGATCAGCGCTACAGCTTCCGCGAAGCGGGACTGACGCAGGTCTGGAAGTCAACCTTCCGTAACCCAATCGCGTATGCGAATCATGTATTGAAGCAATCACATTAAGATGAAGAGCCCCGCAGGCCTGGTGAAGACTTGCGGGGCTATTGGTGTTAACTATCTGTCTATTGAAATTACCGTAAAATATATCCTCCATCCGGGAACAACGTTTGAGCCCGGAATCCTATCTGATCCTCGCATACGATTCTACCTATCATGGATTCCATGCAACATAAGGGCACGGTTTGCCCCCATTTACTTCCTATCATGGATTCTAGCAGGATAGAGGCCTCCATTTAACACTTTTTAGCCCAATCACACCAAAGTTAATGCAAAAATACAGGATAGTCCTTAACCGGATACGAATGCATAGAAAGTTACTGTAAATATCCAGTGTAGGCAGCAGGGGGTGACACTGCGGCATCATCACGCGGATTTTTAATTCTTTTCAAAGCTAATTAATAGATCCCCTTTTGCCGTCGCCCTTCCTTCATCACCAATCTTCATTTTCTCGAACAAAGCAGGATCCATGACAGTAAACATAACGCTTTGAGCGCTATCCTTTAACAACATAACCGTTCGCGATTGTACTGTATTCGCCGCTCCCATAACCGTAAATTCTTCCTCTTCTTTATTCAGTACCTTTGCAATAAAAATATCATTTGGTCTTCTTAAATAGACAAGATATAACCCGACAAGAAGAACTCCAAAAGTTATTAACCCTAGGATTTCGCTCACCAATGACACACCCTCAACGTTATTCATTTATCGTAAATCATAATCTACTGCGCATGACTTGAAAATCGTTAATTTCCTCTACAGCATGGCGACAGTCTGCCTCGGCTTATCTCCCACGAACACTCGCCCCGCCATCTTCCGTATTGATTTACACTGCGTTATATGGCAATATAACGGATGAGAAGGAAGGGTGAAAGAAACATGGCCAAATCATTGCTGCGGTTAATGACCGAGCTCTCCTCACGGAAGTGGATCTCACAGTTGACGGGGAAGTTCGCCCATTCCAGCGCAAGCCGGCATCTCATTCCGAGATTTGCAAAGATTTACGGAATATCAATTGAAGATGCGGAGAAAGAATTACATGAATACCGTACGTTGAATCAATTTTTTACAAGACGGCTCAAGCCGGGACTTCGTCCGATCGATCCGAATCCGGATACCCTCGTCAGCCCTGTCGATGCACTGATCACAGGAATCGGTCCGATTGAAAATGGACTGCTGCTGAACGTGAAGGGGCAAGATTACACGATCGAGGAGCTGCTCAATCAATCCCCTTATACGCAAAAGTATAAGCATGGAACTTATTTCGTCCTCTATTTAAGCCCAACTGACTATCACCGCATTCATACGCCTATCGCAGGGAACTTGGTTGAATCCGAGCATGTACCGGGGAAAGTCTATCCGGTCAACGATTTTGGACTCCATCACATGAAGCGGGTGCTTAGCCGGAATGAAAGGCTAATTACATACATACGTCATCACTTTGGTGAAGTGGTTGTTGTGAAGGTCGGCGCGATGAATGTCAGCAGCATTCAATACGTGACACCGCTGCCTAAATCGTTGGAGAAAGGGCAGGATCTCGCATATTTTGAATTTGGATCCACCGTCGTCCTGCTCACAGAAAACGGCACCTTCACCCCGCGAAGCGATCTAGCGCTCGGCTCCACAGTCAAGATGGGCGAAGCACTCGGCACAATCCATCCGAAAGCCTAATCTGGACGTGAGTGTGCGATTTGCCCTTTTCAAAATATTGGCAACTATGTTAGAATAGCGTTATGTGAAAGGGCAGCACTGCCCGAAGCTATACCAATTTTTGCATATTCATGCAAAAAACGCCCTACATCCTTGGCGGGATGGAGAGCGTCTTAAAAGTAAGTGTTCAAAAAGTCGGCTTTTCAGCACCTAAAAGTTTTCGAAGAAAACTTACATCGTAAGCGTAAGCTTAGGTTGCGTGAACCTCGGATAATGCTTCCGTAGCGAGTTTTTCTTCGAAAAACTTTCAGAGGAACGGAGTTTAGGCAAAACCTAAATGAGTACCGGACTTCGAGGGTGAGCGCAAGATTCGATGTCGAATCCACTACTTGAATCACTTCGTGATCAAAAGATGACTTTTTGAACAACCTAAAAGGCCGTAAGTGTTGGCGCACCTGCGGCCTTGACAATAGATCGCCTTCACAGGCGGCCGGCTGCATAGCATCGTATCCGAAGACCTCCCTTATCCGCGAAGATAAATCAAGGGAGGTCTACTTCTTTTTCATGTACGAAAGTAAAGTAATGAGAAATAGCCCAAATGAGAGCATCAATGTTAATGCATCCTTTACTTCCATAGTAACACCCCCTCCGTCCTCCGACTTGTTAGGAATGCAACCGATCACCTTAGTCTATTGTGTTATGATTATAACATATTTTTCCAAAATAGGAACATGCATTGTGTGAAATCCTTCTTTATTCCTAAGATTTCTAACGAATCTCCGAAGGACTTTTTCCAGTATACTGCTTAAATTGTCGACTAAAGAAGAAAATGTCTCGATAACCTAGCGCATCCGCGACTTCAGTCACATTCATCCCTGCATGGTGCAGCAAATGCTCCGCACGTTCAATACGCGTCCGAATAATGTAAGACTGTACGGAAGCGCCAATCAGCTCCTTGAATTTAATGGAAAAGTATCGCGGCGACAGCTGTGCCCTCTTCGCTAAATCTTCCACGCGATGCTGCACGCTCGGATGCTGACGAATAAAGTTCGCGATCTCATGGATCACTTCAGTGATCTGGTTGCTCACTTTCTTCTCCACCGGTACCTCCTGCTCTTCCCGAAGCAAATGAATCATCATCTGCTTGAGCATCAGCTTCGCCTCAACATCGGCAGCGAACGTCTTCACGAGGAACAAGCGAACATACCGAGATAATAAATATTCAAAATCAAGTGTATCCTGGATCACTCGATAACGAGCAGGTATAAGATTCAAGGCTTCTTCAATATCGAAGTGAATGTACGTAAGGACAAGCGGTTTCTGTGGATTATGTGTCGCACTCGTATGATCCCCCGGACGAAATAAAAAGCAGCTGCCCTTGCCCACTTGGTACGGCTCGTCGTTCAGAATCAATTCGCCTTCGCCGCTCCATACATAGAACAGATCGAAGTTCGCCAGCGGTTTTTCCCGCTTGGCCCACTTCCAGTTTGGTTCACATACGATTTTGGCAAAAGCCGGTTTTAATACAAATGATGAAGGTGATACATCAATCATCGGATTCCCTCCTACTGATCTGCGAAAGCTTTCTTACGGTTAATCTTCATTGCTCTGCTTCTTTGTGTGTGTGTCTATCTTCCCATGCTGTCTTCATCCGCAGAATGCCCTGAAGAAGCTCTTCCTCTTGTAAATGCGCAAATCCAAAACAAGCAGCATTCCGCGTACTTGGCAAATAGAGATACCTCCCGCCGTCTGTCCAACCAACACCATGCGCTGCTGCGGAGCACCGGAAGGCCTCATAATCCTTCGCCATACCTTTCCACGACGCATAGACATGCATCCCGGCATCACAAGGTAATACATTAAACAAATGACCGACATGTTCCTGCATCATTCGATAAAAAAATGCATATTTCCTGCTATATATTCGGCGCATGCGACGCAAATGGCGTTCATAATGCCCATTCTGAATAAAGGCTGCTAGCGCACGCTGCTCGATCATCGAAATGGGACTCGGCTCGTAGATCTCCTTCGCACGTCGCATCGGTTCAACGAGGCACATCGGCAATACAGCATACCCGATTCGAAGTCCTGCGTACAACGTCTTCGAGAAAGTTCCCACATAGACAACACGGCCTTCAAGATCCAACGACTTGAGCGGCTCAATGGGCCTGCCGCCATACCTGATCTCACTATCATAATCGTCCTCGATAATGACACCATTCCGCCTTGCTGCCCATGCGAGCAGCTGCTGTCGGCGTTCTAGACTGAGCACAGCACCCGTTGGGAACTGTCTGCTCGGCGTGACGAAGACCAGCTTCTCCTCCCAGTCTTGCACCAAAATCCCTTGTTCATCCACCGCATTCGGTTTCACGATGCCTCCAGCCGCTTCGATCGCCCGCTTCATCCCCATGTAACCCGGATTTTCGACGATCACGCGGTCCCCCGGATCGATGAGCAGCTGCGTAAGCAATGCGATCGCATGCATCGAACCGTTGAAAATGACGACTTGCTTCGCATCGGCTTGAATCCCGCGCATCCGACGTAGATGGAGCGCGATCGCCTCGCGTAACGGGACATGACCTAACGTATCCGGATGTTCCGTATCCATTCGGGCGGACTCAAGCTGCCGAATTTCTTGATAGAGTACATGGTTCCAGGCGTCTGTGGGAAATGCATCTACCACCATCTTGCCCATCTCTAGGCTAATGTACGGCTGCTTCAGTGACTCCGGCCAATTTTCACGTGGCAACGGCATCCCCTGTGTAGCCCGTCTCCCCCATGCGGAGAGCGAGATGTGTTGATTTCTCTCCGGATCTGTCCCCTGCGGCTCCTGCAGCTCATAGGTTACATAAGTCCCGCTGCCAATCGCAGCAGTAACATATCCCTCAGCCAACAGCATGTCATATACTTGATTAACCGAACCCCGAGACAGCTGATACAGGTCCGACATTTCCCGCGTCGAAGGCAGCTTCGCGCCATGCGGGATTGTACCTGCAAGAATCGCTGCGCGAAGGGCATGAAATAGGGCCAAATATTTATACCGATACTCCTGCAAATAGGATGCAAATGGAACACCAAAATCCATTTCCGTACCCCCTCGCACCATTCCATCCATCTCACGACGAAATGGTCTATTAAAAATACTCTAAATTGGTTCTTTTTTATTGTCAACTTCCCCGTTATTGTTAGTTGAAAAAGATGAACCAGGGGGAAGAACCATGCGTAGAAAAGAATTTTCGATCCAAGAAGAACAAGAAATTGAATCCTTTTTAGCGGAGATGACCTTCGGATTTCTAGGCACGATTAGTGAGGATGGTTGGCCGCATATTACACCGCTGAATTATGTGTACTTCGAAGGCGATATTTATTTTCATGGCAGTAAAATCGGGGATAAGATGCGGCAGATGAAAAAGGATGCGCGCGTCACCTTCTCGGTAGCCAAAGAGTATGCGATTATCCCGTCCTATTTCACAGAACCGACTTATGCTTGTCCAGCAACGGCCTTTTTCAAAGCGGTTCTGCTCAAAGGCACAGCTTCGATTATGGAAGATCTAGAAGAGAAAGCCCGCGTCTTCACGGCCTTCATGCAGAAATTACAACCTGAGGGCGGTTATGCCCCATTCGATATGTCGGATCCGAAGTATGCTAAACAGGTGGCTGGCGTAGCTATGGTTCGCCTCTCCGTCGAATCGATTACGGCCAAGTTCAAATTCGGACAAAATGCTTCCGAAGCGAAATTCGATCAGATCACATCCGGTCTCGCGGAACGCCAATTGGATCTTGATGAAGAGACCATCGCATTGATGAAAAAATATTGCCCGCACCATCAGTGAAAATTCCTATCCCGCAAGTGACGGTTGCCTTCCAAAATGCTATAATATGGGGAATGTGTTTAGGCACGAATAATCATGAAACCTCTGAAACTGATTCTGGAAGGATGACAAAACAAATGAATCCATTAGCCCAGCAATTGAACAACACTCTGCAAGAAGAAACACCACATGTATACGCGATGTTATCAACTTTAGGGAAGCAGATCTACTTTCCAAAGGAAGGCATTCTGAGCCAATCGGCAGAAGCTGGTAGTAAAGCGAAAAAATATAATGCAACGATCGGAATTGCAACCGAAGGCAAAGGACCAATGCACCTGAGCATCATTCAGGACACATTGTCCGCATATCAACCGAAGGATCTCTATCCTTACGCACCTCCGCAAGGCAAACCTGAACTGCGTACTGCTTGGCGGAACAAAATGCTTCAAGAAAACCCATCGCTCGAAGGCAAGTCCTTCGGTAACCCGATGGTAACAAATGCATTGACACACGGCCTAAGTATCGTAGCAGACTTGTTCGCTGATGCAGGCGATGTGGTGATCTACCCGGATAAAAACTGGGAGAATTACGAGCTGACTTTCGGTATTCGCCGCGGTGCAGAAATCGTGAATTTCCCCCTCTATACAGCAGATTATAAATTCAACAGCGAAGGACTTCGGGAAGCGATTCTTGCGCAACAGGACAAAGGCAAAGCCATCGTTGTATTGAACTTCCCGAACAACCCAACGGGCTACACGCCAAGCATCGAAGACGGTGACGCGATTATCGCAGCGCTTCAAGCGGGTGCGGAAGCGGGCATTAAGCTTGTTGTCGTAACGGACGATGCATACTTCGGACTCTTCTTCGAAGATTCCTTGCAAGAATCGCTATTCGGTAAATTGGCGGGGTTACACCCGAACATCCTGCCGATCAAAGTCGACGGCGCAACCAAAGAAGAATATGTATGGGGCTTCCGCGTTGGATTCATTACCTTCGCATCGGAATCGGCAGCCGCACTTGTGGCATTGGAGCAAAAAGCACTTGGTATCATTCGTGCGACGATCTCCAGCTGTTCGCATCCTTCACAGACTTTCGTGCTTCATGCGCTGAATTCGCCGGAATTCGAAAGCCAGAAGCTTGAGAAATTCAACATCATGAAAGGCCGTGCGAATAAGGTCAAATCGATCCTCGACAGCGGCAAATACGGGGATGTATGGGAATATTATCCGTTCAACTCTGGTTACTTCATGTGCTTGAAGCTAAATACAGTGGATGCCGATCAACTGCGTGTACACTTACTTGATCAATATCAGATCGGAACGATCGCCCTTGGCGAGACAGATCTTCGTGTAGCGTTCTCCTGTATTGAAGAAGAGTATCTGCAAGATCTATTCGATACGATTTACCAGGGTGTATTGGATCTGCAAGGCTAATTTAGCTTAATATGTAGGGTTCGTTGGCGGCTTGTGTGGCGGCTAACGAACCCTACATTGCTTATTGGCGCAAAATACCGTGTTTTGAAATTCTAACGAACTCCAGCGGCGCTATTGTCTTCAATTCCGCCCAATTTCACCTGAATTTGATCAAATAGCGATAACTGAGTTCGTTAGCGCAAAAAAGATACGATTTACTTGAGAATAAGCATGATACGGTTCGTTAGCGGGTTAGCGGAGATGTATATTATCCATCAGTCGGATGAAATGATCGAGCGCAGCGGAACGCCACTTCTTCGGGTGCATCACCCATTGCAGGTAGATGCGTAGGTCGGGGTGGTGGAACGGGATGACCGCAAGACTCCCACGTTGAATTTCTTCCTCCGCAACAACGCGCGGCAAGAGCGCAATCCCAAGACCCTTCATCACGCAATGCTTGACCGCCTCCAAATTGCCCAGCTCGAAGACAGTACGATACCTAATCTTCGTATCTTTCAGTAGCAATTCGAACATACTGCGGTACAGGCAGCTTCCTTCCGTCATAATGAATTCACAGTCTTCCAGATCAGCAATCTCAACCTGGTCCTGTAACGATAGGGCATGTCCAGGCTCAGCAATAAGAACAAGCGGCTCTTCACGCACAACCTGACATTGCAGAGCAGGATCTGCCGGGATCCGGTCGAGCAACAAGCCAATATCGTAATCCCCTTCCTTCACCTTCGCGAGCAAAACATCTTCACGGTCCGGGAATAAATGAACGGATAGTCCTGGGATTTCCACACGCAGCTGCTGCAAATACGTCGGCATTACATAAGCAGCGAGCGAATCGATCGTTCCGATCGTCAGCGTGCCGCCCATTTGCTGCGAGATTTTCTCCATCGACTCCGCATACAAATCTAGCATCGGCAGGACGAACTTCAAGAGTTCTTCCCCTGGCGGCGTCAATCGCATCTGCCTGCCAGCCCGCTCGAACAGCGTAACGCCATACGCCTGCTCTAGCTTCTGAATTTGTGCCGTAATGCTAGATTGCGCGTAACCCAAAGCCTCAGCCGCACGGGTGAAGCTTCCCCGTCTTGCCACCTCTCGGAATGTCTGGAATGTCGTCATGTCCATCGCGTGTCCGCCCTCCACTGAATCATCAATATTTTCGATACCTATGATCACTTATTATAGATAACTCCGATGGAATATTCCATGATAAGGTGGAAGAAACGATTCAACGTATCATCCACTTGAAGGAGGACTCTATTTATGCTTAATGAACACCAACTACACGGCGTCTATGTTCCTGTCGTTACCCCGTTTGACGCGCATGAAGAACTAGATCTCGAATCACTGCATCACCTTGTCTCTTCCATAGCGAAGAGCGGCGTGCATGGCATCGTGCTGAACGGTACGACAGGCGAATCGCCATCGACCTCGAAAGAAGAAATCGAACGCATGATGGCAACCGCACAAAGCGCATTAGCTGACTCCAGCATCCCTATTGTCCTTGGGGCAGGCACCAATGATACCCGTTCGACGGTATCTCGCATCGAACAGGCTGGTAAGCTTGGCGCAGAGGCCGTACTAGTCGTCGTCCCTTACTACAATCGTCCCTCGCAGCAAGGGGTCGTTGAGCATTTCCGCAGAGCTGCGCAGGTAGGCGTACCTGTCATTCTCTATGAAATTCCACACCGTACCGGGCTTAAGCTCGAACATGATACGGTTCGTCGAATCCTCGATATCGATAGCGTGATCGGGATGAAAGACAGCACGCCGAACACCGATCTTGTGACAGCACTTGCGCAAGGCTCCGAGACGAAGCCGATCCTATGCGGCGAGGATACGTTGCTCTACGCTTCCTTATCCGCTGGAGCGAAAGGCATGATGTCCGCATCTGCCAATGTGCATACCGATCGATTCGTCACGTTCTATAATACATTCGTAGCAGGCCAGCATGCCGACGCTGAAGCGCAATTCGACGCACTGTTGCCGTTGGTACGTCTCCTTTTTGCCGAGCCAAATCCCGCACCACTCAAATGGCTGCTTCACGAGCAAGGCATCATCAAGCATGAAAGCTTACGACTGCCGATGCTCCCGATCAGTCCTGAGCTGCGTGAACGGCTCGCGCCTTATGTTCAGCAGTTACAAACCTAGACTATGGCGATGTCGGATAGCGTACCACAGGCCACTTTTCCTTGCGGAGCGCGTTCAGTAGTTGGTCTCCCACATCTAAATTATCTCGCACGAGATCACGCGGCGTGAGCGCCATCCATTGGTTCAAGGAAATATCGGCGAATCGATCGCTCTTGAACATTTCAAGGAACCACAACGTGTCTGTCCCTGTATTCTGAATATAATGCCCGAACGCAAACGGCACGTACCCGACATCGCCTGCCCGGAAATCGAAGGTGCGTGCTGCTCCATTTGCACCGAATACGGTCATTCGTCCCTGCCCCGTCAAATAATACTGCCACTCATCATTATTCGGGTGCCAATGCAGCTCACGCATACCGCCAGGCAGTATCTCAACCAACGCCGCCGCGATCGTCTTCGAGATGGGAAAGTTAGAAGAATCCACAATGCGCACGCTTCCCCCAGGGGTGATGATCGGTTTCTGTGCCAGCAATTGATGCTTGAAGCTGAGCGGTATCGTTCCATACGGCGATTGAACCTCCTGGCTATCGATCGAACCTGGCACTTGATCTTGAAAAATATAGACTTGCCCCTTAGGAATATCCTCAAATGCCTTCTCCGACACGCCAAAATTCGCTGCGAGCACATCACGCGGCGTATGTGCGAACCAATCGGATATCGATAATGTATTCAGATCAGAGAAGTGCCCGTCATCAAAGACCAGTAGAAATTCGCAGCCATCCTCAAGCCCTTGAATCGAATGTGGAAGCCCCGCTGGAAAATACCATAGATCTCCATGACCGACATCCGCAATAAAATTTCGTCCCTCAGTATCCACCGATGTGATCCGCGCTTTGCCCATAATCATGAAGGCCCATTCCGCTTGCTGATGCCAATGCAGTTCACGTACGCCTCCTGGCGTTAATCGCATATTGACGCCGGCAAGCGTGGTTGCGATCGGCAGCTCTCTTACCGTGATTTCCCGGGACCAGCCGCCTTGATTGAGCTGCATATGTGTATCCGAGAATGAGAATCTCATGTTCGGAATGAGGCCGTTATCCGTAACCGGCGGAACGAGCATATTCGGATTCTCGCAATCCCGCATCACATCGCGAGGTCCAAGATCGGTAGCGCCCGCACCGTCTTCACGCCGTATTGGCTGGGGAATATCTCCGCTCCTAGCTCCATTTCCCGTTGAAGTTCTCTGACGGTGTTCCATCAGACACACTCCTCTCGCATTGACTTTTCACAAACGACATCATATCTCACCAAGTAACCTATGCCCAATCCGCCTCGTCCTATGACTTGAATCCACTAGCAACCTGTGATAACATACTGAACAAGCGTTCAGTATGTATGATTTTGGGATAATGAACCGTCCTACGATTGAGGGGATTCCGATGAATAAGAAGCAAATCCAGAGTGAGCAGACCAAGAAGCGGATAGCTGATGCATCTAGGGCTCTTTTCACACTGAAGGGGTACAAAGCCACATCGATTGAAGATATTGTCGAAGCGACAGGAAGCAGCAAAGGGAATATTTATTATCATTTCAAGAGTAAAGAAGGATTGTTCCTCCACTTGATCGATGAATGGGATCAGGAATGGGAAGTGAAGTGGAAGCAGAAGGAATCACAGTACAAGACGACGACCGAGAAGCTATTCCAGATTGCCGAAGAGCTGGTGCTCGATGATCTGAATCACCCGCTGACGAAGGCTGCAGATGAATTCTTCTACACCGAGGAGATTACGCCCCAAGCGGAAGAGCGCATTGCAGAGATGGTCGCGCGCCACTTTGTGTTCTATCAAGATTTACTACAGGATGGCATCCAGCAAGGGGAATTCAAGCCGCTTCACGTCGAATATATGGCCATCATTTTGGAAAGTCTAACCTACGGGCTGAATCAAATGTCCCGGAAATCGACGCTTGAGGAGAAGCTTGGGCTCTATCGAATGGCGATCCAAGTCGTCCTGCACGGCATTGCAACCGAATCTTAGCGATGCTCAACATAACTCGGCCCTCTCTAGTAAACGAAAGGGTCGAATATTTTCATTAAATATAGACCGAACATTCAGTATTATTCTATTTTTTTCAACAGTTAAGGAGATTATTATGTCATTATTACTACGTAATCGTGGGGCCTTGCTGCTCCTCATGTTAAATCTATTTCTAGTCTTTACCGGAATTGGTCTTGTCATTCCGATTATGCCAACGTATATGAACGAGCTTCATATTTCCGGAAGTGTCGTTGGTCTGCTCGTCGCAGCATTTTCGGTCACCCAGCTCATCTGCTCGCCGATCGCAGGGCGTCTATCCGATACATTGGGTCGTAAAAAGACGATCATCGCCGGACTGATTGTTTTCGCGATCTCCGAATATTTATTCGGTGCTGCGAATGCACCTACGCTATTATTCCTCTCCCGGATGCTCGGAGGGGTGGGTGCGGCGCTCATTATGCCTTCCGTCATGGCTTACACTGCTGATGTGACGTCGGTTGAAGAGCGTGCCAAAGGGATGGGACTCATCAATGCAGCAATCACAACCGGCTTTATTATTGGTCCAGGAATTGGAGGATATATCGCAGATTTCGGGATTCGTGTGCCTTTCTACTCGGCCGCAGTCGCCGGAGTCATCGCAGCTGTCCTTACCTTCTTGATCCTGCCGGAATCTCGATCTGTGGAGAAGCGTACCGCAGCCAATAACGAGAAACGAAAGAAACAACCTCTGATCAAGCAGGTTCTGCAATCCTATCGCGAGCCATACTTCATCAGTCTGATCATTGTATTCGTGTGTTCATTCGGCCTCGCCAATTATGAGACGATCTTCGGCCTGTTCGTGGATCACAAATTCGGATTCACCGCGAAAGATATTGCCTTCATTATTACATTCGGTTCCATCGCAGGCGCTGTGGTCCAGGTCACGATCTTTGGATGGCTGCTTAACCGATTCGGCGAGAAAAAAGTGATCAGCACCTGTCTGCTCATCGCAAGCATATTTGTTCTGTTAACACTCGCTGTTCACACGTATTGGCTGATTATTGTCGTCACATTCATCCTGTTCCTGTCGATTGATATCTTGCGACCGGCGATCGGTACGCAAATGTCCAAGGTGGCCGAAGACCAACAGGGGTATATCGCCGGGTTGAACTCCGCATTCACGAGTCTCGGAAATATCGCCGGACCTGCCGTGGCAGGCGTCCTGTTCGATATGAACTTGAATTTCCCGTACATCTCAGCGGCGATCATCCTATTCCTTGGGTTTATTTTGGCCCTCAGATCAAGACTTAGCGCTCCAGATCCGGTTCAGATGAAAGTGAAAAATAACGAATCATAATTTAGTAAAATGACGAAGAGCGCTCCGATGGGGCGCTCTTTTGGTTGCATTATAAATATGTTCTCTGATTCGCTTGATCTTTTTTGAGAATAAATTGATCGAACAGCCGCCCCTCATCATCGATGGCTCGAACCTCTAATCTGGATGATGTGACGATTACCTGCACGAAATGCGGTACCGCTACCGATTGGGACGTATGCCATTCCCGCTTCGGAAGCAACCACGCTGGCATTGCTCCTGCACCGCCCGCCACGATATAGGTAATGCCTCGCGCCTCATCGATCTGTCCTTGATATAGGGGATGGCTCCGTTCGTAGACAATCGTATGGGAAGTGAACACGAGATCCACCCCACTTGCCTCGAAAACTGAACTTAGCTGCCGCAGATCCTCCACTTGATAACCGCCAGAGACATACGGTGGATAGTGAAAGAAGACAATCTTCCACTTGGCCGTCGAAGAAGCCAGATCTTGAACAAGAAAATCAAACTGTGCGTTGCCCGGTGCAATACCTCCATTTGCGTACGGGTAAGTGTCATCGGGAATAAAGCTCGTGGTGTCCAGACATGTAAAATGAACATCGCCATAATCGAACGAATAGTAGTTCCGAGGGGCTGGAAAATCGAGAAGCTTATAGTACCACTCACCGTTGCACTCATGATTGCCAAGGCAGCTATAAAAGGGAGTATTCGTAAGGAAGTCTCGGCCCGGGCCGAAAAAATACGTCTCCCAATCTTCATACTCCCGCCCATCATTCACGATATCCCCAATAAATAAAGCCAAATCAGGACGATAGCGCTGCATTTGTTGGAAGATGCGTCGATTAATCGCTCCTCCGGTCGTATCGAATCCGCTATATCCTCCCGTCTCGCTGGTGACCGCGAAGGAGAATGCTCCACCGGGTGGAACGGCAGTCTTCAAGGGATAGGCGTCAGACATCACTTCGCTGTCTGTATCTCTGGATGAAATGCGGTAGAAATACAGCTGTTCCGGTGCCAACCCCTCCACAGTGACGTGATGAATCGTCGTAAAATCTTCATGCTGAATCGTGCACAATACCTGATCTGGCTTGCGGTAATTGCCCTGATGCCCGCTATGGATGCGTTCAGCTAGCAATACTTCAACGCTCGACGAAGCAGGCACGGAAGTCTCCCACATGATCGTCATGCCGTCTACTTTGGGAGATTGCAAGTATGGTCCTTTTATGATCTCTAGCATAGTGGATACCTCTCAACCGTGGATTTATGTAAAAATTGCTAAACCCTAGTGAATTCGTTACGATGAATCTAATAAATTGCATCTATGAAACAGCAACCCATTTACTGAGGAGGAATTCTATTATGAGTAACGTATCCATCATTCGTGACCACTTGTTACATGAATTAGAGCATGGCGTGGTCAGCACACAACGATTGGTTGGTCTCATTACACCCGAACAGTGGGATTATCGTCCACAGGAGAACATGCGCTCCTTACGCGAGTTGACACACCATCTCGTCATGCTCCCTGCAACCGACCTCGCTATTATCCAGGAACAGGATGGCTCCGAATTCGCGCGCATCGAAGGTAGTATTCAGGACGTAACGGATCCACAGCAGTTATGTGATAGCATGCAGCAGAGCTACGAAGCACTGAAGGACTATATGGTTTCCCTGGATAAAGAAGATTTTCTAAACAAATCCACCAAGGCCTTCTATGCGGAAGAAGGTTCCGTCCAAGTCAAATGGCTTATTGAAGTCGTTACCCACGTGTTCCATCACCGCGCCCAGTTGTTCAATTATTTGAAAGCGTTGGGTCACGACATTAATATGTTCATTTTATATTAGAAGACTACCGGCTGATTGATGATTGGTGGAGAAGATCCGCGATCGAGGTGTGATCTTCTCCTCAGCTTATCGATAATGCTTGTCTAACCAGACCGACCGTTTCTACCTCTAATGCCCTAGCCCGCTCCAGAAGCGGTATCATTTGCTGTACCTGCGTCTTCGATACGTGCTTGCCAAGATGCTGATTTCCATTCCAGTCCTGCACGAGCACCTCTTCCGACATCACCCGATAGATCTCCCATACTTCTTCGAATTTCGCTGCAATATCAGCTAACCCGGATATTCCCATCCACGTCTCTGATAACTTGCGAACATACTCCGCAGCACACATTTTCGATTCCGCATAGACCGATACCAAATATCGCAGTCCGAAATCCTGATAGGATGCCTCTCTTAGCGATTGAATCCAGTTATCATATGCCTTGAATCCACATTGGAAATCCGGAGCAATATGCTCCTCTTTCTCCATTTCGTTCACATAATAATGTAACGAGTCTCGATACACTTGCTCGCAGTCATAAGGCACACGCTCAACTGGAATTTGATAATGAAGAAACGGGGCGGGCGAGAACTTCTTCGCAATATTCGCATACAGCATCGGATCACTGCCAAGTGTCCGGTTGAATTTATCCACACCATCTACGAGGAATACGCCATCTTCATCATCGTACCCGTAAATCACCCCGAACTCTCCCGTATCGATAGCCCAAGCTATAACGCCGATTCCGCGATCGATCGAAGCTTTAATATGTTCAACAGCTCGTATTCGGGCTGCTTCATAGGTTCGTGCTCCCGGCTCATAATGATAGACCTCCGACAACACGCCAATCCGATCCAACGCATTACGGTGGCGCCCTACCCAATCGTAGACGGTAATCGATGCCACATCGCAGTGCTTATGTACGATCAATTGAAAGGCCATTCCTGTCATCCCCGCCATCTCGCTGAAAGAGAGATCCGTCATTTGCGCTGCAGTTAATACACCATGTACTGCACCGAGATAGGTCGTCCAACATGGACTTAATCTTGCTGTCGTTGTTCCAGCTTGAAAAGATGCTTGAGTCATCGAAAAAAACCTCCATCTTCGCTGTTAGCGTTATGATTCGTAAATTCGTGTTCTTGAATTTTTGAACTACCTCAAATATATCATAGGGGTGTGCCATATATTGTCATGTGGTATTGTTAAATGGAGGTGATTTTGAATGGAGCTTAAACACGAACATTCATCCGCTATCCAGAATAATAGAAAAAAAGCGGATCGCTACATACATTCCCCTGTCGAGCAGCAGAGGCTGTATAAAAGAACACTGCTCATTGTCGTTATTTCTCAGATTTTTGGCGGTGCAGGTCTCGCTGCGGGGGTAACGGTTGGGGCGCTATTAGCCCAAGAGATGCTCGGGACAGATAGCTATGCCGGAATTCCGGCTGCCCTACTCACATTAGGTTCTGCCTTATCCGCTTTTCTCATCGGTCGATTCTCCCAACGTTCGGGGCGGCGGCTCGGGCTCGGCCTAGGATTTCTAGTGGGTGGAATAGGTGCGATTGGCGTTGTCATGGCTGCAATCATGAGTAATATCATCTTATTGTTCGCCTCGCTGTGTGTATACGGAGCGGGAACCGCAACCAATCTCCAAGCTCGTTATGCAGGGACGGATCTAGCGGGGCCTACCCAACGAGCAACAGCCATTAGTATTGCCATGGTCTCGACAACCTTTGGCGCCGTAGCAGGTCCGAATTTAGTCGAGCCGATGGGTTGGTTCGCCCTCTCTGTGGGAGTTCCTGCATTAGCAGGCCCATTTATGCTAGGGGCCGCAGCATTTATCCTTGCCGGACTCGTATTACTGGCATTTCTCAGACCAGATCCACTGTTGATCGCAAAGAGCTGGGATGGACAGCAACCGAAGAAATCTGCTGAGGCGAATCCATCTACAGATCAATCTTCTATCGTCAACAATCGTGGGATCATTGTGGGGACAACCGTCATGGTCTTAACCCAACTTGTAATGGTTGCCATCATGACGATGACACCAATCCATATGAAGCACCATGGACACGGACTGAGTGAAGTGGGACTCGTTATTGGAATCCACGTCGGTGCCATGTATTTCCCTTCTCTTGTTACAGGTATCCTCGTGGATAAATTGGGACGGACTTTCATGGCTTACACATCTGGAGTTACACTGCTCGCTGCAGGGTTACTCGCTGCCATCGCGCCAGGGGATTCCCTCGTTCTCTTGATTACGGCCCTTGCACTATTGGGGCTAGGGTGGAATTTAGGATTCATTAGCGGTACGGCGCTGATCGTAGATGCGACCACAGCATCGACACGTGCCAAAACGCAAGGAACGCTGGATGTACTTACGGCATTAGCGGGAGCAGCGGGCGGAGCCCTCTCCGGTATGGTCGTTGCCTCAAGCAGTTATGCCGTATTGTCTTACGCAGGAGGGTTTCTCTCCTTGTTACTGATCCCGGTTGTGATCTGGACGCGGCGGAAATCTGCGGTGCCGAAATCATCCGCGATGTAACTGGTGCATCCGATCGAGATATTGCATGAGTTTCTGCCGTAACCATTTGGGATGCGTAATGACGAATGTCAATCCTGAGGCTAATAGCGCAGGGATAAATTCATAGGAATCATAGAATTCAAATATCACGGACTGTTCTTCATTCCGACCTCGGTAATATGGCTGTAACGAGGTCGGAATGCTGTTCAGTGATTTATCCCGAGATTCTAGTCTTGCCACAGCTTGAAATGGTATGATGCCATCTCGTTGAATCTGATGAATTTTCATCGATAGGTTTAGCGGTCTGCCCGAAAGACGTGATAATAGCGCTGCTAGTTCCGTGAACATTCCCGTTGTGCGATGATTATGCTGAGCTAGAACCTCGTAATGGGCTGCTAAAGAAGATAGCATTTCTTGTTCGTTCTCAGTAATCTGTGGGCCTGGAATTACAAATGATTCATCCTCATAATAATATCCTCTACGACGAGAACAATAGGCAATTGGCGCTCCGAGTGAATCTCGCATATACTCGAGATCCCGCATCGCTTGTCTTCTTGAAATTTCGAATTGTTCCTTGATCGCGTCAACATTCGGATAATTTCCCCTTCGAATGCATGTATCAATCCACTGTATACGGTGAAGTGATGCCAAGCAATCACCCCCAACTTTTCATGAGATCTAATGCATTGAACCCTCGTATCGGACTTATGCTAACGTCGTTCCTCGCGGTACAAAATGGCCCGAATCGCAAACTGCGGTAAAATCAACTGTCTACGCCAACGATGAGGCTGTTGAATGAGTCGATACAACCACTCCACATTCCAACGCTTCCATACTTCAGGAGTTTGCTTCAATTTTCCAGCAATGACATCTAGGCTTCCCCCAACCCCAATTGCGACTTTCGCATTCAACTTGGTTCTATGTTGATGAATCCACTGTTCCGCGTAAGGCGCTCCCAGCGCAACGATCAGAAAATCCGGCTTGGCCGCGCTTATCTCTTCAATGATTCTTCCCTCTTCTTCTGGCTTAAAGAATCCGTGTTGATTCCCACAAATCTCAAGATTCGGGTAGGTAGCTCGAATAACCTCACATGCTTTGGGATTGGTTACAGGATCTGCCCCGAGCAAATAAAAGGACCAGTTCTTCTCATTCCCTACTTCAAGCAGCTTCAGCAGCATATCGTATCCCGTAACACGCTCTGGAAGATGGCTGCCTTTAATACGGGAGACCATGACAATGCCGATCCCATCCGCGGTGATCATGCCCGCTTCCTCGACAATGGAACGTAGCTCGGTATTTTTCTGACAAGCCATTGTGATCTCTGGATTTACCGTCACCACATGGAACAACTCAGGTTGTGGCTCTTCGACAACTTGGCGGAGAATATCAACGGATTCGTCTAGTGTTCGTTTAGGGAACTGAATTCCCATGATCTGTGCTGTATCTTTCATGGAGAAACCCTACTTTCATGGTTGTTTGTCTTACCAGCTATTTCAGGCGGGACGCGCTAGAACGGGCCGGTTAACTGCTTTTTTGCAGTTTTTTTCTGGTCTGTCCATATTTTAACACTGATTGGATTCATATTATAGGTCCCGTACTATGGAACTCGAATGCATTTTAAACTTCGGTGAATCATTCCTATATTGCGTTGCAATTGAGGGAAAAAGTTCCTAAACCAAAAAAGAAACCCTATTCTCAGGGCTTCTCAACAGCTGGCAGCCTTTGAAGACTGCATTTTCTTATAATAAAAAACCAGTGTTGCAAATTCATTTAGTCGCTTCATAGCGCCAGTTGTGCGGTACCCCATTTTCTCATAGAGATAACAATTCCTTGTCTCTTCTAAGATCGTAGCTAATTCCCATGTCTCTGCCATTGGGTACATGCTCTCAACTGTATTGATGGCTTGTTGCGCGATGCCTAGTCCTTGATAGGCCGAAATCACGAACATCGGGCTAATCCAATAATGTGATTCTGTCTCATCCCATCGAACGCCAATAGCACCAACAGATACTTCGTTATAACGAATCATGTAGTAGGCACGTCTCGGATTCATAATCCGAGCGACAACCTTTTCTATGGATTCATTCGCAGGATTCGTATCGTAGTCCTTGTACTTTTCCAGTAAAGGCAGAAATGCTTCGCGTTGAAGGTTGAATATAACTTCCGCTTCCGATACCTTCGCTCGACTTAACTTCAGTTCCAACCCATCACCTCAATTGATTAATAAGTTAGCTTGGTTGCCCCGATCATCACACCCGTATCTCCGGGATCCTTCAAGGCAATACGTGAGATTCCCCAATAATCGAAGGACTCTCGCTTAATTTTGTCAACCGTTAAGACAGCACTTCCTGTACCGATCACCTTATCCTGCGCTACGAGCGGATAGTGAAAAGAGATTTGCACTTGATCCGGCGATATCGTCTTCGTCTGGAGTGCATCCACCTTGCCCATATGCGGGCTGGAACCGCCTGTCACCCAGAAGCTCTCCATAAATTCCTTCTTCGTCTGCTTACGAAGCTTTGGTGACAACACCGCATATTGCATTCCACCACTTCTCCGCTGCACGCCCCGAATCCAGGTCTGAACCGCTTCCTCTGGCGAATAAGCTTGGAGTCCATTTTCGAGACTATAGATCTGCATTTGCATCTCCGATGCTTCAGGCATCGTGACGTAGAAGGCATTGTCTTTGTAAGCTACCTTCCCACGAAGTTCTTCGACGATCGACTTCAAGGATACCATCGCCGTCCCGTTCTCCATTTTCAGGTTAAACACACTGCTCGCAAATTCTGCGCCATTGATAAAAATTCTCGAACTCGCTACCGCTGCGTATATTGAACCGGACATCACCAATAGCCCAGATATGGATGCTATAAGAACCTTTTGTTTAACTATCATCGTTCACCTAACTCCTCACAGGAAATATTAGGTATTATTTCTCTAGAGCGGGTGAGGTATTCATAAGTGAAGTGTACGATAATTATTCGCGATGTACTTATACCCTGAATAGATGGTTAGGACAACCGCCAAGATCATCAACATAAAATCAACAGGTAAAGAGGTGATCCATGCAAATGGATAGTTCTTGAGTAGAATGGCGGCGATTGCAACGACTTGCAGGACCATTTTGAGCTTGCCGTGCTTGTCAGCCGCTAGTGCTACGCCTCTTGCAGCAGCAAGGACCCGAATTCCCGTGATCACTGCTTCTCTGCCAATGATGAGAACCGCCATCCACGCCGGAATCATACGCTGTTCCACCATCATTAATAACGCTGCCGAAATGAGCAGCTTATCGGCCAAGGGGTCCAGCAGTTTGCCGAGAGGTGTCACCTGATTATATTTACGTGCAATATATCCATCGAGTTTGTCGGTCGTTGAGGCCAGGAGGAAGATGAACACCGCTAAACCTGATCCATACAGGTTCACTTGACTTAGAAAAGGCATTCGCTCTACCATCCATACCGGATAATGTTGAAGTGCCAACATAAATAAAGGAATGAGCCCGATTCTTGCTATCGTGATTTTATTCGCTAGATTCATGAGGGTTCCCTCCGATCATGAGCTTATTATTGCTTTAGAAATTCTACGACTTGAGCAGCTTCAGCCCCACCCGCTTCAGCATGATTAATAAGAGGTATACCATGCGGACCTAGGCAATTCTTCAGCTCTGGATTATCACTAATCAGACTTCGAACAATATCTATTTTTCCGAGCATAGCTGCCGTAAAAATATCCATGCGGGCGCCCTTCGAAATGAGAAAAACGGCGATATCTCTTCTTCCCATATGCGCGGCAGCTCCTAAAGCCGTCTCCCAATCGCCATTCCCCCAATCCCAGCAAGCATTCAATAAGCCAGGCTCTTGCTCAAGCAGCTCTTTAACACGCTCAAAATCACCGTGCGCACTACCGACATAACTTTGTACAAGATCTGGTGCAATCGATTTACTTTCCATAAATAATCTCCCTTACTGTTCTATTTATTTGAAGAGTAATGCTAACTCTAGGTGCCCTTGTTTAACACACACATCATAGGGGGTATCACCATGATCATTAACCAGCATCCGATCCGCACCTTTTCGCAAATACGTCGTTCTTCTAGATTGTGATCCAGAATCTTTTCAAAACATTGCCGTCTTCCTCTACGAAATTCGTATCTTCAATTCCTCCATTATTACGAATCGTTCGTTCCGATCCAATATTCGTCGCATCGCAGACAACGAGAGCTTTCGAGATCCCCAGTTCCTTGGTTTGGTGAAGTGCAAGAGCCAAAAGCTTGGTCGCATAACCCTTCTGTCGTTCGGAAGGGCGAATGCCATAGCCAATGTGACCGCCGGATTGGAACAGTCTTTCGTTCAGTTCATGTCTAATGTTCACAGCTCCGATGACCATATTCTGCTCAGAAACGAGCCAGTACGTAGAATCTGGTACCCAGTTATCAGGCAAGTTCTCACCCTTCTCACGCTCCGTCTGAAATAGCACCAGCTCTTGGAAATCGGATGGATCCTTGCTAATCACCCATGGGACCATACTCTCTCCACTTGCGATCCAATCCTGATAAAAATCTAAATAAGCTTCCTCTAACTCTACCGTCGGTTTGATTAAATACACCTGCTCAGACATTGTTCTCCACCATCCTGTCACTTCAATAATTGTCCGATAAAAATAACAAAGCCTTCAAAAATAATCAACCCCGTAGAATATTCAACCCGTTGTTACTACAGTTGATTTTGGTTTCGTCCCACACGCCATCAGAAACACCATCATGGCATAAGCATCAGCGTTCTGGCTAAAACCTTCGTACGATTGCTTCAAATTCTCGAACTCCATGGCATTGAGTATGCCTCGCTTATAAAATCCGGTGAACCGTTCACTATCAAACTGCTGCTTAAATCCATCCAGGCCCTGCAGATCACTATGCTGAATAACGGCATCCATATCAACATCTTGATACCCTGCGCTGGCTAACAATCGCGGCAAGCTTCTTCCTATATGTCGATTTCCTCCGTTAGATGCTTGTGACTTCGCTATTTTACTCAGAATCAATGGTAGAATCTCCATTTCCGGTTCAATGACCCCGAATATGCCATCATCAATATCGATAATCACTAATTTACCTCCGGGTTTCAGAACACGCGTCATCTCTTGTGCGGCTTGGAGTGGGTCATGTAAATGAAGGAATAACAACCGCGCTATCGCAAAATCATATTCGTTATCCGGCAGCCCTGTGTGATATGCAGAGGCTTGAACGAATTCAACGTGATCAGCTGAAGCAAGCTTCAATAATGCCTTCGCTTGATCTAATAGACCTTGATCGATATCGAGCGCTGTAATCTGGCTATTCGGTAGATTCTCCACTAGCTTCTCTGTCATAAACCCTGGACCACAAGCAACTTCTAGCACCTTCATGCCATCTTGAATCCCATACCATTGTAAGTTCCGAAACTCCTTCTCCCAGCCCATCTGGACTTGAGCTTTTAACCGATTGACCTCGGCTTCCATCCCAATACTCGAATGCTGAATATTATAGGTTGATTTTCGTTCTTCCACCGTTTACAACGCTCCTCTACTTACGTGTCATAAATACCTGCACCGGCCCATGCCATGCTTCCCCTTGCAGTTCCTTCTCCGTATAAGCTCCGTTCGTATATTCTTCAATCACACGATTCCAGAAGCGATTCGCCGGGAGGTTCGCAGCTGTCTGGCGGACTTCCCATGAACCTGGAAATTGATCGAATATGGCAAATGCCGCTTGCTTGCCATACCCTTTACCCCTAAACTTCCGCATGATAAAAAAATCGTTAATCGTGTTCGTCGCATCTGCCTCGCTTAACTTTACGAATTCCTTCGGCACGTCTAGAGCAACCAAAGCGAAACCCGCTAATTCGCCATCTACTCTAAAAATCAGCGGACGGCGATATTCGTCTATCCATTGATGGTCCAGATATTTGTAGAGATACAACCCGTGCGACGTCAAGGCATGCCCATCAAACTCACTCGAGTCATACCGATATAGCTGAATGAGTTGGTGAAGGAGCGTCTTGTCCTCGTAAGGGATTGCTGTCATTTCGAACATATCAATCATCCTTCGTTTTTCTCGTTATGAACACGGTAACCCAACAATCTCGCTAGTCGTGCCAATCCCCCCATGAACACCGTCTGTACCCAGCGTGGCGGACCCACGATATAACCATCGATACATGCCCAAGCCATGCCTAACCAAAAGGGATTCGATGGCATTCCTTTCTTGTTTAACTTTCCCTCGCACTCTAATTTATGGATAAGCTCGAACATCTCCCAGTGATTCCCAGGAGGGCGAACTTCGTGATGTGCGACGA
Organism: Paenibacillus sp. EB106-05-06-XG162; assembly: GCF_058791655.1. Taxonomy (NCBI): domain Bacteria; kingdom Bacillati; phylum Bacillota; class Bacilli; order Caryophanales; family Paenibacillaceae; genus Paenibacillus; species Paenibacillus sp. EB106-05-06-XG162. Next base: position 49,298 of record NZ_JBYTDT010000016.1, read on the forward strand.
GCCGTCCTTCACTCACATTCCAGAACTGATGAATCTGATAAGGTGAAATGGTGACGCATTCTCCTTTCTCTACGATCTTCTCCTCTCCATCAATGACAAACCGCATTCGCCCCTCCTTGACCGTAAATGTCTCTTGAAGCACCGGATGCCAATGCGGACCATTCATCGGACCCTGCTTCAGAATCACATGTTCAACATGTAAATAATCTCCGCGACGATCCGTTCCACGATCGAGTAAAGTGACCGTTCGGCCATCTGGATGAACAAGGGGGTCTCTCATATGCATTCACCTCTGACGATCAGATTGTAGGTACTACTTTTTTCACAAATTCAATGTCTTTCGTGCCAGGTTCAAATAGCATTTTAATGGCGATACGTTCAATACGATCATCTATATCTGTATAGAAACTAGCTGGTGTCTTAAGCTGAAGCAGTGTGTACTCCAATTCGAATGCATGATGATTCATATTTCAGTTGTACTCTTACTTAATTCCTCATATTCCCTTTAGTTCCTGTATAAGCAAGAAAGAAAGGCCGAAAACTCTTTGAACCTTGGGCATGTCGAACCATTACTTTAGAAAATAACTGCTTTTAAGCAGTTATTCGATCGACCTTCCGGCTCAAATAGAGAAATAACTACTATTTTGCAGCTATTTGGGTACCACCCGCGCTATTTGAATCGAATTAACTGCATTATCACAGTTATTTACGACAAATCAGCTCGCCCTTCCTAAAATAACTGCTATAATGCAGTTATTCCTACCGACACCCTATCTCAGCACACCACACACAAAAAGCCCCTATTCCATCAGGGAATAAGGGCCACTTATACACATCAACTACTTCACTTTCTTATATTTCGCCGTACGCGTATCCTCAATCACACCGCTCCAATTCAATCCAAACGCGAAGTCATAGACACGATTCTCCGAGTCCACATGGCATGCCATGTCATGTGCGACATCCTCGAGCTGTTCCTCGACGGTCTTCATGTTAGCTGGCATCTGCAATGGGAGCAGCGCGGAAGGCTCGACCGCACCGGACACAATTTCCATAATCGCTTGATCCTGTACACCGAAGTTCGCGATGATCGCATCCACTTCCGACTCGAATTCAGCAACGATCGTCGGATTCGTTAAGGTCATCGAGACGATGACCGGCTTGCCCTTCATCTTCGCCTTAGTCTCCAGAACGCTATCGAGATCCGTTGTATTATGAGGCGTTACGCTCTTGCCAAGATACGAACGGTTCAGCACATCGCTATCACGCGCATCCCCTGCAAGACTCTGCGCCCGACCGTGTTCGGCTTTGTACGTCCGATATTGCAGACTGATCGGCACATACCCATTTCCGCCTTGATCTGCATCTTCCTGGCTATACCCGGTGCCCGAGTTCGGGCTGCAGATGAACACGATCGCGAAATCCGCTTCATCCGGGTTATCGGTGACGTGGAAATATTTCTCCACAATCTCCAAATTCACAGGATGTTTGAGCGATTCCGGCGTCGGGAACCCGAACCAATCTTTCCCCACTGGCAAATAACGCTTCGGAATATAGACCTTGCTCTTCGGCTTCATCGGAAGCATTTGATTCTTATTCTTCAGCATCACAATCGATTTCAATTGCGCTTCATACCCCGCTTCCATGAATGCCGGATTGCCGACGATATGTGTACTCTCTTCTACGTCCAAGTATGGGTTCTCGAACAGCCCCAATTGGAAAATATTCCGAAGCAGACGAACCGCCGACTTTTCAAATCGACCACGCATATATTCCTCACCATGCTCGGCTACGCCCAATTGATACGCTTCCAGCACAGGTTCAATCTCATTGTTGCCCCCGAACTGATCGACGCCTGCCATGATCAGCTTGTAGTGGCGTTCCGCAATGCTTAGCTCTTCCACACCCCACGGTTTACCCGTGAGGAACGAATCCTTGCTGCCGGACTCATCCGCAGTGATGAGCCAATCTGTGCAGACAACACCGTCATACCCATATTTCTCACGGAGCAAATCGGTCACGAGATACTTGCTGTACGAGTTCCCTACATTCTCGCCATTCACTGGATCTTGATCCACTGAAACGGTGTAATACGGCATCACGGCAGAAGCCTTATCCGTCTTCCCATCCAGCTTGAACGCGCCATCCGTAAACGGAATCAAATGCTCATCAAAGTTATTTCCCGGATACACCGCATACTTACCGCAGCCGTAGTGCGCATCCCGACCACCTTCGCCAGATCCGCCCCCTGGCCAGTGCTTCACCATCGCATTTACGCTATTGTAGCCCCAGCCGTCCGCAATTTCTTGATCCCCGGTTGAAGTTTGGAAGCCATCGACATACGCACGTGCCAGATCCGTCGTCAGCTTGGAATCTTCCCCGAATGTGCCTGTGAACCGGAACCAACGCGGATCTGTTGCAATATCGATTTGCGGCGAGAGCGCTGTTGCTAGTCCAAGGGCGCGATACTCCTTCGCTGCGATTTCCCCGAATTGACGCGTAATCTCAGGGGTGAACGTCGCTGCAAGTCCGAGGGTCTCTGGCCACATCGAGATATGACCGCCTGCTCCCGCATTAAATTCGGAGTTCGCATCCGAGCTATGTCTTGGGTCCGAGCTGTTATTCGCCGGAACGCCGAAGTCCGTTCTTTCGGCAAATGCTTGCACCTTATTGTTCCACCGTGCCGCGACCTCCGGACTCTCTACACTCGTCACGAGTACATGACGAAGATGATCTTTTGCCAGGAACCCGATCTGCTCATCCGTCAGCTCCCAAGGCTTCGCACCGCTCTCTTCGTAAGTTTTACCGCCATACGTGCTGGCGAACCACCCCGTGCTTACGGCAGGAATCGATTGGTGTCTACTGTATAGCATGAGTCCCGCGATTTGTTCGATCGTCATTTTGGAAGCAAGGTCCTTCGCCCGCTCATCAGCAGACAACCGCCAATCTTCATATTTATCGAGTGTCCCATCTTTGCTTAAATCCTTGAAAAATAGTCCGTCTTGCTCCAATATGGAGACGCCTGATGCTGTCGAGTAGCCGAGTATTGGGCCGCCGTTATTTTTGACGTACTTAATCGTATCCTGTTGTTCTGTTGTAGGTGTTTGTTTCAGATCGGACATCCTTGATCCCTCCTGCACTATTTCTAAGCGAAGATATCGCTTACATTTCTCTTCCATTATATAAAAAACCGCCTGTCGTCAGACAGGCGGGAACGATAGACTTTAGTAGCCATTTTTAACTTCTTTTTGGGCGTCTTTCTCTCATCCAACTTATCAAGGGTTAAAAATCACCCTAATTCAGAATAGGATTCCGCTGCTTCGCGACTAACCATGTCTGCTTCAAGTGGATCGCGTGACGCATAACCAATTTGCGCCATTGTGCTCGCTGAGAGGCGATTTCTTCTGTGAAAAACTCATCCTTCGCACTGATCTCCAGTAGAGCTAATTTGACTGCATCTAACGCAAGGTCCTCTTCCTGCAGCATATAATGCGCAACTTGATACCCGTAAGTCTCTAACCCTTTTAATATCTCGATCTTATGCCCAAAGCTCATCGTTCGATTCATCGGGCTGTACCTCTTTTCTAAGAAGTGGTCTTGGTTATATATATATTATAGAGATTCAACAACTTCATTTCTTTTTCACGATCCAATGCAGATCCTTCAAGCGCCGTTTCACCTACATAAAGCACTTTTCCATTAGATACATCCAGCGCAGCAATAAGCGGAGTTGCACCCTTTTTCATCAAAACATAGACTCTATCCTCGAATAGATTAGCCGTTAAAATCTCTGCTGCGTCTAGCTCTGTAGCCTTAATTGTGGCATAATCCCGCTCTTCTTGACCTGTAGAGAGATTGTAACGCGAGAGATGAACGGCATTTTTATCGACATTGACATAATTCAGGACTTCACCCGTATGTCCGTAGACGGTTCCGTGAATAAGAATCTGCTTCGGATCTGGCAAAGCCGATAGTTTCCCTGATTGATACGAGTAAACATAGAGATGCACCCCACTTGGTTCAAAAGTATAAGAATTCTCTCCCCTTGATTTGACTTTATTCTCTTGCACCTTAAACACAGCATACCCGCTCGGAGCCCCTGCATTGTAGAGGATATCATAATCAAACTCTATATCTTTGTTCTTATTTTTCCAATGCGTAATTTGTTCCCCCTGGATGAAGGCACCACTCTCAAAGTTCAGCATATAGTCAAAATATTGAATAGATTTATCCGTATCCTGTGAAGCAAGTACATGAAGCTGATCTTTGATTCGCTGTACATCAACCACATTGGTGAAATTACTAGAATCAGACTTGACAGGGATTTGTGTTGTGTATTGCTGAACCTCATCGGTTTTGAGATTCAATCGCTCCACACTTAATTCAACTTCCTTCTGTTTAACACGTCCCAATGGACTCTTCACCTTCACATAAATCAACCATTCCTCATCCTTATAAAATCCTTCGAGCTGATCCTTGCCACGCATGAACTGCCGGTGGTCGCGTATCCATTGTTCCATCTCCTTATTGTTATATACCCATGAGCGCGCACCTAGAATCTGATCACGCAGGGTCTCTCGACTCCGATACTTGCTTCCGTCCACCGTTACAGATAACGGCTCCGAACGCATTCTCCCTCCAAAATCGCCGGATAGCTCGATCACCGTACCCTCTTTCGGATCTCCTTGAACCGTCGTCAGCTTATATTCAGGCAAATGATCCGCTGCGCCATAAGTATAATACGTACACAATATGCCAAGCGTACAGACGCCGAGAACAATCGATAGTAAATAACGTTTCATCGTAATCCCTCCTTTATACCGTAATCTTCTTGCGAAGAAGCCAGAATCCAAGACAAACCGAGATTACAGAGATAAGGAGGCAAGCAGCTAGCTCCATGGTATAGATTTCACTCGGATACCAATAACTGTTCGAACGGTCCAGACCTAGAATGAAAGGGGAAAGAATCACACCCACGCATGCTGCGGAATAACCAATTGCATACAGAATGCCTAAGCGCCGGTAGCTTCGCTCAAGTAGAACCGCTGTAAATATGACGATGACGCCGATAATCCCTAGTCCATAGGAATAGATGAATTGCTCAAATTGCTTTGGTAACAACGTGTCCAGCACAGGGATTATCGTACTCGCTTCAACGAAAGTCGAATCCGTTCGCATACCAGCCGGCACGATCGTTTTAAAGAGCACATTCTCTCCAACCAACAATACCAATTGGAAAGCAATCATACTAAATACAAAGGTCAAAATAGCTGTCAGCTTAGATACATAGAGTACCCATCTCGCCGATGGCAGCATCAGCAGCCGATAAATGAACGTCGACCGACCGAACCAATCGCGGTACCAGATGATAATTGAATACAAGACCAGCACGGTAATGCTCAGCAAAATCGGCAGGATGATGAACCACACTTTTGTATTCACGATGGCCCATGGGAACGAAAGGAATTTAGGAATGGCAAATCCGACCTCCGCTTGGGTAAGCCCTTTCTCCTTGGCCGATACGACACGCTGGAGCGTCCAAATCAACGATCCGCACTGGGACAGCAGCGTTACCACCATTAAGGAAGCGAGAATATACCGGAAGCGATGAATTTCCATGTTGACCAATTTCAAATACCGATTCATCCCGTATACACCTCCCTCATCACATCAATGACGGACTTCCCTTCCGTCGTACGCATTTCCTCGCAATCAAAGGCAAGCTGAACCGAACCATTCTGAAGCAGGACTGCTTGATCGATCAAATGCTCCATGTCATCAATTTCATGCGTGGTTAGAAGTACCCCACGATCCTCGATAAGATCCGTTGAGAAGACTTCCGCAATAATCTCGCGGCTGAACATATCAATCCCTGAGAACGGCTCATCCATTAAGATGTAGTCCGTGTCCTGCGATAAACCGAGTAATAGGCTGTACTTCGCTGCCATCCCTTTAGACAGGTTACCCACACGCTCCGTCCGATCCAACTTAAAGAACGCCAATAATTCATTTGCACGAACGTCATTCCAATTCCGATAGAAATCCTTCATGAACTGGATACCCTCCGACAATCTCATCCCGGTTGGCGTCGTTAGGTGATCGGGTACGAAAGCAACCTTCTCATACATCGCCGGCCCGACTGGCTCATCATCAATTCGAATCATACCGCTCTTCAGCGGCGTAAGACCCATAATTGCCTTAAGTATCGTCGATTTGCCCGCTCCATTGATGCCGATCAGGCATGTAATCTGCCCTTTCTCCGCGGTGAAGGAGACACCGTTCAATACTTTGCGTCCACGAAAACGTTTATGAACATCAATAACCTCAATCATGGATGCTGCCCCCCTCCTCCGCTTTATTCGTACGGGCACGTTCCTCCACATATTTCGTCCGGACAAGATCCAGCAGTTCATCGACGGGAACATCAATTCTCCGAACTGACACGACAAAAGATTCCACTGCACTTTCTATTAGTTCCGAACGGATAGCTCGCAATATTGCAGCCTCCTCGGTAATCCGACTCGGTGAATTTCCCTCTGTAATAATCAACCGCTGCTCCTCCATTTCCTTATAAGCTTTCTGTGCTGTATTTGGATTTATTTTGAGCAATGCGCCGAGTTCTCTGCGGGAAGGAATAACCTGCCCTGCCTTCAATCGGCCTGTTGCGATCTGCTCCTTGAAATGCCTAACGACTTGCAGATAGACAGGGTCTCGGTTATTAAAAACAACACTCGTCCACCCTTCATTCATCATTATGTTCACCCCTCGTCTTCATCGCCAAGTGTGTGTACTATGTAGTTCATACACTTCATGAGTGTATTATGCCCGTAATACACCATAGTGTCAATAGCTCGTTTTCATTATTTTTATCTCGTGTAACATGAACCCAATGAAATAAAAGAAGCCAATTCCTCATCGGAATGGCTTCCATGTACCCCTCATAGTAAGCTGTCTATCGCATCCAGCACAGCTTCGGCATTATTCGAACCGATCTGATACTTTGCCGCCCTCTTCACAATGTCACTCGCATGCTCCATCGCATAACTGTAATGTGCATGCCTTAGCATTTCAATATCATTGCCGCTATCGCCAAAAGCTGCCGTCTTATCGTCTGCAATCTGCCATTTTTGCTGAAGCAGCCGAATGCCATGCGCCTTGTGAATGCCCGTTACAATAATATCCACATCCCCATGGCCACACGCCACAGGGGTAACCTCCTCCCCTAACTCACGTTTTAAGTTCACAAGTGCTTGATCCAGCTCTTCAAGCGGAAACCGAAGGGCAAATTTGAACAGTTGATCCTCAATCCGCGTTAAATCTTCTACCCTCTTTATGCGATGGTAAAATTGAATGGAATAGTCATAATAGTCATCGGATTCATCATGGTGCATGTACGCACTTTGTTTGCCGCATATCGCAATGTTCGAGGAAGGATAGTGCTTCAGAATTTCCAGCGTCTTCGCAATCGTCTCCACGGACATTCGACCTGTGAACACTTCCTCATTCCCGTCAACGATATAAGCGCCATTCTCCGCAACAAAAGCGATTTCATGTTCAATTTCAAGGAAGAAGGATTTCAGCTGATAATATTGATTCCCGCTAGCTACGACAAAGCGAATCCCTTTTCTTTTCATCTCCGCATACTGCTCCTGAAAGCGATCTCGATTGTAGTCCTTACGGTCATTTAGAAACGTGCCGTCCATATCTACAGCGATCATTTGAATACTCATTTTCAAGTCCTCCTATGTTCATTCGTTTAACGCCACACCCGCTTGATGACGATAGAATCTACCAATGCCGAGCAGCAGGGTGAGCAAATAAATTACTGCAAAGCCAGCAATATACCACAGCGCAGATACCGTGCCAGAATGGTCCATCGTATACCCGATCAAGGCAGGGAAGACCGCTGCTCCGAATCCGGCAAAAGCCGTAACTAGACTGGTCACGAGCCGCGCCATGCCAGGAAACGTATGATTCGCGTACACCATCGTAATCGAATAGACTCCCGACATCGTTAACCCCATCATTATGACCAAGATAAAGCCGACCACGGCCTCCCTACATAACGCAAACAGGATGATCACCGCGAGCGTGCCGAACATACTCCAGCGCAAATATTGCGCATAATTTACTTTGCGAATAATCCAACCCGTAGCTGCTCTGCCGACTACCATCGCCATCCAGAATAGTCCTATACTCAGTGAAGCGTAATAAGGTGTAACTTCTAAATGGGTCAGGAAGATGGAAGACATGAAATGATTCAGACTCCCTTCGATCCCGCTATAGATGAAAATCAAGAAGACGAATGCGAACAGAATGTAGCGCTTCATGTGGTTGTTCTTGAACATCGGTGGCGGTGCGATATTCGCATCCAACGGCTCTGCCTCATCTGACCGCTCCTTCGCAAAGGATATGAAGCACCATACCACGGCCATGATCAATCCAAGACAAGCCGTTACGAAAAAGGAATACTGCCAGACCTGGTTCGCAATCAACACGCTGGCGATCAGCGGCATACAGAGCGCACCGATACCAAATGATACTTCAAGATAACTCATAACCACCGCACGGCGTCCCACGAACACTTCCATCATGAGCGTTGCTACGACACACTCGATAGCAGCGGCGCCAACACTATTCATGAAATTGAGCGCCACAACCCAGCCGAACGACGGAAGCGACCAGATACTGAGCTGTGCGATCGCAATGATAACCGCAGAGAGCGCGAGGACGTACTTCTCTTTCTTCAATCCTCGCATAAGCCATGCGGAAATCGGCACGCCTGCAATAAATCCGACTGCACTCACGAAGACCATTTGCCCCCCGACCGTATAAGATTGTTCATAGTGAGCAAGCAATTGCGGCATCACGGAACCGATCGTTGTTATGACCAGTCCTGCTAGAAAATACAATGAATACGATGCAATCGCAAAGGTTCTCATGCCTTAGCCTCCTTCTAGAATTAGGAATATTCCTGCTGATGTTGTTCATTGTAAAGAATGAAATGCGTTTCAAGTCAAGCATACATATCCTTATTTCTAAAAAAGAATTCGACATGTTACAATGAGTCCGAATGTGCAGAAAAGGGGGAGAGCCTTTATGGCGAATATTAAAGATGTCGCTAGGATGGCGGGTGTCTCCATTGCAACCGTATCCCGCGTTCTCAATGATCATCCTTATGTTGCTAAGGACAAGCAAGAAAAGGTTATGGCCGTCATGAAGGAACTGAATTATTCGGTGAATGGCAATGCGGTAAAGCTCAGCCGCGGAAAGACGAATACCATTGGCGTCATTGTGCCGAATAACAATAACTCTTGCTTCGATGAACTCATTAACGGCATACTGAGAAAAGCCCATGAACTACATTACCAAGTCCTCTTGCTGCCTTCGTATTATGAGAACGTCATTGAGAGCAGCTATCTTACACTATTGAAAAAGAAGACGATCGATGGCATTCTGCTCACGTCGCATACCCTACATCATGAACAAATTCAAACCTTGTCCGAATGGGGCAAAATCGTATGCTGCGAGGCTTGTCCTGTCCCGCATATTCCGTCTGTGTACCCAGATCGATATGCTGCGTATATTGAAGTGTTCAACCATTTGAAGAACAAAGGCTATGAGCATATCCATTTCACTTCGGGGAGAGATGTTCAATCGAGTCCAAGCACCCGATTACGCATTCAGGCGTATCAAGAAATCATCTCCGCGGATTATGAAAATCAATTCTTCGACCAATGCTTCAACTATCAAGAAGGGAAACGCGCTGGCGAGGTCATGTTCCAGAAGCCGATCATCCCAGACGCGATCTTCACCAATGGCGATGAGGTCGCCGCTGGCATTATTGCTGCAGCGCAATCACACGGCTACAGCTATCCTCGAGATTTCGAGATCATTGGCGAGGAGAATACGCCATTAAGTGAAATCCTAGGCTTCCCGAGCGTGAATTATCATATGACGAGCATTGGCGAACAGGCCGTCTCGCTCTTATTGAGTGAAGAGAATGCGCGAATCCCAGTTCGGCATTCTCTCGTCTTCAGAGCTTAAGCAGGAGCAAGTGCGCCGCCCTAGCGCCAGCTCCATCCTCTCTGCCGCCCCTCCACAAAAAGAAGCCAGAGCCTTGAGGGACTGGCTTCTTTTGTTTTGTTCGTTCGCCAAACGGATGAAATATTAGAGTTGGAAGGTGGGAGCTTATGGAGAAGTTTACGTTCGGCATTTGGCAGCCCATTGCCCCCTTCCAATCCAATCAAAGCAATGGGCGAACAAGAGGCGATCGGAATAAGACCCACCTGTAAACTCCTTTTATTTCATCATCCCCCACATTCGAACATCAAAAAAACCAGACCCTCACAGGTCTGGCATCTTTTATATATTCCCTAGTATAAGTCCCGCCGTCTCCTCAATCGCTTTATCCGTCACATCGATGACCTGACACTGCAGCTGCTCGGCGAGCGCATACGCACAATCAAGCTCCTCTTGAATGCGTTCCCGTGTCGTATAGCTTGCGCCTGCAGGGAGACCGAGTGTCTTCAATCGTTCGGTCCGAATTTTGAGCATCTGCTCCGGGTCCATCGTGAGCAGGACAACGCGTTGATTCGTGAGCTGGAACAGTTCCTTCGGCGGCTTCATCTCCGGTACGACGAGCACATTCGCTGTCTTGTAGCCTTTATGGCCGAGGAAAATGCTGAGCGGTGTCTTGGAGGTACGCGATACGCCGAGCAGTACGATGTCCGCTTCAGGCAGCGTCTTCACATCCTGACTATGATCATATTGCACCGAATATTCAATCGCTTCCATGCGGCGGAAATAATGTTCATCCAGCTGATGCAACAATCCCGGCTTACGGCTCGGCGCATCATGGAATGTATCAATATAGGCTTGCATCATCGGACCCATAATATCGACAGCGCGAATCCCGAGTCGGATGGCTTCGGATCGCATCATTTCCCTCAGTTCAGGCTGAACGAGCGTGTACGCAACAAAACCGCCGATCCGACTGACTTCTTCCATAATGGCGCGTATATCATCTTCATACTTAATTTGCCCGATTCGACGCAACTGTACGTCTTGTCCGGCAAATTGCTTCATTGTCGCTCGAACGACACTCTCCGCCGTCTCACCGACGGAGTCCGAGCATATGGTGATCATCTGCTGTGACTCCTGCCCCATTCATCCTTCTCCCCTTTTTCCAATATGGCTCAAGTCAATACGACTTTCGGTTCGTGATCATAAGGTAACTTGATGAAACCCATTCATTTTGCAAGTTTTAATATAACTTTATTCACGGTCGTCTTCGAAATGCGTCCGACGACTTCCCATCTCTCTGGCGATTTGCTCTCTCCATACGGAATAACGACAGGTAAGGTGCTGATATGATGATCATCCATTTTCCGGGCAACATCCAGTAAATGATCCTCTGGGGAGGCCGTCACGATATTCGGCATCCGCGTCATGACGACGCCAACAGGCAGGGTTGCCGCACTTGGATTGCCGATCGTCACCTTGAGCAGATCCTTACTGGAGATAACACCGAGCAGCACCCCTTCTTCGTCCGTCACGATGAGTACGCCGGTATTGCCTAGGAACAGCGCAACAGCCGCATCGCTTACCGTGGCGTTCTCACGCACGATAATCGGCGGCATCTGCACATCTCTCACCAGGACATCTGGCGAGACTAGGTTTTCTTGACGATTCTGCTTGCCGAGGAAATATCCGACCTTCGGCTTCGCATCCAAATGACCGAGCATGACGAGAATCGATAAATCCGAACGAATGGTTGGCCGACTGACTCCAAGCTGTTCAGCAATCTGTTCCCCGGTAATCGGAGCATGATCTTGTACTAGTTGTAGAATTTCATATTGCCGCGACGATAGCTGTATGACCCTTCACTCCTTAATTCTTACTGATATCGGTTCATCTTACAATTATCCTCATCATATCGTATCTGCACCTATTCGTCCATGTCCTTAGCCACTATAAGGATCGGAGGAATCTTCCCTCACGACGCCAGATTCAGCAGAACATTGACCGCTTCTACACTGACTATAATAAACGGACGGTTTCTCCGTCTCTACCATATCAATAATGCTGTTACAACGCGAGCAGAGCACAACGCCCCATCTTAACTCATTCATCGCTTCATTCATGTTGTTTCATCCCCTCTTCATTATGAAATAAGTCCGGTATATATGATGTAACAATCTTAAGGAATCAGAACGTATAGTTCATCTGCTACTGAAAAGTGTATGTGGCTTATATTGTACTTATTACGCTCTTTTTATGTGGATAGATAATAGTTGTTGCAAAAATAAGGTGTACATCATATGATTTATTGTGTCATAATAAATAGAGAATGTAAAGCCCAATAATACATCATAAATAGAGATGGAGGCCCTATAATGCAAAGACTATTATCACTGGAAATGGTGCGAGTAACGGAAGCGGCAGCCATCGCGGCTGCACAATGGACCGGTAGAGGCATGAAAAATGAAGCAGACGATGCGGCGACAACAGCCATGCGGAGCATGTTCAAAAATGTACCGATTCACGGGAAAGTCGTCATCGGCGAAGGCGAGATGGATGAAGCGCCGATGCTATATATTGGAGAAGAGGTCGGTAATGGCGAAGGCGAAGCGATCGACATCGCGGTGGATCCCGTTGAAGGTACGGAGCTCGTCGCGAAAGGCTTGAACGGAGCGTTGGCTGTCATGGCGATCGCCGAACGCGGACAGCTCCTTCATGCGCCGGATATGTATATGGAGAAGCTGGCCTGCGGGCCTGCGCTTGCCGGCTTATTGAGCCTTGACGATCCGCTCGAACTGACGCTGCAGAAAGCCGCTTTTGGCCTTGGCAAGAAACGTTCGGAGCTGACGGTCTCTATTCTGGACCGCGAGCGTCATGCCAAGCAGCTTCGTATTCTACGCGACGCTGGCGTTCGCATTCGATTGCTCAATGCAGGCGATGTCGCAGGTGCAATGGCACCTTCTTTTCCAGAGTCAGGGGTCGATCTCTATATCGGATCTGGAGGTGCGCCGGAAGGCGTACTGGCAGCAGCAGCCCTGACTTGCCTTCGAGGTGAGATTCAAGGCAGATTGATGCCGATGAACGAAGAAGAACTAAATCGCTGCTACGCGATGAATATTATGAATCCGCACGAAGTGCTGACGATGGAACGAATGGTAGGTAAAGGCGATGTCATCTTCGCGGCAACAGGAATCACGCAAGGTGATTTCGTCGGCGGTGTGAAGTTCCTCGCAGGCGATCAAGCCGAGACACATTCTATTGTGATGCGTGCCGAGACGCGTACGATTCGATACTTACGCTCCATTCACTACATGCCGAGCAAACCACAACTAGACGCCTACTTGGGACAAGTGATTTAAACTTTTTGACTACTTAGGTTAATACTTAAATTTTGTTATGCATTCTCTTATATTTTTGATATAATGAGGACGCCTGATGAATTGAATACCCCCAGGGGTGCTGGAATGGCCGGCTGAGATTGTGTCCCATATGACACTGACCCTTATACCTGATCTGGATAATGCCAGCGTAGGAACGAAGCTTATTTTCTGTGATATTCGCTTATGCTAACGCCTCCGGTTGGGGGCGTTTTTTTATTTGTCAGTCGAATTACAGAAAATGAAAAAAGGGGAGAACTGTCACCATGAAAAAATCACTATGGCTCATCTGTCTCACACTATTCATCGTCATCGCAGGATGCGGCGGCAAAACAGAAGAACCAACCAAAACTGCAGAACAGAGCGGTGAGGCAGCTCAGCAGCAGGAAGCACCGAAAGAACTAACGAAGGTCAAAGTCGTGCTCGACTGGACGCCGAACACGAATCATACCGGGCTATATGTCGCGAGAGATAAAGGATTTTTCAAAGAACAAGGCTTGGATGTCGAAATCGTTCAACCAGGTGAAGGCGGCGCAGATATGATGGTCGCAGCGGGAAACGCCGAATTCGGGGTTAGCTACCAGGAAAACATTACACTCGGACGTACGCAGAACGTGCCGATCGTCTCGCTAGCGGCGATCATTCAGCACAATACTTCAGGATTCGCATCCCCTGTAGACAAGAACATTAAGTCGCCAAAAGATTTTGAAGGCAAAACCTACGGCGGCTGGGGATCCCCGAATGAAGAAGCCATGCTGCAATCCTTGATGGAGACCGAGAAAGCGGATGTGAAGAAGGTCAACAATGTGAGTATCGGCAGCGCGGATTATTTCACAGCGACGAAGAGCAACATCGACTTTGCATGGATCTACTATGCGTGGACGGGTGTGGAAGCCGAACTGCGCAAAGAGCCGATGAACATGATTTATTTGAAGGACTACAGCTCGAAATTGGATTACTATACACCGGTTCTTGCTACGAGCGAGAAAATGATTGCCGAAAAGCCTGACCTCGTTCGCGCCTTCGTGAAGGGTGCAGCAGAAGGATATGAATTTGCGATACAGAAACCGGATGAGGCAGCAGATATTCTCATTAAGGCAGAGCCAGATTTGAACGCCGATCTTGTAAAAGCAAGTCAAAAATGGCTCAGCCCGCGTTATCAAGACGATGCACCGGCTTGGGGCGTACAGAAGCGTGACGTGTGGGTCAACTATGCGGATTGGATGACAGAACACAAATTGTTGACAGGCACATTTGATCCGGACAAAGCGTTTACGAATGATTTTTTACCGAAACAATAAGAAGAGAGTGAGGAATGGAGCATGGCGAACGCACTACTGAGTATTCAAATTATCCCGAAAACATTAAACTACGAGGATGTCATCCCTTATGTGGATCGCGCTATTGCAGTCATCAATAATTCCGGCGTGAAATACCGCGTCGCACCGCTTGAGACGACGATGGAAGGCGAGCTCAGCGAGCTGCTCGATATTGTGAAAGTCATGAACGAAGCGATGATCGACGATGGTTGTCCAGCCGTGATCTCGCAGGTCAAAATTTTCTATAATCCAACCCATGGCGCTTCCATGGATAAGTTAACGGAAAAATACGATTAAGTGAGAGTTCAAAAAGTCGGCTTTTTGAACATCCTCGATTAAGGATGTTGTAGAAAATGATGAAAAAACGTTGGTTCCAAGTAGGATGGCCGCCTGTGGCCGTCCTCTTCTCTTTTCTTGTGATCTGGCAGCTCGCGGTGACTTGGGGACATATTGAAGAATTTCTTCTCCCGAGCCCGCTAAGGATCTTGGAAGTATTCACCCAAGCGGATGTGCGCGCGCGGCTATGGATGCATGCGGCATCGACCATTCGCATTACGCTGCTCGGATTGGGAAGTGGCATTGGGCTTGGGATCGTGCTGGCTGTGCTGCTGCATGTCATTCCGTTCCTCAGATCAGGGATTTACCCCCTGCTTATCTTGACGCAAAATGTTCCGATCGTCGCTACCGGCCCGCTGCTCATCATCTGGCTGGGTTATGGGATTGCGCCGAAGGTCGTTCTCATTATGCTTGTTTGCTTCTTTCCTGTCGTGGTCTCGACCTTAACCGGACTCTCGCAGCCGGATCCGCAATACTTGAATTATATGCAAATGATCGGCGCGACGAAGCGGCAAATGCTATGGAAGCTCGAGCTGCCGAATGCGCTGCCGTATCTCTTCTCCGGGATGAAGCTCGCAGCATCCTATAGCGTCATTACCGCCGTCGCGGCGGAATGGCTCGGGGCCAAGGAAGGGCTCGGTACGTATATCAAATTATCGGCGAATGGCTTCATGACGGCGCAAGTATTCGCAACGATCGTCGTCATCGTTGCCGTGAGCTTAGGATTATTCGGCATCTTCGCATTGCTCGCGAAGTGGGCGGTTCGCTGGAATATCAAGAATGGAGGTCGGTGATGGTGATGAACACGACAGCATTGGATAGAACGCAAGAAAGCCCTAAGCTTGAAGTGTCTCAAATCGATAAATCGTTCGAGCGAGATCGGCAGCGGCATACCGTGTTGAAGAACTTGTCCCTCGCCGTGCATCCGGGCGAATTCGTCTCGATTATTGGCCCTTCCGGCAGCGGCAAGAGCACCCTGCTCCAGCTCATTGGCGGACTGCTCCAGCCGGACAGCGGCGAGATTCGGATGGACGGCCGCAATGTTACCGGCAGCAAAGGCCTCATCAGCTATATGCCGCAGCAGCCTGCGCTGTTCCCTTGGTACACGCTGGAACAGAATGTGCTCATGGCGCTCGATATCGCAGAATCGAACGCCAAGGGGCGCGGCGGCGGTGCGGGGGGCACCCGCTCTGCCGCTTCGCGTGAAGAGCGGCGCGAGCTCGCCCGGACGTGGCTCGCGCGCGCAGGGCTTGGAGGATACGAGGACCAGTATCCTCAGGTGCTCTCCGGCGGCATGCAGCAGCGCGCCTCCTTCGTGCGCGCCATGCTGAGCCCACAGGAGCTGATCTGCCTCGATGAGCCGTTCGGCGCACTGGACGCACTCACCCGCCTGCAGATGCAGCAATGGCTGCTCAGCATCTGGGAAGAGCATCGCCGCTCCGTGCTGCTCGTCACGCACAGCATTGAAGAAGCGATCTTCTTATCCGATCGCATCTATGTATTGTCCGCTGCGCCGGCGCAGACGATCGCGGAGTTCCAAGTGCCCTTCGAACGCCCGAGAGACGAAGCGATCATCAATTGCGAACCCTTCATCCGCATGAAGCGGGATATCTATCAATTATTGCAGACGGGAAGTGGTCAGCATGCACGATAATTCGATTCGAGCGATCGATGCGCATATTCATCTCGATCAATATACACCGGAGGATCAACAGAAGCTGTTGTCCGAAGCGGCTGCAGCAGGTGTGGGGCAAGTTGTGGCTGTATCCATGCGATATGACTCCTGCCAAGCAACGCATGCACTAGCGCAGGCATACCCGGATCAAGTCATTCCAGCCTATGGGTTCCATCCCGAGCAGTCGCTCCCTTCGGCAGAAGATGAGGCGCTGCTCTTCCAATGGATTCGGGCGCATACGGACGAGCGATTCGCCATCGGCGAAGTCGGCCTGCCTTACTACAACCGTCAAGAAGCGGAAGCAACGGGACAACCATTTGCGCTGGAAGGTTATATTGCACTTCTTGATCGATTCGTGGAATTGGCGCGCGAACTGGACCGTCCGATCGTGCTGCATGCCGTCTATGAAGATGCGGACCTCGCTTGCGATTTGCTAGAGAAGCATCGCGTGACACGTGCGCATTTCCATTGGTTCAAGGGAGCGCCGCATACGGTTGAGCGAATGATTCGAAATGGTTACTTCATCTCAATTACGCCGGATGTGCTCTACGAATCCGAAATTCAAGATTTGGTGCGCGCATACCCCATCGAACAACTGATGGTCGAGACCGATGGTCCTTGGCCGTTCGAAGGTCCCTTCGAGGGGCAGCAGACACACCCGAAGATGGT
Source organism: Paenibacillus sp. EB106-05-06-XG162 (assembly GCF_058791655.1). Taxonomy (NCBI): domain Bacteria; kingdom Bacillati; phylum Bacillota; class Bacilli; order Caryophanales; family Paenibacillaceae; genus Paenibacillus; species Paenibacillus sp. EB106-05-06-XG162. The sequence continues at coordinate 66,697 of NZ_JBYTDT010000016.1, forward strand.
GCTTGATGTAATCCAGGCGATTGCGGACTTGAAGTCGATATCTACCGCAGAAGCCGCATCGATTTTGTATAATAACACCGTGACGTTGTATACTTAGAGGATTACATACCGAGGTGATCCTACATGAGCATAAACCCTAAACAAATTGCAGCAGAAAAAGCTGTCGAGTCCATTGAGGACGGCATGATTGTTGGTCTAGGTACTGGCTCCACAGCGTACTGGGCTATTCAAAAAATCGGCGAGCGTGTGCGCGATGGACTGAACATTCAAGCTGTCGCCAGCTCAACGATTTCCGAAAATTTAGCGAACGAGCTGGGCATCCCTGTTATCCCTTTTGCCGATGTGGAGACGATCGACCTTACTATTGATGGGGCCGATGAGGTGGATGCGAACCTGCAGCTGACCAAAGGCGGCGGCGGCGCGCTCCTCCGTGAGAAGCTGCTCGCCGCGAACAGCCGACGCTTCATCGTCATCGTGGATGAGTCCAAGGTTGTCGACACGCTCGGCGCCTTCCCGCTCCCTGTCGAGATCGTGCCCTTCGCGCATGAATTAACCGTTCGCAAGCTGCAATCCCTAGGCTGCGAGCTTACGATCCGCCAGAAGGACGGAGTGAATTTCATCACGGACAACGGCAACCTGATTGCAGATTGCCGATTCGGTTCCATCACGGATCCTGTAACACTCCACACGCAATTAAATCTCATTCCAGGTGTCGTCGAGAACGGATTGTTCGTCGGCTTGACGAGCCAGTTGATCGTGGGTCATTCGGATGGCCGTCTAACCATTCGCTAATCGCGGAACATGAATAGAGCGCCCTAAGGAGTCTATTACTCCCTAGGGCGCTCTTCATTTCGGTCTATGCGATTATTATGCTTCTACCAGTACGCTTTAATCCCTTTCTCCATCCGCACGAGCGCCTCGAGATAATAATAGTCGCCCCAGATCATATAATCATCCGGGCCGCGATTGCCCCGAACATGATAAGAACCATGCTGAATTAATCCTTCGGCTCCAGGCAGATCCTTGGTTGAATAATTCGCGACAAGCGATCGCATCATGTTATCGAGCGCCGTCTGGAACAAATCACGGTCTGGATCATTCGGCTCCATCCATTCGAGCAGCTCCAGAATGCCGCACGCCGTTATCGCCGATGCTGAGCTGTCACGCGGGGTACCTGCTTCCACCTGTACATCGAAATCCCAATACGCCACATGATCTTCTGGCAGATGCGCGATAAAGTATTTTGCCAGCCGTTTAGAAGCATCGAGATACATCGGATCTTTCGTATACCGATAGCTGAGTGCGAACCCGTACACGCCCCATGATTGCCCGCGCGTCCATGTCGATCCGTCCTGATATCCTTGATGCGTACCGCCGCGAAGCGCATTACCGTTCTCTTGGTCGAAATAGAACGTATGATACGACGAGCCATCCCCCCGCACGAGGAATCGCAGACTCTTATTCGCATGCTTCACAGCGATCTCGTAATAGCGACGATCCTCCGTCTGTTCATACGCCCAATAGAGTAGCGGTAGGTTCAGCAAGCAATCAATAATAATGCGTCCGCCGTTCTCCGGATCGCCTTCGAGTCCCCAAGCTTGAATTGCACCGAAATTAGGACGATAACGCGCTAGCAGCTTATCCGCCGCTTGCAGTGCGAGCTCCTTCGCCTGTGGGTTCCCGGTAATCTGCCACTCTGCCACGGCTGACAACGAATACAAGAATCCGATATCATGATGATCCAGCCCATGATGACGAACGAGTCGATCCTCGAAATTGCTTAACAAATCCGAAGCCGATTTCTTGAAAAACGCATCCCCGCTATATTCATAAGCAAGCCACATCAGGCCTGTATAGAATCCTTCGATCCAATCGCCATTTCCGCCCCAATCGTACCGCTGATTCTCTGTAATATGGGGAAATAATCCTGGATGCTGCTCAATATTTTGCCGAATTGTCTTCATCGCTGCTTCAATCGCCGTTTGCCACATTTTCTCATCACCCCGTCGCGTTGGTATGTACCTTTTATTTGATAACAATGACTTCTTCTTGCCCCTGTTTCCGTCTGATCAACACCACTTCGCCGAACACTTGCGTCCCTTCAACCACGTACGAATCGATATGATAGCCCGGCACCTTATGGCAGATTAGGAGAATATGCTCCTCGCCCGCGAACACCGAATGTTCTCCAAACGTCAGCCGAACCGCTTCGGCTTCTCGCTCCGCAACAATATGACCTAAATAATTGTAGACATGCACCGCTTCAACTTCAGGTGCATCCAGTGAGCCAGCCGGCTGCGGGAACAAGACGTGAATCATCGAAGTGAACCCTGTCGCGCGGCTCTGATACGTAACGGCCAGATTGTCCTCGACGACGTTGTATTCTCTTGAGATTACACTATCACGCACACTGCCTGTTAGACGCTCCGGATGAACGGGAATAATGCGAAGATTCGCCTCATCAGGCGATACCGTGCAGCAGACCTTATTCGAATCATCAAAGACCACTTCACCCGGCAAGAAATGAAAATGCTGTTCGAACGTATGCTCTTCCTTGCAATCGAAGCTATCTGCGAGCACCCAATACCCCGGCTTCACGAACACAATTCGGCGCAATGGGTAGACTGGGTCTGCCAGATAGCGATAGCCTGTATGACTGCCTTCCACATAATCGAATGTCGGCTCCGTGATCCATTGTACGCCCACAGGCTCCGCGATTCGTCCATACGACCAGGAACTGTGGTATTCCGAGAAATCAATGCCGTCCACCGTCGTCGTGTTATGCGAATCGCATTGCTTCAAGATTCGCCGCAACGCCGTATGATCCCCGTAATTATAACGCCCTGCATCGGTCAATAAATCTCTGCCATAGGCGTGAATATCAAAATGGAGCATATCCGCATGGCCGTGACCGCCGCCCATAAATCCGCAGTGGAAGTAACCATACCTATCCTGCTCTCCCCAACCCGAACGCATCACATAGTTCCCAGTATTCCGAAAAGCAACCGAGGTCACATCAGGAGCAGCCGTTCCTAATTGATCATATTTCAGAACGCCATCCCAGCCGAAAGTCCATGCATTCTCGAAATCAAGCCGCGCAAACCCGCCATATTTTAACGTCTCGTCTTCAAAATACAACGCCCCTGCCGAGATAAAATCTCGCAGATCATTATCGTCGCTATCGCCTTGGAGCGGCTGATGATGATTCGGCTTCGCGATATAGAGATCCGCATAGGCCATCTTCCGTACCGTATCTTCGATGACAGATTCTGGCGTCAGGCCGTTATTTCGCGAGAGAAGGCAATAATCGAGGTAACAATGCAGCACTTCATTATGATACATCGGCGATTGCTCCCAATGCAGACCATCCTTCAGCACTTGCAGCCTCGTAGTCTCCTTCAGACGTTTCTCGCTGATCTCCTGCCAGACCCCAGCTGATTTCCACTCCCTCATAAAGAGCGACACTTCGAACAACCCGTGGTTCTCGAGCACACTCCAATTACTAATCCGTTTCGCCCCTTCGCAAGGCGTGGCTACGATGTACTCCGCATGTTCGTACAGAGAAGTTAACATCTTGGCGAGCAATGCTGGTGTAAAATGCGGACTCCGCTTCATATAAGCAAACGTCTTGATCCAATTCTCGCAGCGTAGGCCGGCTTCTATCGAACGCCAAGTGAGCCCCGACGGCGCTCCCTTCGCAGGAACAGGATTCCGATCAATCCAATCCTCTAATTGCTGGCAGAACGTCTTCGCATAAGTCTCATCCCCCGTCAAGACATACGCTTGGCCAAGCGCAATCCAATACCGATGCCGGTTCAGCATATAGGTCCATTCCGGATCTTCCGCCGGAATATGATTCCAATCGATCGCCCCATCGAAGGTAACCGGGATGTTTGTCCGTTCCATATCCCACGGGAATTGAAAGACGAACGTATTCGCAGCCACCTCGTCGGCTGTCTTCTTAATAAGCTGTAGCTCGTGTGGACACTGCTCTAGCACGTATTGCTTCAGCTGCGCCAGATCGGACTCTTCCCAATACAGCTTCGGTTCGCTGCGGTCGAGATAATGGCGATGCAGCGCCGCATAGGCGGCTGCTTCGTCTCCCGCTGCCAAGGACGCTCGAACCACCTCTAGCCCTTCAACTTCTGCTTGCATTCGATTCAGATGAACCGTTTCCCCTGCACTCATCTTGTCGCCTCTTTCCTGAACTGCACGACGCTATAGGCCGCTGCTCATTTTAGATTTGTACTCCCCTGGTGTCATCTCAATATATTTCTTGAACACTTTGGTAAAATAAGTTCGGTCCGAATATCCCAGCTTAAGCGAGATCATTTCGATCGTCTCATCCGGATATTCCAACATTCGCATGGCTGCTTTCATCTTAAAACGATGGACATAATCCGTGAAATTCTCATCGGTCAGACGTTTGAAATATCTGGAGAAATAGCTCGGATTCAAATATAAATACTGTGCTACATCCACGGAGGTCACGTTTTCGGAAAGATGGGCCAGCAAATATTGATCAATCTCTTGCAGCTTCATATCTTTGGCTTTGGAGCTGGTCTGTGCTCTCGTATTCCCGAGCAGCGTATACAGCTTCATAGCCATTAGCATCTTCGTATCCTCGACATGCATGGTGGCATCCAGACAGGCATAATAGCGTTCATCAATGGTCGACTTCGACGATTGCATCTCGATCAATCGCATGGTGCGAGAGCAATCCTGAATCAATTCAATCGGATCAAGCTGGTCTGCTCTTGCCTTCTGGAACAGCTTATCCAGGGAGGCAATCGTCTGCTCCGTCTGCTGTGCTTGAACCGTGTGGATCAATTCATTCCGCTCTTGCTGCAGCAGAATCTTCGAATCGCCGTACTTCGGCTTCAGCTTCGCGGCTTCCCGCGTCATGATTGGCTCATCCGCATAATACGCATAATACTTCTCTTTCTGCATCTGACGAAGCGTCCCGCCTAATTGCTCGATCTCCAGCTTGTTCGTGAACAGCACAAAGCGCAGCTTTACCTTCAAATATTGCTCACAATTCTCCTCCAGCATCTGCAAATAGCGATGTAGGTATTGCTGTGCATTAAACGCCAGACTTTGCCGATAATTGAGGACAATCGCCCATTCGCCTTGATCAGCAAAAACCGTGATGCCATCATAGGCCCTGGATAACTCCTGCGCGATATTATAGATCCCGTAACGAAGCGTCGAGATGTCATGATACGAATATTTCTGCAATGTCCCCGCCAAGGAAATCGTACCTGATGCGATCATGAACATCGGATATTCCCAGCGAATCTCTAGTTGCTTCGCATATTGCAAGAGTAAATGTGCTGGGTTACCTGCAAGCAGCCGCTGATAGAACGATTGCTTGAACAAGTCAATATTGCGTTCGAACTGCTCCCGATAGGAGATTTGCTCCGACATCGTAACGGTTGACTGGATGGATTGAATCGAATTCATGAGGCTCTTCTCGAGCTGCATCGCCGTGAGCTCATCTTTGATCAAATAGTCGTCCGCATTCATCGCAAGCGCCTTCTTCGCATAATGGAAGTCTTCATGGCAAGTCAGGAAAATAATGCGGACACTTGGCTTAATTTTCTTGAATTCGGCGCTTAATTGCAGACCGTCCATTTGTGGCATACCGATATCCGTAATGACGATATCCGGCAGCAGTTCCTTGAACATCTGCAGCGCCTTCACACTCGAGTAAGCGCTTCCGATTATGGAGAGCGACAGCTGCTCCCAATCCATCATCTGCTGAAGAACCTTTAACATCGGTACATCATCGTCAATGAGCATGATTTTGAACATATAGCCATTCCCCCCGAACGATTTATGATGGATTTATCGTGCTTATAGGCAATTGCATAATGACAATGACCCCGCTAGGTGTGTTCGGGATCAAACGGATCGAAGCATTCGGCCCATAGGTTAATCGTATACGTTCTCTTACGTTCACTAGTCCTACACCGCTGCTCGATATGGGCTGCGCCAGACTTCCTTCTTCCAGCATGTGGTGTATGGCATCGTATCGATCCTGTCCCATGCCGTTCCCATTATCCCGGATCTGGATCTCTACCATCCCGTCCTGCTGTCGTGCGTTGACTTCAATATGTGCTTGCACATCACTGTCCCACGAACCGTGTAGAATGGCATTCTCTACAAGCGGCTGCAGCAGTAATTTGGGCATTTCAAAAGAACTGAGTGCCATTGGAATATCCACGGATATGGATAAAGGAATTTCACGTCGCATCGTCATAATATCGACATAGGCCGATAATAAATCACCTTCGCTTTGCAAGGTTGAAGGCTGATCAATCTTCATATATGCCCGGAGTAACCGCATTAATGAACTGATTTTCTGACTATGGAATGGGTCATCAACCAGCATGAGATTACATTTAATAGAATTCAGGGTATTGAGCAGAAAATGCGGACGAATCTGAGCGAATAGCGCTTGCAGCTCGAGTCTCCGCTTCTGTTCTTGTTCTTGTTCAATATCTACGATGAGCTGCTTGATCTGCTCCAGCATCTGATTCAGCGTAAGACCGAGCAGTGCGATCTCATCTTTGCCTTCTGCCGGAAATTGTATCGCATGATTGCCTTCACCAAATTGCCGAGCAACCCGCTGCAGCTTGCGAATTGGCAGATACAGCTTCTTCGCGACGATCACCGAGACGATGAGGAACACTACCGAGAATGCGAGAATTGCCATAATCATCGTATAGAAGGTTCCAGTGATCTGTCCGACTAGCTCCTCTTTGGGCATATCGTAAACCAGCTTCCAACCAACCTTTTCAATGATGACTTCACTGCGAATTTCAGAGCTTCTCGGCTTCAGGGTATAAGGGATTTCCGCCTTGCCCGCAATTAATTTCCCCTCGGTATCATACAGCGATATGCCGCCAATGCGAGCGCTTTCGAACAATTTATTGAAGTAACGTTCTGAAATTCCAATATACAAGGTTCCTAGCTGTGCTCCATCCCGAATATCGTACAGTGCACGTGCCATGTAATAATAATTGTCCCCAGCTGTACCAGCAGGCGGCGTTGCGAGACCGATCCATTGCACTTTATTAATAAGCGATTTATTGACGCGGGTCCGCAGCTGATCACTCCACTGCGCTTGTAATTCGCCCAGTCCCGTACCGAGATCTAATAGATTCGTTGATGGGATAATGAACCCGACATTATTCACATAGAACATGCGAAAGCTCGTATTGAACGACTTATTCTTGTTCGTTAAGACCTCGAATAAATCGCTGATTTCCGTGTAATTCTGATATTCTTGATAATTGCTGATTCGCTTGGTCGATCCGAAGCCTCGCATATCTTTTCTAGCATTCGAATCTTGGAGGAAAAAGTCCGTCGTGAACGTCAAGTCCTCGACCATCTTCGATATATCCTTGGCAATAATATTCGTGACTGCTTGATTCGATAATTGAATCTTCTCCGTCATCGTCTTCTCAATCACGGTATACGTTAGATAAGATACGACGATAATCGGCAGGAGAATAAAGATAACAAAGGAAACTTGAATGCGTTGGTAGTAAGTTAGTTGGAACATCGCAGTCCCCCTTCTCGGGGATATTATGGCATATTTTTTCTATTATTTCTACGAAAAATATAAACATAGAAAGGGCAAATCATGTGGAAAAAGGGCGGCTCGATGCGCCCCTTCTCCCTTGTACTAGAACTATACAGTACGATCTATTACTTCGTGTTATCTTTAATAATTTTATTCGCTTGCTCCATCATTATCTTCATCGCATCTTCAGCCGTAGTGTTGTCTAGGATGAATTGACTGAAGCCGTCTTCGAGGACCTTCTTAAGCTGAGAACCGTAGGCTACGGCCACTTCGGAAGCGCCTGGCGATTTGATTTTCGGATCGAACAAGGCATTGAATAAGGATTCTTTATCGAACAACTCTGGATGAGCTGCAATCGTACCTTCAATAATTTTCTTATCATCGGCCTTCTTCCATCCGGATAATTCCTTCTTCGCATCCGATGTATTCGTTGTTACGAAACGAATGAATTTGTAAGCTGCATCTTTATATTTCGAATTCTCACTAATCGAGATGTATTGACCACCGATGCTTGTGAGTCCTTCTTCGGCATCCTTAGATGAACGCGGAACCGGCGCAAATGCCGTCTTGAACTTGTGCGGATATTGTTCGATGTTCGCCGTATCTGCGACCATCCATGTACCTGTTGTCAGCATCGCCGCTTTCTCATTGAAGAATTCCGTGCGGTAAGCTAGCTTTGCACCGATGACGTCTGCATAAGGCTTCACGGATTTGTCATCCTTCTCCATCGTACGGCGAAGTTCGAAGAAGTATTTCATGGACGGATCATCGAATTGCGGTGTTAGATCTTCTTTTTGGAATGGATTTTTGCGTTCATTGAACAAAATCGGATTCGCATAATCACCCCAGCCATGGAAGTACGTACCGTACACCTTGTCATTGCCTTCGCCCTTCGTCAACTTCTTCGCATATTCCCGAAAGTCATCCCATGTCCAACCCATTGTCGGAACGGGTAACCCGGCAGCGTCGAGCATGTCTTTATTCAGCATAATGAACCACAAACCACGTTGATTCATCGCTGCATAGCTCTTGCCTTGGTATTTCGGATTGACATAATACTCTTCATCCGGGTTTATGTTATCTTTCGCATAGAAATCATCCAGCGATGCAAGAACCCCTTGCGATGCACGAGCCATCGTCTCTTCAAGGTTCGGGAATAACATCAAGTCCACTTGATCGCCGGAAGAGATCATAATGTCGAGCTTCTTCATCGTCTCGGTCGAGTTCCCCGGTACAAGTGGAATCGATTCAACCTTGATGTTCGGATTCTCCGCTTCGAACTGCTGAATCAAGGAAGATGTCGTAGCACCCATCGTCTCGTTATCCCAGTTATAATACTTCAATGTCACTTGCTCATCGGATTTTGCCGGTTCTGTCTGTGTCTCTGTCTTCGGTGTATCGGTTTGAGGTGCAGATTCATTCGATGCTGTACTGCCGCAACCCGTGAACATCGCTACGGCCATTAATAGACTTCCAAGTTTGAGCCAAGATCTCTTCTTCAAGGAAATACCCCCTCTATTCGAATGCATATCTCATTTATAAATCCGATTATACGCAGGATGCTGCTGCATCGTTGTGTACAATTTTGTTTAATCTGTGCAGATTTTTTACTATAAGCTATCCCTTCACTCCGCCTAGCGCGATGCCTTTAATGACCTGCTTCTGAAGGATAATGAACACAATCAGCAGCGGTAAAATCGCCGACAGCGACGCCATCATGATGACTGCGAAATTGTCTGCATAATCATCTTTGAACATCTGCATCCCGAGTGTTATCGGGAATAGATTCTTGTTCACGAGGAAAATGAGCGGGTTCTGGTAATCGTTCCAGGACCAGATGAATTTAATAATCCCGACCGTTGCGAGAATCGGCTTACAGAGTGGCAGCATAATACGCCAGTAAGTCATGAAATACCCTGCACCGTCTATCTTCGCAGCTTCCAAATAATCATTATGAACCCCTAGCATGAACTGTCGCAATAGGAATGTGAAATAGATGGAGAACATCCCCATGATAATAAGCCCGGCGTGGGTGTTGAACAGATGGAACCAACGCATAAGCAGAAATCTCGGCACGAGCGTCGCTTGCTCCGGGATGATCATGAACATCATCAGCATGCCGAATGCTAAGTTCCGCCCACGGAACCGCAGCTTCGTGAAAGCATACGCCGCCATCGATGAGAAAAAGATCGTCACGATCGTCATGATACTTGCCAGCTTGATCGAGTTCAGGTAGAACATATAGAATGGAACGCGGCCGGACCACACTTCCTTGAAATTCCCTTCGTAGTTCCACACCTTCGGAATCCAACGAATCGGAAACTCCATCACATCCTTCTCCAGCTTCCCGGCCGATGAGGTCATCCACACGAGGGGGATTAAGAAAATGATTGAGAAGATTGCTAGAACAATAGTGATCGTCCATTTGGACCAGTCGAATTTACGGAGTCGCATCGTTTCCCTCCTCTACGGTGGTTAGATTTCTTTTTTATTTTGGAATTTCCATGTAATCAAGGTCACGAGACCGACAATCGCGAATAACAGCCACGATAGAGCAGATGCGTAACCCATTTTGTAATTTCGGAAGCCTTCCTCGAAAATACGGTATACGAGCACCGTGGAAGAGTCGTTGGGTCCGCCTGCCGTCAAGAACGCGACCAAGTCGAACACTTTGAAGGAACCGATCAACAGGGTAATAAATAGGAACGAAGTCGTCGGTGTCAGAAGCGGCATCGTAATCTTGAAGAACTGCTGCGTCGATGAAGCGCCATCAATACTCGCCGCCTCGTACACATCATCCGGAATGTTCGTCAGTCCAGCCAAGTAGATAATGATCTGGTACCCAATGCCCGCCCAAATCGCAATAATGATGATCGACGGGAGCGAATACGTGGTGTCTGCCAGCCATTTCGGCGGATCACTAATTCCTAGGCGCATCAGGAACTGATTGATCGGCCCTTGTGATGGATGATAGAGTGCGCTCCAGACTGCCCCAACGGCAATAATGGAAGAAATATAGGGAATGAAGAAAGCGACTTTGAAGTAGCTCTGAAAAAATACGCGCGTATGAATCACAACCGCCAGCAGAAGCGATAACGCCATCCCGATCGGAACGGTAAATACGGTGTATATCAAGTTGTTCTTCAGCGACAGGAGGACCTTCTTGTCCTCAAACATGGCGACGAAATTATCGAGTCCGATGAACTTGATTGATGCCAGTCCCCCGACAAGATTCCAATCACAGAAGCTTAAGTAGAGCGAGAAACCAACCGGGAACACGTATAGAAACAACATGCCGAGGAACTCCGGTGCGAGAAACAACCAGCCCGCCAGCGCTTCTTTGCGTTCATTATTCCAGAATGATCGCTCGCCAGCCCGCGTCAGACGTGCTGCTCCTTTACTACTCTCATTCATGTCTTCACCTCATTTAGAATTCAGTTATCCGATACTCTAACTTTAGTGAAATTTGGCCTGCACTGTAGTTGATGATTCTGACAAGGTTGTGCAATATTTTGACTTTTCTATTTCGAATGAGGAACAATGACATACAGTTGTCAGTATTAGAAATTTATAATAGCTATAGGAAAGTTATCTGAAACGTCAAGTCTATTAGGAAAGGGAAGAAACTATGAAAAACGCATATGTCTATGTGCTCGATACACTAGCAGACTGGGAACTCAGCTATGTCATTGCAGAGCTGAACTCAGGCCAATATTTTAAACATCAGGGGGAGCGAATTCCGGTCAAGACCGTTGGAGCAACAAAAGATCCGGTGACTACCAAGGGCGGGATGACCATTATCCCCGATATGACGGTCGACAGTATCATGCCGGAGACATCAGCAATTTTGTTGCTGCCAGGAGCTGATTCATGGAAAGATCCGAAGAACGTACTGGTCATCGAAAAGACCAAGCAGTTGCTGGACTGTGGTTGTCTCGTCGCTGCAATCTGCGGGGCGACCGCCGCGCTTGCAGAAGCTGGAATTCTGGATCAGCGCCCACACACGAGTAACAGCCCTGAATATTTATCCATGTTCTGTCCGAATTACAAAGGTGCCTTCTATTATAAAGAGGAGGAAATCGTGGATGACGGCCAACTCATCACGACAGGATCGGCAGGCGGACTGCATTTGGCGCGTCAGGTCATGGAGCGTTTAGACGTCATGTCCAAGGAGGCGTTGAGCGCATGGTACGAATACTACCGTACAGGCGATGCCAATCACTTTTACGCGTTAATGGATGCTCTTTCGCCTCAACATTAAATAAAGTTGTCAGTCGTAAATTATATTTTCGATGCATAAATATATAAATGAATGCACTTATGCGTGAATATGTTAATTGACCGTCTTCTCAGAAAGACGGTTTCCTTATGCCTAAAAATTGTAACATTCCATATTTGCATACGTTTCTCATTTCATCGGAGTATCAAGCATTACATCTCTTTGGTGACCAACTTCGAGTCTATTGTACTTACAGCAAATCGTATTTTCTAAGCTATTCTCGGTCCTCCGTATCTATTTTTCAATCTAGTATCTTGTTTAATGAAACATAACTACATCTTTCACGTATTCCCCTTTAGTTTCATATTTTAACAGAGAAAACGATAGAGAAACCTATAGTCTATCTTAGAGGACACGTGCATGTTGGTTTTGAAAAAACGAAAGCGGATTGTATGGTTGTCAGCTTTAGTCCTTATCGTTGCAGTTCCAATTACAATTTTCTTGCAAATCATCATTCATTCTAATGTACCAGAACTTGCAGAAGGAAGCATTGAGCAGCGGTATGCACAGCAAGGAATCTATCCTGTGAAGGTAGAAGAAGTTAAGCGTACGAGCGGAGAGGCTTTATTTAGGATTTACTACCCAGCATTTCAAAGAGACGAATCCTATCCTGTTATTTTTTGGGGGAATGGAACAGATGCCACGCCTGATCGTTACGATGGGCTCTTAACTCATCTTGCTAGCTGGGGATTCATTGTAATCGATTCCTATAGCAAGACAACAGGAACAGGCAAAGAAATTGTGGAGGCTATTGATTATTTGAGAAATGAAAACCAACGAGCAAACAGCTTGTTTTATCAAAAAATACAAATGGAACAGATTGGTGTAGCTGGACATTCTCAAGGATCTACGGGGGTCATTAATGCTCATACCAACTATAAAAGTGGATCATTAATTAAGACGGTTGTATCCATCGCTCTCCCGGATTTAAAGCATTGTGATCCAGAAGATGTGTACGATACATCACGTATTACCGTTCCTTTTCTCATTATGGGCGGTACACGAGATTTTCTAATCTCACCGGTATCAACGAATCAATTAGCCTTGCATCGTACTAACGCAAGCACGCCTGTTATGATGGGGATGGCAAAAGGTGCAGCTCATACTGCGATTGAAGGTAATGGTGGCAATCATAGGGGTTACTTGACGGCTTGGATGAGATATTGGCTGCTTGATGATCAGGAAGCCATGAAGGCATTTCATGGGGATTCTTCCGAGATGATGGATAATGCAAATTGGGTGGACGTTATACAAGCAAATATGGATGATAATAAATTCGTGCATCAATAACAAAAAACGGCATGTACGGGCAGATTAGTCACACAAACGCTGAACTGTTTAAATTGGAACATAAACAAGTCAAATACTATACAATATATAGTCATTTAACTATTTCATTGTATAGTGGAGGTAAATAATGATTACTTATCAAAACGACCGCCAGATGATACCTCATCCCATTCTTCTGGAGGCTAATCAAATTGCTCCAAATCAAATTTCTATTATATATGACCAGCGGACTGATTTAGCATCAGCAACGAATGTTTCTAATTACTGGATTAGGAGTAACATGGAACGTCCCACTGGTATTGCAACCGTGGGAATGAGCGACGCACTTATGGCATCAAACGCAATACGTCCTGATGTGGGAATGATTACACCTGCCGACGATTCGAATATGAGATTCAACATAACATTTAGGGTTAATGCTATGTCAGGTGTCATGTATACAGTACTCCCTTGTTTTGTTAATTTGGAGGGAATGACAGGTTATAGGGGTGAGAACTGGGGTCCCTTCAGCAGAAATATGTTTATCGGCATGTAAATCAAATTTTGAACTATCACTGCTGTAATAATCTTTTGTTACATGAACGGATACGATAGCATAATAAAAGCAGCGGCAGTGTAAGACTTTATTTCTCAATCCAATAGATCAATACAATCGATTAAAACCTCCCATTTGATGAAAACCTAGAATTAATAGGTCTTATGGGAGGTTTTATTATGAATTTGAGTTATGGAGACTTTATGAAGCAGATAAACGAATCCAGGGGTTTAGTCTACTTACATTGAAAGCTTATGCTTTGCAAGTAAGTATGCTGGTCGGTGAACTAGGTGACCTAGATATTAGAGAAGTCACATTACAACTGTTGAAGGAATACCTGGCAAAACAAACAGGCCGATTGGGCCACGAGAAAGCATCGACCACTCAAATATAGCCCAGCTGCGTGGGGAGTATAGACGAGACTTATATCGCCGGCTCTTTTACCCTTTAGTACAGTCCCTGTAAATTCCCGATTTGGTATATTCACCAGTTATTAGTAGGTGTGATTGGTGCTACCGTGGGCTCTCCTATTTCTTTCTAGAACTCCGATAGGAAGTGAAGTCACTATGATATTCTCCAACAAAGTCTATTTTCCTTTGAAGAATTGCAAAAACAAAAACTTGAATCCAACCAACGTTATAGCGAAAAAATATGGTGATTAAAGTTTTGAGATTTTCAAGTATTGTTCTATGATAAACTTGATGCGATTATTTGATTCGAGCGATGGTATGGGACAGTGTCCCTTACGCTTACACAATTTAGATAACAGTATTCCTAAGGAGTGGTAGAATTGGCACGTGTGTTATTTATTAATGGCGGATCAGAGGGTCATATCAATCCAACGATTGGAGTGGTACAAGAGCTTATTTCCCGTGGAGAAGAGGTCGTGTACTTTTGTATAGAAGCTTTTCGGGAGCGTATTGAGAAGACGGGAGCAACAGTTCGGACATTTGATGATCAAAAATTTATAAAAGCCTTTATCTCAGGTGGAAGAGATTATTTACTCGAAAGAGTTAACGGTCTTTTACTTACGTCAGATATCGTCATACCAAGCGTTCTTGAACAGATCAAAGGAGAGCATTTTGATTACATCTTCCATGATTCTATGTTTGGTTGTGGACGATTACTTGCTCATATTCTTAAGCTTCCTGCAATCAACTCATGTACTTCTTTTGCGCAGTCAAAAGATTCATTCGATAAAATGTTAGAACAATTTTCTACTGAAGTCCCTACAGAAATCGTTAAACCCATCAACGATAAATTTCAAAGCCTGACGGCAATGGTGAAGGAAAAATATGATGTGGAGATCCAATCTCCTTACGAAGTGTTTTGTAATCCAGCACCACTTACAATCGTATATACAACAAAAGAATTTCAACCTGATGGGGAAGCATTCGACCAAACTTATAAATTTGTAGGTCCATCCATCTCTTCACGATTAACGCAAGAAAACTTCGACTTTACTGCAATCAAGGGGAGTAACCCCATTTACATTTCACTGGGTACAGTCTTTAACCAAGCAATGGATTTCTATAAGCTTTGTTTTGAGGCATTTGGGAACACGGATCATACGATTGTTATGTCTGTTGGGTATAGAGCCCAAATATCTGATTTAGGGGAAATTCCTACAAACTTCATCGTAAAAAATTATGTTCCACAAACGGATGTACTGCAATACACGAAATTATTTATTACACATGGTGGAATGAACAGTACCCATGAAGGTCTCTATTACGGGGTCCCGCTAATTGTCATCCCACAAAGCGCGGATCAGCCGATCGTTGCGGGGCAAGTCGCCAATATCGGAGCAGGCATTCAATTACAAATGCAAAGCTTGACTGCAAATCAACTACGTGAAGCCGTAGATCATGTGTTAAGCCTCTCATCTTTCAAGAAAGCTGCAGTAAAAATTGGGGAATCCTTTCGAAAATCAGGAGGGTATCATCAAGCTGTTGATGAGATATTCGAATTTTATTATCAATGAACAACTGCCCAATGTATCTCATGAAAAAAATCGCTTTTCCTGCCCTTACAATCGGGAAAGAAAAGCGATTTTTCTCAAAAGATGTACCTCTTACAAATCCTCATCATCCTCATGCTCCATCCACTTCTTCTGGGACCAAGCCCACTGGAAGAAATACACGAACGCGATGCCACCAACAAGGGCAGCAAAGACCATAGGCCACGCCCCACTCATTAGCAGCAATGGCAACCATAAGATGACCGCGAGGACAAGATGCGTCCGCCGTGCGACCCTCACAACCGCCTTTTTACGGAAATGATAAGGGATTGGGTAGATCGACGCCCAGAACGAGTATCGATGGAACCGTCTAATGGCTGTTAGCTGTGTCCCTATGATCAACAGCATGAAGCCATAGAGTGGCAGTGTCCAGTTCGAGCTTCGCACCCAATATAAGATCAACACGCCGAGCGCGGTCAGACGCAGGACCATGCCGAGAACATCACTGCGCAGCAATGTTTTCAGATATAAATATTCGTAAGCAGAATCCTGCTGAAAACGAATCCGCTTGCCAAGTCCGTTCAGCCATGTACGCTTATACACCTTCTGCGGCATGGACGGCACATCGACGAACCAGTTCAAGAAGATCATGAACCGTCCGCGCTGATCTCGCTCTGTTGCAATAAGCAATTCCCACGGTACGTCATGCTTACGCGGCACACGGAGAGCAACCACATATGTAATAATAACAATCAAGCAGAAGATCACTGCTTTCCAAGTCGGCTGCCACAGCCATACGGCGAGCAACAATATCGATATCAGCCAACGTGTCAGACGATAACTCCACCGTGCTCCGGGCCGACTCATGCGGCGCTCCTGCCAGCTGCCGTAGCTGTTCATGATATTAAGCGCCAACAACACGCCCCATAAGAGCAAGAACGGCTTCGGATCTTGGTCTGCTCGAACATAGAGCAACCATAGAATGCCGTATACTATACTTAAAAGGATAAGCTTCGGTTTGACGCTATACCCGATACTTTTTCGAAAATACTCCTTCATCCTCGGTTCTACCCGAAGCAAATAGACTAGGTCCGCAGGCTGAAGGAACGTCCGAAAGCTGCTCCACAGGACAAACGGTAGCAGTACGATAAGGCTCACCGTTCGAATCGGGAAATCCGCCGGAATCCGCCCTAGAAATCCGACATACCCCGCAGCACCACCGATGAAGATAAATCCAAGAAACAATAGAAATCCGCTCTGCCCCACATAGCGGAAGTACGGGAAGACTTCCTGCCAGAAGGCGCTTTTTCGCCGTCGCCATAATGATTGAAGATCCATCCTACGCCCCGCCTTTAACGAGCTGATAGAAAATATTCTCCAGCGATGTATCGCCAAGATAGCGGTGCTGCTGCCTTAGTTCCTCCAGCGTCCCTTGTGCAATCACACGCCCATGATGAAGCACGATGAATCGATCACAATAGTTCTCGATCGTCGATAGAATATGGGAGCTTAGTAGAATCGAAGCGCCGCGTGATTTCAGTTCCACCATGAAATCCAGTAAGTTCCTGATCCCAAGCGGATCAAGTCCTAGAAAAGGCTCATCGATCATATAGAGCGGCGGATGAACGAGAAATGCGCTCATGATCATGACCTTCTGCTTCATCCCTTTGGACAGATGCATGGAGAAGGTATTGTATTTGTCGTTCATCTGGAACAGTGTCAACAAATGCTCTACGCGTTCCTCATAGTCCTTCTTCTCGACGCCATACGCCATCGCCGCCAGCTCAAGATGCTCCTTCACGGTCAGTTCCTCATAGAGCATCGGTGTCTCAGGAACGAATGCTAACGACCCGCGGTACACTTCGGGTGCTTCCGCTAATGTCTTCCCTTGCAGCGTAACATCGCCCTTATGCGGCTGCATCAGGCCGAGGATATGCTTCATCGTCGTACTCTTGCCCGCGCCGTTCAATCCGATCAGGCCCACCATCTCGCCTGCCTTAACATCAAAATTCACATCATGAAGCACTGGCTTTCCAGTGCTATAGCCGCCCGTTAATTGATTGACCAGCAATATCGTCTTCATGGCCTGTCTCACCTCTACCCTTATTATAGCGAAGCGATGAGGAAGTTGCGAATGGGATATATGACGATCACTGGATCCGTTCACCCCCGAACATCACCCACGTTGAACAAAGGAATTTCGTGCGACGCGACAAAAGCAACCGCCACCATGAATAAAATGATGACCAAGAAGAAGCCATCACGGCTCGTAACCGATGTCCTATAATAATAGGTCCGTGTGGCTGTACTGGACTGAGCAGCGAACCGCTTGGATTCCATCGCGACGGCGACCCGCTGCGCACGGCGAATACTCTGCGCAAGCAGCGGAACCGCATAATTCAGCAGCCGTTCCTTCCATCCTCGAATGGAATGTGCCGAGCGCACACCACGTACGGCTAGGGCCTGCTGCCGACTCTGGAGCTCTTCCCACAGCATGGGAAGCATTCGGAAGGAAGCCATAAATGCGTAGGCGTATTTGGGCGGCAGGCGCAGCTGCTGCATCATCGCGTAGAACAGTAGGGTGGGACGCGTCGTTAACGCAAATAACAATCCCGTTGCCGCACAACTTAATGTTTTGAACCCGATGTGAATACCTCGGAAGAAGCTCTCCTCCGTGATGCGGAAGAGTCCCCAAGACCACCATAAGGTATCCCCTTTGCCGAATAGAATCATGGTCATGGAAGACGATACGAAAATAAAGATGAACGGCAGTGTCATTAACATTAATTTACGCAAGGTATACCCACTGCTTAGGAACAACAAGGCGGCATACCCGAGGAACTGATAGAGAATAAAATCCAACCGATGCGTAAATAAAATGATGATGAACAGGCCAATAAAGACAAGGAACTTGATCGCCGGATTCACGCGATGCATCCATGTCACCCTTTTCGGCGAGAACCAGTTGTTCATACGCTCCCCACCAGCTCTCTCCTCATCCGGGTCGTTGCAGACGTAGCAACGCCAAGTCCTTCTGTAATACGCCAGATTCTCGTAGCAAAATGCTCCGCAATCCATCGATCATGGGTGACCATCACAATCGCCATCCCACGCTGCCGCCACGCTTCAATCATCTCGAGCATCGCAAATGTGCTGCGTGCATCGAGCCCGAACGTTGGCTCATCAAGCAGCAGTAATGGACGCTGATGAATCAGCGCCGTCGCAACGCTTAACCTGCGTTTCTGCCCCATCGACAGTTGATACGGGTGACGATTGCGTTCTGATTCCAGATGAATGTGACGCAGCATCTCACATACCCGAGGATCCTCTGCCGCTGTGGCCGCATCTGACTTATTCAGTCCGATCGATAGGCCCAGCTCTTCCTGGACCGAATTCGTCACGAATTGCAGCTCCGGATTCTGAAATACGAATGCCATTTGATCCGAGAGCACTTCCCCTCGCCGAAGTTGTACATCCTTTCCTTGTAAGCGATAGATGCCCTCCGTCTTCAGCAATTGCATCAGGGAGAGCAGTAAGGTACTTTTCCCTGCACCGTTCTCGCCAAGTAATGCAATCCACTCACCCGATCGGATCTCTGCATGCTGAATCAATATTCGACTTTCTTTTCCCCGTTTGCCCTGAAAATTCCGTAATTCAACTAAGGGTGCTGCATCGGACAATACGCGTGATTCAACCCTATCCATAAGATTCCGATACCGAGATGAGACAACATATTCATCCCATACGCCCGGATACCAGATGCCATATTCGATCAACCGAGGCTTCTCTTCACGGAACAACATCTCAGGCGCGCCATCGGCGATAATCTGCCCCTGATCATCGAACATGACAACCCGATCAACAAGTTCCAGCACATGATCTAGCTTATGCTCTACAATCAGGAGCGTCCGATTCTCCGCGATCTGATGGATTGCATCCCATATTTGTACCGTGCCTTCCGGATCGAGCAGCGCGGAAGGTTCGTCGAGCAGCAGCACATCCGGCTCAAGGAGCAGCACCGCCGCAAGCGCTAGACGCTGCTTCATCCCTTGAGACATGCTGTTAATCGGCGTATGGAGATCATAGAGACGAAGCCCTACTTCCGCCAACACCCGCTTCATCCGCGCCTCCATTTCCTCTCGTGGCACACATTGATTCTCCATGACAAAAGCTAACTCTTCGTCGACAAAAGGCATCCCGAACTGCGTATCCGGATCTTGAAATACCATGCCCCAAGACGATGGCAATCGCAAGGTTTCGGATTGCATCGGAACTTCAATCGACATAGGAATGATCCCGCACAGCACTTGGAGCAGCGTTGATTTCCCGCATCCGCTCGGACCGAGCAGCAGCACCTTTTGCCCCTTTTTCACAGAAAAGGAGAGATCCTTGAACTGTAGATTCGGCTCTCCAGGGAATTTCAGTCGGAGTCCTGTCACCCCAAGCACTTCTTCTGCTTCCGCCTTGTCTATCATCGGTCTCTCTCCTTTTTCACTGCTCATTCTATTTGTTCAATGCATCATATTCGGATTTCGATACAGGTCTTACTAGATTCGTCACGCCTGTCGCTTCAAGCGCTCTGACCAAGTAATATGCGAATAAGCCTGTAATCACGATCCCGCTGACGCAGCGCAGACCATATTTCACAAAGAACATCCAAGGCTCGTAATCCGCAATATAGCCATATACATAATCGACACCCATGGAACCAAGCGCAACAACGAGCCCCGCCAATGCCGCCGTTCCGGCAGAATAGCTGCGATAGCGGAATAAAGCAAAAATAATTTCAGCGCATAGTCCTTGAATAAGTCCATATAAAAATAGCTGAATACCCCATTCTGCACCGAACAATAATGAAACATGCGCCGCCGCAAGCTCTGCCAATAAGGCTACCCCAGGTTTACGAATTAGCAGGAACGCAACTGTAGCCGCAATGAACCACATCCCGTACACCAACTCATCCGCTTGAAAGAACAGAGGTTTGAATACATCGTATACGCTGCCCCACAACTTATAGATGACCCCAAATACTAACGCGAGTAAAATCGTGATGAGAATGTCTGAAAACTTCAATCTCAACTTGCCCTGCACAACCATCAACTCCCCATCCTAAATGATCTAGATCAACAAAAAAACCGCCTGGCAGCATGCACAGACGGTGAGAAAAGTCTCGATCGTAGTTGATTCGATGATATACGTCATAAGCTAGGGTATTTGATCGCCAAATAGATTAGTCTGTTTCGCTACATTGAAACATAAACTCCATCTATTGTGGTCAGAAAAGGTCCCTATTCATCGATTAGATTCTCTCCGCTGGCATTATCCAGATCAGATTAACGGTCAGTAGTGGTGGTGAACGACTACAATCTCAGCCTGACTCCTCAAGCCCCCGTATCCCATATTCGGTTCTTTCATTTACAATATCTTCACAATACAATACACGGCCAATTGTTTCAAGAGATTTCTCGTTCAACCATCAAGGTCTAGGATCGAGATCCTCTTCGAACATTTCCTCAATCCCCCGTTGCTTTTTCCCTCCGAATAGCAGCTTCACGCCGCCGCCAATGAAGAGTACCGCAATGACAAGCGTCTGGAAGTATTGCTGCACTTGATAGCGAACAATCCAATTCGGGAAGTAGTTCTCAAGCATCGGAAGTGCAATCTGATCGAACATATAGTAGGCTCCGATGACAATTAATCCGAATCCCATCCAACGGTTATGTGTTGGCAGCCATCTGACAATCGGCGTATCGCGTAACAAGTCTCCACGGCTATACCGGTTCAATTGCTGCAGCGTATCGAAGAAGCTGAAGCACCAGATGAGTGGGATGAAGAAGAAGAACAACGACAGTCGCATAAAATCAAGGATATAAATGGAGCCGAGGAACCCCACCATCAACTGTAGCCCGCGTTTTTGTAACCCAAGGTACATATGCCCGGCTCCTGGCAGGAGCGATAAGACCATGGCCAGCATCTTGCTGCGTCTGCCGTCTTCGCGGAACGAATCAAAATCATCGAATAATGTACGATCCTGCAGCAAATCGCCTTGCTGCTTGCGGTGAGCCGCTTGCACCGCGTCAAACATACAATAGAGCCAAATAATCGGCAATAATCCTAAGAACACCGCGAATCCGCCTTGGTTCGTAACGGCCGTCACGAAGATCAGCATCGTCCCTAATCCGAAGAAAGCAATTAGGAATGACAACCCGCGATGCATCAGTCCAAGATAGAAATGGCCCAGCCCGGGAACGAAGGACAATAGAATCGTGAAGAACCGCTCTGATTCCTGTCTTGGGTTTGGTGACGCAGGACCATAAGGTCCAAAAGGGCCATACCCTCCGAGACCTGCATCCTGAAGGAATTGTTCACCGTATGTGTTCGGAATGTACGGCGTGCGCACTAAATAAAAGATCATTTCCAGCATGTTAATGCAGCCGACAATAAATGCAGATAACACGCCAATTGCGAACGGTCCATCATTGCTGGTCGCGATAGACCCCAATACGCCAAGCCCGAGCGCGCCGAAGAATAACATCGCGTACAAGACCGCTCTGACCTTTTTGCCCACATAATAATGACCTAATCCAGGGATAAAGCTAGCGAAGAACGCGATCCCTTTACTACGATATGGTTGCAATGCATATCCACTCCTTTACAATTTTTCCGATTTATCATTTCAAGGCATCGAGCCAACTAAAAGCTTTCTGAATAATGGAATCCGTAAATGATCCGCTCGGCTGATCGAGCAGCGCATGGGATCCGCCCGACAAGTTCTGGAATACACCACTTATCAATAGGATATAGGTGATGGATGCCGCAATCGAATAGTGGAACATCGGATGCTCATACCAATACTTGCTACGCGGCTTAACCCTATCCTTCGGAGAATGCTGAACTGGCTTCCCGTACAATTGCTGCATCATTCGATCTGTAAAAGCATCGTGATCTTTGGGTTCAGGGAGCTCCCCTTCAAGCCCATCCATCGCGAGCAAATACTGCTCCATCGCTTCTTCGGATTGCAACAACAGCTCTTCCATTTCAAGTTGTTCCTCTTCACCCAGCGTTCCTTGAATGTATGCCACCCAATCTTCCAGGTTGTACTTCTTCATCGCCAATCTTCCTCCTTCCAGTGGGTTCGAAGCCATTGTCTAGCACGGTATAAGCGAGATTCAACCGTCTTTAGCGAAATGTCACATTCCAACGCAATTTGGTCGTAGCTTTTTTCCTCCAAATAAAACGATTCGATCATTTGACGGTGCAGCTCGGGAATGTGCTCGAGTTGTTCCCGAATTCGTACCTGGCGATCCCGGTGAATAACTTCCGATAAGACATCGCTCTCCATACTGCTGGCCACGAACGGGCGGTTACCTTCTACTACCTCGACATCTTCCACAACGTCTTCCCGTCTTCGATTCAACTTCCGTTTATAATCAATTGCCTTATTCATCGCAATTCGGGATATCCATGTCTTCAATCCTTTGGACTCATATTGGGGGAGAGACCGGTGGATCTGAATGAATACATTCTGCGCGATATCTTCTGCATCCGTGCGATCACGAACGACGGAATACGCGATTTGAAATATATGTCCGTGATATCGGTCGATCAGCTGACGGAATGCAGCTGAATCGCCTCGCCGAATTCGCATCACGAGTTCTTCATCTTCGATGTGACTCTCCCCCCTCCTGCCTATATAGACGCATGTATGATCATTACCCCCTGCACATTCTAACCTACTTTTTTCAATAAAAAAACAGAGACACTGTCATATGTCTCTGCTAATGTATGGTAGATTTATAAGACTTCTTCATTATCGGCGCTCCGGCTCCGATCTGATACCTCGTACGCCAGTATGGATCCAGCATCTCATCTACTCTGACACAGGCATACCCCTGCAGCCTTACTTCCTTCAGTACGGCATCCAGACCTGCTATCATCTGCAGCGGTGCATCCGCGTCAGCGCCAAATGTCTCGCCTGAATCATGCAATACAACGATAGCGCCTGGCGTGATTCGTCGCATCAGCTTGCTTCTCAGCCTTTCTGCCGTCGTGGATCGCTTCCAATCCCCGACCATGACCGACCACAGCACGATGCGATAGCCGCTGCGCGAGCGGAAGCTGAAGAGATCGCCTAAATTCAGAATCCCCCATGGCGGCCGATAGCACGTAGGCCGTTCGCCAATAATCCGTTCTACAATGTCTGCCGACATGTCAACCTGCTCCCGCTTCACTTCGCCCGGTGTCATGACCCAGTTCGTGGTATGCGTATAATTATGAATGCCGATTTGATGACCTTCCTGGTGCATTCGCTGAATGATGTCCGGATATTTCTCAGCCTCGCTACCGAGTACGAAGAAGGTTGCTTTCACCCCATGTGCTTGCAGCAAATCCAGCAATCTAGGTGTATACGTCGGGTTAGGCCCGTCATCAAAGGTAAAAGCCACCTGGCGAGTCGCCTTTCCTCTGCGCACAACGACGAGTCCGCATATTCTAGTGATCACAAACGGTGCTAGCATATAGATTACAATAAATAGTATGACAAGTTGCAAGGCTATCATTAACATGATGTGCGCCCCTCCTCAACCACAAATGACGTTTAAATGTAAATCGTTCTTAGATCCTTATCCTTATCTTTATCATTGGCAGACCAACGGTCGAATAGCGCTTGCTTCGAAATAACGAGCATCCTGGGCTCCAGCTTCTCCCCCGCTTGCTTCACGCGCTGCTTCCCTTCAGGATGCAATATACGAAGCAAGTAGCTGAGATAGATCTTCGCAAATCCCTTTGCCCATTTCGATGGAAGCGGATGCTGTTCGAATCCTAATCCATGAATAATCCCGCGATGGAGAAGCGTAATCCCCGTGATGGCTTGAACTTTAGCAAGCTCTGGTGATGTCTGCATGGCATGGCTAATCTGCTTCATCCCACGGCGCAACATACGTGCTGTCATGATGCCCGCTCGGTCCGCTCCGACGGCACGTGAAAGTTCTATCACTTGTTGATTATCTAGATGAAGCTCTCCGATCCAATCCCCATTCGCGATCTGGTGACCGTCGTGGCATGCAATGGCTTTACCATAATGTCTTCGGATCACTAATTTACATATCCCAAATCGCCAGATGGATTCACTACGAAATCGCGTAAATACATCAAAGATATTCTCCCACACCATCCACATGGATTGTGCAACGATCTTCGCATACGAAGTTCCCATATCTATCCCACCTCTCGCTTGCTTAATTGATATCGATCTGATCGATTTTTCGAATGGCCATGTATCCAATCGCCGCACCAGCAAATGCTAGTAGAATAGGAATGATAATAATGTCATTCAAGTTGAAACCACCATTATTCGAGCAGGTCAACATGACGATGATGATAGAAGACACAATGGTTGTCGGAAGCGAATATTTACGCATCCCGAAGTAAAGCGGAATAAGTGCCATAAAGCATGCAGATAGGGCATTGAAACCAAGTTTAACGACCTGCTGCATCACCAGCGTCATGGTTAGTTCCCCAGGTACAAAGTGCGTAAACGAATTGACGGTGAGATACACCGTACTCAAGAATGCCATGGAAATCACGATACATATGAATGTGAAAATGATAACGACCATAAGCTTGGCAGCAATGATTTTTTGACGTTTAATCGGGTACATGAACAAGACGGTAATGGTCTTACTATTGAATTCATCGATAACGAATCGTCCCAGCACGACAGCGGCGAATATAATAAACGTCCCTCTCGTAAATACATCGATCATTGAGAACACGGTGCTATAGTCTCGAAAAACTGTCGTTCCATCTATCTCTGGTGTGTAATTCATCAGCATCATGAACCCAAAAATAATCACATTGGCAATAGCGGCCCCTCGAATATATCCCATGATTTTGAATTTTCGTAGCTCTAGCTTCATTAATTTAATCACGTACTCCGCCTCCGTTCAGCACTTGCATGAAGTAATCCTCTAACGAGCTGCTCCGCTTATGAATCGAGTCAATCACAACATCGTTCAGGACCAATGTCTTGGTGATTTCACTTTGCGGAATATGCTGGTCATAAATCCGTACATACTGATTATCGATCACCTTGATATTGTTCAGTTGAAGTTTGTCGGTCAATACGTAAGCTGCTTTGCTACAGTCGGATGTGATAATCTCAATGTAATTCGTCGTCTCTTCATGAATTTCGGCCATCGTAATTTCCCGCAGCAATCGTCCGCTCTGAATGACGCCAATCGTATCCGCAATTTGTTCAATTTCGCCCAGAATATGGCTGGATATCAATAAGGTCGTACCATATTCCTTGCACAGCATGCGGAACACATCTCGTAATTCTTTAATCCCTAATGGATCTAACCCATTAATCGGTTCGTCGAAAATAAGTAGCTCCGGCTTCGTCGTAATCGCACGGGCGATACCCAAACGTTGTTTCATCCCGAGGGAAAAACTCTTTACTTTCTTCTTCCCTGTATCGATTAGATTCACGAGCTCCAACGCTTCATCAATCGATTTCTTATTGTAATAGCCCATATAATCACAATGAAGTTCCAAGTTCTCGCGGGCTGTAAGCTTATCATAAAATACGGGGTATTCTATAATCGTCCCCATCCGCCCTAAGAAATGATAGGAATCTGGCGTTAACTTCTCCCCGAAAATCTCGATTTCACCACTCGTGGGCTTAACGAGATTCGTCATCATCTTCATCATCGTCGTTTTCCCTGCACCATTGGGTCCGAGAAAACCATAAATTTCGCCTTTCCTAATATTCATGCTGACATTTGAGACGACTTCTTGTCCTTGAAAAGCTTTGGTTAATCGATTCGTTCGTACAATATGCTCCATGTCTTCTTCCCCTCTCGCTCTCTCTTATAACTCTATCTTACAAGACGTCATTTTCTTTTTTCTTACTTCAATCTTACGAAATTCTTAAGCTAATTCCGTGCACCCGCTTGCTCAAGAAAAAACTCATGAAATGTGAGCGTTCATCATTCCATGAGTTAGTACTTCACCTTTTTCAATTGTACGGTAAACACCGTAAGCTCATATGGCTTGCTGCGAAGATGAATCGATCCGCCCATACTCTCAACTAATCGCTTGGTGATCGTCAGCCCCAGCCCGCTGCCTTGATACGATTTATTACGCGAATCTTCCAGCGTATACATGCGTTCGAATACATGATCAATATGCATCGCATCAATGCCTTTCCCCCGATCCCATATGTCCACATAGACGGATGAGTCATCTTCCCGCAGGGTCAAACCGAGCTGCTTGCCAAGATTTCCATATTGAATGCTATTCGAGATCAGATTATTAAGTACACGATGCAGCGCCTCATCATTCCCAAATCCATAGATCGGATGCTCCGGAATCTCAATATGAACTTGATAGCCTTGCTCGGTAAGGATATCGTAATAGTCTAGAACCGTGGTACTGCACCGTTCATTCATCAGGATCCTTGCCATCGGAATCTCTTTATCCCCTGATTCCAGCTTGGCCAAGTCGAAGAAATCATGGATTAACACTAGTGTCTCTTTGGTTTTGGCATGAACCTTATCTAATAGACGCTGACGTTCATCCGCTTGCATATTCGGATCAAGATGAAGTATTTCTATATAACCGAGTACGACGGTTAACGGTGTCTTCAGATCATGTGAAATATTCGATACCATTTTCTTCATCGACATTTCCATTTTGGCATAGTCCGAATACATCTGGTGCTGCGCCTCCAATAGCCGATTTATCTCCATGAGTAACGATTGAAGCTCGCGATCATCCGTCATGAGCAGTAGCTTCTCATTGGTAGCAAGCGAAGAAATACGTTCGATCTCGGAACGCAAGTGCCGCAGTTGCTTGCTATGGCTCCTTCGGGAGTGAAACTGAAAGTAAATGATCCCGACTAAAATGACGATAACAACCGAAAGGACTAGAATCATATTAACCGCCTTCCCACTTGTAGCCGATGCCCCACAACGTCTTAATATATCGCGGTTCAGACGGGTTATCTTCAATTTTGTCTCGTAATCTGCTCATATGTACATTAATGACATTCTCATCTCCGTAGTAGTCGTCATTCCATACCTGGCTGTAGATATGCGCCTTCGTATAGACACGATTCGGGTGCGCTGCGAACAGCTTGAGAATTTCAAATTCTTTGGAAGTCAGCTTGATCGGCTCATGATTCTTAAAGACGGCAAAATTATTCAGATCGATCCGCAAATCGCCCATCATAAGCATCTGCTGCTCAGGCTCCGCCTTGGGCTCGATGCTCGCATACTGGGTCGCACGCCGAATAATCGCCTTGATTCTCGCAGACAATTCAATCATCGAGAAAGGCTTCGCAATATAATCGTCAGCACCGAACCCTAATCCTAACGCCTTATCAATATCGCCATCCTTCGCGGACATAATGAGAATGGGAACGAGACTATGAACCCGAATCCGCCTGATCACTTCCATACCATCCACCTTAGGCATCATGAGATCCACCAGTACTAGATCAAATTCTCCCTGTGCTTGCTCGAATTTCGCTAACCCTTCTTCCCCATCCCCAGCAACAGTAACGGTATAACCTTCCTTGATCAAATAATTCTCGACCATCTCCACAATCGCTTGGTCATCTTCAATAATAAATACAGAATGCTTCATCGTGAACGCCCCTCTCTACCCTTGCTATTCTTATCCATTCATTTAGTATAGCAAAATAACCAAAAAAAGTGAGCTTTGGCTTCGGAACGAAAATATATAAAGTCTTATCTAACAAAAAAACAGGGACATGTCATAATCAACATGTCCCTGCTATTTATCATGAAATCTTATAATACTTCTGCGATTTGTGGGAATGATTCTTGTACAAAACGCTCAATCTCTTCAGCCGTCTGCATATCAAGAGCTTTTGCTGCTACTTCCTTCGCATCAGCCAAGGAAATCTTGCTCATCAATACCCGTGCAGGCAATATGGAGCTTGCACTCATTGAGAACTCATCAAGCCCAAGTCCGAGCAAGAGCGGAACCGCGACCGGATTCCCTGCCATCTCGCCGCACATGCCAACCCATTTGCCTTCTCGATGTGCATTCTCGATGACCATACGGATTAGGCGAAGCACCGAAGGATTCATCGGTTGCGTCAAATGCGATACCTTCTCATTCATCCGGTCAGCCGCCATCGTATATTGCACGAGGTCATTCGTACCGATACTGAAGAAATCCGCTTCTTTCGCGAGTTGATCCGATACGAGTACAGCTGCTGGAATTTCGATCATAATACCAACTTCAAGCTCTTTATTATAAGCAACACCTGCTGCATCGAGTTCTGCCTTCACTTCAGCCAAAATCGCATTTGCTGCACGAAGTTCAACGATCGTCGCAATCATCGGATACATGATCTTCACATTACCGTAAGCACTCGCACGAAGAATAGCACGCAGCTGAGTCTTGAACATTTCTTGCTCATCCAAGCACAAGCGAATCGCACGGTAACCTAAGAATGGATTCATTTCCTTCGGCAGTTCAAGATAATCAAGCTCTTTATCTCCACCGATATCAAGCGTACGAATCACAATGGGATGATCCTTGCCGAATGTCTCAGCGACTTCTTTATAGGCTGCGAATTGCTCTTCTTCCGTCGGGAAGTTCGGGCGGCCCATGTACAAAAATTCGGTACGGAACAAACCGATGCCTTCTGCACCATTCTTATGCGCATTGTGTGCATCCCCAGGGTTCCCAATGTTCGCAACAAGCTCAACTTGATGACCATCAGATGTTACTGAAGCTGCATTCAGATAATTCTTGAATTCGGATTTGCGCTTCTCGAAGTTCACTTTCTTCGCTTCGTATTCTGCGATTTGCTCCGCCGTCGGCTTCACAATCATATCACCTGTCGTACCGTCAAGAATGACCATATCTCCGTCTTGAAGACGTTCCGTAACATCCTTCAAGCCAACAACCGCAGGAATTTCCATCGATCTCGCCATAATCGCGGAGTGTGATGTTCTTCCTCCGATGTTCGTTGCGAATCCTGCAACACGATCGCGGTCCAATTGTGCGGAATCGGAAGGCGTCAAGTCATCCGTAATGAGGACAACCGGCTCTTCGAAATCCGATAACGATGTCTGCTTCACACCGGTTAACAGGTGGAGCAGTCGTCTGCTGAGATCGCGGAAATCGGCTGCGCGCTCATTCATATACTCATTATCCATACTTTCGAAGAAGGTTACGAGCTCTTCTGTCACTTCAGCAAGGGATGCTTCCGCATTGATCGATTTCTCTTCGATCAATTCTTTGGTACGACCTACAAATTCATCATCATGCAGGACAAGAATGTGCGATTCGAAAATCTCAGCTTGCTCATCGCCCATCTTGATACGTGCTTGCTCTTGAATTTCTTTGACTTGTTCGATCGCTTGTTTGACAATTTCCGAGAAACGTACGACCTCTGCCTTTGCTTCTGCTGCCGATAATGTTCTACGCTCGATTTTGACACCGGTGTCTTTCATAACGAACGCAGGCCCGATTGCGTAGCCAGGTGCTGCAGCAATACCTTTTAAATTCATTGCTATTTCCCCTTTTCAGGCTTATTCAAAAACAGTCTCGAGCACTTCGCCTACAGCTTGCAATGCTTCAACTTCGCCGTCTCCATCGGTAATCACTGTCACTTGATCGTTTTGTTTAAGTCCCAATTTCAGAAGTCCTACCATCCCTTTAGCACTTACGCGTGTGCCGTCAGCTTTCTCAATCTCAACTTTGCAAGCAAATTGGCTTGCTTTCTTCAAGATCGCGCCAGCGGGTCTTGCGTGAACACCTGTAGGGTTTTTGATTGTAAATGTTTGTTGTTGCATATTGTTCCACTCCTTTTATGTTTAAGTCCACATGTTGTTTTCTCTTTTTATTTACAAGCCGAGGGTGATCAGCAAGCCTAAAGGCTAACGGAATCACCCATGATTTATCCTATTGTATGGTTTCTCTGATGTGGCTTGTTCACTATTCTACAGTTTATTGATTTCATCTTTCAACATTTCGGACTGGGTCCCGAATACAACCTGAACGGCACCGCCGCCAAGGCGCATAACACCGGCTGCACCTAATTTCTTAAGTTCAGCATCGTTCACTTGCTTATCATCTTTTACGACAAGACGTAAGCGTGTGATACATGCATCCGTGCTGACAATGTTCTCTTTACCGCCAAGATTGCTAAGAACTTTTACAGCCTTGTCAGACAATGGCGTCTTGCCGCTTACTGGCGCATCCGCATCTCCTGTTTCTGTACCATCGTCATCTTCGCGGCCAGGTGTCTTCAAGTTCAGCTTCACAATCAAGATACGGAACAAGAAGTAGTACACCAGGAAGAATACGATACCGACTGGAATTAAACGCAATGGATTCGTGGACAACTGGTAGTTAACCAAATAGTCGATCAATCCGGCTGAGAAACCGAATCCAAGCTTCACATCAAGCATGTACATCACGACACCGGCTACACCAGACAGAATGGCATGCACAACATATAGAACTGGCGCAATGAACATAAATGCGAACTCAATCGGCTCTGTAATCCCTGTCAAGAATGAAGCAAAAGCAAGACCAACGAATGTAGAAGCAACGAGTTTTCTTTTCTCCGGTTTTGCTGTGTGAATAAACGCTAGGGCAGCACCAGGAAGTGCGAACATCATGATTGGGAAGAAGCCTGTCATGAACATCCCTGCTGTTTTGTCTCCAGCGAAGAAGCGGTGCAAGTCACCACGAACAACTTCGCCCGCTGCGTTCGTAAAGTCACCTATCTGGAACCATACGATGGAGTTGATAATATGGTGTAATCCGAATGGTACAAGCAACCGGTTCGCTAGACCATATACGCCTGCGCCTACGGCTCCAAGGCTAACGATCCAACGCCCGAAATCATCAAGTGCGAGTTGAACAGGTCCCCAGATAAGACCAAATACAATACCCACTATAACCATCGTAAGCGATGTAATAATTGGAACGAACCGCTTACCGCTGAAGAATCCTAACCAGTCCGGTAGTTTAATGTTGTGGTATTTGTTATAGAAGTACGCTGCGATACCCCCGGCGATAATACCGCCGATAACACCCATATCGAGCTTCGTATCTTTACCGATGAACGTGAATGCTCCTGGCATTTTGGTTAGAACGTTCGTAAGTACAAGGTGCGAAATAACCGCAGCGAGCGCAGCAACTGCGTCGCCTGCAAAGCCGATCGCTACCCCGATCGCGAAGATGAGCGGCAAGTTATCAAAAATCGCTGAGCCGCCGGCCGCGAGGAAAGGAGCAATGTATTGGTTAATGAATCCCCCAACCGAGTCTCCCATATGGAAATCTTTAATGTAATCGACATTACCGAACCGGAGTAAAATGGCTGCAGCTGGAAGCGTTGCCACCGGTAGCATCAAGGACTTACCGATTCTTTGCAAGAATGCAAGCATGAAACGTAACCTCCTGAAAATTAAATTTTAAGGTTGTGCTTTGTTACTTCTTCACTTCAACATCTAGAACCGTGTTGTCCCCTGCTTTTACTTCCCCCGTATGCTTCGTCAATTGCTCGACTACTTCACCGTTCGCCATAATCACAGGCGTAATCACGGGATACCCTTTGGATTCAATAAACGCCATATCGAACTCGATCAAAGGCTGTCCTTGCTTGACAACATCCCCTGTCTTGATCAATGGCTTGAATCCTTCGCCTTTCAATTGCACCGTATTAACACCGATGTGCATAAGCACCTCTACACCTGAATCATGACCGACAATGCATGCATGATGCGTATCAATCAAATGTGCAACGATACCGTCACATGGTGACACGAGAACACCATTTGTTGGCTTTATAGCAACGCCGTCACCTAGAAGCGCTTCAGCAAATGCCGGATCCGGCACTTCACTTAGTGACACCGATGTTCCTGTTAATGGAGCAACCAAAGATACAATTGTTTTTTTCTTTTTGAAAAACATAAAATCCACCTCTTAAAATAATTTTAGGTCCTTGTGTAGCATGCCCAAAAAAGAGCACAAAAAAAGCATGAGTTAAGGAGAAAGAGGGTATTAGAACACTCTTGTCTCACTTAGCTCATGCCTATCACTAGTCGCACGCTAAATAACACAATATTATGGACTTGGGAAGTAAGAATGCTACGAATTCAAATGATTCCGCTTACTTCTCGTTATAGTCTGTATTATAGGACAGGATTCTGAAACCGTCAACGACAAAACACGATCCATTATCTTACAATTCGTCATAAATCGTCATTAAACAACAATATTCATAGAGTTTGTCATTGAATCGGATTTCCATAGTGCTGAAATAAACGGTACAAATGCATTACCAAGTATCCGATTTCATCCTCTGATACGGTTACACCAAGATTCGCTTCCATCATAAGCGCAATTTTCTTCCCTAAGGTATACTCATCCTTCAGTGTTTCACGAAGTTGGTTCGCAAATGGATTCGGTGACTTCTGCCCTACGGTTAGCCGTTCAATCGCAAAGCGTAGATGAGTAATCAGTCTAATGTAATCGAGACTATCACGAGGCACCTTAAATCCACGTTCCGCTTCAATCATAGCAACAGCTTCTTGGATCAAATGGGTCCATTTCACAATATTGCCGACCGATATATGACATACGGCGGACTGAATGTGCATGGCTAGAAATCCAACTTCGGTCTCAGGGATCTCGATATTGAACTTCTTCTCGATCAAGACTGCTGCTTTCTTCGCCAAGGCGAATTCTCGCGAATGCAGCGCTTGAATCTCATAAATAAATGGATTTGCAATATCGATGTTATTCTCAAGTCGATACAGCGCAAATTGAATATGACTCGGGAGCGCAATGAAAATTTGCTCATTCAGCGAGGTGTCGAATTCGTCTCCGACCATGGAGATGATTTCTTGTGAGACGTCAAGCACTTTGGGATCAACTTGTTCCGTTAATGCTTTGAATTGATTGCGCGAATCGGAACCGGCGAGATTAAATTTCTTCTCGATGCGAGGGTCTGAAGGAAGCACTAACATGCCGGCTTTTGCACCAAATCCGAGCCCTTTGCCCATGAGGACGAGCTCACTATCGGATTTCTCTATGGATACCAATATGGCGTTGTTACTAATCACCCGTTGAATGAGATATGCGGCTGATTCGCTCATTATTTCCTTCACCCTTTTTCGATCATCATTTATTTGTCCTCATTGTAGGGTCGATCCCACACCTGCGTCAATGATATATTATTTCGGATCCGATTTGGCCTTCAGCCATTTCGGTGCTCCCGCATTCTTACGATCACGATCACGGTCCTGTTTAGGCTTAGACGGGAGCGGCTTAGCAGGCGATTTCACCGCTGACTTTTTCACAGGTGCCTTCGTTTTCGTTACCGGATATTGGCGATTCGGTGCCTCCATTGAACTTGCTGCTTCCGGATTGAATACTTTCCCTTGATACATTGATTGGGGCTCAATCACAATATCCAGCTGACGCATGAATTTCTCTATGATGAACATTTCACGAGGGGTAACAATTGAAATTGCGATCCCTTTTTGCCCCATACGCCCAGTACGCCCAACGCGATGCACATAATGCTCACTGCTAATTGGCAGATCAAAGTTAATGACCATCGGGAGCTCTTTAATATCCAGCCCACGCGCAGCCACATCCGTTGCGAGCAGTAACTGAATCCGCCCTTCTCGGAAACGACGAAGCACATTCATCCGCTCTTGTTTGTTCGCTTCCCCGTATAACGGCTCAACTGATAATCCCACAAATTGCAGCTTCGCAATCCACTCCGCAATCGATTCGATTTCGTTCACGAATACAATCGCGGATTTGGGCTTGTATGATCTAACAATCCGGCGAAGCGTGTCAATCTTATTCCGTTCTTCCGTCTCAAAATAGAAGTGGGACAAAGTCGACGAAGTCTTCTGCTCCGGCTTAATCCCGATTTCCACAGGTTCATTCATCCATGCGTCCGCAATATTCCGTACTTCTTCCGGCATCGTTGCTGAGAAGAACAGTAATTGACGATCACGAAGAGCCGACTTGAATATGGCTTCCGTATCGCCCGCTGCACCTAGCTTGAACATTTGATCCACTTCATCGACGGTAATTGTACGGACTTCGTGCATTTTGAGCTTGCGCATCCCAATGAGTTCAAGCACGCGCCCTGGCGTTCCGACAATAAATTGCGGATGGAGTCTTAATTTCTCGATCTGTCTTTTACTTGCTGCCCCGCCGATTAGAGATTGTACCGTAATACCAAGCGACTCTCCGTACATCTCGGCTTCGCGGAAAATTTGCATTGCGAGCTCTTGTGTTGGTGCAAGAACAAGGGCTTGTACCTGTTTGAGCGCTGGATCAATCCGCTGCAGCATAGGCAGCAAATAAGCAAGGGTCTTACCCGTCCCTGTCTGGGACTGCGCGATCAAGTCTTTCCCTTCGAGTGCAACTGGAATTGCCTCTTGTTGGATAGGTGAAGGCGTCTCGATTCGTTCTGCGAGCAATCGCTCGACGAGCCTAGCGTCAATATGTAAATCTGTAAATGAAGTTGTCATGGTCTAGCATTTCCTTTCTTTGGCCCATTGGGCATTTGTATGGTACACTGAGATGCAGTTATTATCATTTATTGGAAAGGGGGTTCTATCGATGGATCAAGCCTTTATGGAACAATTCGATGGCCTGCTCGAAAAATATGCAGAACTGCTATTAGGTGATAACTCACCAGAACTAGTGGAGAAGATTAAAATTTGGGCCCTCTACAGCCATATGCATAAGACGATGCCGAACCTTACACAACACTGGACAGCGAGCCATCCTGAGGCTAAAACGGCTGTTCGCGCTCTTTTCGAAGAAGTAAAGCAGTTGAATGAGGCGCACCGAGCTAAGGCAAAGCCGAAGCAGGAACCTTAGGGCTTCTGCTTCGTTACCGTTATTTCTTGTTGATTAGCCGATAAGCCAACTTATCCGCAAGCCTTGGGAACAGTTGATACAGCTTAATCCCGATAGCTGCAGCGAACGGTAAATTCACTTCCGCTTTTCGCTTCGCGATAGCTGTTATTATTGTGTTCACGACTTGCTCTGGTTTTAACAAGAACATTTTAACATTATTAATGTAGGTCCCGCTCGGGTCTGCCTTCTCAAAAAACGGGGTATCAATAGGTCCCGGATTAATCGCCGTTACACCTATGTTCTTACCGACCATTTCTTGCCGCAGCGCATTCGTTAAGCCTAGTACGGCGTGCTTTGTCGCGTTATAGGCGCTTGATTTGGCAGTACCAATCTTGCCTGCGAGCGATGCAATATTCACGATATGACCTTGCCCTGCGGTCAACATATGCGGGAGCACGGCTTTGGTACAACGGACGATCCCCATATAATTGACATCCATCATCGCATTGAACTCCGCTGTATCCGTATCCAGGAATGATTGAAACACACCGTATCCAGCATTATTAATCAAGATATCGATGCGTCCAAATTCAGAGATGATCGATTCCACCGCGTCATTCACTTGTTGCTCATCCGTTACATCCATCGGGATCACATGACATCGTCCTGAGATTTGCGACCGCAGCGCCATAAGGCGTTCTGTAGAGCGTGCAGTTAAGATCGGAATGGCTCCGAGATCCGCAAGCTTCTGTGCGGTTAATGCACCAATCCCACTGGAGGCTCCTGTAATCAGCACGATTTTGCCTTGGTACGTATACACCGTAACACTCTCCTTCTATGTTGCGATGATTAGGAAAATCCCCACAAAACTTTCTTTACGAAAAAAGAATAGCCCCGTAAGCGGAGCTATATCGATTCGAAATTCATTATGTATTCACGAAGCTGCATCGTTGCTACTTCTGTTATCCAACAAGTACCTGAATATCTAAATGCCCGATCCCTTCCATCATGAGCGGAACCGTTAAGGCCTGTTTAGCTTTGAAATGTCCTGCTGCTGATTGTACCACTTTCGGCGGGGTAATATCAACTTTTACGCCTTGGTTAAATAATATCGTGCTTGCATTACCGCTAATCATATTCCCGAGTTCCGAGATCGCACTATGTCCCATCTCACCCAGCTCCGTCATGACGAAGCCGCCCATCATCGCTGAGACAATCTTCAGGGCTACAGACTCATGTAGACCAAAGACAATATTCCCATTCATCTGTCCTGTCATCCCGATTTCAATCCATATATATTGATCGAAGAACTGAACTTCTTTTATTTGAAGTTGTCCAGTCGTGGGGCGAATCTGTATCAATTGTTCAATTACATTACGAGCTGCATCCAAAAACGGATTAATATATTCCGCTTTCATGAATAGATTCTCCTCTATAGTTCGACATATATTTCTTTTATTCGACATTATTCATTCTATTTCTACGATAAATGATTGACTACATTATACGTCATGCGTCTTAAAAAATCACCTCAAAAATATACTTTTTTTGGTATTTCCGAACGATACCTCCTTCATCCCCTAGTCATTTGGGCCGATACACGTACAAATTCAACTAGTTCTATACGATTATATCGGTATTCGGTACAATAATTTTATACTTAGGAAGAAAGTTTCATAGCGAACATTTGTGCAGAAGGATGTGCGAAATCTTGCCTAACATTTGGACTCATTTTATTTTTGGTGAAGAAGTATTGAAAGATGCTGATCTTACAGCGATGATCACACATCCTGAGGATCTTCGAATGTTCCGTATGGGCTGTCAGGGCCCGGATTTTCTGTTCTATCATCACTTTTTGCCGTGGCAAAAAGATAAGACGATGAATGATGTCGGTTCAGTGATGCATAACGAGCATTGCGGTCCGGTGATTATGGATCTGATCGAAGGTGTCGCCCATCGGGCGCTGCAAGACCCCGCCGTTATTTATGTTCTTGGCTTTGTCCTGCACCATGTACTCGATCGGAATATGCACCCTTATGTGTTCTATCGTTCGGGATTCAAGAAATGGGACCATCAGCGGTTCGAGATCTGGATGGATACACTGGTCGTACAGAACAAGCTAGGGCTTGAGACATGGCGGACGCCGGTATGGAAGGAGTTCGAGACTGGCGGGAAGTTCCCGGATGGCATTGTCGATTTGTTCGAGCAAGTCACGGCGCGTTATTACCCCGAGATTGCGAAGCGTGTTCGCCGTGAAGCGTGGGAAGAAGCCAATCGGCATATGACGTCAGCGCAGCGGCTCTTCCATGATCCAACAGGGCTCAAACGGCTGCTGACCTTCGGTCAGATTGAGCCGTTCGTCTTCAAGCGGCCAAGCAAGCCGCTTGATATCTTGAACGAGTCGCGCAAGCCTTGGCGCGACCCCACAGGCCGAGACGCCTCGTATACGACGAGCGTCTGGGACATGTGGGCCGCCGCCCGCGAAGACGCGGCGGCTGTGGTTGGCGCTGCCGCCGCCTATTGGGCGGCTGTGCGCGAAGACGGCGCCGCGAGCGCAGCTGCGGCGCAAACGCGAGAGCGATTGGCCATCGTCGTGGCCAACCGCTCTTATGAACATGGCGAGCCGTGTGACAGCGGCTTGCAAATTATCGTGGCAGACCCCATCATCTGATGGGGGGCTGTCCACGACACACCAAGGGCTGCCTCCATTCGGGGCAGCCCTCATCTTTATGCCTTGGCTTCGTTAAGCCCCTTCGCCAGGTTCACCCGCGTCAGCATGATGATGCCGACGATGAAGAAGACCAGCAAGGACAGGATGGCGAGACGCGCGGAGCCTGTGAGCAGTGTGACAAGTCCGAACAACGCCGGACCAAGCGATGCCGATACTTTATCCGAGAGGCTCAGGAAGCCGAAGAACTCCGATGTACGGCCCGCCGGAACCAGCTTGCTGTAAATGGACCGAGCAATCGACTGACTTCCTCCCTGCACCATCCCTACGACAAATGCGAGCACATAGAAATGCAATGCATTCGTCATGAAATAGCCTAAGAAAACAACCAATACATAAATACATAATGACATATAGAGTGCACGCTTCGAACCGATCTTCGAAGCCATTTTACCGAATAGGAACGTAAATGGAATTCCTACAAATTGCGTAATCAGCAGCGCAATGATTAAATGACTCGTGCCAATTCCAATCGTCTTCCCATAGATCGTCGCCATACTGATAATGGTCGAGATCCCATCATTGAAGAACCAAAATGCGACTAAATATTTGAGCAGCTCCGGGTATTGCCGAATGTGTCTGAACGTCGTAAAGACACGGCGGAACCCTTCTTTTGCATAGAAGCTCACGGGCTGCTTGCGCTCTGCTCCCTTATCCTTCACATGGCGGAAGATAGGTAACGAGAAGAGAAACCACCAGAGTGCTACCGTCACGAACACCGCTTGCGTAGCCACGAGTTTATTGGGGAAGCCGACTTTGTCCCACATCTCGAGCATCACGATATTGACCGCGAGCAGTACGCCGCCTCCAATATATCCGAACATATAGCCTTTTGCAGAAATTTCATCTCGCTGATCCAGCGGGGCTACATCAGTCAAGATCGAATCATAGAACGTATTCCCGCCGGAGAATCCGATCACCCCAAGAATATAGCAGACCGAGACGAATAGATACGTCCCATTTCCCGTAAAAGCCATCAATAAACATGCAAGTACGCCCATATAGGCGAAAACGCGAAGAAACCGAACCTTACTTCGAGAAGAATCCGCAATCGCACCAAGAATTGGCGAGATCACAGCTACGATAATCATTGCAATCGTCTGGGTGAAGCCCCAGTAGCTTGTTGCAAGATGTTCCGGCAGATTGCTAGCAGCGACCGTTAAATAATAGATCGGGAGCACCGCGGCCATCATCGTTGTCGCAAATGCTGAGTTGGCCCAATCATACATCATCCAACTGCGCACAATTTTTCGATTCAAATAAGAACCCTCCTTTTGAAATATGTAACTCCACTGCCATGGAACATAAACCTATTTTTTTCGACAAACACCCCCTGCTTTCCTCCTTGATGACTTGCCCAATATTGATCATTGCTGAAAGTTCACCTATAATGTGAAATAAACCTTTAATTAGATCGTCTAATGTTGAACATATATTTTTACAGCCAAGGAGGGATTCTGTGAACATCAGTCAACTTGAGACACTCATTACCATTTCCAAGACGACGAGCTTTCGAAAAGCAGGGGAGCTGCTGAATTTAACGCAACCCGCCGTGTCCGCACAAATCAAAAGCTTAGAAGATGAATTCAAGACCGTGTTAATCGATCGGAACCAACCCGTCACACTCACGGATCAAGGCCACGTCTTTCTTGATCATGCAGAGCGTATTCTGAAGATTGTCGCAGAATTGAAGCAGCGTCTGAGTGATCTGAGTAATATTCCACAAGGTCATATTACGATCGGCACCACAACCTCCATCGCGATTCAAATTTTACCGCGCGTTCTCTCTTATTTTCAGAACCAATACCCGCTTATCAAAACTTCAATCTTAACGATGTCTTCCGCGCAGATTATGGCGCAAGTGGAGAATGGGACCGTTGATATCGGCATCGGTTACTTATCGGAGAGTACACCGAACCTGAAGTCCAGCGTATTGTACTATGACACCTTCGAACTTGTCGTTTCACCTAGCCACCCCTTGGGTACACTAAAGCACACGACCGTTGAAGCATTGCGTGATGTTCCGTTCATCGTCTTATCTCCTGACACGGTCGGCCGCCGATTTGCAGATCAAGTCTTTAAGAATTACAACATTCAACCACATATCGTGATGGAATTATCCAGTAGTGAAGAGATCAAACGGATGGTAGAGCTCAATCTCGGTGCCGCAGTGATCTCGAAGCTATCGATCGGAAGCGAGCTGCGACGCGGTACCTTGAAAATGATCAAAGTCAGTGAATTTGAGACTGCACATCCTGTCGGTGTCGTCTATAAATCCGGCAAATATTTAAATTCGGCTATGCAGCAATTTCTCAGCGACTTAAAAGGCATGCCTGAAACCCAATTTATCAGTTCAGAGTAAGGAGCGTAACCAGATGACTACGAAATTTGATTTGCATACACATCATTTTCGCTGCGGGCATGCGGATGGCAATATTGAAGACTATATCCAAGCGGGTATCCAAGCCGGGCTTCAAGTCATTGGAATTTCGGATCACTCGCCTTACTTCGGCAGCCCCGAAGATCAAGCTCAGCCTCGCATTGCCATGGCCAAAAGCGAATTTGCGAACTATATTCAAGAGGTTCTACGTCTTCAGGCGAAATACGAGGGGCAAATCGATGTCCTGCTCGGCGTTGAATCGGATTTTTTCCCGGAACATGCTTCCCTCTACCAACAAATATATGCGGGGTACCCCTTTGACTATGTAATCGGTTCCGTTCACCAGACGGAGGGCGTTAGTATCTTCAATAAGTCCCGTTGGAAAGGTCTAACGTCGGCTCGGATGATTGAGGCGAAGAACATTTATTACGGCATGATTCGGGATTCCGCAACGAGTGGGATGTTCCAAATTCTTGGACATATCGATGCAATGAAAGGCAATTATCCTGAATTCTCAACGATTGAAGCATATGAGGCGATTGACGAGACACTTCGCGTAATCGGCGAATGCGGCATTGCAATCGAAATCAATACATCAGGGAAAACAAAGCTGAGTGGCGGTTGGTATCCTTCGGATGACATCCTTGAACGCGCCCTGTTCCATCACGTGGATGTTACCTTCGGCTCTGATGCGCACGTTCCAAGCCGTGTTGGCGACGAATGGGAACAAGTTCGCGACCGTTTGAAGCAGATCGGATTCACATCCTGGGTCTATTACAAACAGAAGCAGAAGCAAATCGTGCAACTCTAGAACATGAATCCAACGCATATGACACCAAAAAAAGGAGGACCTGCCACGTTGGTAGGTCCTCAAGTTTATTTATTAAAAGGGGGTCTTGAGTACATCTTACCCCTTCAACATTATGGTCGTATCACAGAACCATTTCATTTGTGTAACAAATGAACAAAGCGGCAAGCCGCAGCAGTTTATTGCGCTATTTCTAGGTCTGATTTTCTTACGGCTTTCGTCGTTGCATGCGAGCGGTTCACGATAATAATACCGGAGACCACGCTTGCTAGTGCTAGAACAACCCAAATGTGTATCGTCTCGCCAAGAATGATGGAAGACAAGATCACGCCGAATACTGGAATCAGGAACAGGTACATTGAGACTTTCCCGACTTTATTATATTTCATGACCATATTCCAGAGTCCGAACGCCGCAGCCGAGACGAACGCAAGATAGATGAAGATGATCCCTGTCTTCATATCGAAATGAAACGGCATGAATCCTCTACGAACGACACCGATCGCCGCGAGGCCTAGCCCCCCGATCAGCATTTGCTTCGCGGTAAGCTCAAGCACAGATACTCTGCCCGATTCATGCCGCGCGAGCACATTCCCGAACGCACCAAACGCAGCCGATAAGAGTAAGCAAATCTCACCGAACCCGAATTGGAAATGCAATCCGCTCTGCGTGAATCCGACGGCAAATACACCCACGAATCCAAGGAACAAGCCCGTAATCTTAGCTGATGTGAACGGTTCATTCCGGTACATCGCTTGCGCGAATAACATTTGGAAGAATGAAGCCGAACCCGATATAATCGCCCCTTGAATCCCAGACGAATGCATCAGACCGATATAGAAGAATAGGTATTGTAAGAAGGTCTGTACAAGTGCAAGCCGAGAGAGACGCCATACACTTAACTTCCCCGTAAACTCATTCGCCTGCTGACTGCCTGCTGATTTCCCGATGGAAGCGAGCTTTAGCAGCAAATATAACAACAAACCTGCGAGTGCGAATCGATAGCCCGCAAATATGAGCTGCTCGAACACATCTTGCTTCGAAATTTGAAGCTCCACATAGCTTAATTTCACAAAGGGAACAGCACTGCCCCAGAGTAAGGTTGCAGCAACAGAGCTGACGATAATACCGATAGGATGCGTAAACCAACTTTTTGCTTTCACAGGATGTTTGCCACCTTTTTGATTTCCTTGGTGTGACATTAGACACACGTTACCCATTATGCTCCTAATCGACATGATCATCAACTATTATTTTCAATCTATTGCTGCAGTCCACGATAGACGCCAGTTCTTAGCTCGCGTATGTACATTTCCACTTCAGGCACGTCCGCTTCGAGCGCATGCTGCACTGCAAGCTCAATGTCATAGGGTACGCGTACAAGCTGGATAGAGAACGGATCGAGTGCACTTCCGCCCTCAACCCCTTCCAGGATCGCGTAGGACGCTTGGATCATATCCAGTGCGTTGCCGACACTTCCCACGTTGAACAGCATCCGGCGCTCCATATGCTGTACAAAGACATTATGAATATCGCCGTAGCCAACCACCTCCGGCTTCGGATCTTCCTCCGATTTGCCTGTCTCGGGCGTATTGTCGAACATTCCGAGTCTACGTTCCTCACTGTCCCAAGGCTGTACACGATGGTAGACACTCTGCGGCGAAGCATGGACAAACCGTATCCGTTTCCCACTCATCTCCATGTCATGGCTGAACGGGAGATTCGCTAAGTAATGTAACCTGTCTGCTCCGAGCCGATCCTCATGCCATGTAAATATCTCCTTATCTGTCAGCTGACGCCCGATGAGCTCATCCCAATTGCCTCGAATAACGATCTCGCAGCAATCGCGAATCCGATCGACAGCTTCGATGGGATTGGGCCCTTTACCTGCCAAGTCTCCTAGGCAAATAATCCGCTTAATTCCCCGTTTACTAATATCTGCGAGCACGGCTTCCAGTGCAGGCATGTTGCCATGAATATCTGATAGGATAGCAATTCGTTGCACAATAAATCCTCCTTGATTACTGCCTGCGGCTATGTTACTTGCCGCCTTAACGTATGGACCGTAATTTCCGGTCGACATAAGAAGCGGACGGGAAGAAAGGTCATTCCCAGCCCGCGGTTGGTATACACTTTAAATTCCGTATTCGGAAATGTATAGAGGCCGTCCGGGTATTTCTGCCCCATCTCTGGATTCCACTTCACAGGAACGCCCGGAATGCGCACTTGCCCCCCATGACTATGCCCCGATAACTGAAGATCTATCGCATATTTCATGGCCTCGTCAGCCAGATCCGGTTCATGTGCTAACAGCAGCGTATAGCGATCCGCTGGGATCCCTTTCACAGCCTCCCTAACATTCGGAAAACCGCCGAACCAATCTTCGAGCCCCGCCACCGCAATTTTTTCACTGCTGCGCACCAGATCTACATGTTGATTTTTGAGCACCCGAAATCCAGCTTGTTCTAAGGCATTCGTCGACTTGGACTCCGTCGCATGGCGGAAATCATGATTCCCGAGTACAGCGAACTTCCCAAGCGGTGCATGAAGCTTCTTCAACGCTGGGATGACCTGATCCACTTTTGCAAGACCATTATCGATCAGATCCCCCGTGAAAAGGATGAGGTCCGCCCGTTCTTCATTCATCTGCTCTACGATGCTAAGAAGCCGCTCCGCATTCATATGATATCCAAAATGAAGATCGCTAAAATGAATTATTCGCAGGTTATGAAACGCCTCCGGCAGCCGGCTGCTATAATGAATCATTCGCTTCCACTCGATCCATCCCGGTTCGATAAACCGCGTATATGTCCCCCCAGCCACTGCCATGCCCAGAAGCGTTAACGCACTCCGCTTCAAGAATGATCGTCGTGTCATCTTTCGCTTGTTCCCCATTTGTCCTCCCGTACACCCATATGCTACCTTTTAGTATACCATCTTCATCCAGTCAAAGGAAAATTGAACTATCGGGCAAGAAGCTCAATACCTAGCAGCACAACCTTTCTTGCAACCGTTGGTATTCGTGGTGATACAGGAACATGATGTCCTCACTGTATTACTTTACAGAAATAAATTGTTAAAGCTTCACACGAGCCTATTGCATATTTCAGATCATGGGATTACAATCTCTATTAACCGGTTTGAATTTGAGGAATATGATACTTATTACAGACGATGACGGAGAAAAGTAAGCGAAAGACAGCCTTACAGGGACTGTGTGCCGACCGACTGAGAGCACACGGAAGGAAATGATTTGCTGAAGTTCACTCCAGAGTTGATACCTGAACGAGGAAGAATGTTATTCATCCTTCACTAGGGAGGTCCGTCCGCATGACGTTACCATGCATTGAGCGAGAAAGCTGAATTTACGGCTGTCTAACAAGGGTGGTACCACGGAGTTTCACCGTCCCTTGAT
Source organism: Paenibacillus sp. EB106-05-06-XG162 (assembly GCF_058791655.1). Lineage (NCBI taxonomy): Bacteria > Bacillati > Bacillota > Bacilli > Caryophanales > Paenibacillaceae > Paenibacillus > Paenibacillus sp. EB106-05-06-XG162. The sequence goes on from NZ_JBYTDT010000016.1 coordinate 111,567, forward strand.
TAGGCAGTCTTTTTGCGTTCTAAGGGCCCTTAGAACGCATGAGCATGGAATTCAGCGACAATCTGAGTAGAGAAAATAAAATGAGAATTCAAAAAGTCGGCTTTTCAGCACCAAGAAGGTTGTGCGAATCCGAAGAAGGAGGAAACGGAGTTTAGGCAAAACCTAAATGAGTACCTGAAATGTTTCTGAAGGAAACATACATCGTAAGCGTATGCTCTTCGAGGGTGAACGCAAGATTCGATGTTGAATTCGCTTCATGAAATACTTCGTGATCAAAAGATGACTTTATGAATAGCCTCTAAAAAGGAGCGATTTGAGATGAGCGAGAAGAGACAAGATTTAGACCAGTTACGTAATCAATTAGATGAAATTAACCTAAAATTATTATCCCTATTAAGCGAGCGCGCGGTTATTGCCCAAGAGATCGGCATCGTGAAGCAGAAGCAAGGGATTCCCAAATATGATCCAGTCCGTGAGCGTGAGATGCTCGAGGAGCTTGTCGCACGCAACAATGGTCCATTCGAGGATGCGACAATCAAGCATTTATTCAAACAAATCTTCAAAGCATCACTTGATCTGCAGCAAGATGATCACAAGAAAATTTTGCTCGTCAGCCGGAAGAAGCAGCAAGAGAATACAATTGTTGATGTGAAAGGCGTACCGATCGGCGGATCTGCGCAAGTGATGATCGCCGGACCATGTTCGGTGGAATCCTATGACCAGCTCAAGACCGTTGCGACGGCACTGAAAGAATCCGGTATCCGCGTTCTTCGCGGCGGCGCCTTCAAACCACGGACATCTCCGTATGACTTCCAAGGTCTTGGCATTGAAGGCTTGAAGTTGCTGAAGCAAGTTGGTGAAGAACTCGATATGGTGACGATCAGCGAAATTGTACACCCAGGACATATCGAGCTGGCCGCAGAGTATATCGATATCATTCAGATCGGCGCACGGAATATGCAGAACTTCGAGCTCCTTAAGGCCGCTGGCCAAGTAGGCGTTCCCATCGTACTCAAGCGCGGACTTGCAGCAACGATCGAAGAGTTCATCCTCGCAGCTGAGTACATTGTTGCTGGAGGCAATCCGAATGTCATCATGATCGAACGCGGCATTCGTACCTATGAGAAATGGACACGGAATACGCTCGACATCTCGGCTGTTCCGATCTTGAAGCAAGAGACACATTTACCCGTGCTCGTCGATGTCACGCACTCGACAGGACGCAAGGATATTCTCGTTCCTTGTGCAAAGGCAGCACTCGCCGCAGGTGCGGATGGCATTATGGTCGAGGTACATCCAGACCCAGCAACCGCTCTGTCCGATGCGCAGCAGCAGCTCAATATCGAGCAATTCCATGATTTCTGGCACCGTGTCAAATCTTCCGGATTGTTCAACGAATAACATACCCCACAAAGTGATGCTTTGACCTCGAAGCGATTCAGGTACTTTGTGAGGCCCCCGGTAAATGCTATACGAACAAGAAAAGGCATACCCCGAAGCTACAGGCGGTTGATTCATTCAACCGATCCAGTGCTTCAAGGTATGCCTTTTTATGATGCTGCTCTTCACCTAACACAGCTTTTACTCATTTCACTTTTGCTAAAGTTGTGTTATACGCCTAACCATTTCTTGAACATATGCTTCGTTGTCGCCTTGTTCATCTCAGCGATCGAAGTTGTGAGTGGAATGCCCTTCGGACAAGAACGCACGCAGTTCTGCGAGTTACCGCAGCCTTCGATTCCGCCCTCTTCCATCAAGGCATCTAGACGCTCATCCTTGTTCATCTCACCTGTTGGGTGCGCGTTGAACAAGCGAACTTGTGAGATCGGCGCAGGTCCGATAAAGCTGGTTTTTTCGTTCACGTTCGGACAAGCTTCTAAGCAGACACCGCATGTCATACACTTCGACAATTCGTACGCCCATTGACGTTTGGATTCTGCCATCCGTGGTCCAGGACCAAGGTCATACGTCCCATCAATCGGAATCCACGCCTTCACTTTCTTCAATGCGTTGAACATCCGGCTGCGGTCAATGACAAGGTCACGAACGACTGGGAAGGTGCTCATCGGTGCAATACGTACCGGCTGCTCAAGTTTGTCGACGAGCGCCGAGCAAGCTTGACGCGGTTTGCCGTTAATGACCATCGAACATGCCCCGCATACTTCCTCCAAACAGTTGGATTCCCAGCATACCGGCGATGTCGATTGACCATTCGCGTTCTTCGGATTCCGCTGAATTTCCATTAAGGCACTAATCACGTTCATCCCTGGACGGTAAGGCACTTCGAATTCTTCTGTATAAGACTTCGCATCCGGTTTATCCTGACGCGTGACGATGAATTTAACGGTTTTGGATGATACTGTAGTCTCCGCCATCGTTATTCTCCTTTCTTCTTATCTGTCGAATAATCGCGTTTACGCGGTTTAATAAGCGATACATCTACCTCTTCATACGAAATCGTTGGTCCGTCTGGCGTCCATGCTGCTTTCGTCGTCTTCATGAAATCTTCATCGTTACGATCCGGGAATTCCGGTTTGTAATGCGCACCACGGCTCTCATTACGCATTAATGCACCTAATGTCATCGCTTCGGATAACTCTAACATGTTCCAGAGTTGACGCGTAAAGGCTACTCCTTGGTTGTTCCAACGCGCCGTATCGGTCATATTGATGTTCTGGTAACGCTGCTTTAATTCTTTGATCTTGGCGATTGTCTCTTCAAGCTTTTTGTTATAACGAACCACGGTCATGTTATTCGTCATCCACTCACCAAGTTCTTTATGCAATACATAGGCATTCTCTTTGCCTTCCATCTTAAGCAAGCTCTCGTACTTGTCCGTCTGCTTCTTGCTCTCGCGATCGAATACGGAGGAGGAGATATCTTCAGCTGATTTCTTCAAGCCGCGGATATATTCAACTGCCTTCGGTCCGGATACCATCCCGCCGTAGATGGCGGATAAGAGCGAGTTCGCGCCCAGACGGTTCGCACCGTGATATTGGTATTCACATTCGCCAGCTGCGAATAATCCAGGAATGTTCGTCATTTGATTGTAGTCGACCCACATGCCGCCCATCGAATAATGGACTGCCGGGAAGATTTTCATCGGAATTTTACGAGGGTCATCACCCATGAATTTCTCATAAATCTCAATAATGCCGCCGAGCTTCACATCTAGTACTTTCGGATCTTTGTGCGACAAGTCAAGGTATACCATGTTCTCGCCGTTAATCCCCAGTTTCTGATCCACACAGACGCTGAAAATTTCACGTGTTGCAATATCCCGCGGCACAAGGTTACCGTATGCCGGATATTTCTCTTCAAGGAAATACCAAGGTTTACCGTCTTTATATGTCCAGATCCGTCCGCCTTCACCGCGTGCAGACTCCGACATCAAGCGAAGCTTATCGTCCCCAGGAATCGCAGTCGGGTGAATCTGAATGAACTCCCCGTTCGCGTAATGAACGCCTTGTTGATACACTGCGCTCGCTGCTGTTCCTGTGTTGATAACCGAGTTCGTTGTTTTACCGAAAATAATACCAGGACCGCCTGTTGCGAGAATAACCGCATCCGCTGCGAATGTAACAACTTCCATGGTACGAAGATCTTGCGCAGTAATCCCGCGGCATACGCCTTCATCATCGATGACCGCCGATAAGAACTCCCAATGCTCGCGTTTTGTTACAAGCCCAGCTGCCTCATGACGACGAACTTGCTCATCGAGTGCGTACAAGAGCTGCTGTCCTGTCGTCGCCCCCGCAAATGCTGTACGGCTGTATTTCGTTCCACCGAACCGGCGGAAATCAAGTAATCCCTCTGGTGTACGGTTGAACATGACACCCATGCGGTCCATCAAGTGGATAATCCCAGGCGCTGCATCACACATCGCTTTGATTGGAGGTTGGTTCGCTAAGAAGTCTCCCCCATATACCGTATCGTCAAAGTGCTCCCATGTGGAGTCGCCTTCACCTTTCGTATTTACGGCACCGTTAATTCCGCCCTGTGCACATACGGAGTGAGAACGTTTCACCGGTACAAGCGAGAATAGTTCTACATGTACATCTGCTTCTGCTGCTTTGATCGTGGCCATCAGACCTGCTAGTCCGCCGCCTACGACGATGATTTTAGATTTCGACATTCCATTCCACCCCTTAACCGTTAATCATGCCAGTTGCCAAATTTACAAGCCCTGCTGCTTCAAATTCACTGCCTGTGAATGCAACCAGTGACAGAATGAACAAGAGCGATACAAGAACGAATACGGCCATGCAAATATAAGAAGATACACGTTGTGCGCGTGGTCCAACCGTAATCCCCCAGCTCACAAGGAACGACCATAGTCCGTTGCTGAAATGGAATACCGCAGCTACAACCCCAATGACGTAGAAGATAAAGAAAACTGGTTGTGATAAAATATCATTCATGTGCTGACCAAGATCTTCATGCGTCACATTGCCAAGCGCAACTTGAAAACGCGTGGTATATAGATGCCATACAACGAAGATGAACGTAATGACACCCGTTACCCGTTGCAGCATGAACATGATGTTGCGACCGTAGCTGTAATTGCTGACATTATTTCTAGCTTGGTAGGCAATATAAAGACCATATACACCGTGGTAGAGCAGTGGTAAGAAAATCCCGAATATTTCTAAGAAGGTAACTAACGGGAGATCATTCAGAAATTTAACGCTGCCGGTAAAACCTTCTTTGCCTCCTTCGAACGCGGAGTAATTCGTCAACATGTGCTCCAGGATAAACAAGCCCAGCGGAATAATCCCGAGTAGCGAGTGCAACTTCCGTGAATAAAAAGAAGTCCCTTTCATAAGTAAGCGTTTCCCCTTTCAATCATTGCCAAGATTAGTTTCCAATTTTCATGTGAACAAGTTGTGAATGGTTTATACCATCTATCATGTTACTCCTTTTTCGCTTATAATGGAAATGCGTATTTTCTATTAGTTTTTATAACTAATTTGCATAAGAGGTGTCGAAATGTTAGAAATGATGCAATATTTTGCAGCAGTCGTTGAACAGTCGAGTCTGAACAAAGCCTCTCAGCTGTTGAATTTATCACAACCAGCCCTCTCCAGAAAAATTACCAAACTGGAAGACCAGCTTGGTGTACAACTCTTTACTCGAAATGGTAAGAAGCTCGAACTGACAAGAATCGGCCAGCTTACCTATGAATTCGCACTCGAAATGCGGCAAATCGAACGCGATCTGCTGCAGACCATCGCTGAATATAAAGCAACGGATAAAAGTATGATTACGATCGGGGCCAGTCTAACGACCCTGCAATCCACGCTCCCCGACCTTATTCATGTCTTCCTGAGTAAGCATCCCGAGACGGAGATGAAGGCGATCACGGGCAAAACCCACGAGATCGTCACCCTCGTACGGGAGAAGAAGGTCGATATCGGTCTTGTTGCTTCTTTAATTAATGAACCACCGCTCCAGTGCCTTCCTTTATTCGAAGACCATCTGGATCTCGTACTCCCGAAGCACCATGTGCTGCATGCCAAGAAAACGATTGATATACAAGATTTGAACGGCCTCCCGATGATCCTATTCTCGAGAGGCACCTGGTACCGTATACTAACCGATGATCTATTCCATCGTTGCCGGGTTATTCCAGATGTTCGCATGGAGATTGACTCCTTTGAAGCCATCATTCGCTTGCTCTCGACTGGGAAGTCAGCAACTCTCCTGCCTCACTCGTATCTTAGACCGCAATTATTAGCGGATAACGAGCTAACGGTCGTCCATTTACGTGAATTGGAGCAGACCAAGCGTACGACATCTTTGATCTATTCCGACCCTGCATCCCTAAGCACTTCGGCGCAAATGCTCATTCAAGAAGCCTCTTCATATGCGAAGCTGCAGTCTTTTACCGCAAAAGCAAAAAGCCATGGAATTTAAACATCCATGGCAAGGTCATCAGCATTAATTATTCGGTTTCACTTCAAGTCCCAGCTTCCGCGCGACCCAGGCCGTTGTGCTTGCCTGCACCAGAATCGTGAGCATGATCGCCATGAAGGTAACGGATGCAATAATATCTGCATGCTCCACACCTGACGCGACAATCATCCCCGATAACGCGGCCGGAATGACGCCCGTCTCACGTACCCAGACCATGAACGCCATCTCGCGCCATGTCCATTTGGCTCTTCGATCAGGGAGTGCACAAGCTATGACGGTGAGCGGTCTCGCAATGAACATCAGCACCAACACAACGGCAAGACTTGGCCAGAAATATTCGATCAACACGTGGAAATTGACTTGACTGCCAAGCAAAATGAAGATTAGCATACGCATCAATACCGTAATATTATCTGCGAAGTGATCCATCTCTTGGCGTTTCTCATGCATCGATAAGCCGAATGTCTTCTCATTGCCCCAGATTAAGCCCGCAACGAATGTCGCCATAAAGCCGCTAACATGCAACAAATCCCCAATCAAGTACCCCGCAAGCGCGACAACGATCATCGCAATCGTCGTATACTCACGCAAGACTGCAAATCGATGATGTCCTGTCAAATACGAGAATGGGATTGCGACGACCACCCCAACAATAATCCCACCAACTGCTGTCTTCAAGAAATCAAAAATCATCGGACCTGCTTCCAGACTCCCTTGGCCTAAGACCACAGCGAGCAAGGTAAAGGTAATAATAGACCCCGTCGCATCATTAAATGCCGACTCACTCTCAACCGTCTCACGTACCTTGTCCCGAATCTTGACCTGCCTGAAGACCGGAATGATCGATGCTGGGTCTGTTGATGCGATGACTGCACCCACCAATAGCGACAAAATCCATCCAAGCCCGAACAAATAATGCACGGCTACACCGACGACACCGACAGTGATCAACACCCCTGGCACACTCAGTAAGGAAATCGTAATCCAGACTTTGCGAAGCCCATGAAGCCCAATATTCCGCCCGCCATCGAACAGAATTAATGTAGAACCAGCCGTTAAGATCGTCTGATTGAGCACCGAACTGCTCGTCTCATGAATCCAATGCAGCCCTTGACCGAGCACCATACCGATCAGAATAAAAACAACCACATCTGGGAGCTTCAGCCATGCAGCAATTTTGCCGGACACCATGCCTGCGATGAAGATTAATACAAGTACAATCAATAGATGCTGAATGATTTCTCCCGTTGCTGTTCCCAAGTACACCACGTCCTTGAATGATCAATTCATTAATGCTTTAAGTGCGTGTTCAAAAAGTCGGCTTTTCAGCACCAAGAAGGTTGCGAGAATCCGAAGGCCTATGCTTCCGTAGCGAGTTTTTCTTCGAAAAACTTTTAGAGGAACGGAGTTTAGGACCTAAATGAGTACCTGAAATGTTTCCGAAGTAAACATACATCGTAAGCATATGCTCTTCGAGGATGAACGCAAGATTCGATGTCGAATACGCTCCATGAAATACTTCGTGATCAAAAGATGACTTTTTGAACAACCTCTTTATGCCAAAACTTGTCCATCCGTCATTCGCTCTTCAAAGGCGTCGATTTGCTCATTCGTCCCAATGATGACCATAATGTCTTTCTCAGAAAGTACTTGTTCTGCCGTAGGTACGATGATAACCCCTTCCTTCTTATTGATCGCTACAATACTGCAGCCAAAACGGGACCTCGGATTGAGATCTTTGAGCGAGATGCCATCCAGACAGCTAGGAACGGTCAACTCTGCAATCGAATAATCTTTAGACAGTTCGATGTAGTCGAGCAAGTTCGGAGACACCAGCTGATGCGCCACCCGAATCCCCATATCCCGCTCTGGGAAAATCACACGGTCAACGCCGATCCGCTCAAGCACGCGACCATGCAGATCAGAGATTGCTTTGGCAACAACCTTCTTCACACCAAGCTCCTTCAGCTGAATCGTTGCCAGAATACTCGTCTGAATATCGTCCCCAATCGCGACGACTCCGCAATCGAAATTGCGAACCCCTAAAGAACGCAGCGTCTCCACATCCGTCGCATCCGCAACGACCCCATGAGTTATCTTACGGCCTATCGCATCGACTACCTCTTCATCTTTATCAATCCCCAACACTTCGTGCCCTAGCTCAATCAATTCCTTCGCAAGACTTGAACCAAATCGTCCTAATCCGATCACTACAAATTGTTCTGTTTTCATGTCTTTCTTCCGATCTCCTATCCAATAATCATTTTGCCTTCGGGATGACGGTACAATTCTTTCTCTGTCTTTGGTCCAATCGCATAAGCTAGAGTTAATGGTCCAAGTCTTCCCATAAACATCATCAGACTAATCATAATTTTTCCAAAAACGGTTAAATCCGCCGTCAACCCCATCGATAACCCTACCGTTCCGAAGGCCGAGGTCGTCTCATACAAAATCATTAAGAAATGATGGTCTTCCGTTGTTGAGAGCAGCATCGAGACGAACACGACGAGCATTAGAGACAAGAACGTGATCGTTAATGCTTTGAATATTCGCTCCTTTGCCAGACGATACCGGAACATGACCACATCTTCTTTACCGCGAATCATGGAAATGACAGCCATGATCAAAATGGCAAAGGTCGTCGTCTTAATCCCGCCTCCAGTCGATCCGGGGGATGCACCAATAAACATCAGAATGATCGTAAAGAACTGCGACGCCTGCCGCATGCTGCCAAGATCGAGCGTGTTCGCCCCTGCTGTACGCGGGGACACCGATTGGAAGAAGGAGGCGAGTATTTTACCTGACCAATCCAATGGAGCTAATGTCTTATTATTCGTAAATTCGAAGACGAAAATGACTATCGCACCAAAAACGATCAAAAAGCCCGTCATCGATAAAACGACTTTTGTATGTAAAGACAATTTTTTTCGATTTCTAAAATCCACCAAATCCGCCATAACAATAAATCCGATGCCACCGAAGATAATAAGAACCATGGAGACAATATTGACAAGCGGGTCACTAACATAAGCTGTTAAGCTCGAGAAATGCCCGAATAGATCAAAACCGGCATTATTGAAGAAGGATACCGCATGGAATATACCGAAGTAGAGTGCACGGATGAACGGCATATCGAAGGACCAACGGATCGTGAACAATAACGCAGCGACTGCTTCGATCGAAACCGAATAAATAAGGACCCTTCGAATCAATCGAACGATGCCTTCCATACTCGATTGATTCATCGCCTCTTGTAAAATCAAGCGCTCCGACAAGGAGATCCTTTTCTTCAGGACAAGAGCGAATAAAGTAGCCATGGTCATGAATCCAAGTCCGCCAATCTGAATAAGGAACATCAACACGACTTGCCCAAAGACGGTGAAATGCGTTCCTGTATCCACGACGATCAGTCCCGTCACACATGTGGCTGATGTCGCCGTGAACAATGCATCTACGAAGTCAAGTTGAACGCCGTCAACACTCGAAATTGGAAGCATCAACAGTAAGGTGCCCAGCAGAATTATGCACGCAAATCCAAGGGATAAGATACGAGGTGGCGTTAGCGCAAAAAATTTCTTTTTCAAAAATACCCTTCCCTTCACTAAAATACCAAAGCAAGTATACTTGATCTCCATCATTTTGTCATACAATGTTTTTAGGGCATTCTTGATCATACGCTGGTACTCAGCAGATGAACTATGATATTTTTACTAGTATCATCCTGTAGACCTTAAATTTCGGTGCTCAACTCAATTTGTCATGATTAGGAGGAACGTAATGAATCATCTCGGCAATCGCCTTCAGCTACAATTCAATCGTAAGTTACTACTAACGTTGGGAACCATCGGACTCATCATCTTCATACTCCTTCAGGTGTTACCAGCATTCTTCTCGCCGCAAGCGAACGAGGCTCCGAATCAACCTGCCATCTCCAAAGAAGCTGCAACGGATAAGGCGCTTGCGTTCGTGAAGCAAAACTGGCCTCAAGCTAATCCGAGTGCAGTCGAAGCTTCCATCTCTTACGCGACCAATTCTAACCTATATGGTTATCTTGTTTCCAATAAGCTATTAGATAAATATCATAAAACATTTGTCCAAAAATATCCTTATGAATATTATCGCGTTGAGATCCCAGAACGAAATGTACCCAGCAAGGCCTACTACATTTACTTGAATATGCAATCTGGTGAAGTCATTTCGTGGAAAATGTTCACGCCGGAGGATACGCCATCCCTTCGAACAAAGGATGAATTGATCGATGCAGCCAAGCAGCACTTGGCAAAGGCCGGGTATGATATCAACTTGTTAACCGTGCAGCAGACGACATCGGAGAAGAATTTCCCGAATCACACGAATATTGTATTAGAAGATACATCACGTAAGATCGGTGAATCTACACTGCTCATCACTGTTCAATTCATCCAAGATGAGATTTCATCCGTGACACCTGCTTTCTCTGTACCGGAATCACATCTTCTCTATGTTCAGCAGCAGCAGCGAAATGCCAACTGGATGACAGGACTCGGTTACTATCTGTTGACCGTGGCACTCGCTGTGTTAGCCATCGTCTACAGTATCCTTAAACGACGTCACACCTCATTCAAACGTGGTATATTCCTTGCATTGCTCTATACAGGTCTCAGCATATTCTCGTTCTTCAACATCATGCCGGCCATGAAAGCCATGTCTGGGGATATGCCAGTCGATAATACGTTGTTAATCGCTACGGCATTATTACAATGTGTCGTCACGGTCATCATGGGAGTTGCTACTTATTTCTCTTTTGTCGGCGGCGATGCGTTATGGCGGGAGCGAGGACTAAACCCTTGGCCACGATTCCGTGAGCCTGGTTACGGCGATTATGTCTTTCGTAGTATGGGAATCGGCTACATTACCGCCTTTTTCCTACTCGGTTTACAGGTGATCATCTATATTGCCCTTTCCATAACGATCGGCACCTGGTCGACAACCGATGCCACGCAATCGACTTACAACATGATTTATCCACTTCTCTTCCCGCTCATGGCTTGGGTTGCAGGTATTGGGGAGGAAGCAACATACCGGTTGTTTGGCATTATTATGCTGAAGAAAATCGTGCGCAATACGTTTATCGCTTGTCTGATCTCTACGCTAATCTGGGCATTCGGTCATACGTTATACCCGATTTATCCAACGTATTCGCGACCGATTGAATTAATATTTTTAGGGCTAGGATTCTCATGGATCTTCTTCCGGTATGGATTTATTACAGCGGTCTTTGCTCACGTCATCTTCGACAGCATTGGAATGGGACTAAGTGTGATCCTGATGAAAAATGGAACCGCCTATACGTTAATTGGACTCGGGTACATGATCTTACCTGCCATCGTCGCTTGGGTGATCCGATGGTTCTATCGCATGAGGTACCCCCATGATCCAAATGAACCTGTAGAGCCTATTCAGCCAAAAGAAAAGGAGCCGTTAACTACGACTCCTCCTGAAGCGCTTGTATAATTTGTGAGGCGAGCTTCTCGCCAATCGACAGAGGCCTGAAATCTTCGATGGAGGCCTCTTTGATTTTCTTAAGGGAACCAAAATGTTTAAGCAGTGCCTTCCGACGCTTCTCGCCAATCCCTGGAATCGAATCCAGCTTGGACGTAATCATCGATTTCCCCCGTTGCTCCCGGTGGAATGTAATGGCGAATCGATGCACTTCGTCCTGGATACGCTGCAAGAGATAGAACTCTTGGCTATCCCGCTTCAGCGGAACAACCTCTGCTGGATCACCGACCATGAGCTGTGCCGTCCTATGCTTCTCATCCTTCACGAGACCGCATACAGGGATAAATAACCCAAGTTCATTCTCTAGGACATCGACAGCTGCAGAAATCTGGCCCCGCCCACCATCAACGACGACGAGATCGGGCATCGGTAAGTTCTCCTTCAACACCCGCTCATAGCGGCGTCTGATGACCTCACGCATCGTGCCGTAATCATCGGGCCCGACAACCGTCTTAATCTTATACTTACGGTATTCCTTCCTCGCGGGCTTCCCATCGATAAATACGACCATCGCGGATACCGGATCCGTCCCTTGAATATTCGAGTTATCGAAAGCTTCAATGCGATGCAGACTTCCCAGTCCAATCCATTCTCCGAGGTTCTGTGCCGCCTTAACGCTACGTTCCTCATCCCGTTCAATCAATTTGAACTTCTCATCTAGCGCAATATGCGCATTCTGCATCGCCATCTCGACGAGCTTCTTCTTCGAGCCGCGCTTCGGAATATTCACCTTTACCTTGAGCCAAGCTCCGAGTGCATCTGCACCGTTTTCTGCAGACACTTCAGCAGCTTGATCGGCAGCATCGTCATCCGGCAAATAGATTTCACGCGGTAAAGCACTGTTCTCACTATAATATTGACTGACGAAGGACATGAAGTCATCGTATGCCGTTCCATAGTAAGGAAACGTCGAAGAGTTCCGCTGTATCATTTTACCTTGGCGCATATAGAGGATCTGCACAGACATCCAGCCCTTGTCGACGGCATATCCGAAGACGTCTCGGTCCATGTTATCGGCCGTAGTAATGTTCTGCTTCTCCATTAAAGCATCAATACTTATGATTTGATCGCGAAGCTCCTTCGCCCGTTCGAATTCGAGTGCTTCCGCCGCTTCGCCCATCCGCTGCTGCAGATCCCGCTTAATCTCTTCGTGTCCACCATTCAGAAACCGCGTAATCTCTTGGATCATCGCTTCATTCTGTGCCGCCGTGACGTCCTCAACACAAGGGCCAAGGCATTGACCAATATGGTAATACAGACAAGCTTGGTTCGGAATGTTCATGCATTTGCGCAGCGGATACAACCGATCAAGCAGCTTCTTCGTCTGTTGGGCAGCGAAGGCGTTCGGGTAAGGGCCAAAATATTTGGCTTTATCTTTCAATACAAGTCGTGTCACTTCAAGACGCGGATGCGTGTCATTCGTAATTTTGATATATGGATAAGTCTTATCGTCTTTCAAGAGAACGTTGTATCTTGGATAATGCGTCTTAATCAGGTTGCACTCCAGAATGAGTGCTTCCATGTTGCTCGCCGTCACGATATATTCGAAATCACGAATATCCGCAACTAGGCGCTGCGTCTTACCATCATGACTGCCCGTGAAATAGGATCGAACACGATTCTTAAGCACCTTCGCCTTACCGACATAGATAATCGTGCCTTCACTATTCTTCATCAGATAACATCCCGGTTGGTCCGGAAGAAGTGCTAATTTGTTGCGTATATTCTCCATTGCTTTCTCGTAATCATCCGGATGCTCCGTCATCTGTATTCAACTCCCAATATGAAAACATAAGTTCGATATCCATTATATCAAACCTGCTGCTTCATGCCTATGCGGGATCACAGATTTCACTTCACAGATGCTGGTAACCGTACACCAATGAGCCGATCTTCCGCTTGAATGATGACTGTCCGGCCTGCCTTCAAGGTCGGCCCGTAGAAATGGGCATTCGTGTGAACCTTGAACAGTGCCTTCGTCGTATCGACATCCAGCCCATACAGGACGCCATCAGTCTGCGCACGGTACATCACGCTACCGTAAATCTCCACTTGGGCCGCAGGATTGTCACCGGTCCAAGCCATCTCTTGGCCGTCCGACATCTTTATCCCTTTGATTTCTTGCGTATTGCGATCTTGGAACAAGAACTTCCCTTGGTGCATCGCGCCTAAGAAGCTCACGTCTGGGTACATGACGGCCCATGTCTTAACCGGTTTGCTCGCGCCAGCTTCCGAAGAGAAATCATACTGCGCAATCCGCTGCCCTTGGGCCATATAGAGATTATTCCCATCCAGCAGAATCCGACCGCTTCCAGGGCTATACGGCGGCTGTCCAGCCATCTTATAGCTATAGGTTCTCGTCTCGCGAGCTTTACCCGTCTGCAGATCCAAGCCTAGAATCGTAAGCTCACGATCCGCCACCGCATCGTCCATATTTAACTCATCGGTCTTCGAGAAAGCCATGCCGTTCTTCACGAGGATCGGCATATCCTGCCGAGATTGGCCCCATTTCTTCTTGCCCGTCTTTAGGTCGAACGCATCCAATTGAACGGTGGTCAGCGCGCCTTGGACGGTGAATGTCGCTAACAGAACACCGTCCGCCTCCATCACATCCAAGGCATAATTGGCACCCGGTTCCTCCGTGCTCCATAACAGCTTTCCTGTCGATGCCGACAATGCGTCGATCTTCCGTTCATGATGCAGCACATAGACACGATCCCCTTGCGGAATCACGCCCACGACTTCCGTATATTTCGCCGTCCATTTCGCCTTGCCTTGGCTCGCGCTAACGGCATAGACTTGGCCTGCCTGAGAGACGCCGTAGACAACGCCTTGGTTCACCTTGATGGTCGACGTCAAATTCTGTCCATACGTCCACTGCTTCTTGCCCGTCGTTACATCGATCGACACCAACTTCTTATCCTTCAATGCGAATACTTGATTCCCTACCGCTTGCGCCGTCGTAATCGCTTGCCAATTTTCATTGCGATCGACCGCAAATGTCCATGCCGGCTTTAGCTCCGACACCTGTCCCATGACTCTACTATTCTGCATCACGTTCTCCGAGATGATCGGCTTCTCCATCTGGTTTCCCGCCGTCCCTGCGGCTTGCGCCGTACCTAACGCTCCGGCCCACAGCGTTAGCACTATTCCGCCAACCAATACCTGTTTCCATTTCGTATGTAGCAAATTTCTGCACTCCTCTTCCATATCATGTTAATCATAGCTCTATAGCTATTGACGGCTGACGGCACAAAAAGTTTCAGATTCATACCGAACCAACAAAAAAAGCCCTCTCAGTTCACTCACTGAGAAGGCTTCTATGAAGATCAATCAATCTTATTGGTGTTTGCCAACCATGCTTTTCAAAGCATCTTTCGAGTTCAGACCAACAACTTTATCAACCGGTTGACCGTCTTTGAACACGATCAATGTTGGGATGCTCATTACACCGAAACGGGAAGCCGTCTCAGGGTTCTCATCCACGTTCACTTTTGCGATTTTCAAGGAATCGCCGATTTCCGCATCAAGTGCTTCCAATTCTGGAGCAAGACGTTTACAAGGACCACACCAAGGTGCCCAGAAATCTACTAGAACGACGCCTTGACCTTCAACCTCCGTATTGAATGATTGATCGGTTACGTTTACAATTGCCATGACAATGTCCTCCTTTATATAGAACCAATTTTTTTTAGGTACTCATCAATTGAAAGTATACCACAACCAACTTCATTTTGTGAAATATGACTAAACTTTGTCACTTTAGGCGACTTTACAAATAAACGATTCTTTCGTTATACTAATAGTAATATTTGGATTCATGAATTGTGATGCTTATCATTGCAATAACGGAACCGATAGTCAGGGGGCAGATCATGATGGAAGATACTATCAAATTATCCACGAACGATCCAACAAAACATGTGAATGAAGAAATTCGTAACGATTTCTCCGACGTAATGAATGGCTTCACTTTCATGTTTGGATTCATGTTCATTGTATTCTTCGCGATGGTGATCATTAAGTTCTTAGCGAGTTAAACCAAGCGAAATCAGGAAACGAATAAAGTCTGAACCGCTGTCTTCACTGACAATAAGGTTCAGACTTTTTTATTATTTACGAATTAATTCGAAGTTAATCGCTCAGAAGGAGACGGAGGTGGGGAATAATTCAGCTCAAATCGTTTGCGCTCCGTGCGCTCCAACTGAACAATTTTGCCATCATGAACTGTGATGAGTACAGAACCGAACTCCATACCATTCAATAACGCAACAATCTGATCACGCCAACGCTCATCAATCTCCAGCGTTCTCCCCATACACATCCTCCTTATTCCCCAAGAAAGGAATTCATTTCATTCCGACCCATTTACTATGATTTGGTAATTATTATCTTATCATCTTGCGCTCATGTCGTCAATTCATCCTATTACTAGCAGCGGCACGCTGCTGTCGACGTTCAATCAGACTCTTCGCGACTAACGTCACGAGCGCTAAGGCCACAAGCAGCGACGCAACCGCAAATGCGGCGGAGAATTGATATTCGTTGTACAGGATTTCAATGTGAAGCGGTAATGTATTGGTCTCTCCCCGGATATGTCCCGACACGACGGAGACAGCGCCAAATTCGCCAATCGCACGTGCATTGCAGAGGATGATGCCGTAGAGCAGTCCCCATTTGATATTCGGTATAGTCACATGCCAGAAAATATGCCACCCTTTTGCCCCAAGACTTGCAGCCGCTTCTTCTTCCTGCTTGCCCTGAGCCTGCATGAGCGGAATCAACTCACGCGCAACAAATGGGAATGTCACGAACGTTGTCGCCAGAATAATTCCAGGCACAGCATAGACAATCTGCAGATGATTCGCCTCAAGAAATGGCCCGAACCATCCCCTTGCCCCGAACAATAGCACATACACCAGCCCCGATATAACTGGCGATACGGCAAATGGCAGGTCGATCAGCGTCAGCAGAATATTTTTGCAGCGGAACTGAAACTTCGTGATCGTCCATGCGGCAGCCACGCCAAATAATGTATTCAACGGTACCGCGATGAGTGCAACGAGCAGCGTTAACTTCAGAGCAGATATTGCATCAGGTTCGATTAAAGCCGTAAGATATAGCTCTACTCCCTTCTTCAACCCTTCATAAATCACCGTAACTAACGGCAATATGAGTATCAACCCGACGAATAATAATGCGATCGTAATCCAGAGCCATCGAAACGGCAGCGACTCTGTCGCATGTCTCGGCCTCACCTCCGTACTTCCAGCCAAGCCGTTCATTGTTGTTGAACCTGCCATACTTCACCTCCTACCTATTCTGAGATAGCTTGATGCTGACTGCGCCACTGCAAGAAGTTGATGACCAAGAGCATCACGAATGAACTGAGCAGCATCACAAGTGCAATAGCCGTGGCTCCCGCATAATCGAATTGCTCCAACTTCGTCATAATGAGCAGCGGAGCAATTTCCGTCTTAAACGGCATATTGCCGGCGATGAAGACAACCGAGCCATACTCACCTATCGCCCTCGCAAAGGCGAGTGCAAATCCTGTCCATAACGCCGGGGTCAATTCCGGAAGAATAACGCTTCGAAAGGTTCTCCAGCGATAAGCACCAAGCGTCACCGCTGCTTCTTCAATTTCACGGTCCAGCTCCTGAAGGACGGGTTGAACTGTCCTCACAACGAAGGGGAGTCCGATAAATATAAGCGCAATCGTAATCCCGGTTTGGGTGTAGGCAATTTTGATACCAAGCGGCGCGAACAGCTTCCCGATGATCCCATTCTCTGCATAAATGGCGGTTAATGCGATCCCAGCGACGGCTGTTGGCAGAGCAAAGGGAAGATCGATAATCCCATCAATCAGCTTCTTGCCTGGGAACTTATATCTGACAAGTACCCAGGCGAGTAAGAGACCGAAGATTACATTAATGACCGCAGCATAGAATGCGGATAAGAAAGTGACGCGATATGAAGCGATAACCCGCGGATCCGATATCGTCTGCCAGATTTTATCCCAACTCGCATTGGCCGTCTCCACGAACAGACTGGCGAGCGGGATCAGAACAATAATGCTCAGATAGAAGATCGAATAACCTAAGGTGAGGCCAAATCCCGGCAGTACTTTGATACGTTTGGATTTCAGCTTTGTCATTATTATTTACCTGCAGCATATATCTGATCGAACAATCCACCATCTGCGAAGTGCTTCGCTTGCGCAGCGCTCCAGCCACCGAAATCTTTATCAATCGTTAAGAGCTTGAGTGTTGGGAACTGGTCCTTATACTTGTCAGCCACATCCTTCAGAATCGGACGATAGAAGTTCTTCGCAACAAGATCCTGCGCCTCCGGTGTGTAGAGATACTTCAAATATTCTTCGGCTACCTCCCGCGTGCCGTGTTCATCTACAACTTTATCAACGACCGCTACAGGCGGTTCTGCCAGAATACTCAGCGATGGATAGACAATTTCGAATTTATCTTTACCCAGCTCATTGGTCGACAACAAGGCTTCATTCTCCCAAGCCAGCAGCACATCACCAATGCCGCGCTCCACAAAGGTCGTCGTCGAGCCTCGTGCGCCGGAATCCAGAACCGGTACGTTCTTGAACAATTTCGCGACGAACTCTTTCGCTTTATTCTCATCGCCGCCGTTCTGCTCAAGCGCATAGCCCCATGCTGCGAGATAGTTCCACCGTGCTCCGCCGGATGTTTTCGGGTTTGGTGTGATAACCCCTATGCCGTCTTTGACGAGATCACTCCAATCATGAATACCTTTCGGATTGCCCTTGCGCACCAGGAAGACGATCGTCGACGTATAGGGCGCGCTGTTATCCTCGAATTTCTTCTGCCACCCTTCTTGGATAAGACCTGCCTTCTGAACCGCATCCACATCATAGCCCAGCGCGAGCGTAACCACATCCGCTTTGAGTCCATTCACAACGGAGAGGCTTTGCTTCCCAGAACCACCGTGCGATTGTTTAATCGTAACGGTCTGACCAGTTTTCTTTTGCCAATAGTCACTGAATAATTTGTTGTAGGCCGCATATAATTCTCGAGTCGGATCATAAGAGACATTCAACAGTTCGACTGGTTTTTTGGCTGGCTCTGTTTTGGGTGCATCGGCCGTCTTGGATCCGCACGCTGCCGCGGTTACGGCTAATAATAATAAGACGACGATGGTGGTTACTCTCTTCTTCATACGATTTTTCCCCTCTCAACATGCAAAATGAAAAGGACAGCGGGAAGAAACGAATACGATGTGCAAATAAAGGTTGTAATATCTACAATCCCTTTTTGAATCGCATCGTTTCCTCCGGCTGTCCGGTCGAAAACTTATAATTCCTATTTAATTACTTGGTTTAAACGTAATATACCAACTGCCTAGAGAAATGTCAATCCTTATTTTCGAGGAAAATAACAAAAAAAGCCAGCTGACTCTCCCGAAGGAATCGCACTGGCTTGTCGCTATGTTTTAGTTCTTTTTGCGTCCGCGTTTGTTCTCGCCATTCACCACAATGACATCGACGAATGGCCGAATACGATCCATTAGCCTCTGGCCTTTGTAGGCCTCTTCACCGTCTTTGCTCGTGAAGCTAAAGTGCTTCTCCAGCGCATCCAATTCATAATTCGAGGTATAGAAGGTTGGCTTGCGGTTCATCCGATAATTCAGAATCGATCCGAGCACATGGTCTCTCGCCCAAGGATTCATGTTCTCAGCACCAACGTCATCGAAGATCAGAATGTCCGTCTCCTTCAAGACTTCCATCGTCTCCTTTAATTTGGCCCCGTCTAACATCATCGATTTCAAATCCTCGACGAACTCTGGCATATAGACGATCGCACCTGTGAATCCTTCCTTCGCAAGCTCATACAACAAGTAACACATCAAGAAGGTCTTCCCTGTACCGAATTTCCCGACCAAGTACAGTCCGTTCGTCTGAAGTCCCTCTTCCTTCGTCCGTAAAATATACGTCAACACCTGGTTGGCAGCCGAAGCCCGCTCCAAATCTTTTACGAGAATCTCATCAGCTGAATAGCCTTCCTTAAGCGCCCGATCGTCCACGTAGAAGCTCCGAATCCGCTCACGAACTTGATCTTGTCGTTGTTGACCAAGGAATTTCTTGCAAGATACTTTGCTATCATAGACTTGGGTCAATCCATTGACGGTGTCGCAGGAGATTTTGGTATAGTGCCCTTGCATATCATTCGGACATTGATCTAACCCTGGGCATTGCGAGCAATTGTTGTACTCAGTTACGTATTGATACAAGCGATTCATATTCTGTTGAAGAACTTGTTCCGTGATGTCCGGGTATTTCGCACGCAGCTTCACAATCAGCGGATTCGCAATCAGCTCCGCCTTCTTCCGTTCTACCCTTTGCCACATTTCTTGACTTGGAATTCGTTTTAATAGATCTCCGAGTGAGTCCATGACACAATACATCTCCTCTCTTCTTAGGATTTACCATCTAGTTTCCGCGCAACTTTGCGCATTTCTTCTAATTCTTCTGGGGTTACGGCCATACCTTGCGGCACATCTTGAATAATCGGAATGCTCGGCTTCTGCTTCGCAGATCTCGAATACCCTGATCCGCTGCGCCCACGTGAGCCCGATGCGGCGGATTTGCTGGTCCGCTCTTGCTCCAGCCGCTGCTTGAATTGACTCTGATCGCGAATATGTTGTACAGCGAGTTCATAGGTGGTAATCTGCTTCATCAGCATCGTCGATGCAATGGAATCCACAAAATTCCGGTTCAAACGTTGATCCGTGCCTGAGACGAGCAACGTCATCAGGTAGTGAATTAAAACATTGATAACTTCTTCAGGCAATTTATAATTCAAATCGATCTTCTCGAACATGTCCATCATATTATCCGGCACGGAGCCCGGGAAGAACTTCTTGAGCAACATCGTATAAGGTTCATTACGAAGCATCATATTATATTGATGGATATCGCATTTCCCCTGGAATTGCGGCGGCACATCCAGATAGAATTCCATCTCCACGGCATATTCTTCCTGCGGTTGATCTTCTCCGGTAAGGTCTACTGAATCACGAAGTGCGATGACCTTCTTCACATACCGATCACTCGTCTCACTCCGTTTCTTCCCTTGACGGAACTGCAGGTTCGCCCGGTGCTGCAGCTCATCGAGCAGGACTTCGCCTTGATCAGAGAAGACGCCTTCCTCATCCAATAATCCACAGATGTCTTGCAGACTTAGTTGATATTTGTGAACAATGTAATTGATCATACCCATTTGTTCATGTTCATAACGCAGACGCTCAACGAATGCGCGATTCTTCGAGATACGTGGGAACCGCGAAATAATATCCGCATAATTCAGCATCTCCTCCGAGCCTGTCGCCTGATACCCCGGATGCCGGGAAGGAGCAACCTCGGATAACGCCTGTTCCAGCTCATAATCTATCACATGTGTGTTCAATTGGAACAGTTCATAGAATGGGATCGATAGATCTTCTTTATGAACGGCCTTATGAACAATCTCGGCAGGCTCTTCTGTGCAGAATTCCTCACGAAGTGATAGGACCGAGAACTTTCCTACTTTATCCCGTAATAACAGCGTGAGGTGCTGTGTCTTAAAAAATTCATTCGGCGACAACGGCGCGTAGAGCTCATATTCATACAGACTATCATCCTGCTCGGGTATGTAGATCCGCGACGTATGCAATAACCCTACCGCTTCGAGCTTCGATGTGATCTCGATCAGCTGCTTACGGCCTTTCTCACTTGGGTCGATCCCTAGGGTGAGGAAGAGACGGCGCTGCTGTTCAATCCGCGAATATCCGACACGATCACTCGAAATATGTTGGTAGAGAAATTGATAGAAACTAATCGCAAGTCCACCAACCATCGGTTGATAAATATAGGAGAGCATTTTCGAATCCATCCCGCTGAGCGAGAAGTCCCTGAACGTACAATACCGATGATGTTCGGTAAACTGCATTAGATTTGAAATACGCACCCTTTACTACACCCCATTTTTCCCCATTAATTCCGTACTTCAAGCATCCTTTTATTCTATCATAAAAAAAGAGCCAAGTCTGTCTCTGGAGAACTCTACCACGAATATGATCAATAACTCGACAGGTTCTATCATCGAAAATTCGACAGTGTTATCCATATTGCGTATAATACGTAATGGACAACAAACTAATGGATGGTGATCGTTTTGATATACGCGCTCTCATTTTTCATTTCGTTTCTCATTGTATATGTACTCATTCCACCACTCGGTAAGATGGCGTTCCGCATCGATTTTGTGGACAAGCCACGGAAAGACACGGAGCGCAAAATCCATCGCGAGCCAATCCCGCTGACAGCCAGCTATGCGATATTCATCGGATTCTTCGTTACATACTTGCTCGTCACACGTGAATTCAATTGGGAGACTGGGGCACTCTTTATTGGCGGTGTTCTCTTACTGACGATCGGAACCATTGATGATTGGTATAAGACGAAGGGGAAAGATTTCCCGGCATTGCCCAAAATGGTTATTCAACTCTCAGCAGCTGCGCTCGTCTTCTTCTCGGGTAACGCCTTTACAGGGTTCTATAATCCTTTCAGCAATGAATATGTCTTGCTGCCGATTTGGCTGCAATTTATACTAACCATTCTATGGATCTTCGGCGTCACAACGGTCATTAACTTCTCAGACGGCATGGATGGCCTCGCAGGCGGCTTAGCCACGATATCAGCGGTGACCCTCTTTATCGTAGCGCTCACCAAAGGCCAGACCAATTCGGCGTTGATGGCGATTATCTTGATTGGTGTGACGGTTGCTTACTTAAGATACAACAAGCCGCCGGCCAAAATATTCATGGGCGATGCAGGTGCGACATTCATCGGGTTCATCCTTGGTGTGATCGCGTTAGACGGAGCGTTCAAGCAAGCGACAATTCTCTCGCTCTTCATTCCGATTCTAGCGCTCGGGGTGCCGATCTTCGATAACATCTTCGTCGTCATGAAGCGAATGATTCAAGGCAAACCGATCTATCAGGCTGATGCCAGCCAAGCGCATTACCGACTGCTTCGTTCAGGACTGAATCACAAGCAAGTGCTGATGTTCTTATGTCTGATTGGGACATGTTTCGGACTATCTTCGATCATCTTATTATTAATTCAGACGTAAATGCACAAATCCCCCATGCCATGGAATTATCCACGGCATGGGGGATTTATTATGATTTGGGGTTAGCTCGCCGCCTCCACAGGGACTTGAATGCCCCGATAGAGCAGCTTCTGCCCCCACTTCGTTCGGTACACGAGCTTCTCCATCAAGGCAAACACCGCGCTCGACGCATAATATAAGCCGATAGCGATCGGCGACCGCCACAGAACGAAGAGATAAATTATATTCATTACGATCGAAAGGCCGGCCTGCTTCTTGGCCGCTTGCAGAATCGTCAGCTCCATCGTAATGGGGATGAGCGCAGCGGCCAGCGTTAACAATGCGCTCAGAATCGGCAGCACATGCAGCGGGTCTGTTTGGGACAACGTGTCCACCCAAGATACAATCGTCGAGCTCATGTCGCCCCCATGCGTTCGGAAGAGACCAAAAAGACTCATGAAGATCGGAATTTGAGCGAAGCTGATCAATAGCATATTGAACGGCTTAATGCCATGCTCCTTGTTAATTCGAAGCGTCTCTTCGAGCAATCGATCCTGCTTGTCTTTATATTTCTCACGGGCTTGTTGAAGAATGGGCTGCACGGCCTTCTGGCGGACCATCTGCCGGTAGTTCATCAAATTCAACCCCGTGAATAACAATCTAACGATCAGGGTTAATGCGATAATCGCAAGTCCCCAGTCATGCGTAAGCTGGAAGAGATCGGTGAGCAATGTGTTGAATACAGATACGATTGGTGATAACCAAGAGATCATGGATAATTCCTCCTATAGGTGTTTGTTCTACTCTGTCCTGTACACCTACAGCGGAATGCATCTCATCATCGGTTGGCTTTTTGCGCGGCTTGCGGCTCGGTATTTTCCGACGTATCCATCCTAATCGCAGCACCATGCTCTGCGCATGTGTCGGATAGTCATCCGTATGCGATTGCAGAGACACGATTACAGCTGTACGAATCGGCATGCCGATCGGGGACTGCAAATAGAAGTAGCCTACCAACACTGCAGCGACCGCAATCATCGACCATAACAGCACACCATAATCCACGGATATTTCCATTGTCTCACCTCCCTCTCTGTTGATCATCTTCTAACACAACTATACCATAGTACGTTCGAGGCGTGGAATCGTCTCATTTTTATTAGAAAGCAGAAAGGTCCGTCGTTCCTAGGAACGACGGACCTTTCTTTTGGGAATTCGATGCTTTACAGCGGGGCAATATACCGAGACGAATGCTCGACTTGACGCAAGCTTTTCCCGTTCTGCTGCAATACAGATAATCCATTGCTTTCGTAACCGTACCATTCGAATCCGACGGAATAGCCCGAAGCGGAGCGCGTTAAGAAAATAACACGGAAAAATGAGGGATCCATTTCGCCTCCGTCATCTACGCGCCAGACCGAATTATCACCTTCGTTCCCTTCATAGTCATCAAAGAGAATACCGTTCTTCGTCACGAGAACGAAGCTCGCGAGCGGCTTCTTCCCCTTCACGCGCTCAAATTCAATGATGCCCACTTGCACTTCCGATGGGACTTCACCGATTTTCCAATGCTTCAACACCTTACGCTTCTTCGCTTTCTCAATTGCCTTAACCGTCTTCTTATCTAAACCCTTGACCGACACCGGACGATAAGCTAGAAACGTATGGCCTTGAAAAGCATCCTTCGCTGCGAGCACAACGCTCTCATTCTCCGGTAATTTCCCTTTGACCACCTTATAAATCTCGCCTTCGTCCTTATTGAAATTATACATATTGTTTCGGCCGTTGCTCTCGTCGGAGAGCTTCTGATGTTTCATATATTGGATCGGAATACCCCGTCCTGGTGAAGAGATCGCTTGCGTGTATTGCTTAGGATGTTTTTGATCGAACCCGAGTAACCGGGTCCCTGTATCATCTGCATAGGCAAAGGTGAGTTTAGAATCGGATAGCTGATCTGTTAACTTCGCTTTGGCAGCGAAGGAATGAGGGGTAACCCCCAGTACTAGCACAAAAGCCATCATGACAACGATTAACTTCTTCATCCTTCCACTCCTTGTATCATTTATCTACCCGCCTATTTCGTCGATTTGATCCACTTTGCAATGTCGGTAATCACTTCTTGCGGTGCATTCCCCGAAAGCATATACTCTTCGCCTGTTGAAGGTTTGTCAGATGCGACAAACACATGGTTTAGTTTCGGATACAGCTTATACGTCACATCTGTTCTCGAAGCAAGACCGGATTTCCAGCCGTCCAAGTTCGATGCTTCCACTTGAATATCATTATCGCCTTGGGCAATAAAGAGCGGCACCTTCTGCGACTTCGCAATCTCTTGGCCGCGATAGTTCCGAAGGTCGAACCACCAATAGGCATTGCCTGCTGGAAATTGCGGCGGCAAATTCGTTACCGAGTATTTCGTATCCTTCAGCAGCGTCATACTCTGCTCCCAGATTTTAAGCTGTGCTTCAACCTGCGCTAAGAGTTCTTGAGGTAGTCCTGCTTTTTTCGCACGTTCAAGGCCTTGCTGGTATTGCCAGAGCAAGATGTCTTCGAGCGGCTTCGAAGGTCCAGCGAAGACCATGGCACCCGCAATCTGATGTTTCGAATCCTGCTCAATGATCCGAGGGACCAGCATTGCGCCTTGACTATGTCCAAGGACATAGATTTGCTTGGCATCGAATCGCTTATCCGTCGCTAACATCTGCACTGCAGCAATCGCATCATTCGTTGTCTCTTCTTTGACAGTAAATGTAGGAGATTGAGACTTAAATGTATGCTCAAAAGTTCGTTTGTCGTAGCGGAGTACAGCTACCCCTTCATTCGCAAGCCCTACGGCAAGGTCACGGAAGAACTTGCTTCCTCCAATAGATTCATCCCGATTATTCGTTCCCGAACCATGGACAAGGACGACAACGGGGAACGGTCCGTCCCCTTGCGGAATGGTCAATGCTCCTGGCAATGCGGTGCTGCATTCTCCGATCTTCACTTCCTCGGCCTTGTAGCGTTCAGGATGATCATAGGACGGTGCATGATAATTATCGACCAGTAGCTGTGGGAAGAAGAAATCATCTACCTTTCCATCCCGATCAAATCGCACATCAATCGCTACTGGCACGCCTTGAGGCCCCGCGTACATGACGCGTACATTATGGTGAACCGCATTTGTCGTCTCTGACACGTTCAACACTTTATCCAATTTGCCGTACATCGCTATGATTTGTTGCTGCATCATCTGTAAAGTCGGAACAGGAACTGTCGCCTGCAAGGGTTCACTCATCGAAGCACGCATCTCATCAAATTGTCCTGCAACGACTTGCTTCAGTAAATGAGTAGCCCGGCTCTTCAGATCCGCTTGATCAATCACGATCTCCCCCTGCTCGCCAACCGATAGATGAACTTGCAAGGCCTTGTTCACATCTTCGACCGAGACTTGCAAATGATGCACCGCATTCATCACCGCAGGTATAAGCATCGGATACGGCTCCCCATTCAATTGCGCCTGGCTCTGCCCGACTTGAATGATCCATTCGGTCGTGCCGTATTGCACAACGGCAGCCCGCTTCGCTGCATCCCACTTCACTGAAGCGCCGACCCACTCGGCTGCTTGCCGCAATTCAATCCCTTTACCTGCTGCTGTAGCTCCCGTCACATCTTCTGCTAGTGCCGCTTGTGCTCCGCTTGCCAACAAGCCTGCAATGGTTAACACACTAATCATTTTTTTCATACGATTACAATCTCCTCTCCCAAACAATCAAATATAATTTAATAGTTAGACAAATATCTAAATAAAGTATACCTTTGGACTTTCATTATTGTCAATCTTAACCATTATCAACATAAAAAAAAGGCAATACACTTCATCCCGTGTACTGCCCTCTGATTAAAACATCTTGAATCCACTGCGACGCAGCATGCGAATCGTCGTACCACTAATGACTGCACCGACCAACCCGGCACATGCTGTGAGCATATCTACCAGGCTATACGCCTCGATATTGCCCAGGAAGGATAGATCACTCTTCCAATACGAGATGATCACCGCGGGTACAATAACGATTACGAACAAGTACGCCGGGAACCATGTTGTTTTCATTAACATATTTAAAATAAACCCGATCCCAAACATCATCACAAAAAACAATACGAACAAAATGATCGGAATGATAGAACCTACCACACCATTCATGCCCTGAACGACCTCCCTATATGTACAACCTGCAGCTTGTGTCTTACGTCTTTCCTTGTAGTGTACTAGAAAAATGTGGTGGAATCAACGAACTTTCCGTGACGTTTTGTGTGAGGATTGTCACACCTTCTCCATTTGTTCTGCGCGACTGTTTTCGTTACAATGGAAGAAGTTAGAGGTAAATTCATGAAGGAGTGATCACGATGAGCGAAGCAGCTCTTACTTTAGAAGGCTGGTATGCATTGCATGATTTCAGAGCTATCGATTGGAATGGTTGGAAACGCGCGACCGAGGCAGAACGTGCTACGGCACTCGACGAGTTACATACATTTTTGCAACAATGGGCAACTGTAGAAGCGGACAAACAAGGCAGCACGGTGGTATACTCCATTGTGGGACAGAAGGCTGACTTCGTATTCATGCATTTGCGTGAGACGCTTGAGGAATTGAATGAGCTGGAGAATGCTTTTAATAAAACATCCTTCGCGCAATATACAATTCCCGTCTACTCCTATGTCAGCGTCGTGGAGCTCAGCAACTATTTGGCGGGCGGCGGAGATCCTTATGCGAGCCCTGAGGTTATGGCGAGATTGAAGCCAACGCTTCCGAAAAGCAAGCATATCTGCTTCTATCCAATGAACAAGAAACGCGATCTTGCGGACAACTGGTACATGTTATCCATGGATGAGCGTAAAGGCATGATGCGCAGCCACGGCATGATCGGCCGTCAATACGCAGGTAAAGTGAAACAAATCATCTGCGGCTCCGTTGGTCTGGACGACTGGGAATGGGGCGTTACGCTCTTCTCGGACGATGCGCTTCAATTCAAGAAGCTTGTCTATGAAATGCGGTTTGACGAAGTAAGCGCGCGCTTTGGCGAATTCGGCTCTTTCTATGTCGGCAACCTGCTCGACGCGGACAAGTTCCAAGCGATGCTTGCTCTATAAATACGATAAAAACTTCTCTCTTGACGAGGGAAGTTTTTTTTGAAGAATAAAGTGAAATCACTTTTTTAGAAGTACAGAAATATATCCATGGTGGATTTAGTGTATATCCCCAAACCCTATGGATCACGTAAAAAATGGGGAGAGAACTCTGAGTCGAATCTATTTGAACCTAAGGAATGAAGAGATCCGTCAACAGAATGCCGTCGGAGTGACGATGGATCAACTCTCAGATCGATATTGCCTTTCCTACGACAGCATCAAGAAAATCATTTATTCCAAAAAATAAGAGATACCAGGTCATATGGGAGTGTACCCATGTGGCTTTTTTTGTGTAACGAACACTTTAAGTTATTCTTTACGTATTTGCTGCTTATTGCCCTTGTTATCATTTGCATAACAGTTTTCTAGAGAGGGGCATCTACATGAATAAGAACAATCGCGTCAAAGAAACTTGGAATCTATGGTCAGATACGGATTTCGCAAAATTCCGTTCGGAGGAACGCATTTCAGAGTTAATCGCACGGCCTGAATCTGCCTTCCATCCAACGACGTATTCAATGTTGAAAGAAACCTTTCCCGATTTGCAAGGCAAACGCATTTGTGTGCCTTCAAGCGGTGACAATCATGCTGTCTTTGCTTTTCATTTAATGGGCGCAACCGTAACCTCATGCGACTTTTCAGAACGACAATTAGAGAATGCTTCAGATATCGCTCGTTATCATGGATGGGATATCGAATTTATTTGCGATGACACCATGAAATTAAGCAATATCAAAAGCGATGAATATGATTTTGTATATACCTCGAATGTCGTTCATGTATGGATCCACGATTTACATGCTATGTACGACAATATTCATCGAATTCTCCATCACAAAGGGGTGTATTTAATGTTTGATATTCACCCCTTCTTGCGACCTTTCGGTATACAAGTTACAGAACAAATAAATGTAGTCAATCCTTATCACATATCAGGTCCATTCGGAGATATACCCACGTATAAATGGCGAATCCAAGATCTTATGAATGCGATGATTTCATCGGGATTCCATATGAAGCATATCGAAGAAATGTACGCAGAGACCGGTTATTCTGGGTGGATGACTCCAAAAATGAAGGTGATTCGATGACCAAGAAAGAGCTTGATGACATGTGCAATTGGAGACTAAACCCCTTAGCAGCACTTCCACAATGGTTATCCATACGAGCAGTGAAATCATAAAATCTAACATGAACAATACAATAACCTCCTCTTCGAAGTTAAGTTAGAGGGAGGGATTCACCTAATCCCTGTCGAAGAACAAAGAACCGTTGTTCTTGCCCATCCATCGAAACGAGGTGTTCTGCAGTGAATGAATTAACAAGCATTTATAACCTAGCCCAAGTCATCAAACGTAACGTTCAAAAAGTCATTGTCGGCAAAGATGAGACGATCGACCGCATTTTTGTTGCTCTTTTTACAGGTGGACATGTGTTGCTAGAAGATGTGCCCGGAACAGGAAAAACGCTGCTCGTGAAGGCACTTGCGAAATCCATCAACGGCAATTGCAAGCGCATTCAGTTTACACCCGACTTGCTCCCCACCGATCTAAGCGGCATGAATATTTACAATCAGAAAACGAGCGAGTTTCAATTCCGTCCGGGTCCGCTATTCACGAACCTGCTGCTCGCGGATGAAATCAATCGTGCGACGCCAAGAACACAATCCAGCCTGCTCGAATGTATGGAAGAACGTCAAGTGAGTATCGATGGTGACACGATGCTGCTGGACGAACCTTTTATCGTGCTGGCTACACAGAATCCACTGGATAACTATGGGACGTTCCCGCTCCCTGAGGCTCAACTCGATCGGTTCATGCTCAAGCTGAAGCTGGGCTACCCGACGTTCGATGAGGGGCTCCTAGTCTTGTCCCGATTCCGGGAACAACAACCGCTCGAACAGCTCGAGCCCGTCGCATCCAAAGCTGACATTATTCAGGCGCGAGCCAACTATACAAAAGTACATATTAGCGACGATATGCTGGAATATCTATTGAGAATCGTGGAACAGACGCGCAAACACCCAGATATCGCACTCGGAGCAAGCCCTCGTGCGAGCCAAGCCTTACTGCGCGCCGTTCAAGCTTATGCTGTTATCCGCGGCCGGGAATTCGTATCTCCCGATGATGTGAAGGAGATGGTCACACCTGTGCTCGCCCATCGCCTGCTCTTCCGGAATGCTTCGCAGCTGCGAGATCAGCAAGCCGAGAATGTACTGGGACAAATTCTGAATCAAGTTCCCGTACCTTCCGAACCGCTATTGAAGGGGTAATCGCGATGCCACTGCATTGGTTCATTTTATTCGCCGTTATCGTTCTCTGTCTACAAGCCCTCCTCTTTAAGGTGCGCGCGTTATCTCGCTTGGGCTATTCCAGAACGTTTACGAAGCATCGCCTATTCGCACAGGATCAAGTAGAGATGACAGAAACCATTCGAAATGATAAGCTGCTGCCACTGCCATGGGTTCGTCTCGAATCGATGTTGCCTAGTTCGCTTCACTTCGGGAATCAGACGAACTTAGCGATCAATACCGGAGAACTGCTCCAGAATCATCGAAGCTTGTTCACCTTAAAATCATACACACAAATTGTGCGAAGACATCAGATTACTTGTACGCGCCGTGGGATTTACCGATTGAACAGTGCCACCATGACCGCAGGAGATCTATTCGGGATGTTCGATGCCGTGCGCACCCTTCCGCTCGATCTCGAATTGATCGTCTATCCGGAGATCGTGCCGCTGCATCAGATTCCTTTCTCCAATAAGAGCTGGATTGGGGACATGACAGTACGACGTTGGATTCTCGAGGACCCCTTCTGGAAATCCGGTGTGAGATCTTATCAACCTGGTGATCCACTGAAAACCGTACATTGGAAAGCAACCGCGCGCACGAACCAACTTCAAGTGCATCAGCTTGATTTTACCGCTGACCGTAAGATCATAATTCTGTTAAATTTCGAGACAACGAAGGGCATGTGGTCCAAAGTCACGCACCCGGAGATGATCGAACAAGCGATATCCTACGCCGCTTCGATCGCGAATACGACCATCCCGCAAGGCATTGAGACAGGCTTTGCCTGCAATGGAACGATGAAGACGCTCGCGAAAGGGCAGCCCGTTGTCATTCCTCCCGCGGCGGGTACGCATCATCTAACCGATGTGTTCGAAAATATGGCGAAGCTCGAACTGGAGCTATCCGCATCCTTTCGTACCTTTATGGAGATCTGGGAAGATGCTGCAAGAACAGACTTCATTATCCTGACCGCGATTCCACTTACCGATATGGAGCCTTTGTTATCCCGAATCCGCATGCGGGGAAATGGTATTGAAATCGTGGAGCTCAAACGTACAAATCAATCAGAACGCGAAGTAGAGGAGGACACCATCTATGCTTAATCGCCTCCTCCGCCCTGTTGGACTGATTCGAACCCTGACCGAATATGCCATGATGCTTCCTATCATTCTGCTGCTCCATATCTATCTCATACCAGATATACCATCACTTACGCTCTTGCTTACTCTCGTTTATCCGGCCTGTCACTGGATTGGTCAAATGACAAAATCATGGATTTGCTGGCAGCGTGATGTCTTATGGCTTACTGGATTGCTTATCCTGACCGTCACCTTCATTGTAATGACAGGACCGCTGACCATGTCACACGTGATACCACCATTGATCGGCTTCACCCTATTCACGCGCGGTGTGAAGATCGTAACCAGAGGAATGCCAATGTGGAGCACGGTGACCTGGTATTGGGGTGCGCTCGCAGCCTATTTCATCACTTATGCGCTTGCCAGCATTCGGCCTGAAATCAGACTATTCGGGATATATCTGTTAGCTGGCGGGTTATGGATGATCGTAACCACCCTGATGATGATGAATCAGAATATCCTGCATCGTGCGAATATGACAAGGGATTCCGCTGCCAAGCTACCAGAGGGCATCCTTCGTCAAAACACAAAATATGTCTTCGCACTGATTGCCATCACATTATTCTTCGCTGCGATGATTTTCGGCAATCTCATGGATATCCTGATGCAATGGTTCCGTCAATTCGTCGCATGGCTGCTGCAAGATCGGCCCGCCGAAGTCGAACCTCGCCCCATTGAGCCTGTAGCAGAACCGCAGATGCCGCTCGCCGGACTCGAACCCGGGGAACCCAGTGCATTCATGAAGTGGCTGGAGCAAATCATAATGATCTTGTTCTGGAGTGCGTTGATCATCGCAGTTATCGTCTTGTTATGGCTGGGTCTACGGCATCTGATCAAGAAGCTGTTCCCGAAATTCTGGGCCGCTCTGCTGCGCTTCTTCGCACAGAAGCAGGAATTTACCCCATCGACCACTTTCTCTGATGAGCGAACCAATCTATTCGAGTGGGATAAGCTTCGTCAGCGTGTGTTCCGACCATGGGAAAATATCATGACCCGGTTCAGACAAAGGGATGTCCCTTATGCCGAATTAACGAATAACCGTGATCGTATCCGCTATTGGTATCGATTCAAAATGAATCAAGTGACGCGTAAGGGCTTCGCCGTGCAAGAGAGCTCCACCCCTTCTGAAACACTCCGGCAAGTGAAGGAATGGGATGTACATGAAACCCCTAGCGACTTAGAGGAATTAGCTGAGACTTACAACGCGTCACGCTACGGGAGTCACGACATTCCCGATGAGACCGTCGATCGCCTGAGCAAGAAGTTCGGTAATTCATCTTCTTCGTAACAAAAATACCCCCAGTGACGATGGTCACTGGGGGTATTGCGCTAATCGCTCATACCATTTATGAATGCGCACAGGACTTCGATGACAACTGATCCGTAAGCGCGAGGAACGTACCGAGTACACGCGCAATGCGTTTGCTCATCTCATGCTCAGGGTCAAGCTGCGGCTGTTCGAATACGCTGCGCTGTGCGCCACCGACAGATAACCATTCCGGACAATTGATGCCATGCAGATTCCGTACAATCGCTTGGATCTGCTGCAGTGAGCTTACTCCGACATCACCGCCCGATGAGCTGACTGCCAGAACCGGCTTCATACTGAAATGATCTTTATTCATAAAATCCAACGCATTCTTCAGCACTCCGCTAACGCTACCATGGTATTCCGGCGTGGCAAGCACTACTGCCTGGGAAGACAATACGGCTTTTTTCATATCGCTGACATTCACATCACTCGCATAAGATAGATCAGGCGAATATAAAGGCATCGGCTTCTCATAGAGATCAATGAAAATCACTTCATGACCTTGCTCTTGTATCGTTCTAGCCAGAACCTTAGCCACTTGAGTACTGGACGCACCTTTTCGATTACTTCCTGCAATAATTGAAATTTTCATACCCATCGAATCCTCTCACTAATATTATTCACACTTCCATTTTACCTTGTTTTTCCTCTTCGTACATCCTTAGCAAGTCTGATCCCGAATACGTGCCAATTCAAACCATGGACTTAGATTCAATTACAACTTTCTAGAGTAAAGGGCTGAGTTTTTTTTCAGCCCCTCCTCATCAAACCGTACGTGAGGTTTTCCCTCATACGGCTTTCCGATGTTCTTCTTTCACGCGCATGCAGATTACAATAACGTTTTAAGTCCACATT
Source organism: Paenibacillus sp. EB106-05-06-XG162 (assembly GCF_058791655.1). NCBI lineage: Bacteria > Bacillati > Bacillota > Bacilli > Caryophanales > Paenibacillaceae > Paenibacillus > Paenibacillus sp. EB106-05-06-XG162. The sequence continues at coordinate 144,930 of NZ_JBYTDT010000016.1, forward strand.
GC
>NZ_JBYTDT010000017.1:0-36782 GCF_058791655.1 Paenibacillus sp. EB106-05-06-XG162
AATAGCAGTTATATCTGTTACTTTTTGTCCCATAAAATCCGTAAAATCAATGCTAGTCAATCTGTCCGAAAAGTTCAACTAATTCACCTCATAATAACATTGATTCCACCAAAGTTTAGGGATTCCTTTATTGCGTTATCCTGCCCGTTAGTGAAACGCGGCTGCCGATATATGCCGGCAGCCGCGTTTTAGTTATTTATTAAGCTATCGTGTCCCGTTAGCTTAATCTCACCGTCTAACTGCTTTAAGATATGTATCCTCAGTTTTTAATGCAATAGCTTCTTTCACGTCGCTATCTTTGATTTTATAAAGTTCAGTGCCGATCTGATATGCGTTTGAGAAAGCATCTACAACATAGTGCTCGCCACTTTTATTTGAGTAAGACTTTACTTCTCCAACTTTTTGTTCAATGCCTTGGTCATCGACTTTTTCATCAGTTACCCTGTAATTTAATCCCTGAAAAATTATAATCTTCAATGATTGACTATCTGATGCTTCTAGTTTTTTAGTATCTGAACATGATGATAATATGCCAATGGACAGGACAAATATAATAAATATAATGAGTCTTTTCTTCAAGAAGATTATGCACCCCGTTCTTTTGGATTCAGTATTATCAGACGGATCCTATTTGCCTTATGTTGCCGTAAACTGCCAGTTAGCTTAACAAGAGTGCAGTCTACAACTTTATTTTCATGGCTAGTACATTATTTTTCAGTCTAATATTTGTTTCGCCGAACACCAACAGATAATTGCATTTCTACACCCCATTCGTTACACTCTTTATATTGACAAATTTGCAGGTCTACAAAAGGAGGTTCACGCGCCCATGTGCCCCCGTACCAAAGAACAAAATGAGCTCATACGCATGCAGCGCAGAGAACAGATCCTGGACTTCGCCGCGCGCGCCTACTTCCGCACGGGCGGCAGCTTTGATATTCGCGACGTCGCCCGCGAGGCCGGTCTCGGTTACGGCACGGTATACCATTATTACCCCAACAGGCATTTACTAATAGAAGATGTGCTGGGCAGCGGCTTCGAGCGATGCGAGCAAGCCCTGGCAGAATGGGCGAACATCAGCCGCGGCACCCCGGATAACAGGCAGCTATTGACGTATTGCAAGGTACTGCTCCGACTGTGGCAGTCGGACGCCCGCACATATCTCGTCTACAAAATGGCTGCGGAACATTATGCAAGCTTGCCTGAGAAGGATCGACACCACGCCAAAAGAAAATTTATGGAACGGCTGTACGTTCCGCTCCAATCGATCGCCCAGTGCGAAGACGACAGCGTCGACCATATGCTTGCCGTGCTGGTCGGTTGTTGTGGGCTGCACTACTATGCAGGCAATTCCGACCTGGACGTCGATCGAATCGCCCAGCTCGCGATGCAAGCTATTACGAAGGAGTTCTGATACGAACATGGTCATTTTAAAAAGCAAGCATGAAATTGAGGCTATCCGCAAGGCATGCCAAGTGGTGGCTGAATGCCATCGTACAATCGCCCCGCTTATCAAACCGGGTATTACCACCAACGAGATTGAGCGCATATTCGAGGACATTATGTTGAAGCACGGCGCAAAGCCATACCAGAAAGGCTATAAGGGCTATCAATATGCGACCTGTGCTTCCGCCAACGATGTGATCGCACATGGCTTCCCTAGCAATAAGCCCCTTGAGGAAGGCGATATCGTGACGATCGACACGGTCGCTGAGGTCGATGGCTGGCTCGGCGATTCGGCCTGGAGTTATGCGGTCGGGCAGATATCGCCGATGGCCGAGAAGTTGATGCGTGTCACGAAGGAATGTCTTGACCTGGGCATCGAGCAGGCGCAGCCCGGCAATCGACTCGGCGACGTGACGAGCGCGATCCAGCGGCATGCCGAATCACACGGTTTCGGCGTCGTTCGCGACCTTCTCGCCCATGGCATCGGCCGCGACCTGCATGAGGAGCCGACTTATATGCATGTCGGCAAGCCTGGAAAAGGCCACCGCATCAAGGAAGGCATGGTGTTCACGATTGAGCCAATGATCACCGAAGGCACCTACTTCATGACAATCGATCCGGACGGCTGGACCGCACGGACGATGGACAACAAGCTCGCCGCCCAATACGAGCATACGATCGCCATCACGGCTGAAGGTCCACAAATCCTGACCGCGCAATAGAATAATTAGAGGCCGACCAACGAGATGGTCGACCTCTTTTTTACGTATTCGGCATAGCATATTTCTCCATCCGATACATGCGTTCATCCTCTCTCTTATAGAGCCCAAAGGAGCTGAGGCAGGTTCGCGGACAGCGTATCCTCAAGGATCGTGATGGGGCTACTCATCTGGGCGCGATCACATGCCAGTACGACGAATTCATCTCTGGTCAACCGCGCGACATAATCGGAAATTCCGGCTGACTCGGACAATAACCGGGCCAGATGGTGCAATACAAGGTCTCCCGCATGATGACCATGGGTGACGTTAATCGAGCAATTCTGTCCTTTGTTTCGACTGCGGTCATTGCGTTATCCTGCCCGTTACTTCAACAAAACAAAAAGGAGCTGACTCAAGCAAGCTCCTCAACTTTCGTTCCTCGTTAGCTGAATTATATTTGCAGTTCTTTGTTAATGTGCTCTCGTTATCAATTGTATAGAGATTTATTTTCTTTTTAATAATTTATGAATACTCGACGGCTGTAAGCCAGCTTGAATAAGCAATTTAATATTGAAACCTGATTTTCCGTAGCTTAAACGATACCAATAATAATTTATATATTCTATCATGGAAAAAACGTAAATTAACATACCTACAATTAGGTCCCTTTTATTCTGGGCTAGCATAATCAATAAAACAATTACTAACACAGCTAGAATAAGATTCGTACTTCTAAGCACAATCAAGATTTTCAGCATTAAAGATGGTTTCAGTTTACCTGTTGAATAAGCTCTAAATACCCAATACAACACACCTTGAAATAATATAAACACTAGGAATGATAGCGCAAGCAAACTCGCAAGTCCGAAGTCTAAATAAATTTTATATACAACCAAAAAACAAAAAGCGGCTGCTAACTCACCCAACGCAAGATTCAATAGGTGTTTTCTTAGTTTTCTCATAAACCTCCATTTCAAAGCACATCAACAGTCTTTGATCGAATTGCTGTTTTCATTTTATCAAATTAGATTGTTAAGCATAACTGCCCGTTGGCTTAAAAGGCTGCCGGCAGCCTTTTGTCATTGTACTATCGTGTCCCGTTAGCGTAATAAGAAAAAAATGTTGCCTTATGGATTTGTATCACTGATCATCGTCAGAAAACCATTCTGTCCGGCAGTATCAATGAGCTGATAAATCGATTTAACTGCTGAATCGGTAAATAAATACCATTGGTTTTCAGTCGCATCATATAACCTAACATCGGAAGTATTGCCCTTGGAATCAGATAAAATATAGAGATTAAACTGTTTAATGCTGTTCCCTTTTTGATCCAAAAAATCAAACTGCCCAGCCATGTAATAGTCCCCTGGTTTAAGCTGCATAACACTCGATGTGTACCCAGCTGGGGCCTCCACCTTACTTCCTTTGTTGTCTATAAAAATATGATAAATCGCTTCGTTATAGGAACTCCCATTCATTTGTTTTACTATGCTGCCCATTGTATAGTAAACTTCGTGTTGCAATGCTTTCACTATCACGCCGTCTAGAATAAATGGGGCAGGTTCAACAGATACTGTTGAATTTCTGAATTCGACGCTACAGTTAAACGTTTCTGCAATAAAGCGAAGCGGAACCATGATGCGATTATTCTTGATATATGGTGTTGCATCGAGTAGCGCGGGTTTACCATTTCTCACCGCTGTTTTGCTCTTCAATTTTAAGATTACCTGCGTATCGCTTTTTGCGAGCGTAACTTCCGAACCCGACCAGTTGACCTTGGCTCCCAAATTTTCACTGATAAACCGCAAAGGCACCATCGTTCGATTGTTCTTAATTTCGGGCTTCACATCGGAGGCAATAGTAACACCTTCAACTTTTATTTGCATATCTGCCGCGTATGCAGGTGAAGAGATAGATAAAATTAATGCAGCGAAAATTCCTATGAGAACCTTTTTCATTGTATTTTATTCCTTTCTTAGCATATTTTAGCGAACAAATACTATAGACGAGAACTATGAAGTAATGTTGCGCTAAACTGCCCGTTAGCTTAATGACAGCGGTGCCATTCTCGAGAGCTAACGGTTCATTTTGGCTTGGTTATAATAACAAAAAGCCTGATCCATCAGGCTCTTTCTCAATAATTATGTGGGGACATTTGTGTCATTAGACAAGTATACGTTCTTATTATTATTTATCGACTGCTACTTATTCAAAGACCTCATTTGGACTTATAGAAAGAGCCAGTCTCTATAAAAAGAATTGACTCATATTGGTGGCGCAATCATTCATAATAGTTATTCTATTCCGAGCATTCAATCAAAGAGTCACAATTAATTCATCTATCATAAATGACAACCATGGGAATCAATATATCAATCGTCTATTGATACTTTAGATAGAATATAGCCAGCTGGGTTCGGTCGCGAAGCTGAAGCTTCTCGAGCAGTGCTGTTACATAATTGCGCACGGTCCCTTCGCTCAGATATAAATGCGCGGCAATCTCCTTATTTGAGAATCCGTCGGCGACAAGCGCCAACACTTCCAGTTCACGGGGATTCAATCCCAGAGAAGACGGCGGCCTCTTGTCTTCCTTCAGTAAGCCGGATAAGGTTTGGGCTACTTCTTTTTCAAAAACGGTATTTCCTTTGCCTACCGCACGCAGGCTTTCGATAATACTGTCTGAGGGCTGATTCTTCAATATGTATCCTTCCGCTCCGGATTTTACAGCTTCTTTAATGTACTCATCATCCTTAAAGGTCGTCAGAAGCACAACCTTCATATTCTGGAAATGGCGTTTGATCAGTTGAGTTCCCCGTACGCCGTCCATAACAGGCATACGTATATCCATTAGCACCAAATCTGGTCTGTTCTGCTGACACATCTCAAAGGCGTCCTGCCCGTTGACAGCCGTACCGATCACTTCGAAATCGTCCTCCAAGTCAATCAGAATCTTGAGTCCATCCCGAATTAATGCATCGTCATCCACGATAAGTACCCTCAAAGATTTCACTTCCCTCCTGCCTTGGAATTACACATACAATCATAAATCCGTCCCGCGAGTGGAAATTGAAACTCCCGCCCAGATTGCGGGTACGTTCCTGCATTCCGCTAAGTCCTAATCCTTCTTTGATATTCGCACTACCGATTCCGTTATCCTTTACATATAATCGGGTGTAATTCAGATTCACGTCAATCTTGATTTCTACCTTCGTCGCTTGGGAATATCGAGCCGTATTGGTCAGTGCTTCCTTGATCGTGGCACTGAGAAGCTCCAAATGTGCAGATGGTACACTATTGAAGTCCCCGCTCAGCTGCAGATCCACAGGACAAAACTGATAGTTTTCAATAATTCCGTGAAAATATTCCGCACCGAGACTTTCCCGTGGCTTGATATTATGTACGGTTTCTCGGAGCAGTTCGACTGTATTTGCCAGACCATCAATGGACGTTTTGACAATGCTCATAGCTGTGCTCTCATCTTTGGCATGAATTTTATGGGCAGCCTGCAGCTGAATAAAAATACCCGCCAGATTATGGCCAACGCTATCATGTATTTCACGTGCGATCCGGTTGCGTTCTTTCACCTCGGTGATCCCTGCAATTTCTTTGGAGGCATACAACAGCTGGGCCTTTGCCTGCTCCAATTCGTAACGTAATCTTCGCTCATTGTCCAGCGTCAAGGTAAAGCGGTTTGCCTCTTCCCGTTTCTTCCGGATCTGATAAGCCAGCATACCGGAAAGGGCAATTAAAACAACAATCCAATGAAATTGCGGTGCCTGGGTAAAAAAATAGGCAACGCAAACGGAAGCGACCGTTGGCCCGATCCATCCCTTTTTAAGCATAAAATCGTAAAAAACGAGCGCAAACCATATCGAGAAAAGAAAATCCATCGCAACCCCTACACAAGTAAGCAGGAGCGTTGCGATGGTCAACCAAACGGAATCGTAATATCGTTCCTTAACAAGCTGGACAATAATTGCGATCATAACAATTAGGAGCTGCCCATAAGGAATATCTCCACCCGAGATCAGCTCGATGATCAGATATCCGAAAATGACGGTTTTTACAATATATTTCATGTCAGACCTTTCCTAGCATCTTTTGGACACAGTATATCAAATGATCCTATTTAGCGATATCTGTTTTTCTTAAGGTCCCGAAAAGGAAAAAGATAATCGCGAACATAATGATCATTACCGCCTCTTTACCAAGTCCAAGAAGTGACTGGCCACGCAGGAGTTGATCGATACCGTCCATTACCCAATACACCGGGGTAAATTGGCTTATTGTCTTGACGACATCCGGCGCCCAGTCCAGTGGGCCGTATGCCCCACCCAACATGGAGATCGGCTCAATGAGGCAGATGCCGATAAGACATGCTTGAAGGATCGATTTCGAAATGGAACTGACAGCCACTCCGAAGGAGACGGCAGCCACCGAGAACAATATCAGGAATGCATATAAGTCCCATTCCGAATTGTTCATATCCACGCTGTAACCCCATTTTAACACGAGCATGGCAAAAGTAAGCTGGATCACAGCTACAAATAAAAAGCTTCCGATCATTTGAAGCGTATAGCTGCGAACTCGGACAGGAGCAGCCAGTGTTCGGTAAAGCGTATGATTATTTCGGTTTGATATGATCTGCAGTCCAGCAATCAGTGACGTATAAAGCATTGGGATGACCAGAAAACCGAATACCTTTCGGGACTTATCCTCTCCATGGTCCTGAATGGAAAGGCTATCCAGCTTCAGGGAGCCTAGATCCCCGTATTGCTTGTAAGAGGTATAGAAGGCCTTCGGCTGATAACCAGCAGATGCTGCGATCTTCTCAGCTTGACTCGCCCACTCTTTCACATAGATGCTTAGCGGCTGCGACAGATTCGATTCTTTAACTGAAAACTCGTTCAGCCCCCCCCTTTCTCCTTGGATGAGACGATTTGTAAACCCTTCATCAATCACAAGAACGTAATCAACCTTCAAATCTTTTAGTTCCTGTTCAATATCCTTCTCTTTAACGATCTTCATCTCGGCCTTTGTCTCTAAACCGCGAATAAGGCTCTCTGTTAAATCCGTTCCATCATGATCGATTACCGCCGCTTTCAGCGGGGTATGATCGTCAATTAACCCAAGCGACATGTAAACAAGCGGGAATAGAATAATGAAGATAAGCTGAATTTTATTCCGGAAAATTCGTTTTATCGTATGTTTAAAAATGCTCAAGCCATTCTCCTCCTTCCCGAAACCATGGCAAGCACGACGATAATCCCCGTATACAAGGTCAATCCGAACAGGGCCGAAGACATGAAGGTTCCGCCATAGATGCTGCCAAAAAGAACTTTTTGTCCGTATGAATTCGGTGCAAATCGGCTTAGTGTGTCGAACACAACTCCATCAATCGGCGCAATGCCGCCGGAAACCAGCGTGAATACGAACGAAAGAATAAAGAGAGAAAGCGATGAAATCATCGTACTTTTGGTTAAATAAGCCATGATCATCCCAAACGAAACTGAAATCGCAGCGAACAAGAGGAGAACCAGCAGAATCATCCACAAACTTGCATCCCAGTTCGCCCGAAAGATATATTTGGATGCTAGAAACAAAAACATTGAAATCCCGTACAGCGTGATCAAACTGCCCAACAGCTTACCCAATGTTACCCGGCTGCTGCGCACGGGTGCGGCTAACAGCCTTGAGTATGTCTGATTGCCGATATCCTTCGTCACGGCAAACACGCCAAAAAGTGCACCAAGAAGCAGGAACTGAAACATGGTCGTAACGGCATAATAATCAATGCCGGTCGGGATTTTTCCTGCCGTTTCCAGCTTCACCTCACGAATGCCCAAATCGGACGTTTCAATTTCAACTGGATTCGCTTTGCTATCCAGAGATGTGGATAAATTATACTTTTGGATAAAACTTTCCACGATGGGCTGGATGAAAGGCCTATCTTCTTTTCCGTAAAATTCCACGCGACCCTCTTTCCCCTCCTGGAGCTGGTTCGACAAATGAGACGGCACATAGATAAAGCTGTTGATTTTACCGGCTTTTATAAGTTCCTTCCCTTGAGCAATATCCGTAACTGGAGCATGCTGAATCAGGCCCTCTAGAGCCGGGGAGCTCAGATAGTTTTCTAACGCCGCTCCTATGTTTCCGTCATCTTCATTCAGGAAACCCACCTTCAACTGCCCGACCGTCGTCGGTGTAAATTTACTGCTCTGCATCGATCCGAGAAGCAGCATCATGACAAGCGGCAGAAGAAGAAAAGCGGTCATTGCTTTGACATCACGCACATGCCGTAAGATTGTATAGAAAGCAATTGTCCATATTTTCATTGCATTCCTCTCCTTATTCATTTAATCGCGCAGCGATCTGCCGGTTAGCGTCAAGAAGACGGCTTCCAGGCTCGGACTTTCTACGTTTAAAGATGAAATTTCAGCTTCCGCTTCAGTTATAGCCTGAATGATACGGCTGATATTTTGCTCACCCTTTTTCCCGACAATTTCAAGGCGATTCCCGTTCACGGCACACTCGCTGATACTATTGATTTTTTTTATACGCTCCACAACTGTAAAATTGACGGAGGTTAATTCGACTAAAATTTTCTCTTCCGATGACACAAGCAACTTCAGCTCTTCTTTTGTGCCTTGAGCGATCACCCGGCCACGATCCACAACTGCAATCTTCGTACAAATCTCTTCGACCTCCTCCATATAATGCGACGTGTATATAATCGTCGAACCCATGCGGTTCAGCTCTTTGATCGATTTCATAATATGATTCCTTGATTGGGGATCTATACCTACCGTAGGCTCATCCATTATAATCAGTTTGGGATGGTGGAGAATCGCGCAGGCGATATTAAGTCTTCTCTTCATCCCGCCCGAGAATCCTTTAGGCCGATCTTTTCTCCGCTCAGTAAGGCCTGTGAAGGCCAGCGCCTCCTTGACCCGTTCTTTTAGCAGCTTGCCCTTTAGTCCGTACAAACGACCAAAATAGTCCAAATTCTCCTGCGCAGTCAAATCCTCAAATAAGGCAATATCCTGGGGGACAATACCCAACTCTTGTTTGGCCTCCATCTCATTTATGCCGATTTTTTTTCCCAGAAATAGAACCTCTCCGCCGTCAAAACTTGTCAGCCCGGAGAGGATGCTGATCGTCGTCGATTTGCCTGCTCCATTTGGACCCAGCAAACCAAAGATCTCTCCTTCCCGAATCGAAAAGCTGATATGGTCCAATGCCAAAAAATCGTTGTAACGCTTGATCAAATTTTTTACCTCTACGATCATCCCTCATACTCCTCACTTTCTCAATTGTCTCTGTGATCATTTTACTATTGGAAAAAGTGTGCTCACAGTGATCAGAGGAATGAATTGACATGACATTTGTCATATCCTCGTATGAAAAACGATTACCCCTGCTGTCCCTTCAATCATATTAATAGATGGAAACAAAATTATTTAAAACGCAATAACCTAACTAAAAAACGAACAATCGTTTTTAAGGGACGTAAATTAAATCGATTCAGAATTGTTTACGTTTAATTTAAGGTACTGAATTTTTCGAATAATACGTTCGCAGCAAACAATTTGCTCCTTCATGCCTTACGTCGGTCCCCTACATAGAACTGGCATCGAGGCGATAATCTTTTTCGTTTGATCAAATTTCCTAATAATATTAAGGAATTCCTCACTATAAGCATCCTGATACAACCACGCCGAGCCGATCGTCCGAATATGGCGTGATGAGGAACAACTTGCTGATGCCTGCTAATGCATCAATCAGCACTTTTCCAGTCATGACATCGACGAAAAAATGCTCCATGGTTTCCGAGTCATGCGGCCTGGAGCGACTTCCCAAACGAACACCTTCTTTTAGCTGGAGTAGGTCATCATGCTTTAATATTCGCTCGTAACACATATGAAGCAACAATTGCTGCAAGAATTACATGAGAACTATCCAGCAATTTCTAATAACTCATTGTCTAAATTAGATTATGAGTTTTTTTGTTACCTTTTCCCCTATAGCCCTTTTACGAAGTGTACATGGAAATGTGAGACTCCATCAATATTTCCACCTCGTATGAAAAAATAAAAAGAGTGAAGCACTTTAAGCACTTCACTCTTGTATTCACATAATAATAAAAACAAAGTTAGTTAGAACGCTTATGATGTATAAAACTAGCACTATCATCTGTTACAAATATAATTACAAACATTAGTTCTTATGAAAAGAATATCATGCGCGTTAACGCGTGTCAAATAGTGGGTATAACAAAAAAGCGACATCCCTAGACTTTGAAAGCTAAAATTGTCACTTCAATTTTATGATGAATCATTATAGTATACCTAGTAACTGTTTTAATTCATCCGTAGCTAAAAAAAAATACCACATGAAGTATGTACCTGCATGTGGTAAACATTCTATATCACAAAGTATATTCTTGCATAATACAAAACTCGATTGAGATTACTTCTTAGTCTTTAACAATTCTCTCCCTATTATTTTTTCAATCCAAGATAACCACTTCGGCTTATATGCAATACTTGTTGGAGTACCATGATAATGTAGTACATAAGACTCGTCATGATTGAAGTGCATCTCATTAACAATTTTAGGAACATCCGATTCAATTAGCATTTTTTCATTTGCATTTCTTTTATAAAATGATAAGCAAGTAATACATTTATAATAAACTTTACGATCAGAAGAAGTCATATAAAAATATAATTCTTCACCACATCTAGGACAGTGCAGAACATGTCTTGAAAGTATTTTATCAATTAGATTCATACCATTACTTCCTTCCATTTAATCAAGCCCAAAATACTTTAAGATCATTTCTTGCTGTGCTGGAGATGGTTTCGCCCAATTCATCTCACTAGCATAACCAGATCCAGTAACAAACCACTGTCCATTGTAAGTACCTAAGTTAAATCCTAGATCACTTTTTGTAAGTCCTAGTCCTTTATGCGTAATATTAAATGCTGCATCTTGTAGATGTGCTTCGATTGTTCCATCAGATCTAATAATTCCAGTAATCGATCTACCTACTGTTTTAGATTTTTGAGCAATCTGATTCAACTCAGAAACCATACTAACCGCTTTTGCTCCAGTTACAAAAACTGTAGCACCCCCTGCCAAAGTTGTAGCAGAATAGCCCATAGTTGCAACATCTGCGGCAGCAAAAAAACTCGGAACTAGCGCTGGGATATAATATGCACCTGCAGCAACGACAGGAACTACTGCAGCTGTTGATACCCAATCTTCATGTATTCCGCCTTTTCCAGTAGAATAAGGCGTACTCTTCCCAGTTGAATAGTTAGTTCTTACTATAGCTTCGTATTGTCCACTCTTTGTTCGCACTGCAATTGCAGCATCGTGTGCAGCCTGCATTGCAGCTTTATTACCTGCTTTCTTAGCATTATTAAACGCATCAGTGTATTGATCAATTAATTTTTGATCTGATTTACTTAAATATTTGTCATCGTCGATACGATGTCCAGAAGAATCTGTATAAATCAAAGGATTATTACTTACATACGTATACAAATTCAAACTTAATGGATTTGTTCTATTACCCTCATACGCATCCTCATTTAAAAACCGTCCCATGCTTGGATCATAATACCGTGCACGTAAATAATATAACCCTGTTTCTTCATCATATATTTCCCCAGCATATTTAAATGCATTGGAAATCTGCTCATTTTGTTGGATGATATTCCCCCATTCATCGTAGGAATATGAATTAACAATGTTCCCATTTGTATCAACAAGTTGGATAACATCTCCGTGTCCATTATATAAATAGTAATAATCTTTAGCTGTGGCTACATCCTTCTTAACTAATAATCGGTCTCCTCTGACATAATTAGCAGTGGTCTGATTACTTCCATTCACCTCAGAAATGACTTCATGATTCGGATTGTATTTGTATTGTTTTACATTACTTCCTGTGGTTTTCCGATATCGTAAACCATCGGGTGAATAATCAAATGTTGTTGTTGTTGTTGTCCCTTTTTTTGCACCAATTAGTGTATTTCTCAGGTCATACTGGAAAGTTGCCTCATCTAAACTTGGTTTTACATTACTCGTTTCACTTAAAGTCAGCCGATTTCCTTTTAAATCATAACTATAACTAGCTGAAGTTCCGTCAGAACGTTGAATATTTTTAAGTCTATTCAGCTTATCATAAGTATACGTTTGTGATTGAGACGGTTGATCTTTTATTGATTGTGATATTGTAAGTATGTTCCCATTATCATCATAAGTATAGCTAAAGGATGATAAAACAGTAGTACCTTTCTTATTGGTGACCATACTCAACCGTTTTAATGAATCGTAAGCGTATTCCGTTTTCAGTAAACTTCCATCCATCAACGGAGGATATGAAATAGATTGAATTTGTCCATTCGGGAAATATGAATATTTTACGTTAGTTGCATCTGAATCGTTAGCAATTGATTGTCCATTAACTTGTACTGTATCCAATCGCAATTTCGAATATTTATATTGAGTATAAAATTTTCCAGAATCCCCATTTACATTCAACATCGTTATTCGGTTATTTTTATCATAATTTAATCCGAGTTGTGATATAAAAGGACCCGCTTGTGTCTCAATAGATGTTACTCTCTTGGTATTATCAATTTGGGTTGTTAGCGATGAGCTAAGAATACCATTCTTACTAATTTCCGTTCTATCTTCTTTGATGTTATTACTTCCTACAGTAAACGTCTTTGTTTGTGTATCTCCATTACTGCCGATAATATTTTCATAAATCTGTCTGTTTTGTTGATCATATTGATAAGTAAAACTACTATCGTTTCGATCCTTCGTTTCCTGCATTAAACCTAAATTATTATAAGAAAATAACTCTTGATAATTAGATGGATCAGTTTTAGTATCTTTCAATCCAATTTGATTATATGACTTTTTAGTTAATACTTGTGGGACTTCCGCAGAACCACCACTACTAGTAGTTACTTTTGTGATTTGATCATTTAAATCATATTCATAATTTATAATTTGATCTAACGCATCTTTTACTTCAATTAGCCTATTTAATCGATCATATTTATATTTTGTTGTAACTCCATCAACATTAATATTACGCTTTGGGTCGGTGTATGTGATCACATTACCGACGATGTCATATGAAAAGTTTTCGCTTACTGGTTGACTTTGATTAGGCCAATCTTTATATACTCTATTTGCTAATAAATTTCCCCATTGATCATAATCTTGAGAAACATAGCTTGACTTAATGCTGTTTTGTGAAGGATTATTTCTATAAGTAGACACATCTGCAGCAGCTACAAAATAATTGTTTGTTTGACGTGCTTTTAGAATCTTCTCTGTTACATATAGATTACCGTAAGTATCAAAAGCTTCATGCTGTTCTCCCCAAGAATTATAATCAATAGTTGTAGTATTTCTTAGTGGATCAATAGCATAAATAGGTCTTACTAAATCATCAGGATGGTATTGGTATATCGCATCATTAGAGTCTACAGTATATCTTAAAAACCCAAATCCATCATAATAAGATTTTTGTGATGATAATGTAGTAACAATCCCGGAATTCTTCTGAGTATATTTTCTTTCATAACCGACAATCAGTGCTTTTTTTCTAAAGTTCTCCGAATCAGCATTATCTGGAAGTAGACCATCTACATAGGTATAATTGTCAGTCATTTCATACTGAATGCCCTTCGAATTGTTGAAACTTGGATAGCTTATCTTTGTAGTGCGACCAAGGGCATCATATTCATAAAGAGTTGTATTTCCGTTCCCATCCGATTCACTAGTTAACAGCCCTCTTCCTAAATCATAAGTCATTGTTTTCTTAATATTTTGTCTAATTTGCTGCCCAGAAAGAACTGTATTAAAGTAACTTTTGACCTCAATAGGATATGCATAGTAAGTAGATTGATCAAACAGCGTCTCGGTTACTTCTTCTAATACATCCCCTTTATATTTCGTTTCTGTCATCTTACTTAATTTACCAACTGTGTTTGAAGCAGGGTTTGAACAATTTGAAGTAATATTTCCATTATCAATCGCTTCATAGCAATAACTAATTACTGAGTTATCAGGTTTTGTATAACTCTTTAAACGTCCATTCGTGTAATACTCATATTTTTCTCCGACTGATGTTTCATTATTTTGGTACCAGGCTTTTGATTTCAAAAAGTAATAAGTTGGATCATAATCATATTGAATGGTATATTTTTCTTTAGTTGTTTGATTATTATATTGAGTCTCAGTTAATGGGAGTGTTACTTTTTGAATTCCTCCCCAATCGTTATAGGTTGTACTTGTAAATAAAATATTAGGATTATTATCGTTATCACTACTATATTCTCTTGATTCAATTTGAGTAGGTAAGGACTTAAATGTAGTGTTAGAATATGTGTTGTTTATTACTTTACGCTCACCATTATTTGCGCGTATTGTTGTTGATAATAATTGCCCTTGTTCATTATAATTATAAGTTGTCTTCAAACCATTTGTTTTTGATGTGCTTTGTATTGTCTGTGATGAAGAATAGTTATAATAACTCGGAGTTGAAGAGGGACTACTAGGGTCATAGCCAGTGAAATCACCTGAATAAGAATAATTAACATGATTAAAATCTCCAGAGTATGAAGAATAACTGCAAATCATATCATACCTAGAACTTATTCGATATTCTTCTCCAAATCCAGAATTTCCTAAGCGACGGGTAATTTTTTCATATCGATAATTTGTTATTGAGTTTGATTTTGTTACTTGTATCAATGGATGAAAATTAGTCCTGCCTGCATAACCCGTATATGCTGGTTCAGAATAGGAAAAGTAATTATTCGAAAAAGCATCATGAATGAAATACGTATAATCATTATTTTGATTCTTTATATACCATAGAAAAGGTGAATGGCCGTCCGCGTTCCCACTTAACGTGTCATTTGAACGGTTTTTCATATATGTTACAGATTCAATGGTTTTTCCACTCGTGTCCTTAACGGATACCACGATACCTTCGCCGTTAAATGGTTCGTTATTCAATGTTGTGTCATATGTAAAAGTAACAATTCTCCCAACTGAATCCGTTATTGATGAAATCATTTTATATACTTTACCATCGTTTGATGTACGATCTAGATGCTGAAAAGTGATAGTATTACCAAACCTGTCAACAATACCGAGCAAACGTCCATCATCAGCAAAGTATTCTCTTTTTTTATCAGCATATTCTAAATAATATGATGAACTAGCTTGTCCATTATTGAATGATTTGGATGTATCTTGCATTAACTTTAAATCCTTACCTTGATATCCAATCAAGTGAGTGTAATTGAAAGGGGAAAGACTTGTAGAAAAATCAACTTGATAAACTGCCCCATCTCCTTTGTGATAATACAAGTATCCATCAGAAATCTGTATAGATGGGAATTTAAAAGACCACCCTACTCCCAGATCATATCGGGAAAGTAAATAGTTGAATTTCTTAAGGTTTCCATTTCCATTATAGTATCTTTGGTAAATATAAGAATAATTTGATTGATAATTAACTCCTATATTCAAGTCAAGCCCATCTCTACCAGCAAGACTAATGTTTGTTTCACTCCAGTTTAGTTTCCCAGAGGATGGATCTATCATTTCGCTTGTACCATTTTTATCAGAGAACTGAGGCTTTTTCGTCTGATTAATTTGAATTTGAGTAATTAATCCATTATAAACACTATTGATATCTTGATCATAAGTTGTAATTGAGTTCATATTATTTTGATACACAGAATCTAAAACGGAGGTGTTGTAAGTATCGTTACTTACTGAAGGTAATAAGGGGTTATCTGAATCAGATGTTGTTTGTTGAATGTCACTAACGCTTTCCTGTTCTGGATTTATTGTCTGAAGATTCCTTATAATATCTTCCCAAGAAAGGTTATCATTCTTTTTACGGTCAAATAGTTCCATTGGGTTCACTAACCACTTGTTCCCAATAATATCTGAAAGATAAATATCTTCTCTTGTAGCCCCTTTTATTATTAACTCTTCGATATTCTTCTTTGTGTAATTATATTTCTTACCAATTGATCTATTAGCCTTCAGCTTTAAGATATAATCATTTAATAATTTCTTTTCTGGTTGTTCCGCATAAACCGCAGAACTTACAGCTTCTGAATTAATAATAGGCATTTCTTCTATTTTCTTATTATTATCAATATTGTCCGCATAATCTGCGGGACTTACAGATTTAATAATAGGCATTTCATTATTGTCTATATTGTTTATATCAACCTGAAGACCTTGAGCTCCTACAATATTTGGTAAGATGAAAGATAATGTAAGCACTATTATCATTATTTTTGAAATAAGCCTAATTGTCATAATTTAACCTCCCATAAATTTAATTAATATCTTTCTAAAGTAAGTTTTTTCCTTAGTTGATTAATATTTTTTTTGTGAGATTCCCGTTCTTATCATAAATAAATTCAATAGATTTCCCTAATGGTAGATCAATCTTTACTAACCTGCCATTTTTGTCATATTGATATTTACTTATTACTGCATTCTCAACGATGAAGTCTCTATTATCTCCATTTGTTCTCACACCATTCTTGTCGGTAGAAATAATCGAGATAGAATGTTTCCCTTCAATTAACTTCAACGTATCTAGAATATAATGAAAACCAGAGTTATGATTGTTATATTTTTTGTAACGATTATATACATCTTCACGAGCATCACCATAAACTGCTTGTCCCATGATTATTCCATCAATACATACCTCAACTTTGTCAATACCGTAACCATCTAATGCCCAACCCGAAACGTTAATAGTACCTTTGACGACAGATGAATATGATAGAAAATCTATATCTGAAAGAGGGGGTAACACCGTGGTTTTAGCAACAAGTACATTACTCTGTTCTGACAGGATACCAGCCTGATTTTTTGCTTGAACAGTAAACTTATATTCTGTATTTGGCTCTATATCATTAACAGAATACGATGTCAATCTAGTTGTTCCTATCAAAGCGCTATTACGATAAACATCGTATACGATATTGTTATCCGTAGAAGCGTCCCACTTAAGATCAATTGAGGAACTCGTTACGTTAGAATATGTTAAATTGCTTGGTGGTGTAGGCCGGGTTATATTGTCAACACTATATGTTACGCTTAGAGTAGCTTTACTCCAATCATATGTATCTATTAATACAGGGACTGCAGCTTTGGAAAAGTATTTATATCCCACAGCTATTCCATTATTAATCCCTGTTAAAACCCATTCCTGAACTGTACTTTTCCAATCTTTAAACGTATTAAAATAAGAATTAATATATTGATAATCGTAAGTAAAATCATTATATGTTACATATGTATCATTATTAATCGAAGCCCAGGCCATTTTCGGTGTGCCAATAACACCCTTAATGGATGATAATGGTGGTGGGTTAGTTACACCACCATAATCCATATTATTAACACTAACCGATTGAATCACAGCATCCTTAGGAATGCTTGAGAGATCAAATTTTATTAAGCCAATATAGAATTCACTCTGATACTTTTTTCCCATAATAGGGGTATTGGTATTCGTAATTTTTGAATTCACAGTATATTGGGTACACTGTACGACTGGGGGAGTAACTCCTCCTTGAGGTCCTACATCATTAATATCAGTTTTAGGTGAGTAAAACGTTTCACAGTTATTATAAGATTTTGTTGAAACATCAATTTTTATGTAGCCACTATCTATTTTTCCAGCTGTTATACTGGCTGTTGTTAAGCTATTAATTTGCTTACTTTGCTGATTAATTCCAGATCCTTGGCTGTACACGTTATTTTGAGGAACACCTCCTCCTATTAATAAAGCAATTATAAAAATACTAAAAAACTTGATTCTAGTCATCATACTCAACTCCTCTAAAATGTAATAAAAAATACCTTCATGCAGTATTTGCAAGCGTTTTCTAGGTACAATATTTAACACTCTCACGAACTCAACATAATCAACAGTTACGAAAGTAATAGTATAATTCAACTTTGCTACTCGACGTGGGGTAAAAAACTTTTAGATGGAGGGGTAAGCATGATAAGCTGGTTAGCATAGTGAACTCCTATGATTCGCAATGCGAGTATTTACTAAGTAGTTAATTCACTAATATTTCTAAGTTCTCCCCGTGTGATTCTTGCTCCTTTCTGGTCCAATTTTTCCTTTTTTCTCCTTCAATTCTTATTTATACCTCTAATAAATACAATAATCTTTTTCTTATGTCGAAATCCTTCGAATTCTCTTGTCGAATTTATTCAAATATTCTTTAAAATATCCAAAGTAGATGAATAGCAAAAAAGGGAAGGCCTTTTCTTGAAAAGAGGCATTCCCTAGGGTTGGATTATCCGATTTAATGGCGTTGCAACTAAATACTTGCAAAATGGTTAACATAGCTTTACTCAAAATCAATACAATCTAGAATAACAGAGCATAATTTTTAAAAAAAGAAGCTTGAGGACATTTTTCCCCAAGCCTATACATAACTAATTTTTTGCTTTTCTATATCCAGCAGAAATAGATTCCTTTTCTGAACAAAACATCACAGGATTTTTCAAGGTACCGTATGAACTACCACCCGGAACATGATATATCTGTTTCTTCGATTTAAATTGCCCGTTAATGACGCATTGTCAGTCTAATACTTAATTTTGCTACAACTTTATTTTCTCAGAGCATTTAGATCCTATTTCATGACGGTGTTATTTTTCATTAATAAATGTAATAAAAAATCCGAAACCAAGCATAGCTCCGTTCTTATTGTTTCATAATTCCCCTGAACTACAGAGCATAAGCAAGCAGTTTTTCAGGATAAAATATAATTTGCATTTTAATATCTATGCATTGAATGTATAATTATACAACAAAAAAAACTGCCGCTCTTTGGCGACAGCCTTATAGTACAATGGTCAAACACCTACTTTTTGGATTTTTTCTTTTCTTCAATCATCGCTGCTTTGAAAATAAACTTGTCATCGTTAAATGGGTTTACAGCATGCGGTCGAGATGACAAATCAACTTGACTGTAAGCAACGAATAAATCGTCTTCACTAACATGATCTCTGTTTGCAGCGACAGCCTCACAAGTTGCTCGTTCAATTGTTCGCATCAACACCCTAAGGTTTCCAGCGGAAGCGTAAAATAGCTTTTGGGAGAGCTCAGGTTTGGCCAATCCAGAACGAACTGGGAACGGTAACTTTTCGTCGACAGTTTTTAGAAATCCGCGAAAGGTTTGATCGTAGTCGAATGGGCGAATTCTCTGGCGATTTGTAAATCGAGTATCCAACTGTTCGTTGGTCTTAAAAAGTGACTCGCTAGTAGGAATCCCACTTAAGATCACAGGAATTTTGACCTCATTGACAAGTCCTTTAATCCAGTCAGCAACGTTCGACTTCACGCGTTTACTTTCGCTATCGTTGACATGCTGGAACTCGTCAAGGATCAATAATTTTATATCACATTTCTCCACAAAGTTAATAATCCTTGCCTTCATTGATTTTTCTGTTCCACTGTCAAACATGGGATCCTTCATAGAAAAAAGAATTTTTGATGCGACGTCCTTAGGCTTTGCTCCGGAAGGCAGTTCCACCACAAGAACAGGGATCTTGTCCCCTTCTTCCTCCTCCCTGCGAGGAAATTTGCTTCTGTAATACTCTAATATCGTCGTCTTTCCTGTTCCTGAATCTCCGAATAAGCACATGCAATCTGGTTTTGAGGAGTCTTGTGACTGCTTGTGGCAGATATATATCTCTTGGAGAATCTTTTGGAAAATAGGGTGGTGAATGACGATTTCTTTCACTTGTTCAACTGCTTCTTTTTGCTTCTTTAGGATTTCCGGATCCAAACCGAAGCTTTCATAAAATTCATCGTCATAATTATTCGGCATGTTTTCATGCACCTCTTATTCCTGTTTGATACGAAGGCAAGTCATCATCCATATCATCTCCCGCATCATAGTTGGGAGGCTGCTGAACTTCTTGATCAGTGACAACTTCTTGACCCTTCTTATTTTTACCCTTTGGTTTTCTTGGTTTCATTGGCTCTGATTGTTGGACCGAATTAATGTCAGCAACATCCTCTGGTAAAGAATGCTGTTCCAATTCGTAACCGATCTCCTCAAAGTTTTGGAATTGTTGCTTAATCTCAGCCAGCGTTTCAGCATACCCTTGTTTTTGATCTTCTTTCTGCTGCTTCGATATTCCCTTAACGTTTCGACGTGCTTGACCAACATGACTGTCGTCATGCTTTGTCTTCGCACTACTCAGCTCAACTGACCTTAACTGAACCTCATAAAAAGGAATAGGAAGATCCGATCGTATTTTTCGATCAGCAATGATCTCCAAATCAGGATACGCTTCAATATAAATTTCATTTAACGGATCTCTAACATAGATCACTCGTAAATCGTCGACATCATAACGAATACGTAACTCCTCGTTACGGTTTAACCGATCCATTTCATAACGCAGATCTTGCAGGGCAACACTTTGAAAGTACAAACCTTCAAGCTTTATTCCTTGAGACTGCAGCTTTCTAAATGCTAACCCCGCTCCCATGACAATTTTTAGCTCTTTGAGATTCCGAGGTACCGATAAACTAAGGTGAGGATTCTCATTAAGACTCTTATGCCAAAGATCATGAGGAACGCCTGCTCTCGTAACCGAATGCCTCCAATCATGAGAAATCATATCGACCAATGCGATATGCACTAGATAGTTGAAAGCTTGCAAGGTAATACATGCTTCCCCTTCTGAATCATATTGCGATCTTTCAAAAGGATTTGAGAAAGTTGTTCCAGGGGAACGATGAATCAATTTTTGATTTAATGCTCGAAAAGCTCTCTCAATTGCTCCTTTCTGATGACCTGAGCCAATGCTACAGTACTGAATATCAATGCCATAGGTCTGACATATGTCACGCAAGTCAAACGATTCGTTAACTTTGGCATTGTCGAGAACAATTTCTCTAGGAATGCCATATGCTGTCCACTCTTTTTGCACTATTGGATACAACTGATTAACATATGTCTTAGGCAGAAAGCAGTGTAGCAAACATTGTTTTATTGCACTAGTATCTGGGTCATTGAAGCAAACATGGAAGCCCAAAGGCTCACCGGAGAATACATCAATAGCATACACGAGCCAAGGTCGCTGTCTTTGGAGAGTTCTTGGATTAATTAGTAGCAGATCCACCCGTGTCCAATCAATTTCAACTCGTTCTAAAATACGGTCGCAATATAGTCGTCCTCGAGAACCTTTTCGAAGCAGCCTCGCCTTTTGAAGACCATGACGAATCACATCTTGTTTGTATTTATCCTGTTCATCACGGTACACTCGCCAAAAAGTTGTAAAGGATATACGCTTCAACTTTTGGGCTTCATCCATAAAATCATTTGCTTCTTTAACTCGAGCCTTGAGTTCATCATACATTTCCCGAACACTAGGAATGATATCCTCATAAGCTAGGTCGTTGATTACCTTCTTCGCCATTTCCAATACCTTTTCGTCGGACAACCGGCTTCGAGGTCCCCTCAATTCATAGTTAGATATCAGGTATCGAATGTCCCTATATCGTAACCACTTACGCATCCAGTTGTAAAAAGTACCTTGTGAAATTTGATTTTCCTCAATATGTTCCTTCAAATCTATAAACTTTTTCTTCCCTTTAATGAAAGGACGTAGTATCTCATACCTCCTTTCTGCCTCTTTTTTCTTTTCGGGCGGAAAGGATCCAAAATCGGTTTCTATAACCGGCTGTGTCTCTTCCACTTGAAACTCCAAATTACCGTCCATCCATGCTTGCAGAAGCTCCTCGACCTTGTAGGTCTCCAGCTTTCCATATTTGACATTTTCAATGGTAATTTGTCGATGTCCAGAACGTTTTACAACAACCTCAAGCCCATTAAGCAAGAACTTTGTTCCATGTGAGAAATCGTGTTGGGACATAACTACAACTCCCTCCCTTCAGTAATGAAGAGAATTGTCTGATTGGAGATCCTATTCCTTACCAGATCCGCAGAAATGTAATGGTCTAACAGCAATCTATATACAATCGCTGTGAACATCACCCGATCAATTTCAGTAGTAAGTAATTGTAGCTCATTAATTGAGCAAGGACCTACTTCTTTCAAGCGATTGTACACCATCAACAGATCTGCCATAGCAATATCTAGCCGCATTACATCCAGAAGGAGATTGATGTTGTTACACAGTTGCCCTTTACGTAGATCAAGCTCCGTTACTACCTTGAATCTCCAGCCCTGCTCTTGACAGTATATCTGAGCAACTTCGAATTTAATGATATTCTCGGGGTTAGTCACTTCTTGTGAAAGCTTTACTTCCACGATTGTTATTCCCCCCTGGGCATCTGTCAGACGAAAATCTGGTGTATACCTTCGAGCGCGCTTTTTGTAGTTGTATTTGATACAGAAGGGCTGATACTCAATTTTCGATATTTCTGGTTGAAAGTTACAAAAACGCAGAAAGTCTCGCTCGAGAAGGCTTTCACCAAAAATCATCGATTCATCACCTGTTCTTCTTGCCACAAGGCACCTCCTATTAATACCTTTTTTTGGACCAATCTTTCTAACTGGAATAAATTCCACCCCCATTATCTTGTTTTTTTCAAGTTGTTTTATCGTCTCATTTTATTAAGTTAGCCAAGGTGTATACATTTCGAGAGATTCCCCCATCCAATATAACTCATGTGTTTTTGGAAATGCCTACTCTTACAATTAATCATATCCTGATGTTTGGGAAATTAAACTTCTGTTAAATTAAGCAATTAAATATACCCGTCTTATAGTGAATCCTCCAGCGCTAACGGGTTTCCCTCTTTCTCTTCGTCTCATTTAATGATTGTGAAACTGAAATCAATAGGATCACTGACGTCATCTCCAAATTAACTGTCATGAGTTAGTATCTAATTAATAGATATATTAATAGACATATATATTAATAAACTAATTAGCTAATGTATTCGATGTGTAAATTGTATGCAGGATCGAAAGAGGCAAGTTGTTAACAATGTGTAGCTTGACTAATAGAGGAGGCGATAAAATGATTTCTCAGAGCCTTGAGGAGATGCTCTATAATAATATTGGGGTTAAAATAAGATCTATCAGAATAGCCAGGGGCCTGACACAGCTTGAATTTAGCAAAAAGATACAATTATCAAGAGCATCTATTTCAAACATCGAAAACGGAATTCAGAAAGTTTCTCTGATATCTCTGTATCAGATTGGAATGGCATTGAATGTATCTATTTATGACCTACTCCCTGAAAGTGTTGGTAGAAATAAAAAGAAAAGAAATAATGACGGTGTTACTGATAATTCACTAAAATATGTGTAATTTTTTTCTGAGTTGCTCTATCTTATTGATTATTAATAAGTCAATGAATTATCTCATATAACAACAAATAGACCACCTCTCAATGAGTGATGCCTCAGGTTTTCAGATATAAATTTTCGCTTAATACTTTAACGTCCCCCTTAGTGCTTTAATACTAGGCTAACAGCAATAACGAATTGACAGTCCCACTTATTCAAGGGCTTCGAGAAGGTTAAATATCATCTACATAGTTTGTTTCTAAAGAGTCCTCTCCCATGATTTTGGACTCTTTTTTTTATGTCTGGTTTATTCACAAATCTTTTCGGAAATAATTATCGTCAAAATACTACAAATGGAGGCATCATGTTGAAACTCCTTATAAGACCAAATCCAAAAACCGATGAAAACTTTTTTAGTTATGCAATAAGAGTGGCTATGGAAAACCTTTGCAGCGTATATGATATTTACTCTCTCTTAGATTTAACGTATAGAAATTCTCACCCTAATGTACTTTTTCAAGCAGACATAGAAAAAGGCGAAATGATGAGACGGCTAGGCAAAAAGATTGTTACTTCTAATTCCTTTTTATCTCAGACCAACACTAAGAGTTCCAGGATTTATTCAATTACTATACAATCACAATTGCTGCCTAATTATTTGTTCAATAAGAAAGTAGTTAAAATTTGTCCTTACTGCATTATCGATAAGAAATATCTCATAAATAATTGGCAGTTGGTCCACAATACTACTTGTCATTTGCATAAGTGTTTATTGTGGGATCGTTGTCCGGAATGTAATAAACCACTTAAGTGGCACTCAGATCTTCTTCAAAGATGTAACAATTGTAATCTTAAGTGGAAGGACATGGTCCCCTCCTATCAAACAATCGCTTTAAAAGAAAATGAATTAATTTTATCCAAAACTCTATACAATAGTTTAAATAATAACTCTATGGTTAATTTCCCACCTTTTTCAGATCTTAGTTATTTTGAACTGACAACTACAATCTCATTAACTGCTTGGGTAATGCCTGAAATACGAGCATTTTGGAACATGAATTATATTGAACAATCAAATAATAAACAGACACATGACCTTCTATGTACTGTGTTAAATGTTTTTCTAGATTGGCCTCGAAATTTCTTTAAATTTCTTGACTCAATTAAATCAAGCCATAAATACCGTATTTCATCGGCTTATTCAAGCAATAAATATTTAGGGTCATTTGCTGAATTCTACCAAAAACTTTATAAACAGGAATCACTAAAAGAAATTAAGTTTGAATTTGAAAGATATATTATGCAGCATTCTTGGCCATCTGATTATAAAGTCACTTTTCCTAGGGCTACCTTTGATGATACTAAAGAACAGTTGTATTCGATTAACGAGCTAAATAACATGTTTGGACTAGCACTCCCAACAAATATTTCTTCAATAGAGCTAATCGAATATTTACCTGGTCAATTTTTGCTTCTTAGAGAAAAGAAGCGTTCATTATTTTCCATCAAATATCGAAGCGATCTATTTACTCAAGAGTGTTTAGAATTACTGGGGGTAACAGAGGATGTTGTTTCTGAATTAGTAAATTTAAATATAATAACTGCTAGAAAAGATGCCAGTTCAGTGTGGCATTTTGCTCCCATTAGTATTAAAAATTTAATAAATACATTTGAAAAGCGATTAGAAAAACAGATTGTTTCGTTTCCTAAAGAATTGCACTACCTGCGAATGGCAGCCTCCCCTTTGGGCAGTGGATTCACTCCAAATATGGCGGCGATTATCAAAAAAGTTATAAGTGGCACTTTAAAGCCGTGTCATAAAGATAGTAATAAAAATGGATTAAACAAATATGCCTTCTGTAAGCATGCTATTAAAAATGCTTTCAGAGAGGAGATAACAGATTTTAATAGTGGCTGTTTGTCAATAAAAGATGTTTCTAAAAAAATGAAATTAAGTCGGAATAGTGTACACTACTTTATGAGAGAAGGCTACATTATAAATAATTTGAATTCTAAGGGGGTTAAAGTAATCTCCCGACAATCCATAGACGAGTTTAACGAACGATATATGATTTCAACAGAGATTGCTAAGGTAGTCGGTGTTGGTTCCCCCCATATAGTTAAGTGGCTTAGTGTCCGGGGTATATTTCCAATTAATCCCACGAAAAATCATTATGATCACCAGTACTTGTACGCCCGTACCCAGGAAATATTACATTTACTTGAAACACATAAAATCGTTTGAGTCACTTATTTTAATTAATTTTTTTTACCTTAGGTTTAGGTATGTTGTTAATGGTATTTCTATTGTGGAATCAAGCTACTCCGGCTGCAAAAGCAACTGTTGGATTGGTGGATTATTATTTACCCCCTTGCGTCAGTAGGTTTATTAGGAGTAGCTTAATCTGTAAATGTTTGCCGCTGTACGCCGATAAAGAAAAGCCTTGGGGTAATTAGCAATCTCCCCTAATTTAAACTTTCGAATTGATAAGTGTCGTTCGCAGGGTCTGTTCCTTTGGAATGCTCATCGCGTCCATCCATAAATAATTTTGTATAAATCTAATCATTTTGAAGATCTCCTTGTCGTCGTGATGCATAAGAAAAAGGGACAAATAAGTTGTCCCTTAGGTTCGTTCGCCGAATAAAAAGATTACGTTATTCACATTGTTTTTCATTATCGAACAATTACCCCGAAGATAATGACCATTATTTATTTAATCGAATCCGCGGTGTAAGATTCGAATGTTGTTATTTTTTCCAATTTCCCTTTCCTTTCATTAGAACCACCACCGCACTTTTAATATTTTAACTTTGTTCTTCACCTTGAACTTCGTCAGTATAAACTGGTTCAAGTAATGGCGTACTTGTACCAAGATCTATTGTTATATCAGCATTGTCAACATCGCCTTTCTCGGACGATGTAATAATCACTTGAAACTTATTGGGGTATTTTTGCCTCAATTCATTAAATGACGAAAGAAACTTATTGAATGTTCGCATATCTAGATTTTGTTGTCTGGGTTCATCCATGATCAACAAAAACGGGTGTTGCACCGAATCAGCGAACCTTAATGCAGTTTCAAGTAAAGCTGTATAATACGATAGTATTATTCTTATTAACCCACTACTTGAAGTGAGGTAATATAGGTTTCTTTCTTCAAGTTTAGGTAAGTAATCAAATTTGTCTATTTTAATTTGCTTATAAATTTCTTCAAGTTCATCAATTTGAGAGTCTTTGTCCTTCTTTTTTTCATCTTTTATTTTTCTTTCATCAAGTCCCAACTTTAGAAAATCAAGCTTTTTAAGATTACTCTTAAATGTTGTTTCAAAGAATACTAATTTCACTTCATCTTTCTCTTTCTGTTTTTCAATAGTCCTAATATAGCTTCTCTTTTCTTTAATGCCCTCGGCTATTTTTTTTTGTTCTGATAATAGCTGTTCATAACGCTGAATTATTTCATTATCCTTTTTCAGTTGGCTTACTACATTATGAAGTCTTCCGATTTCTCTTGAATGAAAATTATAGGCTTGCAGGTTCTTGGGCTTAAGCTTTTCTTCAAAATCATTCATTGTTTTCTTCAGCTCAGCTTGTTCAAGCTCGGCTAAAACGATTAGGCTGTATACCTCTGTCTTTTCTTTTTCCTTCAAATCCTTAAGGCGCTTAAAATCTTTAAGCTCATCTTTTAAATATCCCAGGTACTGGTCGGTTTGCGTATACGAAGTTTCCTTAAATGTACTTCCACATAAACCACATGTATCATTATATAATTCTTCCTCAACTTCAACTGATAAAGCATTTAAGCAATGTGGGCATGTACTTATTGGCAGAACCCCAATTATTCTTTTAGCAGTTTTAAGCTTGTCGTTTTTTTCAATATCATTCAAAATCTTGCTTATGTAGTAATTGTATTCTTCAATTTCTGATTCCAATGACTGCATGTTTTCGCGAAACCGTCTTAGTTTTTGTGAAGAGATTCTGAATCGATTTCGGATATTAACTAAGACATGGTTACCTTCGGACTGCCCCGATTCCATGTTGTCTATGCTTTGTTGGTTTTTTTCGATATCATTATTTGCTTTAACAATTTCAGCATTAATCAGGTTTGAATCTTTTAATGCAATCATTCCTATGACTTCATTGATATCGTTCAAAGAGGTATTCTTCTGTTTCAGTAGTGATTCCAATTTTTCTAATTCATAACGAGCAGTAATTACTTCTGTTCCAGAAAACTGAAGCAGAACTTCAAAAGCAGTCTTTTTAATATCTCTTAGTCCGTATCTTGGATTTATAGCCTGAATATCATGCCAAGCACCCTGTTGAATAATAAAGAGGGGCATTAAATTTTGAATATAAAATAACTGCTTTACCTCTTCCCCCTCTTCAGCAGAGGATGATGAATCCTTATCTGTAATTGGGGTAATGTTCATGAAGGAGAACAAGAATTCCTGGTAAGTTTCATTTCCTTTAATATTATTATCTTTTCGCATTTTATAAAATGCATGTGCTGAACTTGTATGTAATAAATCATGCAAACTATCGTTACTCTTTAGCTCAGTACCCCAAAAGACTGTAACAGGTTCATTCCAGTCCATAGCATTTCGCACTACAATCACTCTGTTGCCATTGTTGATGATTTGTAGAAATATATGTGCCTGAACAACTTTTTGTTTATAATGAATTTTGAAGAGATCCTTAAAACTTACGATATCATCTTTATGGATACCATAAATTTCTTCACCACTTAAGGCGAAGATCACACTTTGAATAAACGTTGACTTCCCTAGTGTATTTTCTCCAAATATCATATTAAATTCTTTTACTGAGCCATTCTCTTTTTTAAATGATACAAAACGGCTAAATAGCTCTTTATCTGTATCTACCCTTATTAATGCGGATTCAATTAACATGCTCGTTCACCTCGTAGTATCGCAAAATTAGTGCAGGGAACTCCTTTTGAACATATTTTTCTATGAATTCATTCGTTGCGTTTTCTGGAAAAATAGTTCGGATTGCTTCCATCCTTTTTACCCATTCCTTTTCAACCACCATTATTTCTTCAGCTATTTCAGTACCTAAACTCGTCAAACTAACCATGAATGCCTTTTGGGTCTTTGAGTAGTAATCATACCTTACTTCGATTAGATTTTTACTGATCATATAATTAAAAAAAGAATCATACCGATGATCCCAAGGCCCTCTTATATATCTAATCATGGGAGAAAACGCTCTTTCTTTTTCGTATTCATTGAGACTAATATAGGATGCTAAATATCCTTTTTTGCTTTTTTCTATTACTTTCTCAAGATAGAATGGATATCTGATTAAGAAATCGAAGAAGGAGAACTTCCTTCTTCCATATATCGTGAAATGTGTAAAAAAATCTTCACGAGTAGTTCCGCATACCCTAAGGAGCAATAGAATACGGTAAGCGTGAAAATCATAATCATCATCAGGATCTGTATAATGAAATCTTTTATCTATGGGAACCGTTTCTATTTGTACATTATTCTCAATTAGGGCTTCGAAGAAATCATCTAATCCCTTTTTATCTTCATCACTCATAGTCTCACCCTTCATTGTGC
This sequence comes from Paenibacillus sp. EB106-05-06-XG162, assembly GCF_058791655.1. NCBI lineage: Bacteria > Bacillati > Bacillota > Bacilli > Caryophanales > Paenibacillaceae > Paenibacillus > Paenibacillus sp. EB106-05-06-XG162. The sequence goes on from NZ_JBYTDT010000017.1 coordinate 29,108, forward strand.
CATCTTAAGTGACATTCGGCAGCCATTTGGTACATTTGCGCAAATACAATTGTCTCATCGATGTCAATTTTTTTCCTTTGTTTTACTTCGACTAAAAGTAACTTTAGATCATCTTGAAATGCTCTCCAAAATTTCCTCGGGTTATATGACTCTTGATCCATCTCATCATTATCTGTCACAATATTTGTGCAACGAACCTTTACTAAAGTTTCTAAGTTTTTTATTTCTTCTCGTTTTTGATGCAAATTTTCTAATTTTAGTTTTTGTATAAATAGGAGGTACCTGCACCTTAATTCTGTTGCTAAATCAATAATAAAGTCCTGTTGATCAGCACTTTTAAAGTTAATCTTATTAATTTTTGTAACCAACTTACTCTGAGTTTCTGAATCATTTGATAATATGGCTTCGATTTCTTCTTTTTCTGCTTGCGGAAGGTCAATTAACATAACGTCTGAATTAAATACAATATTGTCAGAAAGAACATCAAGCTTCTTTTCTATTGTATCTAACTGCACATTAACGCCACTAAACCCATCAACAATTGTTGTCTCTATTCCCTCTAATTTCTGAACAAGCTCTTGATCAGTATATGATTTCAATTGTTCTTCCGTTTCACCGAGTATTTCATTCATGAGAACCGTATCTAAAATTCGTTCATTTACATCTGCTTCTGTTGACTTCAAAAAAATCTCTGATAATAATCTATTAAAATACAGATTGGCAGATGCTTGCTTTGGAATGATTTCTTTAATCTTCGCTTTTGCATCTGCTATCAACTTTTGAATAGATGTTTGGGGATTAGTAGAATCAAATACCCATTCTATTCTTTTGATGAAATCTGAGATTACTTCAATGTCAAATAACTTCTGCTCCATAACCTTGGTTAGCCTTTCAATGGATTGATATTTGACCTTTAATTCATCAATTTCCTGCTTATCTTTCTTTTTAGCCGCTGAGCTTTTTTTGCTTTCTAATGTTGTAATTTTATTAGCAATGCCTTTGAGTAATGATCCACTCACTTCTTCGATATTCGCACTTAATGTCTGTTGCACATACACAACCAATTTTGCGAGTAATTCCATATCATTTTCAATTATTGGCTGTTTACTTATCCATTCATTAAACAAATCATCTCTCCCTGAAGGCTTAGAATTGGATTCAAAGCTAAACCTACTGTCAGCCATATCATGAATTGCAAACAAAACAAAAAAGTTATACAAAGTCTTATGAATATCTTCGCTACTTAAATTAAAAACAGAAGCATAACATTTCACTTGCGTCCACTTAATGCCAGCACTTGATTGATCTACTTGTTTTATATCATCCTCAACTTCACAGTAAATAAGGTTGTCAGCATTCTCACGATAATTAGTTAGCCACTGAATTAATGTCTTTAAGTATTGAAATACAAATCCCCTATTAGTTCCGATAGCATCCGTGTCTTTCTTAAATATGATTAGTTCCTGCAACATACCTTGTCCCCTTATGCCGAACTCTGTTTTTTGGCCCTTTCTACCAATTATAGTGGTTCATTTACTAATCGTATAGCACTATTTGTCAGATTAGGATATCATATGTCGATTTTTTATCGCATTCTGCAGAACAACAGCTCCAAAATGGTGTACCGTTAATAAAAAGAACTCACCATTTGTATACCTGACAAATTCACTGGACAAAGTCTTTTGCACATCCATCGGTAGCCAGTTGTTCGAGTCAGGCAGACCGAGTATCGCTCAATAATTGGCCATTCATCTGACTTAAAAACATAATTGTATATCCCAACATTAAACTGATATTCCTCGTCTAAAGGCGCATCATCCATGGTCTCTGTATGCTATATATCGCAATAGAGGCATCATTAAACCTACTACCGAAAGCGAATTTACCATCCGGTAATGGAATAGCGTACACATTACCAAACTTTATCTCCCTCTTCCGTTTTGTCGTCATAAAACCTTCGATAATTGGACTCTCAATAACAACTTTGATAACTGGTAATTTCCAAGTTATCCTGCCCTTAGTGAAACGCGGCTGCCGATCCATGCCGGCAGCCGCGTTTTAGTTATTTATTAAGCTATTGTTTCCCGTTAGTTGAGCGACGAACACAGAAACATATATGTAAATATGGTTACTTCCTGAGGAAGAGGCTTGTCTCACCATTAAAATGGAAATTTAACTAAGACTATTATTAATATTGTTACGCCGACTCCACTCATGAATAATCCTGCTCTATTTTTCTGAGGGAAATAAGAGGATATCCCATTAAATATTAGTGAAAAACATAAACCAACCATCATCCATGATGATATAATCGATTGTCTTGGTAAATCCACCACAGCTACTAAGGAATAAATAACAATTGCAACTACAAATAAACTAAACATAATACCTAATATCCTAATAATTTTTAACATAAATTTAACCCCCATAACTAATGTTTAAAATTCATAGATCGAGCAACAGAAGTCTACCATTTATTTTAACACATATTGGAAGTAACCTGCCCGTTAGCGTAACGCAGCTGCTTAGTCTGCATCATTTTTATAATTGAAAATCGTCCTCACCTACGTAAAACTAAAAAAGCCACAACTACGCGACTTCTAAGCAGTTATGTTCTTGTCACCCGACAAAAAAACAATATTTCTTATTCTATTATTAAATTTTAAACGCCATTTTCACTAAAGGTTTTGTAACAAAGTGATAAATAATTACCGATATTATTAGACCTAATCCAAGACTACTAAAGATGCTACCAATAAGGAAAAAAACCACACACATCGCCACTAAATCTGTTATATAATAAATTACTTTTTTCTTTTTATTATTCACTACATCCACCTTCTTTCAGAATAAGAACGGCTTATTTACGAACTTCGTAAATAACTCCCTCCATATGTAGAGTATTCGTGAAATCATTGAGCTATCCTGCCCTTTAGCTTAATGAAATAAGGAGCAGCTGCTGTGGCTAACTGCTCCTTCCTTATTGGATTGAACCAACGTTCTGAGTTAGTGCAGTAACAGATCGCTTCATTCGCATCTCAGAGGTGAATGAATTATTAGTTAGTAATCCAAAATGTAAAAATCTGATGGATCGACATTGAACCGCTTCAGCTCCGCGCTCGAGTCATCCAACCGGGTCTGAGGATCTCCTCCGCTTCGATTCCCCACACCACTAGCTACTCTTTGCCATACCTTTTCTTCACGCCATCGACTTCGATTTCAATGCCGATATCATTCGACCAGCCGGAGAAGCCTGTTCCATCCAGCAGCTTGCCGTTAAATGCCGTGCTGACACCGACCTTCTGATGAGGTGGAAGCGTGATCGTCATCGGCTCGAACTCGACCTTGGCTGTACTTCGTATCAGATAAGGCCTAACCGTTACATCCTTCTCCTTCCCATAGTTGATCAGCGTAACGGTGCAGTCCGCTTTCACATTCGCTTCTTCCGATCGATAGCTGCACTGGCTGTTCTTTTTGGAGAAAGCGACGGAGGAAACGGAAACGGAATTATATTTCAGAAGAATCATGGTATTCTCGGTCACGATCGGAAACAGAAACGCAAATGCGATACAGCTCAGTATGATCCGGCTCCGTATTTTGGGAAACCGGACTTGATAAAACTTCACCGCACCGATGTAACCGGCAACAATGACAAGCAGCCCGACAGTAACCGAGACATGCAGCCCCGAATCGTACTCGGTATTGGTCCACGGCGGTATTCCAACCGCTCTGAATATACTGTCTCCGAAAGAATAGCCGAGGTGGGTGTTGGATATGAGCAGCAGACCGATCAGAATGAGAACGAAAAACAGAGCTTCTTTTCTACGCATTTCATCTCCCCTTATCTACTTGTGAGCAGTTCTGGAAGGACCGCAGTCGACATGAAAATGCTCCCTATATTATCTTATAACGACAGGATCGGCAATCTTTATCCTTGGCGATTGTCCCGCGGCGGCCTTATGATGTGTTTTCTAAGCGCTAACGTATCCCGTTAGCCATCCATGCCTCGCAGAACGCTCGGCACCACAGAGAATGAAAGTTAATCCGTTCTTTCATAGTAGTGTAATAATTCATCGCTTCTTAATCCATTTTTTAATAATGTATAGCTGTACAACTGCCAGGAACAAAGGAACAATAATTAAAAGAGCTATAAAAAGACCGAAATGTTGTGATATCCATTCATTAAATCTTTCCACCCCCACTCCACCTCCCACGTTTTACCAATAATAAATGGTACGGATGGAACCTGATACAGTTTCAACCCTATGTCACTTTGTTGTGCTAACCTGCCAGTTAGCGCAACGCGGCTGCCGATCATGCCGGCAGCCGCGTTTTAGTTTTTTATTAAGCTATCGTGTCCCGTTAGCTTAATGACGGGGGGGAATTTGATCAAAAATTCATTAACGATATTTGGCGAACTAACTCATTGTCTTTATTAAAAAGAGCAACTTCATTCGAAGATAACCATTGAATTTTTCCGAGATATTGAACATAAACCCATTCGTTTGGTCGATCCCGAAAAGCCTCAACGCGCAGTACCTCTTGATTTGTTTTATTGAAGACAATTAAGTAGCCTCTTACAACAGTTACTTTGTGCACAATATAAAGCCTTGCTTTAAATCTTCTGTCAGGACTTAAAATTGGTTTTCTCCAAAACCATTCGTTCATCATTTCTGCTTCAGTCATTTTTTCGAACGTTTGATCGAATGGAACTGGATCCCATCCTTTTTCAGGAATGATTTTATCAATTCCTTTTCTCAACAAATCCAAAGTTGCTACTTTCTTTTGTTGATCATTCAAAGAGAAGAATGAATCTACATGGAATTTAATCTCTGATTCACATATTCCCCCATAGGTAAGAACTCTAGGATCAGTAACTTCGTCTACACAACGAATTAATACCTTCCATGCATCATTAGTTTTGTATTTTTCAAAAAAACGTTCGTAAAGAGAAGCAATACAGCGAATCTCGTCCCTAAATTGAACTCTTTTTTTACTCCAATTGGCTTCATAATCTTCAGGCGATCCATCTCTTTTAGGATAAGGAATGTCTAAATCAAATTCTTTTAAAGTGGGCATCTTTGAATCACTATTCCTTCCTGAATAGTAAAATGTTTACGGCAGCCGTTATTGAGCTATCGTGTTCCGTTAGCTTAACACTTAAATGCCTAATTAACGTTTGTTTATATAATAAACTGTAACAAAAGCATCCTCGTTAAAAACCAAATTGCCTGCTTTCAATTACATAACTTTCATTGAAAATGTCAATCACATCACCAGGTATCAAGGTAGGTAATGACACTTTTGTTTCCTGTTCAAATAAACAATTATCGCCAACAAAGAAACGAGTTATAAAAAATTCGATTGGTGGAAACTCAGGTTCATGCTTTATAAACTTCAACATTTGTCACCTCGTTTAATAGCATCAATTTTATTACATTGCATAATCGATGTAATCTGTCTTTACTTCGAAAAATGGCAGCTGGCTGCCTCTCTATCAATTGAACTACAGTGTCTCGTTAGTTTAAACATCTATGTACTAACCACATTAATATTCTGGACTAAGTACGTAGTTACATCTAAAATGATAAGCTGGTATTTTCATCAAGTCTATTAGACAAAATAATGTAGATAATCAAGGATAAGGGCATTGTGAAAATAAAAATTAATCTAATACCAAATGAAGAAATGCCACAGAATTCAGCAATCCCTCCGCAAACCCCGTTCAATGATTTATCACGCGATGACCTTTTCAATTTATTCTTATTCAATGTAACCCCTCCTCAATTATAAAAGTAACCAGATTACTAATAACGATTAAGATCGATTAATATCCATTCCTTTTATAGATAATTTTACCACATTTCCATTTTGGTGATCTAATTTACTGCCCGTTAGATTAATAAAATTAGCAGGCTTTTGCATTCAATGTTATTAAACTAAACTGCCCGTTACTTCAATGAACATCAAAGAGGAGCTATCCTTATGGCAGCTCCTCACTATCGTGTCCCGTTACAACTAAAATTTGTATACTATAACTTCTTTGATGCTACCGGCTCAGGGCGGATGGAAAACGCCACCTAAGAGCCTGAAGATTCATAATAAACGAGAAATTACTCTCCAAAGCTTGTTCCTGGGAACAAGGTGTAACGATCTAAATATTGGGTTGATTTCGGTACGATCATCACCGATTTTATTTTATTAGTTCCCTCAAATGTGAATTTCCATTGTTCTACTTTGACATTGTAATCATCTTCTGCGGTGACTCGTTGTACAATACGTACAGTTAAGGTGTTTTCAGTGCGGTTTACAGGTTGCATTTCGACAATGCTGGCCATATTGTAGATTCCACGAGGGAAGCTTTCAGCGTAAAGATCCGTTTTGAATCCCGGTGCGTTTAATTTAAGTACATCTTCCTCCCGTCGATCATCGTAGGCCATAATCCAATTAAATGCCAGGTCACGCTGACCTACATACGTTACGCTGCCTGCTTCTGATTTGAATTGCGGATCGGAATTGACGTATACCGTTTTGCTTTTATTGTCCCATTGAATATCTACTCCAAGTCCCTCCGATATTGAACGAAGTGGTACATAGACTGATCCATCAATGATTCTCGGTGTAGCATTGCTTTGAATGATATTGCCATGAACAAAGACTTTAGGAGCTACCGTTGCAGCATAAGCACCTGCGCTAAATACGGATGTGAGCAGGACCCCAGCAAGTCCTATTTTGACGATACGTTTCATTCGTTCCCCTCCAAGCAAGTATTATGATAAAGTAGACGCATGTTTCCCCTACTAAGTCTCAACCAACATCAATAATAGGGTAAAATGGAATAATAATCAAAAAAAAACGTTTCCTACAACGCGCAGTAGGAATCGTTTTTTGTCATTAGTCAGTTACTTATGCTTTCGCAGCAAAGAATGCATTCGGCGTATTGCTACCTCCAGCGGTGGTAACTTGAATCGGTACATTTACCGATTGTCCATTAGCCAAGGAGAAGGACCCGATTTTCACTACTTCTCCAACTTTGGTTTTAGAAACACCATTCACAGAGTTGCTACCTACCTTTACAGCGCCTGCGAACAGTCCACCACGCGGATTCAGGTACAGATTTACGGTCTGTGTGCTTCCCGAAGTGTTTTGAATGGTCAGGTTGAACTTGTAGATACCACCGTAAGCTCCGAGATTGGGCAATGTACCTGGCAAAACGGCTGGCTTATCAAGGATCGATACGCTGTTGGATGCGTCGCTGCTGCCAAGGGTACGCGTGGCGTCACTTCCTTGGACATCGGCATAGTTCCATGTTCCCCTTGGGTGCGTTTTGTCAGAGCTAACTTCAGCCCCTTCGATAGGCAGCCTTGATGTTTGAACTATAGTGTCCCGTTAGCGTAATGATCAGCACTTCTATTTATGATGATGTTCACCGATCAGTATCTAAGCATATAGTTTTCATATATTGAAATTAAACCTATCTTTCATATTCAACGGGTCTTAACGTTTCTCAAATACGTTAACCTTGAGCACTACCTTGTGTACATTCATTCATTACCCCTTCACTGATGAATGGAGCTATCGGCACCAGTGCTCTTACGCCTTCTTTTTCAAAGGCTTTCTTTGCACATTCGTCAATTGCATCCTCACTTATAAACGGGGCCATCGACACCAGTGC
>NZ_JBYTDT010000017.1:36881-127124 GCF_058791655.1 Paenibacillus sp. EB106-05-06-XG162
CTTCTTTTTCAAAGGCTTTCTTTGCACATTCGTCAATTGCATCCTCACTTATAAACGGGGCCATCGACACCAGTGCACCTATACCTTCTTTTTCAAAGGCTTTCTTTGCACATTCGTCAATTGCATCCTCACTCATAAATGGAGCCATCGACACCAGTGCACCTATACCTTCTTTTTCAAATGCCTGTTTTGCAAATCTGTTTATGATCTCCTCACTGACAAAGGGGGCTATGGACAGGAGATCGCTTATTTCAACTCTGTCCTTTACATTCTCAATAAATTCATTAACTTGCTCCGTTCTGAGTAATGGTGCGATTTCCGAAATCTCTTCGAGAGAAACCTCATTATGTTGTAAATAATCCTTAGTTGTATTAACCAGCATATTTTTAAGTATTTGTGTCCCTTTACCTTCGTCGAGAATCTCATCGATACTTACATCGAAAATTTCTGCGATTAGAGGAAGTTTAGAAATATCAGGCATCGTTTCTCCTCGTTCCCAATTACTTACCGCTTGGTAACTGATACTAAGTCGGTCAGCTAGACCCATTTGGGTAATCCCTGATCTTTTCCTTAACTTCGCAATATTCCTGCCTACTTTCGACATATCAAACACTATCATCACCCCTTCGTTCATGATACTTTCAGTGTATCTATTACTCTCAATTTTGTATATCAAGTTATGCTTGAGTTACAAGTATAACTTGATGTGGCTTCCAACCGATGGTATAAGCTTACTGGCTGAAAGCGTAATATGAGGTCACTATTACCCGCAACTAACCACTGAAGTTGCCAACACGCTCTACTGCCCGTTACTTCAATGAGCAATAAAGAGCCGCGTTAGAGCAGCTCCTGCGCACATGTTACCCGTTAGCATACCTTCTTGAAACAATTCGTCAAAGTTGCACACTAATTTCTATAACAAAGGGAACCAAACAAACTACAAATACATATAGATGCCTATAGAGTTTTTAATGACTATGTACTTGTTCGGTGCAGCTGTCGTGTCAATGCTGAACTTTTTTAGAAAACAACTTCTCTATCTTCCCTGAACAGGATGCAAACATTTCCGCAAGCTTATGCTGCGAGGGAGGTAAGTAATTTGCCGTTTAAACCACATCCCAATAATACTGCTATTGTAATCACAGACCCACAAAATGACTTTATGAGTCCTGGGGGAAGAGGCTATCATCTGACTAAAGGAACTATTGAACGAAATAATACTATACAAAACCTTGAACTATTAATGAGAACTGCCATGAATAAGGGATACCAACTTTTCATATCGCCCCATTATTTATACCCTCATGATTATGGCTGGCAATTTACAGGAAATGAACAAAAGATGCTATTAGGTCTTAGAATGTATCAAGTGGCAAATGCGTACACACCACCGTCATTTGGAGCTGATTTTGTTCATTCTTTCAAACCTTATATTTTTGATAGAAGAACCGTCATTGCAACTCCTCACAAGGTTGCCAGCCCACAAACAAATGACTTGGAATATCAGTTACGACAACATAGAAAAGAGAAGATAATTATTGCAGGGGTGCTTTCCAACGTTTGTGTAGAGTCACATATGAGGCATCTAATCGAAACTGGTTTTGAAACAGCTGTTGTATACGATGCCACCGCAACAATTAGTGAAGAGGATTTTCAAGCTGCCGTTACCAATTATAAAGTATTTGCCAGTGCTACTTGGACGACACAGGAGGCTATTTCAAACTTATAAATCAGTATCCCCAATGGTAATTTCCTATACAACTTGTCCGAACTGTCACCAAGTGGTTGTTTGGTCAGAATAAGGGCTTGGAATAACGGATGAATTTAGATAGCGCAACCCCCTCTAATCTGTTCGGAGGGGTTATTCTTGCTTTGCACAAACATAAAGGAGCCATTTCCATTCTTCAACTAAACTGCCCGTTAGCACAACGCGGCTGCCGATCCATGCCGGCAGCCGCGTCTTAGGTATTTATTAAGCTATAGTGTCCCGTTAGTGCAACAACAATATTGGATCTAACATTTACAAATCATCAACATGTTCCCGTCTGGATCTTTAAAATTAAACCAATGACCATTCTCTATATCAGTGATAATTTCAATTTTACGGTCTTTCATGAATTGATAAGCCATATGTATATCGTCAGTGTTAAAATGGAAGGCAGGTTCTCTAAAGTATGAATCCCCATTGTAAATATTGCTATCTAAAACGAGGTTTAATCCATTATTATCCATTGGTATACAACAAAGATGTCCAGCGATAATATCAAACGTAGGTTCTAGACCAAGAATGGAACAATACCATTCCCTTGCTTCTCTAATGTTACTCACTGGGATAAAAACGGCTCCCACTTTACTTAAAATAATACTCACATTTTTCACACTCCTTAATTATCGTAATATCAAGATATATAATATATTGTACCATAACATTTGGTAAAATAAGGGCATTCGTTTATTTCTTTAAACTGCCCGTTAGCTTAATAAAACAAGGAGCAGCTGCCGTAGCAAACTGCTCATCGCTCTGTTCAACTAACGTGTCCCGTTAGCTTAACCAAATTCAGGTATGACATCGCTATTGACTTACAGGTATTTCAAGCGTGGTTCTATCAGGGTATAATACAAATTCCCACACTTTTCCGTCATCTCCCTTGTAGAAGAAAGAATACATAAAAGCTTTTTCCTTCTGGAAGTTAATAAATAACTGGTTTACAACATTGCCATCGATTATATCTTCGTGGGCTACCACATCTAATCTTCGTTCATAGTTTGTGTCCTCATTGGTGGTATCATAAAGCCATAGTAGGCCACCATCTGCATCACCTGAGATATAGTCTTTTCCAAATCTTTTTTCTACTTCTGACTTCGAAAGACCAATTTCTGCTTTTTCCTTTACAAACTCTTTATCTAATGTTCTGGCTGATTCACCTGTGCAACCTGAAAATACAAAGATAACAACAAAGACTAGACAGGCAGTGAGTAACTTCCTCATAGTAGTCCTCCCTTGGCAAGAAAATAATCCCATTTATGTTGACGCTATTAATACAATTATAGTTGCGTATAACTGCCCTTCCTTCGGTTTTAAGGGTTTATTTCAATTATAGGTCTTATTCAATTATCCTGCCAGTTAGCGTAAAACGCGGCTGCCGATCTATGCCGGCAGCCGCGTCTTAGTTATTTATTAAGCTATAGTGTCCCGTTAGCTTAATTAATTACCGGTGCAATTCTAATGGCCAACCTGCGTTTTTTCTGCAAAATCGCACCAAAATTCACTCAAGTTTAGCAATACTAATGAATGTATCGATTAGATGATGGATAATAAATTAATGAACAAGGTATATATCTTGAGGATTAAAGATTGTTTGTATAATATTATAAATAAATAGGATTTTGTAACGAAACAGATTGAAGAGATCCAGTTAACCTTTGATGAGAACGTTGAGGAATACTTTCAGACAATTGACCCTTCTGCTGATGAAGCAGATGGGTCTTCTTGTGTTCCTAAAAATAATATCCATAAGAGTGTGCAGTTTACAATAGTAATCTGATCATTGAACATCTAGTATTAAATATAGTGAAATGACACATTTGGCGGATAAGGCGTACTACGGGTTGTTTATATTATCCTCGCATAATTTTTTCGAAATGGAGAGTTTATGAAAAAGACTATTGTTTTTGTATTAACGATACTTATATTATTCTCAGGATTCACAACACAAAGTTATGCGTCGTTGTCAGATACGCAATCTGCGGCAATACAAGCGTTGCTGGATGATGCCAGTCGTATATCAGGTGTGCCGGGAATGTCAATCTCAATACTTGCTGATGATGAAGTGTTCTACTTTTCTTCCGGGTATGCAGACCGTGAAAGTGGGTTGTCTGCAAGTGAAAATACACTATATGAGTTGGCCTCGGTCAGTAAAGCTTTTACCGGCATGGGTATTCTGCTGTTGGAAGAGCAAGGTCTGCTGTCAATGACTGACACTGTCCAAAAATATTTACCTTGGTTTACGTTAAAGTATCAAGGGAAACCTGTTGATATGCAAAGCCTTACACTCAATAACTTTCTTCACCATACTAGCGGCCTAACAAATGCTAGGCATACTCAAAATATTCCACAAGGCAATACGCCAGATTTGCTGCAAAAGACTGTGGAAATGCTGGTAGATGCTGAGTTGGCGTTCCCTCCCGGTGAACAGTATAACTATGGAACCGTTAATTATGACGTATTGGGCTTGGTTATTGAGATTGTGTCGGGACAAAGCTATGAAGACTTTATGAGGGAACAGGTATTTCAGCCGTTAGGTCTTCACCAGACGTATGTTTATAAAGAAGATGCTCAAGCCACCGGACAGTTGGCACAGGGCTACCATTCTTCCTTTTTTATGACAACTCCATATAACGCGCCGGATTATTCCGGGAATAAACCCGCAGGCTACATCATTTCTTGTACAAAAGATATGGCGCGTTGGATGGGCATACAGATGGGTATTGTGCAGGACATACCCGAAATATTCCATACGGTTATCGAAAAATCACATCAGGGTGATATGTCTGTTCCGGCTGTCAATGAAATGTATTATGCGGCGGGCTGGTCGGTAAACGCCAACCAAACGATTATAGAGCACCCAGGGGGCAATCCCAATTTCGGAACCGAAGTGGTCATAATGCCAATTGAACGAACAGCCGTCTGCTTGCTGACCAACGGCGCAAATATCAATAGAAGCATGGTACTAAAAGTCAAAGATATATTAGACGGCAATCAAACGCAGTCATATGAAATAAGCGGCACACAGCTTTTGGACATCATTTTATCGTCTACCACAATTATTCTTTGCCTATTGGCCGTTCTGTTCTTTCTCTTAGGATTACGCAGAAGGAAAACGAATGAGCGGCAGCCAATGACAAAAAAGCGAATAATCGTAACAGCTATTTTGCTGATTGCTACGATTGCCCTGTGTATAATGTGCTGTGCATTAGATTGGTCAACGATACTTATTTGGCAAACATATAGTGTTCTTACAGCTTTGATTTCGTCGGCATTATTAACAGCAAGCATTACATGGTTTGTATACACTCACCGATATAATGCCTCGCTCCGAAAATAAGCATTTTGTTCGTTCGCCTTATTGGATTATTGTGAAGTAGACATTTGATAACAAACAATGTTAGCACAAAGGGAGTGTCTGCACACTCCCTATTTTTCGCCGTTACTTATGGTAGGGTTCACCGCAAATGATCTCAAACTATCCTGCCCGTTAGCACAACGCGGCTGTCGATCCATGCCGGCAGCCGCGTTTTTGTTTATTTATTAAGCTATAGTGTCCCGTTAGCCATCCATGCCTCGCAGAACGCTCGGCACCACAGAGAATGAAAGTTAATCCGTTCTTTCATAGTAGTTTAATGCAAAATGGTTATTCATTAGTCAAGTTTAATAATCTTATCAAAGCAGTATGATTCCTTGTCATAACCATTATGCTCATAAAAAGCATGAGCGTCGGTTCGCTTAAATCCGCTACATAAAATAATACTTGATATTCCCATTTCTTTAGCATAATTTTCAGTGTGTTTTAGTAGTTTTGTACCTATCCCACTATGCTGTAATTCCTTTTTAATAGCAAGCCCTTGAATATGTAAATAACCAGTCGAAGACCCTACTGATAACGCGTGAACTATAGTGACAAAACCAACCACATCATTTTCAAATAATGCAACGAATGTTTTGTAATTTCCTTCCTTATTCATGTCTTCCATAGTAACTTGAAAGTTTTCACTATTAACATTGCGAACTCCAAGTACATCGTTCCATAAAAAAACAACTTCAGTATAATCATTGACTACAATTTCTCGTATCTTAATTTCCATACCCTACCCCCGTTATTAAAAATATTCACGAACTAAGGATTCGACAATTGATGAAGCAAACTTTAGAAAACGGCAGTTGAATGGCTGCCGATACTCTGTCTATTATTGATCTATCGTGTCCCGTTAGCCACCCATGCATCCTCTACAATGCACCACAGAGCATGAAAGTTGACCCGTTCTTTCATAGTAGTTGAACAGATAAATTGGATTTTCAAAGTATTAACTTTTTCTATTGGATAATTTCTTATAAATACAGACAATTGGAAACCACAAAATAATGGCGTGGATGAGTCCGATAAACGACGCAATTAATACGCAAGCTGGAAGGATTATCATACCTGCTTTAACGCCACTCGCAATTACTTTTTCGCCACTTTGAACAACTATTTCATTCGTAAAGAAAGAAGCTATCAGTAATACAATACCAACAATCAAACCAAAAATAGTATAAATCAAAACTGTTTTCCGTATGACTTTTTTCAACATCTCAAATTCTTACTCCATTCCGTTTGTTGATATTTAATTATTCGGTGAAATGGTTAAATTATCCTGCCCGTTAGTTCAATAAAATGAGCAGACTGCGGTTGTCTGCTCAGCAATGTATAGTATTCATCTATCGTGTCCCGTTAGCTTAATTCCGAAATCCTCGGGCAGACCGAGGGGCGATAGCCCCAATGCTTGAATATGGTGTTGGTATATTAAGCTCATCCCAGTTCATCGGGGATGAGCTTTTCTTTTTATACTTAAAAGATTAGCACTGGGTTAAGAACGAATGTGGTGTTGGGACTTAGACCTCAAGTGTTTCAGCCCTAGCAATGTTAATACCCCGATTTAGTTGGTTGGGCCTAGAGCCCGTATCACCGTGCCAACCTGTGGAGAACATTTGTTTTGGGTTCTAGTGTCATCCAAGGAGGTCATATGAATCAACCTGTTTTAAGTATCGATATTGCGAAGGGAAAGAGCGTTACCGCTGCCTTCACTTCCTATGGCGTACAAGTGAAAAAGCCCTTCTCTTTCTCCCATTCACCTGATCATGTTTCGTCATTGCTTTCAGTTCTTGTTCTGCGCCGATAATCACGGAGTGCAGGCTCATGGCTTATTTCTCTTCTGCAATTTCAAAATAAACGATTTCGCGTAATTGAATGTGATGCGTTTTGCCAGGAAACGGCTTATTAATAGAATACAAGATATTCAACTCTTTAAGAAAGTTAGGAACCAACATAGTTATTCGATTTATATTACTTTATAAATGTATCGCACATCCATTTATAAAATTTTTCCTTCTCTTCAAATTGTGGATAATGAGCTGACTCCTCGAAAGAAATGAACTCCTTGTGATCCCCTTCAATCATATCAAAATATTTTTTTGCTGCATTAGATGATGCCATAGCGTCGTATTTACCCATTACAAAATAAAATGGTAAATCAAGCTTTGTGACTATATTAGGTAGTGGCTTATCAAAAGTACCTTTTACAAGTTGTGCTTGTGACATATTAAGTCCATTGCTATAGCGAATTAAATCTAACAGATTATATTCACTACTTAATAGCATCTCAAGTATATTGCCATCCGGTATATTGATAAGTCTTGTAGCGCCGCCGTATTTCCCTACATAATTTCTTGGAGCTACTGCCTCTCCATTATGTACTTTTTCAGTGAACCCCTCTAAATACTTCACATCTTCTGTATTTCCGGCTTTTTTCGCTTCATTTATTGTGTAATTCAAATTATCAATTTCACTTTCTTGCATATTACCCAATTGACCAATCCCAATATAGGTTTCATATTTTTCTGGTGCTTTATAAGCAGCCATTGTTCCTAAATATGTACCGTAAGAATGACTTAATAAGATCACTTTCTCTTTACCTAATCGTTTCGAGATATAATCGGTAAGTTCTAATAAATCATCTACAAGTACATCTGCCGTTAACTTAGAATAATCCTCATTAAAATGATATGATTTACCGCTTCCTCTTTGATCGTAATTAACGATAGTGAAATCCTTTTCTAACAAGTTTTGGTACTCAGCTGCATAAGGAATTTCGGGACACCCCGGCCCCCCGTGTACATAAATAATGACCGGGTTATTTAGATCACGACCTCTAATCATGATTTGCTGTTTCGTACCATTGATCTCAACTTGTTCTAGAACACTAATACTGTTATCCCCTTTTATACTCGAAGTCCATGTGGGCCTGAAAAACGCGATTACCAGTATGATAATAATAAATACTCCGATATACATTATTAACCTCTTTATATTTTTCATCTAATCCCTCCTTACTCAATATTCTACAAATAAAAAGTAATATACGGTAGTGCCGGTAAGTCACTAATAAGTCATAAAAAAAGTGTAGACAAAGTCGATTTAACTTCATCTACACTCTCTTACTCAATGTTTCTTATCTTCTATAAGACTCTCTTCCATTGCTTTAGTAATAGCGGAAGATCTGTTTTTTACATTCAATTTCGAATAAATGGCAGAAACATAATTTTTCACAGTTCCCATGGAAAGAAACATCTTTTCTGTAATGTCTTTATTGGACAATCCTTGGGTTAAACATTTGAGAACTTTGATTTCTTGATTATTTAAATCATAGGGATGATTCATAGCGTTATGGTCTTGTTCCGAGTGAGAGTTATTATTTAATTGTATTTGTCCAAACACCTCTTTTGCTAATTGCTGAGGAATGAGGGAACCCCCGTGATACACCATTTTAATTCCCTGAACTAAATATTCAGGATCAACAGCCTTTAATATATATCCCTCTGCACCAGCATTTAAGGCATTCAACACATGAGTGACATCTTGAAAAGTAGTAAGGATGATCACTTTTATATGGGGCCAACGTTTTTTTATTTCTTCTGTTGCCTTAACCCCATCCATCACCGGCATTTGAATATCCATTAAAAGAATATCAAGGTTCTCCCTTTCGCATAAAGCAATTGCCGCTTCTCCATTTTCTGCTGTTCCAACAATCTCAATGTCAGAAATATTTTCAATCACAATTTTTAGACTTTTTCTTAGAATCTCTTGATCTTCAACGATTGCTGCTTTAATCATGATCATTAAACTTCCTTTGCCATAGGTATGCTACACGTGATCCTCATACCATTATTCAATTTAGAATCAAAGTTAACCGTACCCGCTAATGCCGATATTCGATCTTTCATGGAGCGTAAGCCAAATCCTAAATTCAATTCATTACAACCATTCCCATTGTCTTCAATAAGAACAATCAATTCTTCTTGTTTAAACGAAATATTTATTTTAATAAAAGTGGCCTGACCATGTCTTTTCGCATTTGTAAGTCCTTCTTGGATACAACGAATAATGGCAAGCTTTACTCTTTCACTGACTTTGGTCGCTTCCCCTTCAACATTCAGTTCTATATCTGTTGCCGTATGTTTCATAAAATCATCAATTAATTCTGTCACTGATTCAACAAGCGTTCGATGACTCGTTGGCGACATATGGTGAATTGTTTTTCTTACATCGTTCAAGCCATTTCGTGCTAAATCTGAAATCTCTTTTATACTTTTTTCTGCTTCTAATTTATCTGCCTTATATAGAAAAGGAAGGGCATCTAAGCTTGTTATGACCGATGTGAAAATATGACCAACTGTATCATGCAAGTCTTGCGAAACTCTATTGCGTTCTTCCTTAATCGTCAGTTCCTCAATTTTTTTTGCGTAATATTCCAAATCCTTATTTTTTTCCTCAATTGAGGCAATTAACTCTTTATTAGCTTTGTTGACAATGGTCATCCTTCCTAAACAAAACCCAATACCATAAAAAATAGTTGTGTCAATGCAGAGTTTAAAGAAATCCTGATTCGTGAAGAGACTGCCTGCCCATGTACTAGCTAATACGGCGAAAGGTCCTAACCAAATTAATGGCTTGACTTGACAGGCATAAGCAAGAGTAAGGATAGGTACAAGTAGAAAACTGTAAGTCACTGATATATCATACTGACTCGATAAGTAAATAAACAAAGAACCCGTTAACAACACCTCAGCCATTAAATAATATTGGAATTTAATAAGCCTAGGCCGATAAAATAGATGGGGTATTATATAAGAGCAACTAGCCCATAAAAGTATAATCCACTTTTCTGAACCAATCGTACTAACGAATATCGCGTATCCATTAAAAGAAAACCATACCGTACGCATGAGAAATAGAAAATAGTCGGGCCAATGCCATTTTCTTTGATCACTCATTTTCGAATCATGCCTGGAGATGATAAATGTAACTGCATTATGAACCTTACTCCCCTTTGTGAATTTTGTATTTTCCTATGTTAAAGCCTAAGAAATCAAACCCAATGAAGTGTTTCAATATCAACTAAAGGATATAACTTTTTTTGAGGAATTGTCTATACTTTAAGGGAATAGGTCTTTTTATTGGAGCCCCAGGAGCAGGAAAATCTTTTACCATGAATACAATAACATCATCCATTCCTTTTGATTAAAGTTAGTTTACAACTTAGAGTTAGCTCTAAGTCAAGTTAATAAAAAAACCTGCACCGATAATAACGGATTGCAGGTATATACAAACAGATGGAACAAAAAGGTAAAACACCGTGTTCATCCAGTGAAGTGTAGATAAAACCGTGCAACTTTTTATAAACGCTATAACTTTTTTCAAAATGGTACATCTATCTTTCAATTCTACAAAAGATGTCTTATGAAAATAAAGTCAATTGAAAATTCGGCAATACAGATTTTCCTTGCACTGTACGTCTCCATCCCGATAATATTGCGGATATAGCAACTACCTGTATGGTGTTCCAATACGCCAGCCTCCTCATTTCATCTCAACTTCCAGTTTAGGTGAATTCGGCTAAAGGCAAAGTTTTTTAAAATCATGCTACGTTCACTATCGGTTCGGTACAACTGACCGCATGCCGCATTAATGTCCGATCCGAATTGTGACGCCGCCCGGCCCAGACAAGAGCATATATCGTTAAAGGACAAGAACATGTATCAAAAACCGAGAGATACCTGAAATATTCGTTCGACCTTTTAAACGACAAAAGCTGCCGGATCCGACGCCGGCAGTTTTGAACTATCCTGCCGTTACATCAATGCGAAAGGGAGCAGCTGCCCGTAGCGGTCTGCTCCCTGGTTGTTTGAACTATCGTTCTCCGTTAGCTTAATGAATTGTGATACGGTTCTCTGTGTAGTCAGTAAAGTCAGAATTAAGGGCACCCGATCGGGTGCCCTTTGTGTAACGTCATATCCTACCTGGAAACTTTAGTACACGTTTTCTACTAGTGGCCGCGATGCTTTTCTTTCGCCTTTTGTAGCTTCATTTCCCATTTAAGTGCTTTATCTGCTTCCCGTTGCTGCTTGGAGATGTCCCGTCTTTCCTTCTTCCGCTTCTCATACTCCAACTGTAGAGCCTCTTGTGCGTAGGTTGAGACACCTTTCCTTTTTACTTCACTTGCAGCCTTCCTTGCTATCCGTTTCGGGCTAACCTTCTTCGCTGCAGAAAATTTGACAGCCACCTCTTGTGAAAGTCCGCTTACAAGCCCCCACATCTCTTTATTGATGAAATTTAGGATCTCCTCGTCCTTCGGCTCTGTACCAAAGATATACCTAGCTGCTTTCAACTTTCCTTGCTCCTGTTGTTCCATAACTCCAACCCAATACTGACCATCGTAAAAAACAGTAAGCTTCATATAAATCCCCCTATTTCATGAATCGAAACGATGGACATCCCAAGGGGGGAAGGCTACTGACATAGCACTCTTATGAATAAGAGTTGTCCATGTGCCTGGACTACCAACCAGACTGTGTTTTCTCGTTCCATGAAAAATTATACATGCCTTGCTGCTTAGTATCAATGATGGACTTAAACTAGTTGGAGCTGGTTAATTTGAATAATGATTCGGATAAAACACATGGCAATGAACGAAGTATTCTGTTCTTTACCTTCAAAGTTTATTTCGGTTGATAGCTCTACCTCCCATTAGTAAAAAAAGGCTGCCATATGGCAGCCTACATACAATTGAACTAACGTGTCCCGTTAGTTTAATTACACTTGCATTATCACCTAAAGTCGTAGTCGTAGCTGTGTAGAGATGAGGGGAGTGTTGAAATTCTCACCCCAGTGGTTTCGCAACAACAACCACAATAGAGGTTCTTTAGGCCGTATTTCGTTCATATAACGATATGTAGTTTCGTTAGATTTAAATCGATATCTTTTTCGCTACTATAACGCTCCCCAGTTTCGTTAGCCGAATTTAGATAATCCAAGAAAAATCGGGTCAGAACGCAGGCGCGCTCTAACCCGATATGACAACTCTACTCTATCACCAAAATTCTAGGGGCTGTTTTGGCAATCACTCTCGTTGATAACCATGAACCAAACACCGCAGATACGATACTGATGAAGGCAATAGGAAGAATACCGCCCCAGTTCATAACAAGGGGGAGTTTTACAAGCCCAAAGGTGGCCAGGATTTGTTCCAGTAGGATCGGCAGGACATAAATTCCGGCACAAATGCCGATGATCGCCCCAATGACGGATAAAGCCGCGATTCCCAAAGCTACCGACATTCGGATTCGATTTGCGGTCATGCCAATCGATTTATAAATGCCATAGGTTTTGCTTTCTTTTCTAATATTGATCCGGCAAGTGCTGTAGATGATGATGCAAGTGACCACAATAAATATCAAGTCCATGATACCCATCGGTAAAATGAGTAGCCCTACGGCCACCTTAAATACAGAATGGATTAACGTTTTCTGTGTCACTGCTTCGAGAGCTTCCTTATAATGCTCATTGATATCGCGTACGACTTGATCGGCTTGGTCGATATCATGCACATTGACAAAACACACTTCATCATTACTGTTGCCGAATTTCTCCCCTGAGATCACATCGGCTGTTATCCTTGCGGAATAAGACATGTTGGCGATGGATTGATAAATCCCCGTAACAATAAAGGAATGCTTCTTCCCATAGATGTATACTTCCATGACATCCCCAATGTCTTTATTCAGTTTCTTGGATATATTAACTCCAATGGCTATCTCGTTTTTGTGATGAGGGTTGGTTCCTTTGAATGCAGAAAATCCCGCCTGATCATAACTCCCGCCAGCGACGCTTATATATACATTCATGGATGGTGCGTCTGCCGTACCAGAGTCCTCGGATTTTTCTGAGGCAATCACTCCCGAAATATATTTATACCATCCGAAATTTTTGATTCTGGGGTCGGACCGCATGTCTTTTTCAAATTGTTCGTGCGAAAAAGTCGATCCATTAAAGATGGTTACAGCGATATTTGAATTATCATATCCCCATAAGGACGCCGTCTTCGGTATGGAAATGATGCTATATACTAGGACAAATCCGAACACAAGGACGGCTGAAGTTATCGTTGTAAGAACGAGCATTAAGAGAGAACCTTTTACATTTTTCAGAACATTACGAAACCCAATGGTGAGCATAACGGGAAAACGATCGAATCCAACCTGGCGCGTTCCATTAGTACTTAAACGTCTTGTCCGCTTGCTGTTATCCATTTCAGACATGCCATATCGGATCGCTTGCACAGGCTGTACGGAACGGGCTTTATTGGCATAAATCAACACGCATAAAATGACGAGGAGGAATACAGATATTCCCACAGCTATAGCCGCAGTATTGCCTTGCATCGCCAGACCTGAACGGTTTGTTTTCAAAGATGAAAGGGAACTCTCGATAATGATTTTGGATAAAAAATGACTGGAAAGCAGTCCGGGAATAAGGCCTATGATCGAAAGCAAAGCATATTGAGACATGTAGGTAGCGATAATTCCAGCTGAAGATAGGCCACAGGTCTTCAATATGCCAATCGTTCGATAGTTAGCCAATATCGCGTCAGAAATTGTGAACCCAATCGTGAATAGCGCCACAAGCAGCATGACAACTCCAAGAAAAATCATTACGAATCCGATCACTTTATTCATAAGGAAATAAAATGAATATATCGATTCGAAACTATCCTTAGATTCAAGGTATGGGGTACCGAACTTCTGCTCGAAGAGTTGCCAATACTGAGTATTTGCGTCGTAATCTGCGAACCGAAGCCCCATCATATACATGTCTTTTCCCTGAATGGACTGAAACTGCTTTTCATAATCCTGCGCGTTCATCCAAATGCGGGCATTTGTTGTGAACGGAGCTCCATAAGGAATATCCACGACTACGCCCGCTACCTTTAACTCAAATGTACCCTGACCTGTTTTAAAGCTTACTTTATCACCAACATTAATTCCGTTGGAATAAGAGAGTGAAGTGGGTATCCATACAGTCCCGACTTCAGGGCTGCTTCTTTCCTCTCCTTGAGCCCAGACCAGCTTATCAACCTTAAAGGGAAGCTCCGGTGTATTCATCATGTACAAGTATAAATTGATTTCTTTTCCTTGATGAACAATTCCGGATAAATTTCGATAGGGCATTAGTTCGGACGCCGTAACCCCTTGCTGCTCGTCCCACCACTGCTTAAGCTGTTTCGGATCATGCAGGCCGTGTTCTAAAGTTAAAATTTGATGCGAACCGTTCGTTTGGTTATGCATGTCCGTAAATAAATCTTGTGTATTCGAGATCACAATCACGGATGTCGACAACATCAGCGCAGATAACAGAATGAGCAAGGTTGTAAGCCCGTTTTGCAGCTTCTTCGTTCTTAGGTTAGATCGGAAAAGAGTCCAGACCGCATTCATCACAGTCACTCCTTCCCTGACACATAAGAAAAGATGATTTTTTCTCTGTCCTGAATGTCCTCATTGTCAGGTTCATATTTATCAAATTCCAGAATGCCGCCAACTTTGCCGTCCCGGATTAAAATAAGCCGATCCGCCCGGCAAGCCGCTTTGATATCATGCGTAACCATGACAACCGATTGCCCTTTGCGATTCATCTCCGTTAAAATATCTAATATCGCGACGCCTTGGTCATAATTCAAACTGCCTGTCGGTTCATCGGCAAAAATGACCTCTGGAGAGTTAATGAGAGCTCTTGCTATAGCTGCCCGCTGCTGTTGTCCCCCCGAAGCTTGCGCTGGCAAGCGATTGCCCAGGCTCTCAATCTGCATCGCTTCCATCAGAGAACGCGCCTTTTTCTTCACTTCATTTTTCTTATTGCCGGCGATATAGCCGGGTAATGCGATGTTTTCCAAAAAAGTGAGATCAGGCACTAAATGAATCCCTTGATAAATAAATCCGATTTTCCGCGCCCTAAAGTCCGCCATTTTCTTTTCGCTATAGGTATCGATACGCTGCTCTTGATAATACACCTCTCCAGTCGTCACACTATCCAGTCCACTCAGGAGATACATCAAGGTAGATTTTCCTGAACCGGAATTCCCCATAATGACCGTAAAATCTCCTTGGTAAATTTCGATATCCAGATTACGAATGGCATGATATTGCTCGCTGCTGGTAGAGTAGGTTTTACAGAGGTTTGCAGCATGAATCATCGTTTTTTTATCCTTCATCTATTCAAGCCCTCCTGCAATTTCAGTATATTCGTCATTGTAAAGGGCATTTCTTGCATGCTGCTTATCAAATTATTAATAAAGTATTACAAGCGGAGAATCAGCCTAATGGAATGGAAAAATAAAAGGTTGTTCCTTGACCCGGCGTGCTTTTAAAGGAAATCGAACCTTTGTGCGCTTCAATAATATATTTGCATATGGACAAACCTAATCCCGAACCCTCATTTTTTGCTTTTGCTGCCCCACCGCCAGCATGTCCTTTAAAATAACGTTCAAAAATAAACGGCATGTCCTGTGGAAGAATTCCTTTTCCCGTATCTGCGATTGTGATGATGAGCTGCTCCAACTCCTTTTCAATGCTAATTCGGATGGAATCTCCCGGGGATGTATGCTTCAAGGCATTCGCAATGAGATTGGAAATAACTTGTTCCAGCCGGTTCGCATCCACGTTGATGAGCACATTCGGAATTTCTGCCGGTTCGATAAAGGTAATGCCTGCTGTACGAACGTTGTGGCCCATCGGCTTAATGATTCGCAGCAGGAACTCTTTACTATATTGTTCTGTCGGATGGACTGAAATTTGCCCTAATTCTTTTAATGCATGCAAGAGCAGGTCATCCAAAAGCACGGTCATTTTATGCGTATTGGTCTGCATCACTTGAATATATTCCATCACCGAATCCATATCGGGACAAATCCCTGCACGTATCGCCTCTAGATATGCATTGATCGTAGTTAGAGGGGTCTTGAGTTCATGGGATAAATTCGATACCAGCTCTTTCTGGGCCTTATCTTGCTCATCTCTTCGCTTATTAAGATGTATGATTTCCAGCCTCATTTGCTCGAACATGGCGTATACTTCTCCGATTTCGTCCATACGGCCATACTCCGCTTTGTGCTCGTAATCTCCCTTTAAAATCGCTTCTGAATAATATTTTAATTTATGAATGGGCCTGATGGTATCGTTGTTGATTTTCCTTCTAAGGAACCACAATAAAATGAATACCAGCAGTAAACATGTCACCATCAGGAAGAGAGGAAAAAGGATGGTCTGATGTGATTGTATTGGAATGACAAGTGCTGCTGGCAATGTAAAAATGGCGTTTCCGATTTGAGTTTGTATTTCTGGGTTGATGACGGGAAAAGCAATTTTGAAAAGATCCTTATCTACCTTCGAATCATATAAATCATAATGAAGTGAAGTCCTTACATCGATGGTTTGGACCTTCGTCTCAGGTGCGGAATTAAAAATAACTCTGCCATCCAACTGAGCAAACAGAATGCTAACGCCGCTACTTTCGCTCATCTTCAGCAAGTTCTGTCGCACTGTCGCATCCGTAGCGATCGCTTTATGATTTTCTTCAAGAAATAACATCATTTCGTTGACCTTGATCCGCACTTGATTAATGACGTAGTTCGTCTGAACATTGTCTTCTTTCCCGGTCCATATGATGTACGCTCCACAACCGATCACGATGACGAGGCATAAACATACGGCCATAATCCACTTTTTTAACCAGCGGCTTACATACATGGTAGTCCCCATCCCCTGATCTAATCCGAGCTGAATTTGTAGCCAACGCCCCAGACCGTTTTAATATATATTGGGTTTGAAGGGGCCGGCTCCAGCTTTTCTCGCAATCTTCGAATATAAACAGTTATTGTGCTTTCATCTCCAAATGTTTCGTATCCCCATACTGCGTCTAATAGCTGACTTTTGGAGAACACTTGATTTTTATGTTTGGCTAAGTAGTACAGCAGTTCAAATTCTTTGGCAGATAACGAAATTTCTTGACCTTCAACGGTTACCTTGTAGGCTTTTTTATCAATGATAAGGCTCCCAAACTGCAGCAATTCATTTTGCTTCGGCTTATTTTCCATGCTTCCTCTCCGCAGGTGGGCATTAATTCTGGCGACGAGCTCGCTTAAAGAAAACGGCTTTGTCATATAATCATCCGCGCCAAATCCGAGTCCAAGCACCTTATCCGTATCGCTGCCTCTAGCGCTCAAAATCAGAATCGGCGTATTGCATGTCTCGCGAATTTGGCGGCAAAGCTCGATCCCGTCCGCATCTGGAAGCATAATATCCAGAATAATAAAATCGGGGGACAAGGTGTCTATGAATTTCAAGCCATCTTGACCGTTCTCAGCAACCCATACCTCATATCCGCTGATCGTTATGTAATCTTTCAAAATACGGGAAATGTCCTGTTCATCTTCAATAACGAGTACTTTCCTTGGTAGATTCATCGTCTAATCTCCGCTATGTGTTTATAATTTACAGATCTGCGTTCTTAATAAAAATAATTTTGACCCCGATCACCTGGTTCTGATCATTTGCAGCATAATATGCCGCATAAGCGCCATCGCCGAAGGGGACGGTTATTTGTCATATCTTTTTTAAGTATACCACTCCTGGAATCGGTCATTAATAATTAAATATTGACAAGCTATTAGCTGGAATAGCGCAACGCGGCTGCCGATCCATGCCGGCAGCCGCGTTTTAATTAAGCTATAGTTTCCCGTTAGTTTAATCTTTCTTACCAGTTGCTGCGTAATATGCCTCTTTTAAGTGTGGTAACACCTTTCGGAAATTATGAACTATATCTGCAGTCGTTTTTATGGGTCTGTCAAACCATGCATTATAAACTCCCCTGCGATGAATGCCTTACTTCCTGTTTGAAAGAACCGGATGTACTAGCGAGAGTGAATTGTATTAATCTGCTCCGGGACTGCATCGATACCTTATATATACGAACCCCAACCACTCCAACTGCGGAATTGTTATTTCATTGGTCTGATGTATAAGGTCCCGTTTCTTTACCATGAACCACTGGAATCATCCATTGGTAATGCAGCTTGTCGTGAAGCTGATACCGCTCCATATTTGGACCTGCCGGCTCGAATCCGAACGATTGCAAAACGAGCATTAAACTAAAACAAGCGTAAGGATCGGTAGACAAGCAATCAAGTGTAACGAACAGTGTGGGCTGTATGACTTCAAGCTCAACTTCATGCTCCGTTTCATGCTTCCATTCGTCCGGTAAGGCTGACTTCAAAGGCAAGCGAAAACCGACTTTGCCGAGCATCTCATCTCCGATCATTCGTTCCTGCCGTACATAAGCCTCTTTCGCATGCAAAAGCCCTCGCTTTTCCAAGTATGCCGCACTCTCATCCATGGCCTGTGCAAACGGATGAAGCTGGCGCTTGACACGATGCCGAAACCAAAGCATCCTCGTGGACTGAGACCATCTAACCAACCGGATATGCTCATCAACGGAATCGACACCATCCAGGTACTGTTTGGCTACATTCAGCGCCAACAGCTTCGCATCGACATCCTGACGCCATTTGCGCAGCCATCCTGCTTGCCCGTCGGCATCCGCAGCAAGATAATGACGGATCTCGATTAGGCCAATTCCCGCTTGGCGCAGCGTATGAATCTTCAAGGCGCTTGGAATCTGATCCTCCCGATAGTATCGATACCCGTTATCCGCCCGATGACTCGGCTGCAGCAACCCTTCTTTTTCGTAATAACGAAGCGTACTGGCAGGAAGACCCGTCCGCTCGGAAAAGCCTTGGATGGTCATGTTGGTTTTCAACGGTTCCTCCTCCTACCATTAATAATAACTCCACACGTTTAATCGATTCCCGTCCGGATCATAGAAGTGGAATCCTTTCCAACGCTCCCCTATAATTTCTGATACATCAATTCCCTGCCCCTTGAGCCATTCATTCGTCTTATACAGATCCTCTTGCTTTTTAATCCTGAAGTATAACCTGGCTCCGGGATTGGCCTTTTTTGATGATCGCTCGACGTTCACTTTTTCTAGCCAGACGAAGTCCCATGTTTCGCGCATCAACGCAAATCCTCGGTCTTGAAAATTTTTCTTCGAACTTTCCCAACCGCATATCCGCGAATACCAATTAATTGAAGCTTCCAAATCGGTGACACCTAACCACAATGGCTTGGCAGCGTATTGAATGACGCGCGATTCAGGGAATTTACCTTCCAACTTCCTGTCTTCGCTTAACGTCAGGCGAACATTCCCGAATGTGATAATATCGGCAGACCGCGTTCCGTCCGGCATCTTTAACGGCGCGGTGCATTTGACGCCTTGATTATTGAAGTATTCCAATGTCTGATCCAGATTGGCCGTGCGAAAACAAAACCTGCAATTTCCTTCGAAATAATCTTCGGACGTAAAGTGGCTTAATTCGCTTTCGAACGACTTCAAATTGGCTTGTCCAGATCCAGGCATTTTGAAGAAAGCCTTCCTACCGACCGGCCCATCGCCCGTACCAATTAATTTCCAACCCATTTTATCGCCATACCATTCTACTGCCTCATCGAACTGATCCCACGGCACCATAATAAAACCGCCGTCAAACTTTAAATTAGATGTCACCATTTATACAACCCCCCATTTTTTGGAATGTTTCCAGGTGAGTTCATCATACACCTTAAAGTTGCTTTAAGGTCAATAGCTTTTTTCCATATACTTGTTGAATATGTTGACTCCTTGTTGACCTGCCTCTCAAAGCGCCTTAAGTGTTGCTGCATAAGGGGAGAACACAAACAATAGGACCCCAACAAATGACATGAAAAAAACGGCGATCCCGGCGGTCAACATGCCGTAACGATAGGCATCCTCTCGCCTATTCGAAAGCAGCCCCTACTTGTAATCATCGTTATATGGCAGATCAAACACTCGGCTATACCATTCAACTGCTCGTTTCATGTCTGAAACGTGGATAAAGATCGAGCCTACTCGTTTTTCAAGCCTGCTTCCCGCCGTTGTTTTCATTTACATTCCTCCCAGTTATTTTTATGCCGATTTCACCAACTGACTTCTATTATAATCCAAAATTTTCCTACATAATGAACTTTTTTACCCTTGTACGAGTTAAACTAATCTGCCCGTTAGTTTAATAGGCTGCCGATTTCCCGGCAACCTATTGTTGTTATAATATCGTTCGTCCCCGTTAGCGTAACAAAAGCTGCCGGTCTTTTACAGGCAGCCTCTTCTGGTGATTTTTGAGTATAGTGTCCCGTATTGAAAACGTCGGGATTAGAATCCATCATCAGTTTGATTATTATTTAGTTCCGCAACCAAATTTCAATTGTATCTCTTATTTCAAATCTGTCTTTGGATCGCTTTGATTTATATACTTTCCAGTTTTCATTGACCAGAACTAATATATATTCGCCATTTAATCTACTGTCTGGATACCACCCTAAATCAATAATAAATCTATTAATTTCTGGAATAAAGTGTCTTCCATCTACTATATCGAGTTTTTGAATTTGCATTATATCTTCTGTGAAGTAATGCCAGTTACTTAAGAAGTCTTCTGCTCCATCGGCAAGAATTGGGTCTACATCATGAAATTTATTGTAAGTAATCGCATAGCCTACAGGAATTTTTATTCGCATTAAACTCTAGTTGTAATCACCTCATTTTTTATTGAAATATATGAAGTATTCGTGAAATGATTAAGCTATCCTGCCTTTTAGTTAGTAACAGTTTACATAGGTACATTTTATCTTTTTATAATATAAAATCCTAAAAAAACCGGCGGTAGAGTTCTCGTCGGCGTTCCCCACGCAGCTGGGCATAAATTTGAGTGGTTGATGCTTTTTCATGCCCCAACATGCCTTGAATGAAATCTAATGGTGCTCCGTTATCAAGGAGCTGACACGCATAGGTATGACGAAAGCGATGCGGATATACATTTGCTTCGACCTCTCCCCGACCTGCAAGCCGTTTTAATGCCCACCTGATCGTCGGGATAGACATTCGCCTTGTTGGACGTGTATCGGTTACGAATAAGGCCTTACAAGTATCTTCACGACTCTCGAGATATTTCTTCAACCACACTTTACACTCAGTTGTAAAGTATACTTCTCTCTGTTTTGAACCTTTGCCATTTACAATAGCGGAGCTGTTCTCCCAGTTCAGGTCTTCGATGTTTAACTTCTCTACCTCTCCAACCCGGCAGCCGGTACTGTAGAGGAACTCCAGAAGTGCCCTTTCCCTCAGGGAATGGCAAGAGATCTTCAGGTGAATGACATCTTCCTCGATCAAAAACTTAGGAATACGCTTGTCCATTTTGGGTTCCCGCAACTTTAAAGAAGGATTTGAGGTTAAGTGTGTTTCTTCATAGGCAAAGCGGAATAGAGAACGAACAAAACGGATACGATGTCCTAAACTGCTGGGTTTCAATCGATCGGACTGTTTGGCTAAGTATTCCTTCAATAAGTTCAGTGTAACCTCAGAAATATCCAGGTCCCCTAGTTCTCTTAATAGTATCTTGAGCTGCAAGTCATAGGCTTTCAATGTACTTGGACTAAAGCCCTGTATACGTTTATCAGCTTCGTAAAGTCGCCATAACTCACTTATAATCATAAATAAAACCTCCCATAAGAGCTATTAAATCTAGTTTTTCTTCTTATGGAAGGTTTTAATCTATTTAACTAGCGTTTCCCGTTACTTGAATTACTTATATTTCATATTTTTAATGCGATTACCGTCGCTTATTTACAAAATGATTTGTCTATTTATCTAAAGAGGAGTAAACAGCTTCAAAATAAGCAACTGAAACTTGTTCCGCCTCTTTATTATATTCGATAAGGATGCGTTTTTAGACAATAGCCGTTACTTGTCTTTTATTGATCTATAGTACATCATTAACTTAAGCCATGCCATTTTCTTATTCTAGAATAAAAATAATCTCTCACCGCTTTTTCTTTTTGTATTGTCATAATTATGTATCTTTTTTGCACATCAACAACTCTTCTAATACCGTTGAGTTCTTGTTTCTTAATAAAGCCTTTCGCTCTAATTTCGTCCATCCTGTCAAAACTACCTCGCGCACATTTAAATATTGTCTCATCATTTAAAAGTTCAAGAACCTTATCTGTTCTATATTTTTTGGGGCTTTCCAACAATGAAAATGTACCAAACTCAAAAGTAAATCTTTTTGATGTCTTTAACTCTGAAGAAACTACAGCCCTTAATTTTTCTCTTTGCCATACAGTATTTAATTGCACATATCGATTATTAGTTTCTTTCCACATTACAACTTTATCTAACAAGCTTAGCTCGTCCACTTTATTTTTAAACAATGGGATATTTTCATGCTTTTTAAAGTCATTACTTGGAGTAAACCGCAAGTATCTTTTTCTTTGAGAGGGGATATTTGCTAGTCTTCCTAATTCCACCTCAGATAGAACATTGCTTTTTATAAATGTAACAAACGGGAGCAGCCCTACATTATATAGCAACGCGTTTAATTCCTCATGATTGTAATCATACACCTTATAGATTTTAAACTCTCCAACGACACCTAATTCTGTCCAAACAATGCGTTTTAGATCCAGACTCTCTTGCTCTTCTCGAATTAAGCTTTTTAATATACGTAACCTTTCTTCTTCCTGTTTTAGTTCCATGTATGATCCATCTAAAATAAACCTCTTTATTTCGTCTAGGCCCAATTAACTCAACCCTTCTAAGAGTATTGCACACTTTCTAATTTTATTAACGGTATCTTCTTTGAAATAGTACCTTTTCCTCCCATCCTTCATAACTAAAGTAAAATCCGCCTCAATTTCCTGCTCTCTAAGTATTCTCCATAGCCTTTTTTCTCCTATTTTCAGCTTTTTCATCACATCATTGAAGAATAACCCTTTCTCGTATTCTCTTTTTCTCTTTAACATTTCCAAACATGTCTTAATTTGCACCTCGTCATAATAATTCTCAGCTAACGTCTGGTTTTCGGAGCCGCGATAAGGTCTTAGGTGTCCAGAATATGTTAATGCTACAATTTCAAGTATTGTAAAAGCGTATTTGGCATACTTGGACAAAACATTATGAAATTTAATCATTGAGGGACTTATTTCATACGTATACTCTCCTAGACAATCCTGCATCAATATATTTACTTCTTTAATATGAAATAATACTTTACGGGAATTAGTAACTTTAATTGGTGTTAGAAAGCCTGCATTAGCGATCTTTTGAACGGAATCTGGGGACACTCCGATAATCAAACCAACTTCTTTTTTTGTTATCAAAGACTGTCTATTTTTCAAATAAACATCTAGCGTCGTTTTCTCGACCAAATATCTCTGTTGACCGTGTATATATTTCATTTCAATCTGTAGCTCATGAGTATCATTTAACTCATGAAGTTTTTCGTATGTAATACCTGTATTCCGTCTCACTTCCTCCCTTCGAATTTTCCGTCTATCAGCTAATAATTTTGGGTTCTTTTTAAATACAGAAAAATCTTTTCTTACACTACCTTCATCAATCTGTTCAACAAAATAGGTATTGTATGCCTTTTGAACCCAAGTAAAATCTTGATTATCAAAAATGATTTCAAAGGCTTTCAGACGTTCATATCGGTGCTTTCCTTTGTTTCGACTTAGGAAATGATCCAGAACGATGTAAAAATGTTTTGGAAAGTCTAAGTACATCCAATAAACATTTGCGAATGCATTTGCTAACTTATATCCACTTTTTTCAGCCATTGAACGGTTATAAAAGAAAGTTAATTTTTCGGTAGTCATCGCTGTATAATCAACGGCACCAATAAGTAAATGAAGACTATAGTAAGCTAAACGAACAAATTGTTCAAAGTTACAATTCGGTATTACATAGCATTCTTTTTTCCACAGATTTATTGTTAATTGTTGCTGAGACTCAATAAAAATAAAATTGTCAATCACTTCACCGGGAACTGTATTTTCGTAACTAAACGAACATATCTCACATCTTCTATTTGTAAAGGCTACCAAGTTAATTTTGTGACCGCACTCAGGACATTTATCTATCAACAATACGTTATGCTTAATACATAGATGAATTGGCATGAAACACCATTCAATATGATGATAATTATTTTCCTGAATGCATACAGGACAATATTTCACTTTGTTTTTCATAATTATTTTTAAGTATATCTCCGATCCAAAGAAGCTTTCTAAGTTGTATCCATTCTTTTCAGTAATGGAATCACTTTTAATTAATATTAAGTCAGCAATTTGTTGTAGTGCCTCTAGATGAATTTCATTATTTTGTGCTTGGTAAATTGAAAGCTTCAGATAATTCTTAAGATAAGAATATAGATAATTATTCATTTTTGATACTCGATATAGAAAACCTGATAAACTTTCATTACTTCGGATAAAAGGCCTAATTAATAGAGTCCGCGTGTTATCATTTTTCATTTCTTCCAGCTTCTTCTCTTTCGATTCTTTAGTTGTTCTTTTATCGACCGTATCCTAGCTTGATAACTTTCATAACTTTGTTCGTCAGCTATTCCATTATTAAAAATACGGTATGCTATTACTAAATTTCCGTCCTTTAACAAAACAAGAATGTAGTCATCATTATAGTGGTCAAAGTAAATTGGAATGCTTCTTAAATTATTTGTACCATACCACTGTTCTCTTATAGCAATACTGCAGGAGTAAATAAAATCATTAAAGAGAATCCCTTTTTCCGTTATCTCAGCTTGCTCAAGTGGAAACAAGTCGTATAATTTTTCCACGATTACTTACCTCCTATTAATCTATTATTTATATTATTACCAAACACAAGACTAACAATACATATATATAGTATTTAATTAAAAACACTATTTTTCTACCGTGTTTATCTAAATGCTGGTTGACTACACTTCAATTAGAGGTGTAGCTTATGTCTGAATCAATTTTGAAATTAATTGGAAAACGTATACGGGATTTGCGAAAAGAAAGAGGATTGTCACAGGAGCAGCTAGGAGAGTTAGCCAATTTAAATTATACATATATTGGGGGAGTCGAACGTGCTGAAACCAATATATCCGTACTTAACCTTGCAAAAATCGCCAATGCTTTGAATGTTGGCGTTTATGAATTATTTTCTTATACAAGGCTAAGCAATCAAACAAAAGGCAAATCTCATGATATGGAAAAAATCATAGATCTTCTCCTTGCACTAAACCCTAAAGAAGTAAGAAAAGCAAAAAACATTTTAATAGAAGTTTTCGATAAAAATTAAACGGCGACCCTAGAGAGGTCGCCGTTTATTTATCTGACTTCTATCAATCTATCAATCTATCTATCTACCTATCTATCTATCTATCTATATGATCAAAGTTTGTAATCTTCTTTCTTTGTTTAATTACATATAGTAGTCTTACGTTTTTAGTATTTCAACGACTTTAGTATACTCTTTCGTAATAAAGGAAGCATCACTAATTTGATTCTCTGATTTACCGGATATATCCCTGACTTTCGAAGCTCTCTTATTAACTTTTCTGTTGAATGAATTTAAGGATGAGTTCTAACTATATCTATGGCTGGAATGTAATCTCTTCTAAAATCCTAATAGCTATTGTGATAAGTTGAAACTCACCCCGAATTAATTACCTTATCAACTGAGATAAAACCCAATTTCACCCATCTTTATACAGCTCTACGATTGATCTTTGAAATCCCGTGTATAGTGAGATGTCCCTTTTGCAATAGGTTTCTCAGATCATGTCAAAAATAA
Organism: Paenibacillus sp. EB106-05-06-XG162; assembly: GCF_058791655.1. Taxonomy (NCBI): domain Bacteria; kingdom Bacillati; phylum Bacillota; class Bacilli; order Caryophanales; family Paenibacillaceae; genus Paenibacillus; species Paenibacillus sp. EB106-05-06-XG162. The sequence continues at coordinate 62,783 of NZ_JBYTDT010000017.1, forward strand.
GCTTATTTACCCCTTTTTTCATTTGCATTTACAATAAGACGGAGCCTCATCAACGTTAAAGCATACACCAAAATATAAAAGTCCATAGGACAAATAAATTCGCTTTGATTCATAAGTGTCAAGTAAACCGCTATTCAGTTAAGACAAAATTAAAAGGCGGGAGCCCACAATATAACCCCCACCTAGAAGAAAACATTTTATTGAATAATTATTCATTTCCAGTAATTATGAAATAAAAGTTCTAATCAATATTGAAACATTTCTAATTAATTATGGAATATCACAACAAAGTTAGTTATTACACTTTTCTAATTATTAACTTACCCGCAACGACTATATCCGCAATTCGAGCATGTCTTGCATCCTTCAACATTAATCAGCGAAGCAGAGCCGCAAGATGTACATAAGTCACGTGATGTGTATGCACTCTCATCATGGCTATGTCCCGCATGTGAATTGGCCTCAGACTCCTCAACCGCAATCGTCGCTGCGATTGGCGCGATATCGGAAGATGCTGCCAGCTCATTGTTCTCAATATGCGCTTCGAGCGCTTTGGCTACGGCATCCGCGATGGACTCTACCCGATTAACGCCAAAGCCGATCGCACCGGAACCGCCAATACCTTTCAAGTGCTTGATAAGGAGTGCTTCCTTCTGACCATGGTCCCCGTAACGCAAGAACAAGGAACATACGCGGCCGAGTGCTTCCGCCATAGCGAAGACATCCGATCCTGCTTTACCCACGTTCAAGAAGATTTCGCTCGGAATTCCTTCATTATCGTTAATCGTAATATATGCCATACCGAATGGCGTATTAATCTTATACGTCGCTCCGCGCAATACTTGCGGACGGCTCTTGTACTGCTTGTCGAACACTTGTCTTGTGTTCGCATCGACATTCACAGGAAGCGACTTATCCAGGGTCTGAATTGCACCCTTCTCTTCATTCGTCGCAGCTGCTTCTTCTTGGACCACAGCTTCTTTCTTCTCTTCCTTCTTCTCTGTCTGAAGGACCTGCACATCGCGGCTGCCGTCGCGGTAGATGGTTACCCCTTTGCAACCAAGATCAAAGGCAAGTTCATAAAGGCGCTTCGTATCTTCAACAGTGAAGTCCGAAGGACAGTTCGCTGTCTTCGAGATGGAGCTATCCACCCAACGCTGAATCGCAGCTTGGGAACGAATATGATCTTCGGCTGACAAGCTCATTGCCGTTACGAAATATGCTGGCAACTCTTCACCTGGATGCGCATCGATCCATTCTTGTGCAATCGGAACGAACTGTTCATCGAAGCCTAGACGGCTCTGACGGTAGAACTTGAACGCGAAGTAAGGCTCAATCCCCGTCGATGTCCCTACCATAGTACCTGTACTTCCTGTCGGTGCTTGCGTAATCACCGTCACGTTACGCATACCTTGCTTCTCAATCGCCGCACCTACTTCTGGATACGCGTCGACGATATTTTTCATAAATCCGCTCTGCATGAACGGTTCAAGCTCGAATGCCTTAAAGGAACCTTTCTCACCTGCAATCTCCGCTGATGCGAGGTAAGATTCTTTGGCGATAAAGCCATATAATTTATCCAAGAATTCTAACGATTCTGGACTTCCATAACGAATTTGGAGCTTGATCATCAGCTCTGCGAGTCCCATCGTTCCCAGACCTACGCGGCGTTCCTTCTGCTGATTTTCTTTATTTTCCTCGAAATGATACGGCGTCTTATCAATGACATTATCCAAGAAACGTACCGAATAACGCGTTACTCGGCCTAGCTCTGCCCAATCGACATCATGATTCGCTTCATCATAGAATTTCGAGAGATTCATAGCGGACAAGTTACATACGCCCCAACCTGGAAGACCTTGCTCACCGCATGGATTCGTACAAATGATCGGGTTGAAATACCAGCTGTTCGACATTTGATTGTAGTATTCCATGAAAACGACGCCAGGTTCAGCCGATTTCCAAGCGGATTCCATAATCGTATGCCATACGTCGCGAGCGCGTACCGTATTGTAGTGGATGACATTCTTGCCTAGCTTCTTCCACTTGTCCATATCGCCGTCCCAGATTTCGTCGTACTCTGGATCCGAAGTATCAGGGAATACAAGATCCCACGTTAGATCCTTCTTCACGGCCTCCATGAAGCCGTTGCTCACACAGACTGACAAATTCGCATTCGTCACTTGACCCATCGTCTGCTTAACCGTAATGAAATCCATGAGGTCCGGATGCCAGTCATTGATCATCAGCATCAGCGCGCCGCGGCGGCTACCGCCTTGCTCGATCAAACCTGTCGTGTAGCTGAACAATCCGCCCCACGATACCGCACCGCTCGACGATCCATTCACACCGCGAACAATCGCACGACGCGGACGCAGCGAGGATAAGTTAATGCCGACACCGCCGCCGCGTGCCATAATCTCGGTCATTTCGGACAATGTCGCCATTATTCCGCCACGGCTATCTTTCGGAGAAGGAATAACGTAGCAGTTGAACAACGTCAACTCTTCACTTGCACCTGCACCGGCAGCAATCCGTCCACCCGGCACCAATTTCCAATCATCTAATATATATCTGAAGTTTTCCGTCCATTGTTTTTGTAATTCTGGAGTTTTCTCCACCGATGCCATTGCCGCTGCCAGACGATCCCACATTTCCTCAGGCGTCTTCTCAACCGTTAGAGTCAGCTTCTCAACCGTCGAATCGACCACTTCACCGCTGCGTGTTCTCACGGTAACAGAACGGCCTTCACGCTTGATGACTTCCCCTACTTCTTTAGCTGGAAATTTCGGATCATCCTTGGTCAATACGAGCACGACATCTCCGACCTTCGTCTCGTTCGTGTCTGCATTTTTCCATGCATAACGATCCAAAAATATTTTCTCACTTAATCCTTCCAACCGCTGCTTATGCGTCGTATTCAACAAAAACAACCTCCTCTAGCATATTAACAACCAATAAACCTATGATTTCCCGCACAAAAACGCATATTTATTGTATGTAAAGTTTACAATATATTGTGTGCGTTTATCATTATACTATACCACATATTGTACTTTCTAATGGTGTGATGTGGAATTAATGCCAAGAATCCGCAGCATGTCCCATCTAGCTTCTTTTTTCTCTATCACACGCTCTATTTCTAGACTTGCAATTCTAAATCCTTCTACTTGGAGAATATTGCAAGTGAGTTATGAACCCGCCCTTTTTCGTCCATACTAACCAGAACAGTTCACTATTTTTTTTATCATTATCCGCACATCATCAAGAAGGAGCTAATCCATCATGTCCATAAATTCTGCAACGACTTCACGTTCCAAACAACCCTCCGCTCCGATCGATTTCGATCGTACGTGGTTCTCGGAATTAGAAGAACGCACTGCGAAGAACGGCCCTTGGGATGACTTTACGTTGTTCGCTCTTAACTATGAAGCGGAACAATCTCAGGTCGTCTCCACCTTCGATGAGCTTCAGTGCCTCACGCAATTGAACAACCTCAGTCCTCTACCGCACCAGATTGAGACAGCTACGAAGGTCTTACACGAAATGCGCGGACGAGCCATTCTCGCAGATGAGGTGGGACTCGGCAAGACGATTGAGGCGGGGCTCATTCTCAAAGAATATCTCGTTCGCGGCCTAGCACGCAAAGTGCTCATTCTCGTGCCTGCGTCTCTCGTCCTGCAATGGGTTCGCGAGCTGAACCAGAAATTCGGCATCGCTGCCGTTGCACAGAAAAAAGAATATACGTGGCACTATGATGTTGTCGTCGCCTCAATGGATACAGCTAAACGCGATCCGCACAAAGACCTGCTCTTGCAGAACGAATACGACATGCTGATTATTGATGAAGCCCATAAATTGAAGAACAAAAAAACAACCAACTACCAGTTCATTACCCAACTGCGCAAAAAATATTGCCTGCTTCTGACGGCCACGCCAATCCAGAATGATCTTAGCGAGCTCTATAATCTCATCACGCTATTGAAGCCTGGTCAGCTGGGCGGTGTCAGTGATTTTGCTGCGAATTTCATTGTCGATAAGCGACTGCCGAAGAATGAAGATCAGCTGCAGAGTGAGCTCTCCAAAGTGATGATTCGCAATCGTCGCAGCGACGGGAATATCGGATTCACCAAACGATTCGTCAAAAATGTGCCGCTGACGCTCTCCGATGAAGAAATGGCGTTGTACAACGGGGTAACGGCCTTCGTCAAAGATCGCTATAACGAGCTGAACGGCGATATGAGCAGCATGCTCTCCCTCGTAACTCTGCAGCGTGAAGTATGCAGCAGCCGCGATGCGGTATTCCTAACCTTAATCAATCTATCGAAGAAAATGCCGGAAGACTCGCCTATCCATGCGAAGATCTGGGAACTCGTAAATATGATTCGACAGATCAAGGCGAATACCAAGGCCGAGAAAGCGCTCGAATTGATTGAGGAAATGAACGACAAAGTGATTATTTTCACCGAATACCGGCAAACCCAGGATTATCTCCTGAACTTCTTTCGCAGCAAAAATATGGTGGCTGTCCCCTATCGCGGCGGCATGAACCGCGGGAAGAAGGACTGGATGATGGATCTATTCCGCAACCGTGCGCAAGTGATGATTGCAACGGAGGCCGGCGGCGAAGGGATTAACCTACAATTCTGCCATAACATGATTAATTTCGATCTCCCTTGGAACCCGATGCGCGTGGAACAACGGATTGGCCGTGTTCACCGTCTTGGACAGATGAATGATGTCAAAATCTATAACCTGTCCACCTCAGGAACGATCGAAGAACATATTCTCAACCTGCTCCACGAAAAAATCAATTTGTTTGAATTGGTCATTGGTCAGCTGGATGTCATCCTCGAACGGATGGAGAAGCAGGACTCTCTCGAGAAAAGGCTCTATAAAATGATGTTAGAGTCGAAATCAGATGAGGATATTCGAGCGAACGTAGAGTCGATCGGCAAAACATTTCAAGACATTGCAAAAACGGTTGCCGATAATGAGCCTTACATTCAGGATGCACCACAGGAGGAAGCACAATAATGGTGATGAGCGCCAAGCAAGTCCAGCAATTTGTTCTTCGCTATTTGGATGCGACGAACTGCCATTTGATCGAGAAATCTCCGGGACATGTCATCGTCAAGTTATCGCCTCAGGCGGACCGTGAGCTTACCAATCGCCCTTATTACTGGGGGTTCGTCGATCGTACAGGGACAGAACCGGAGACGATGAAATTTTGTTTTATTTTCGATAAAGACAAAATGCCTCCGCTTCCACCAGATCCTCCTCCAGGACCTGGATATATCGCCCATCGATTACTGAAGGAAGAAGTCACCTACGGCAGTCGGAGATTGGATCAATTTTTTCAAGCGGCGAAGGCGGGCGGTTCTTATGTTAATCTATTTGAACTGCCCAATGCAGAGCAGAAATCGTCGAACTTCTCAACGCCCTATGAGCAATGGCTTGGCGTGAATATGAAGATTGAATTTGCCTGCGATATGAAGCGTGAAGAGATCCATGCGCTAGGCATATCTATGGTTACGGGAGACATTATCGAGCAGTTCTGCGACAACATGTTGACTCGCAAAATGTCACCGCGCCTCCCAGCTAATGTTCATGTACTGCGAAGCGCCCTAACCTTAACCAAAGCGAGAAATCAACTCGAGAGTTATATCGAGAAAAAAATTAGAACCTATGATGATGAATGGGCGGTCGAAGCAAAAATCCGATTCGATGACGAAATCGCGCGGATTGACAGTTACTATGAAGGGCTGCTCAAGACGGAAGATGATGAAATAAAGAAATCTGTAGAAGAACAATATGCGAATCGCAAACAAGAACTGACATGGCAATACGAACCGCGTATTCGAATATCCGTCATGAATTGCGGATTCTTTCATTTGAGGTCGGTGGCCAAGCAATAACAGACGAAACTCGCTAAAACATCGCAAAAATAGAACGCGTACAGACACGGCATCGCCGACACGTTCTAACAACCTTTTTCAGGCTTGTCCGCTACAATAAGGAACATAGGATCATAAATATGATGCAAGTAGGTGATGCGCTCATGCAACCATCGCGATTCATTCGCATACTCTTGTCAACTTGTGCTATTGCTATACTGCTATATAGCGCGATATTTACGACCATTTCTCCAGTTATCGCTGCTTCCGCTTCAGAATTGACACAATCAGCTGAAAAAGACGCAATAACATCCCCTGCCATTGATCAACAAATGATCATTCAGCACGTTGAAGGCTGGATTCAAGATTTGTCACAGCATGCACCTTTCACCGTCTGGAAAGGAGCGAAATATGAGATCTCCCCTCTCGGACCTGGCTTGCACAGTTGGCTCGTGCAATTGACGAAGAAGGAGAAAGAACTCGGTTATCTGATCGTCAGCGCAACGGAGACGCAGCAGCTAACATTGTCCGAATACGGTGTTGGTCCTAGCCCGCTCTTCAGCACGAATACGCTGTACCTCTCTTTGGTGCAGCACGGCATTATTCCTTCATCGATCAAACGCAATCAGCTTTTTACAACGGATACCTTGCATATCGAACGTTATTATCTCCACCCTATGCTTGCCGTATGGCGCGTCGAACCACAGGATCAGCCTGCTACTTATTACAATGCCAAGACAGGAGAGCAGCTCTTAATCACGGACCAAGAATGGGACCAGCAGAAGAAGCTATTTACGCAAGGATCACCGCTTGAAGCTGGAATGCAAGAAGTGATCATGCCTAACAAGAGCGCTCAGCCGATACCCACCTTCGACCCGTTCGAACGGATCAATTGGTTAACCCATGCGCCCTTAGAAATTAAAACGGCTGCTCATTTGTCCACAAAGCTCGATCAGAAGGCGAAAATCACGTATGTGTCGAACTGGTACCAAGATTCCTACATGATCCCACTGGCTGTCTCTGGTTATCAGACCTGGCGAAACGTTACCTATATTATGGTTCATGATGAAGGGGCACGATGGATCCCTTTCCAATCTCTTGCCGCCTTCGGGAAATTCTATAAATGATGGATGACCGATAGCCGCTTCGCATCCCGCTTCCATCGACCTAACCATGCCGTACCTGCTTTTTCAATCTCTTGCTGCAATTCATGCAATGTCTTGTAAGCCAGCTTCCATTGCACCGACGTAATCACAGCCTGTTCCTTTGCTTCCTCCAGTTCCTCTACATCCAGTACAAATCGTTCACCAGAAGGCAGTATCACGAGATCTAAGAACAAATCATCAAAATAAGGCACCCCGTCAGCCGTTACCCCGCTTCCCGCATGAATGTCGACATAATGATGGACAAGCGCGCCTTGCGGATCAATGACTGTCGTTACAGCATAGTTCGCGTTGCTCGGAAAATATTGAAGCCACACATATCGATCGTCTACAAGCAAATACCGGTGATGTGCTGCTGGCTGATACCATATCGGGCCTTGAACATCATCAAATTGAACGCGTGTGACATATCCTTTAAAATCCGCTTCCTCCACAAACATCTGACGGTAAGTCACCTGAAGCTTTCGGTTCCAATCCGATAAATCCGCAATTTTGCGTTTCATTTTCACAATTCTTCCCCCCTCACCTCATTTCATTATACAAAAAAAGAAGCGCCTACCTTCAACCTTTCGATGAAGGAGGTGCTTCTTCGTGTGCGCGACTAACCTTAAATGTCCCTTGAGCCCATTTTAGGATACTATACGGGACGTATCCGAACCATCGTAATACCCATGGCTCACGCGTTTGTCGATTTTGCTTACGGACATCTTTAGGGGTCTCCATATAGACAACAACACGTTCCGTAATATACTTGACGAGCTCTTCGCCTTTTTTGGCCATTGTATATAACCTCCTTGCTGGATTCCTTACTCTTAGCATGCTCCATTGGTACAAAAAATAAACTTAGCGCATCATTTCTCTCATATTGCACATCCTATTCAGGAAGCTTTTTCAAGGAGGATTTAATGCAGCATGAATCAAATGAGAACATTCCATCGCCTTCTTCTTACAAGTATCCTTATCATTATTAGCTGTCATACCTGGAGTTCATCAGTCGCTGCGGAACCTGCATCGATGAACGAAGTATTCACCCATCCCGTCATTGTGATTGATGTTGGTCATGGCGGAATTGATGGCGGAACAAGCCATGAGAATATTCTTGAGAAGAACATTAATCTAGAAATCGGAACACGCTTGTATTTAATGCTTCAGAAGCATGGTATTCATGCCGTTCTGAATCGTACAGGCGACTATGCACTGAGTGAAGATAACCATTGGTTGAACAATAAATCCAGACATCGCAGAGACCTTGCACAACGCAGACAATTGACGGAAGAAATTCCAACCGAAATGCTCGTCAGTCTACACGTCAATTGGAACAAAAATCGCAGCCGTCGCGGGCCCGTGGTGCTATATAAAGAAGAAGGCCGTAGTATCATGCTCGCGAACATTATTCAAAATGCGCTTAACAAACACTACGGCACCCATATGGAAATGCAAAGCGGTAAACCCTTCTATTTGCTGCGCCGAGTAAATCAACCTGCTGTGATTATTGAGACCGGATTTATCAGCAACAGCGAGGATCGCCGCATGTTATGCGACCCGAAGGAACAGACCGCAATCGCAAGCACCATTGCAGGTGCATTGCAATACTACTTATCGCTCTTGTGAGCTTTGGCGAATTCAGCCACTCTTACGAACTGGAACATCGACTTCATCTTCGGCAGTGAACCGGCAAGGATCGATGCCGTCGTCACACCGCCCGTACCGACATGGCCAATGACAATGCATTGGTCATGATTCTGCATGAACGCCTCGACTTTACGAACCTGACCTGAGATATGCTTTACTGTAATGCTATCATCCAGGAACATCTGGTTCTCAGCAATCGGGACACCCAGTTCTCTGGCAATTCGTGGCGCAACCGTATGATAATTGGTATGACTGTCGAGGAAGAACAACCCCCGTTCCTTGCAGACTTGCAGCACAACGCGCATCACGCGCTCGTCTCCAGTGACTTTGGAGCCCATATGATTATTCATTCCGATGGCATGTGGGACTTCTTGAATGGCCGCTTCCAACCGTTTACGGATCTCTTGATCCGACATGGACGTCATGATCGCCCCTGGTCCCAGCCAACTGGCCTTTCCGGATTTTGGCTCCATCGGCATATGAACAATGACATCATGCCCCAATTTATACGCCATCTCTGCATCTTGCTTGGTCGTTGGCAAGAACGGCATGACTGCTACCGTGAAGGAGATCGGCAGCTTGAGCATTTGCTCTGTTCCTTTCATATTGTTCCCGAAGTCGTCAATGACGAGTGCAATTTTCTTCTGCTGCAGCGCTTGACCTACGGGATCTACGGGATCGGGATTTCCTGTAGCGGTTGCCACTTGGGGAACAGCTTGCATTAAGCCCATAGCAATCACCATCAAGCAGGCAAACAGACGCGTTTTATATCCTCTACATTTCATAATGCTCCCTCCAATTTCAAAACTGAATACCTTCATTTTTTGATGGAACCGTCCAAAGTATGCAGGGCAAACAAGCTTCTCCAATACTTGGCTTAAGAACAGCAAAAACACTCCGGCCATTTCCGGAGTGTTCGGTAAAGTGGTGCAACTTGCTTAGATTGTCTGTTTGGATATCGCCCCAAAATAATCTACAACGACCTCACGGAATTCCAGAGCAGCCCGCGATATGTATCGGCTTTTATGCCATATTAACGCGATCTCTCGCACCAACTCGTGATCTTCAACTTGGAGATATGAGACATGTTCCCGTGAATTCCTTGCCGTGCTTGGCATGAAGGCTATGCCAATTTCTGCTTCTACAAGCGTACTTAGCCTTGCAGGTTCATCTCCCTCATACACATATCTAGGTACAAACCCCACCGATTTGCATACAGCATCCACTAAATCGCGAGTACCATAGCCTCTCTTTACACCGACAAAACACTCATCCCTTAGTTCAATCAAGGATATGCTGCTTCGGTCTGCCAACCGATGCCCCTTGGGAACAGCTACAAGGATAGGGTCATTGAACACGATTTGACATTCAATGTCATCCCCTTGTATAGGAGGTGAGGACAAGCAGAAATCGACCTCTCCTCGATGAAGAAGCGTAACCATTTCCTGTGTGGTCAGCATTTGCACATGAAATTGAATATGGGGCCGCTTTTTCCGAAACTCTCGAAGGATATTGGGTAACGTGCTTGCGGCGGTCACCGCCAATTCGAGTGTACCATGTTCCGGGCTGGATAAATTTCTAATCTCCTGCTTCCCCTGTTCCAATTCAAACAATGTCCTTTCTGCACGGCGAAGGAAGCTGCTTCCGAACTCATTCAGTCGCAGCTTCCTCCCTATTCGATCGAATAGAGGAACCCCTAAATCCTCCTCCAAGCGTTGAATCGTTTTGCTTAGTGATGATTGCGTAACGTGCAAACTTCGTGCAGCTTCGGTCACATGTTCCACTCGAGCGACCTCGATAAAATATTGCAGTTGAAGAAGCTCCATTTCGCACCCTCCATTCATTCCTTTGAATCAATGAAATCATAACATAGAATGCGTTGGAATAAATAACCGATTTCAAGTACGATGACATCAATACACTGGAGGGGGCCAAAAATGAATGTTCACAGCAGGTGGTTGATGATTTCCGTTGGCCTTGGGATACTGTTGAACCCTTTAAATTCTTCAATGGTTTCAGTGGCTATTCCAAGGCTGCAACATGTGTTCCAACTTGACTTTACCGTTGTTTCCTGGATTATATTTTCTTTCTACATTGCGAGTAGCATCGCTCAACCTGTCATGGGAAAGGCCAGCGATTTATTTGGTCGCAGGAGGATATTTCTTACCGGGCTTGTTGTAGCCTTCGTTGCATCATTATTAGCTCCACTATCACCAAACTTTGGGTGGCTCATCGTGTTCCGAATTGTGCAATCCATCGGAACAAGCATGATGGTTGCCGTTGGCATGGCCATTGTGCGAATTCATATTACGGAGAACCAAGCAACTGCACTGTCTGTTTTGTCCATATTCCTATCGGGAGCGGCAGCCATTGGACCCTTTATTGGCGGGGTCATCCTTCACTGGTGGGGCTGGCCTGCTATCTTCTTTGTTAATATTCCGTTCGTGGTGGTGAGCTTTCTATTAGCTTGGAGGAATATTCCTAAGGATGAACCATCCACATCCGTTGCACAGGGCATGTCCTTTCGTAAATGGTTGGATTTGATAGATGCATCAGGGATCCTGCTATTCACAGTGGGTCTGGTTGCCCTGCTCGCTTCATTACTGTCAGCAAAATCATCTGGGCAAATCTCAGTTGGGCATGTCATTGTCGGGTCGATAGGCCTCGTGGTGCTTGTGGCTTTCGTACGACATGAGTTAAAAGCGAAGTCACCCTTTATTCCTTTGCGCACATTCGCCAAATATCCTGCGATGACTTGGGTCAATGTCGAATTCATGCTCGTTAACGTACTTTTTTATTCGCTCTTTTTCGGGCTTCCGTCCTACTTGCAAATGGTACGTCATGTCAGCGAGTTCCATACAGGGATTCTCATGCTAAGCTTAGGCTTGTGCTCACTCATCACGTCTCCAATAGCAGGCCGATGGATCGATAAATCAGGACCCAGGCCCGCATTGCTCGTGTCTGGAATTCTGATGACATTCGGGTCAGTGTGGATCGTGACCTTGAATCAAACTTCACCGGTTATCAGTGTATGCCTGGCGTTAGCTGCATTTGGAATTAGCAACGGGTTGAACAATGTCGGTATGCAAGCGGCCTTATTCCAAAGTTCTCCAAAAGAAATGATCGGTGTAGCATCTGGAATATTTAATACTTCAAGATACCTGGGAACCATTCTCTCTTCATTGTTGATAGGCATCGTAATGGGAGGTAACTTCACCTTCGAAGGATTTCGGGTGCTTTGGATGATCCTCACGGTCATTGCATTGTCCTTGGTATTCATGAGTCGGCGGCGACGGGAATCAGGGCAGTTGGGAGAGTCGTAACAGCTCGAAGAATTTTGTCGGCCCAAGAGATGAGCAATACGTTTCAAATCTCGACAGCATAAAAAACGGGTCTTTAAATTACTCATTCGTAATTTAAAGACCCGTTTAATTGATTCAGATGATGCGGTCAAGAGGACTCGAACCTCCACGATATTGCTACCACACGGACCTGAACCGTGCGCGTCTGCCAATTCCGCCATGACCGCATATATGGCGTAGTATTTCGCGATTTCACACCGCGTAATATTCGAAGTTCCGGCGTAAGACTTTTTCGGACGGCTGACGAAAGGCTAACGATAGATTATCGTCAATCTTTTCCGTCGACCGCGCTTTATTTTAGCCGTGCGCACCTTCAACTACGTGAGATTTATAATACCACGCCAATTTATGGACGTCAATACGTTGCAAATTTCTTTAATCAGCGCCAACAACACGAATATAAGTTCGTATTATGCACCCTCTAGAATTACATCGGATTAACCTAGGGTTTTTCCAATGTCTATTCTAAGGGGTGCACTTCAAAGGTGCTTTAAGCAACTTTTATTTGACCATCAGATGTCTTAACGATCCTTTTTCTGCATTGTGTGCATTTGAAGCTCCCGCCGATTAACTTGAAGTTATTTCCACATACTGGACAATCCACCGCTTCTGCTGCTTTCCATCTCTTATTTCCCATAGTAATCCCAATCAGAACTGCTATTGCAGATATTATAAAAATAATAAAAATGATCAATTTAAGCATATGTATCACCTCTACTTTTTCATCATTTTACCATATAGAGGCGGTGTTTAAGAATATTAATTTCCATGCTTCAATTGCAACTGTACAACCGTGCGCGTCTACCAATTCCGCCACAAATAACGTCGCCCCTTGAAGAGACGACGTCATCCATCAATCAAATAGGTCCCCGAATACGTCCAGAACCGATTTTTTCTTCTTATGCTTGTTATTGTAATGTGGTTGATTGTGATTGTGCTGATTATTGTGTGAGTCGTAACGATGTCGGTCATCATCATAGGAGTCTCTTCTAGCGTGCTTATCATGCTCATCATCATACCATTGATTGAATGCCGGTCTGATCTCACGAACACCGCTCATCAGCTTCTCAAGCTCTCCACGATCAAGCCATACGCCCTTGCAAGTTGGACAGATGTCAATTAAGATCCCATCCTTCTCCACCTCACGCATTCGCGTATCATGACATACTGGACAATTCATTCTTACACTCCCTTTCGGACCCTGTTCACACGCAGGGCTAGATTATATTACGTTGTCCCAATCCCGTGGGTTTCATTTATTCGAACGGATTTATGCGTTCCATCGTAAAAGGCGTAATCGAATAGCTTCGGTCGAGCTTCACAATTCGTTTATTCGGCCGTCTTATCATCACGGTACTGTCATCCCAAGCGACAACAATCCCTATAACATCATTGATTTCAAGCGCATCACGCACCACACGGACCTTCGTTCCATCGATTCGATATTGATTCAACTGCTCATCTGTTAATACTTCCATCGTATATTCTCCTTCAAAAAAGAGACCGAACAGCAAGCTGTTCAGTCCCTGTAAGTTGATTATTGTTCTACATGCTTCTTCAAATCATTCGTCTCGAACCAGTAATCAAGCACCTTCGACGACATTACCCGATTTCTTACATATGACACTTGATGCGGCGTGAAATGACTGTTCCATTCATATCCAAGCTCATCGCATAATTTAACAATCGTGAGCAGCTCCGACCAAGCAACATAGCGTTTGTACCAGAAAAATTGAGGGTGTTCAATCATATAGGGATAAAGATCGTCAAATTCGGTATGCTTACAATCCAAGGCACGTTCAAAATGGACTTTCGCGTCATTTAACTTGTTCATGAAAAATGCTTCAGAAACCTGTTCATTCCCCATAGTTGGTCGCCTCCCTTCCCATATTCCTTATTATAAGTCAAAACTGACAGGGATGAAAGAGACTCTTTCCCCCGGGAATTGTGAAATTACTCTTGAAAATGGACCTGCCCATCCTCTAGAGATTTAATTCTTACTAGAGCTTCAAGCCTTACGCCTTGTTCTCGAATCGAAGATGCGCCATGTTGGAAACATTTCTCGACCACAACACCCATACCTACGAGGGATGCCCCTGCACGCTCAATGATTTTGATCAAACCGCGTGCCGCATCGCCATTCGCAATAATATCGTCAATGAACAGAATGCGATCATCCGCATGAAGGAATTGACGCGATACCATAATATCCGTTACAATGCCCTTGGTAAAAGAAGGAACACGTTCGCTGTAAGTCTCTGTATCCCCGACAAGTGTTTTCTTCCGACGCGCGAATACAAGCGGAACACCAAGTTCTGCAGCAACGACAAATGCAATGGGAATTCCCGATGATTCTACCGTCATGATCTTCGTCACCTGCTGATCCCGAAACCTTGCAGCAAGCTCCTTACCCATGACTGTGGTAAGCATAGGATCAATTTGATGATTGAGAATCGCATCAAGCTTCAGTACTTGATCGGATAAGACAATACCTTCTTCTAAAATTCGCTGTTTCAACGCTTCCATACGTTATACCTCCGAATGCGGATTATGTAAGTTAAGTTAACATACGATTGAAATTCATTCAAGCAAAAAAATTAACCTATCATCCGTAACTTTTAGAGCGAGAATCCGTCTAATTAAGTAGAACAGATACATAATTTTTCACTTAGGAGCTTACCCAAATGAAAATACCGATAAAATTGATTTATGTTGGATTGATCTTAAGCCTTGCGATCTTGCCTTCTTGCAGCAGTCTCATGGATTCATCATCCTTAACGAACGGCCAGACATCATCCAAGGTTCAGCAATCAACTGACAAAGAACCCGCAAAGCTAGCCGATTCCAATCAAGAATCCGGTGACCCGAACGATGCGATCGATCAACCAAGTAAGAATAAAATAGAAATCTCATCCTCCAAAGATACCAAAAACACGAAAGATTCTAAGGATTCTAAGGATTCGAGCAAAGCATCGAAGAAACAGGAAGAGCCTGCCTTTGACCCTCAGAATCCCAAATTAGCCAGCATTGCCTTATCCGAGTCCAAAGACAAAATTACGAATAAACTCGGTAAACCTAGTGATCATTATAAAATGGACGATGAAGATGCGCCACTTGAAATCTATGAATATAACGGTATGTCCATTGGGTTCAACGAATCGAATACCGTAGAGTTCGTCGAAGTATTCCAGAAAGAAGTCGCTACTGGACTACGCGGCATTCGGATCAATCAACATGCAGATCAAGTCATCAAAGCACTAGGCAAGCCCGACCGTGAAACCGACTATGTTATTAGCTATAATGCCAAAGATGCGTTGCTTAAACTCGACGTTGATCCGATGACGCATCTCGTACAATCGATAAAGTTATTTCAAGTAACAAAAGCTGAGTAGAACGATGTCTACACAGCTTTTTTGCGTCTTACGAGGATTAACGCAATAACAAGAATCAGAATCGCGAGAATGGAGATGCTGTGTACCATGTGATGCCGCACAAAGCGATGAATCACATTCCAATTCGAGCCGACGAACCGGCCGAGCGTAATGAAGACGAAACACCATATGAGCGCACCGCTCGCTGCAAAGCATAAATATTTGGCAAATGGTACACGAGTAACACCCGCAAAATAACATGTAACATGCCGGATGCCTGGAATGAAATATCCAAACACAATACTTAGCCCGCCATATTTATGGAACCAACGCTCTGCTTTGACGAGACGTTCCGGGGGCAAATGAATCCATTTCCCGTAACGCTGCAATAGACTGCTCCCGACCTTTCTGCCGACGGTATAACTAATTAACATCCCCGTCATACTACCGAAAAAACTCACGAACAGCACCATGCTGTATGAAAAGTGTCCATGAACGGACAAGCCTCCCACCGCAAGCATCAGTGTCTCATCTGGAACAGGAATACCCACAATTCCTGCAGCTAGCAGTAAATACAAAGCTATATACCCATACTCACTTAGAAAATGTAATGCTCCTTGCATGAGAAAACCCCTTCCATTCCCCATCCCCTTCATCTTTCGAGTCATGTCCCATCCGAACCCATCATAGGCTGTAAAGAGGGACAAACTGCGTCATTGGAGGCGGAAGCTGCTTGAGAAATATCATCAAAGTATTACAAATTGCTTTTACGTATATCGGAACCATTGTCGGCGCTGGATTTGCCACTGGGCAAGAGATTTTGCAATTCTTCACGCAATATGGAAGATTCGCCCCTTGGACAATACTTATCGCAACAGTGCTATTTGTATGGCTTGGCACGAAAATTATGCTTATCGCCCATGAAATTCGAGCAAATTCTTATGAAGATTTGAACAAACATTTATTCGGACAAGCCGCTGGGCAAGTGATAAGCTTATTTTTGATGATCGTGCTCATCTGTGTGAACAGCATTATGCTCGCAGGTGCAGGCTCCCTATTCGTGGAACATTTTAATATCCATTACCAGACGGGGCTGCTGCTTACGCTAATTGCTACATTCTTTCTCCTGCGCAAAGGTATGAGCGCAATTCTGACCTTAAATTCCATCGTTGTACCGCTAATGCTCATATTTACGTGCCTAATTGTGCTAAATACGCTCGATTCTCCATCGGCGAACCGCTGGATTACTTTAATTGTGGACAAAAGCTGGACAGCCACTTGGGCCGCACCCTTCCTTTATTCTGCCTTTAATCTCGCGATGGCGCAAGCTGTGCTCGTCCCACTAGGTGCCCAGATGCCCTCACGCGGTGTAATTCGTACAGGGGGCATCCTTGGCGGAATTGGGATTGGATTCATGCTCTTATCAGGACATTTCGCACTCTCGGCCTATATGCCAGGCATTACACAATTTGAAATCCCTATGGGTAAAATCGCCTACCAATTAGGATTATTCGCTCAAATGGTCTACTTACTGTTGATCTTCTCTGAGATCTTCACTACGTTCGTCGCCGATGTATACGGAGTTACCCTGCAAATTCAGCAGCGCATCCGCCTCTCGACACCCGTCATTACCTTGCTGCTCATGATCATCTCTTATCTAATCAGTCAGTTCGGATTTAGTTCACTATTGTCCGTATTATATCCGCTATTCGGATTATTCAGCCTTGTCTGGCTCGTCATGATTGTCTTAAAGAAACGATAAGTTCGTTGACTCTGTTTCCAAATACTGAATATCGGCATGCGAAAAATGTTGTCTTACCGCATCGACGATATGTGCGTGACAGGTCATTAGAATAATCTGATGACGCTCTGCAAGAGACTTCAGCACACGTAAAGTTTGTCTTAATCGATCCGCATCAAAGTTCACGAATAAATCATCCAATAATAATGGCATATGCGGATGACTCGCAAACGTCTCTGCAAGTGCAAACCGCATCGCGAGATATAATTGTTCGGCGGTCCCACGACTTAACAGTGAACTATCGACCAATTGGCCTTGTGCTTGTTCTACTAGCATCCGTCGTTCGCCGAGCGGCGCAATGATCTTATTGTATTTCCCCTCTGTCATCTCAGCAAAATATTGCGACGCTAGCTTCAGCACTTGCGGCTGTTTCTCGTCTTCATAAATACGACGCGTCTTGCGCAAGAGGGTGTTGCAAATGGCATATAGAGCATACCGCTCTGTTAAAGCGCGCAGTTCTGCACGCTGCTCCTCCAATCGCTGAAGCACATCAGCATGTTCACTGCGCTGCCTGATGGAGTCAAGTTCATTCAGAAGACGACCGCGTTGTTCTTGCTTTTCTAGATATGTGAATTCAAATTGCTTGATGCGTTCGTCGGACTCCACCAGCAGGTGATCAAGTAGGATAGGATCATCGATCTCCAGAAGTTCAATCAGATCTGCGGTGAGTTGATCTTGTTCTCCAAGCTGATTCGCCAGTTCCCACTGCATGGCCACCAACTGTTCTCTACGTTCCACCAGCCGCGCATGACGACGTAAACCTTCTTCATCCTTCGCACCAGCCTCCTCGAACAAGGATCTCAATTTCAGATCGAGTTGATCTTTACGATAGATGACATCCTCTCGTGCCGAAGTCAGCTCAGCGAACTGCTTATTCTTCTGACTCCATAGCCGTCTAGCTTCTGCATATAGATCCAATTGCTGTTTATACGACCGAAGCGCAAACATGCGTTCTTCTGCACGAAGAAGTGATGGATCCTCGATTATCTCAGCGACGGACATATCGAACGCTGACATTTGACCCAATACTTCACGCTCTTTCAACCGCAGTCGATCGATTTGCTGTAGTAAGGTCAACCCTTGTTCCGTCCACTGAAATACTTCAAGCACCGCGTCAGGGGACAGCGTCGTTGGTAACCCTTGACTGGTTAACCAAGCTTCCCACTTCCGATGATGCGCCTCTTCCTCTATCAAGTTCTGTTCGATCATTTCTTCCGTCTCCACCAATTGATCCCGCAATCGTTGCTCAATGCTTCGATACTCTTGATGTCGTTCGGTTAGATGTCTCTCCTCGCGGATCCATTGCAGCCAAGGATCAACCGATTTCTGTAACTGCACCATCTGATCTGCAATGAACCGTTCCAGATCGTGAAGGGTCGCATGCTCAAGCGATGGCTGAGCTTCATGATCTATTGGCACGTCGATAATTTCTTGGATCGACTTGATCATTTTTAGTCCTAGATCCCTTAATTCCGTATCCGAATCCGACTCTGAAAACCTGACATTCCCTCGGCGGGAGCGTCCTCTCGAATGGCTCCGCACCTGTCTCGATCCACTGCGAGTCCCAAACATTAGATATCCATCCAATATCAGAAACCCAAGCAACGAGCCAATACCGAATGCCCATTGCTTAGCCATGACAAAAAACAATGGAATCAACACGGTAAGTACCACAGCTCCAATTTGCATTTTAGCGTGTAATGCGCGCACCTGCTGTGAGGAATGCACCTGTGCGTGTTCTTCCGCTTCCCGCTGCGCACGTATAGCACGATATGTGAGCATCTGCTGATTCCATTTCTGAACTTCATGCTGAAGCATGGACCACAATCGCTGTCCCTCATCCGCTGATGTTGGACGTAAATGCGTATATCGTCGGCCACCTGCGTCTTGATGCGCGACTAACTTCTGCTGAGACGCATAAATATCGGCTGAGGCAGCCTCCAGTTGTCGGCCAAGCCGCATATTATCTGCATGCAGCCCTTCAATCCGACGGTCCGCAGCAAGCTGCCGCTCCCGTTCGATTCTTACTCGTTCACGCAACTCAATCGTGGCAGCGAAGCTCCTTAATTGATCGGCCGTCCATCTCGGATCAATCATCCGAAGTAATCGGGAGAGTTCGCACTCTGCCGCTTCTCGCTCCGATTGCAGCTCCCGACATTCGTATCGTTTCGCTTCAATAGACTCCGCCAAGTGAAGCAGCCTCTCCACCTCGGGGAGGTCATTCAATCGCATATCGTCGAATACAAGACCGGACATCTCTTCTTGTAGCTTCGTCATCGACCTTTCGGTTTGCTTCAATTGAAGCTCTAACGCATCGCGTTCCATCGTTAACTGCTGCGTTCGATTCACAGCATCTTCAGGAAATGCTCTAAATAAAGGCAGCTCGGCGAGCTCTCTTTCAATTCGTCTTGCACGCAGCCAATTCTCACGCATTCCCATTGCCCGCATGATTCGTGAGGATTCTGCTCGACTTGCCTCAAGTTCCATCGCCAGGTCTGCTATTTCCTCATCCGCCTGTTCTAACATCATGACGTGTTCATTGTAGCTCTGTATGAAGGATTTGCTAAGCCGAATATCTTTCTCCAGCTGATCCATGGCTTGCAAAATCTTGTTCACATCTTGATTCCGACCCTTCGGACGGAACAGCTTGTCCATATCTTGCGATAGCTTGCGCTCCGCCTGCATAAGACTTCTTCCGCCGCCTATGCCCGCATGATATAAGAAGCCGCTCAATTCCTCCGACTGAAGTGTTCGAAGCTCTTGCAGCTCGGTCAGCGATACAGCAAATAGACTTCGAAATAACTCAGAGGATAAACCGCCTAACAGCTCTCGTTCCAAGTCCTGCTGCGAGCAGAACCTCACTTGACCTAGCGCATCGGTTACACGAATCAATAGATTCTGCTGTTTGCCTTCTCCAGAGAGTGAACCACCAGAGGATGAAATGCCGTTAGAGGACAAGCCTCCTGTATTGGAACGATCGTAGCGCTCAATTGTCCATTCATTACCTTGAGAATCTTGTAACATGAGCCGTCCGCCATGGAGACCGCCATATACAGGCTCGTAACGTTCACTCATATACGTCCGTGAAGGAATCCCATATAACATTGCCCGGATAAACCCTAGTAGCGTACTTTTACCTGCCTCGTTATTGCCATATATGACTGTAACCTTTGAATCCATCTGCATATGGACTTGGTGCTTCGCACCAAATCCGTTCATATAGAGGCCATTAATTCTCAAGAAGCTTCGCCCCCTGCTCTTGGATCAGCTTCTTCCAGCAAGACCGCCGCTAGTTCACATGCCCGTCCGATAAGTGCCCGTCCATCTTCTGAATCCTTCAGTTCTTCGATAACATGCCGCAGTCGGTTATGGCCTTGCATCGATTCCATCGCTTGATCTATGATCTCCTCATAAAGATCCAGGTCCTGATTGGTCTGTCTAGCCATCCGAAATAATTCGCCGAGGAAACTATCCGCTTCAAGGATATGCTCCACATCCACCTCAGAACCAGAATCCACCTGAAGCGACTCGAGCCAGACGATATTAGAAGTCTCACCTTCTGCAGAAACGCCATATTCCTCTTCTTCGCGAAGAACTTGAAGCAGATCTTGCACAAAACCGTTCTGCTCAAGCTTGCGATGCAGCAACCCTCTACCATGCAAGAACAATCGAAGAACCGACATCCGTCCAAGCGAGCCTTCTCTACAATTCTGTATCACTTGTTCCACAAGCTCTTTCAGCGCTTGTTCTGATTCTAACCCTTCAATCGAGATGGATTCCGTATACCACCGTACATCATCTAGCGGTGCGAATGTCAGGCGAGTCTGACGCCCTTCCATAACATGGACGATATAACAGCCTTTGGCCCCTGCTTCTTTCACACTCCGACCTTGAATGTTGCCTGGATAGACAATGCATGGCTCTTGTTCGTGCAGAATCTGCCGTAAATGGATATGACCAAGTGCCCAATAATCCATCCCCGCTTGGATCAAATCTCTCTTCGCGCAGGGTGCATAGTTGTCATGCCCAACATCCCCATCCACATTCCCATGAAGTAGTCCAATATGATAAAGTGAGCTGCCCGCGAGACGTTTGTAGGATAACGCAACATTCTCATGCAAGGCCTTATGTGCGTACGAAATACCGCAGATCGCTGCGATGGCCTCAGGTTCTGAAGCTTCTGCGTGTCCACGCCGATATACGATTTTCGTCTCAACTTCTTTCGAACTTAAAAAATGTACCGTATCTGGCCATGTTAATTCGGCATGCATCCCATCTTCGGGATCATGATTGCCATGAATAATATAGACGGGGATACGTGCAGATGCCAATCGCTGCAGCTCCCGTTGCAATCGAAGCTGCGCTCGCAGCGATCGGTCTGCCGCATCATAGACATCTCCACTGAATACGACAAAGTCAACCTGTTCTCGCAGCGCCAGATCAATTAAGTTCGTAAATGCCGTAAAGGTCGATGCGCGCAACCTCTCTCGAATTGCATCCGGCACGTGAGACATCCCTCGAAAAGGACTGTCGAGATGAAGGTCTGCGGCATGAATAAATCGAAAATCAGACAATACAGTTCCCTCCCAAGACGACTTCAAACGCTAGGATTTTCGATTTACTTGCAGATAAATATTTTTCAATTCATTCACAACGCGTGTCAGAGAATAGGATTTTTTCGCTTTCTCCCATCCCGCACGCGAAAGTTGATAACGATAGACCGGATCACCCATCATTTTCTCTAATGCATCTGCGAGCGCTGTCGGCTGATCAGGCGGCACTAAGAGACCATTCACACCATCTTCGATCTGCTCTGCAATGCCCCCCACATCCGTTCCGACAAGGGCGAGCCAACAGAGAGCAGCTTCGGCGAATACCGAGCCGAACGCCTCGGCTCTTGAAGGGAGCACGAAGATATCCGAGAACGGCATGAACTGTTCCGGATGCAGCATATAGCCATAAAAAATGGTCTCATCATAAATATCAAGGCTCACTGCAAGCTCCTCCAGCTCCGTTCGAATTGGACCGTCTCCGATAATGTGTAAGACGTACGAATGGCCTCGCGCTTTGAGTTCTGCACACGCTTGCAGGAGGATGTCGAGTCCTTTGGCCGGGACTAGCCGACACACGGTTATTAGCTGCGGCACCTCATTCTCGTGAGAGATTGGCTTAAATCGGCGCTCATCATAACCGTTAGGAATGACGATAATACGATCAGGGTGATTCATATATGTAGACAGATACTGCTTGAATGACTCGGATACCGTCAGGATCTGATCCATATGATGTTCAAGCTCGCGGTAGAGCGATGTGAGGAATTGATGCTCGATCCCGCCTTCTTCTATTTTCCCGTTCAATATGAGCTCTCGCTCATAACTCGAATGAATCGTCATCACGACGGGCGTATCCGGGAAGAGCTTCTTAAGGACAAGCGCCGCAATCGGGTGATGCGCGTGGATGACATCGTATGACTGCTTCAGACGCATCTTGGACCACCATATATAATCACGAATCGTCTGAATATATTTTTGCACCGTTGAATTCTCTTCGAATTGGTGCCAATCAAATGTGGTAAACGTTACTTCTTCATGCCCTTTACTGCGGACACGTTTGGGAATCGAGAATATTTCCATCTCCCAATTTGGCTTCTGAAACCGTTCCTGAAAAAAAGGAATCATAGAAGACACTCCGCCCGGTTGCTCTGGCGGAAAGAACAGAGCTTGCAACAGTTTCATATCAATGTCCTCCCGAATATGATATAGTAACACGTAGATTATAAAGGGTTGAACACAGAATTATTATAATGCGTGTTCAAAAAGTCGGCTTTTCAGCACCTGAAAGTTTTCGAAGAAAACTTACTTCGTAAGCATGGACTCAGGTTGCGAGAACCCTCGGTTAAGCTTCCGTAGAGAGTTTTCCTTCGAAAAACTTTTAGGAGGAACGGAGTTTAGGCAAAACCTAAATGAGTACCGGACTTCGAGGATGAACGCAAGATTCGATATCGAATCTGCTGCTTTGAAACACATCGTGATCAAAAGTTGGCTTTTTGAACTACCTCTTATAAAAAATCGATCATCATTAATTGGAGCGTAGATGCATGTCAACATTGGCGAATTTCTTCACAGGTACGATCGGACAAGCCTTCTCGTCATCTTGCATTATATACATAATGTTCATCATGATCCTGCTGTCCATTCGAATGTATCGAAAACAAGGAAAAAAAGCATACCTTTATCTCATTTTCGGTTTTCTACTCATTATGACATATCAAGGATTAAACATCCATTTTAGCATAAATGAGATCTTAAGAGCCCGAGCGATAAGCTACTTCGTTGAAATCTTGCAGACCTTATCGTTTATCATTCTGAACCTGGCGATCTATCAGCTATATAATCGCAACTCGAAGCGTACCGTCATTTATTGTTGTCTGCTCGTCATGGGAATTCTCATCTTGCCGATCGTTCAACTGCTAATCGATCCGCTGTTCTTAAGCGGTCCTCCGACGGATCATTTCGCAGGCGTCTGGCCGCTGCAAGCATACAATCTGGTCCTGTGCCTCATCTTTGCTCTGACCCTAGGCAGACGAATCAGGCAGCAGCTTAAATATTATAGCAGCCTTGTGCTGTACGGTGTAATCCTCGCGCTCAATTTGCTAGGCAACCACGTCTTAACGAAGCCTTCGGCTTTCATTGAACTAACACATAATCTACTGCCAATTGTTTATTATACGCTGCTCTACTTTATTCTGTTCGACCGTATCGTCGAGCTGCTGCAATCCGTCTACCGCTCTTCGATTACGGACGGATTAACCAGCTTATACAACCGTCGTTATTTCAACAAAGTCGCTTCCCACTATATTCATGAGAACCTCCGAGTAAGTGTCATCTTTAGCGATATTGATAACTTCAAGAAGCTGAACGATACCGAAGGTCACCACCGAGCGGATGGCGTACTGAAACAGGTTGCGAATATCATGACGGAGGAGCTCGAAGGCATTGGCATTACGGGTCGTTATGGCGGGGAAGAGCTCGTCGCACTCGTTGTAGATAAGGACGCCAAAGTCGAAGAAGTCGCTGAGACCATTCGACGACGTGTCGCCTCCGAGAGCATTGTCACCATCAGTGTCGGACACAGCACCCTTCGCAAGGGTGTAACGACAGAAGAATTAGTGAAACAAGCCGACCAGGCCATGTATCACTCCAAAACAACAGGCAAAAATAAAGTAACAGCATATGCGGACCTCCAAGGTTCAACGAGCAAACCTGACCGGAAAACCCGATTGGGATAAGCATAAACGATTTCGTCGTCCATTCAAAAGACGGAAAGCTTTTAAGCGAGAAATATAAGAACAGTTTATCCGTGAAACTTATAAGACCTTATATTTTAAAATAGCCCCACAAAGTTTAAAATCTTATGCAAGGAGTTTAGGAACGACAATGACAACATCTTTACCCTCAACGTATATCGAACAAATGCGCACGCTCCTCGGTCAAGACGCGGAGCGTTTCTTGCTGTCTTATGACGAGCCACGAACACAAGGATTACGAATCAATCCCTTGAAGACAGAGATCGGTAGTGCGCTTACAGCAGAGCTCCGCAAGATGTTTGACTTGGAGCCCATCCCTTGGTGCAGCACGGGATTCTATTACGGAGACCATCGCCCAGGCAAACATCCCTATCACGCCGCGGGCTTGTACTATATTCAAGAACCGTCTGCGATGTCTGCTGTGGAGATGCTGGACCCACAGCCCGGAGAGGTTGTTCTAGACTTAGCAGCAGCACCAGGCGGGAAATCCTCGCATATTGCAGGCAAAATGCAAGGACAAGGGCTTCTTATCGCGAACGAAATCCACCCTGCACGTGCCAAAATACTCGCCGAGAACATCGAACGGATGGGCGTGTCTAACGCCGTCGTAACGAACGCCACGCCGGATGAACTTGCGGCACGCTTCCCTTCGTTCTTCGATCGGATTATGCTCGATGCCCCATGTTCCGGTGAAGGGATGTTCCGTAAGGACCCTGACGCCGTTCAAGAATGGTCCGAGGACCATGTCGTCATGTGCGCGGCGCGCCAGTGGGACATCTTGGAACAAGCGGTGAAGATGCTGAAGCCAGGCGGTACGCTGGCTTACTCGACCTGCACGTTCAATCGTCAGGAGAATGAACTGACGATTGAACGGTTGCTGGCAGCGTTCCCCGCGTTCACACTAGTGGGAACGGAGCGCATTTGGCCTCACGAGCACCGCGGTGAGGGCCATTTTGTCGCCGTGCTGCGCGCAGCAGCAGGCGAGGGTGGTACCCGCGAGCCGCAGGCTGCGGGCGACGCGCACAGCGCGCACGGCCGCCGCAAGGCGGAGCGCGCTCCGCGCGGCAAGGGCCAGCCCGCCGCTCCTGCGGCGGCGGGCATGGCCCAGTTCCTCGCGTGGGCCCGCGAGGAACTGCCCGGCTTCGCGCCGGGCCAGGGCGATGCGCTTCTCTTCGGCGAAGCGCTGTACGAGCTGCCGCAAGCAGGCGGCAGCTCCCTGTCGGCCGCACAGCTTAGCGGCCTCCGCATCCCACGTGCCGGATTGCACATCGGCACGATTCGCAAGAACCGTATCGAGCCTGCGCATGCGCTGGCGCTCGCTGTGAACCCTTCGTGGGCGCGGCTCGTCTATGACTTCGCGCCCGATGCCCCCGAGATCGCCGCGTATCTGCGCGGCGAGACACTGCCCGTGCCGCCGGATCACAAAGGCTGGGCGCTCGTGACCGTGAATGGCCTGCCGCTTGGCTGGGGCAAAGCCAGCAGTGGTCAACTGAAGAACCACTATCCAAAAGGCTTACGTCTTCCGTAAGCTCATTCGCTTCATCGCATGACATAGAGAAGCCCTGTCGCTCCAAAATCAAGGAACGACAGGGCTTCCGTCTTATTTAATCCACTTCATTCTCAAACTGAATTTCATCAATGACTTCATTCCGGAACATCAGTGTCAAGTGCAGTGCTTCATATTCCACCGATTTATCTAATTCGCGCATGAGCAGCGAACACATATGCGCACGATCCTCCGTTGTGCCTGGAACATCCAGCTCGATAAATCCGCTTAATCCTTCATCGCCTATATCTACGGTAGCAATCCCTACGGGAACGGAACCATAACGTTCATGATGATATATTCCATAGGTCAGCACAAGATTGTCGTCACGCACAGGTTCGATCGAATAGCCTTCAAAGGTATGTTCCATCAAAGAAGCATTCATGAAAATTTCAGCTTCTTCTTCATCTTCTTCAAATTCTTCGTCTTCGCCGTCCTCCAGCAAATCTTCATGCGTCAACGCCATCGTCTGCAGTTGCATGTCACCCAGCTTCATTTCCAGATGAATGGTATCCATCAATTGCTCATCTAGATCACGGACGATCAGTGCGGTTAATTGATCCATCTCTTCTTCACTTGGCAGACGGTCCCATCGAACTTCACCTATCGCATCTGCACCATACTGTTTCACCACAGATACAGCCAGCAGATCATCTTCCATGTCGTATACTTCATAGACGGTAACATGACGCCCTGCGCTAATGACCTCAAGTCTTAAAATTTCGTCTTCAGCAAATTCTTCAATCCGCTCAAAATCCGTCTCGTCCTCTTCCTCGACTTCTAAGTCTACTTCTCGTTCCATTTCATCGGGGTACCATTCATGAACGATCGCCTGATCCTCAATTTCTTCACTCGTTGATACAATCGTCTCAAAAGGGCTGTACGAGACAAATACATCGCATTTAAGCGCGGACAACGCACCTGCAAGACCCTGCACATATTGGGTAATGAATTCTAAGACTTCAGGCTTCTCCTCGCGTGACAGAGAATCTTGCTCCAATTGAACAGAACCTGCTACCCGTTCTCCTTCGCGATAGATGAGCGAGATTGTTCCGACATATCGATGATTCAAGACGATATCATGCACTTCACCGCCAGATGTCTTCAGATCAGGTCGTAGGTTGATATTCATTCCTCCGTCACTCCTTCTACATTTCTTGCTTCCACTTATTCCAGTTCTAGGATTCCCACCAGACGTCGAACTATTCGAACGCCCATTTCTACGGACTCGGGATAAACGTCCAATCTTATAAAAATCGGCTTCATACTATAGATTATTCGAAGATGGAGATATACACCCAGCCCCCTGGATCTTCATTTTCGCAGAAACAAGATTAAAGGAGGAATTATGCAATGGGCGGAATAGGCGATGGATTTTTCACTTCGGCAGCTACTATTCTTGTATTATTTATCTTGTTAGTAATCGTATCTTGTGCATGCATCTAAAGATTCTTTCGTACGATATAACCAGCATCTAAATAGATGATTCGATCTTGCATCAATGGGGATTACGTATGATCCTATGCACACAAAAGAGGCATTCCCACCCGTAGGTTACTACGAAGGAACGTCTCTTTTTCTTTTTGTTATCACATTTTCTCTTTGACGATATCCTGTGTACCAAATATAATAGGATGGTTATGGGTTATTTTTCCATTTTAAACTTTTATAGAGGGAGCTAAGAAAATGTCTTTCATGCACTACGCGAAAAAGACGATTAGCATCATTATTTTTATCGCACTATCTTCCATCCTATCAACAGCATGGGCGGTACAAGCACCCAAAGAGGACCAACAGATGAAGAAGCTGCAAGAGGTCGTCTACAATTCAGCCGGTATCTACGGACCTGCATCGGGAATGGAAACGGTTAAAGGAAATGTCACCGTTGCCGCATCAGGCATCAAGCTTCAGAACACGATCATTGAAGGGAATCTAATCCTATCCGAATCCATGCAAGAAGGCGAAGTTATTTTGGACAAGGTAACTGTGCGAGGGACAACCTCTATACAATCCGGCGGACAAATTCAAATGACTGGACACTACAATACGATAGCCATCAAGGCTTCGAACCTCAGATTAAAAGTTCCCCGTGGATCTATTCACCAACTTAACGTCGAACTAGCTGCAACGAATTCTGAAATTACACTAGGCTCCGATGCATCGATCATGCAACTGAACTTGAATGCTGTAACCAAACTACTCGGACAAGGGAACATCGATCTAGCTATTATAAGCGCAGGAGCCAGAGAATCCTCCTTTCAATCGCGTCCCATCCTCATGCAAGGTGCTGGCGCTAGTAACCAACCCACACCATGCTCGGACAGCAGCCAAGACGCATGCAAAGCCGCGAGTTTACAAGGGATTACTGTATCTGGACTCACATTGAACCAATTGGATTCGAATCGCTATACGACGGGGGAAATCAACTATAACCCAATTGTTTACCAATACAATGTCGTCACGCCGCGAAATCTAACGATTACACCGACCCTTACGATTACGAAATCTAAGGATGCTTCAATTAAATATTTTGTAGGAACGATGGCCAATACATATATCCAGTCGGGTTCCGTCACGAATGATCACAATACGTTCGAAGTTCCTATCCCGCCGATGAGTAATTATCACATCGCGCTTGAAGTGTCTGATCGAGAGGGATCAAATCTTAAGGTGTACTATATCTATTTCCAGCACCCAAAAACCATTCAAGAAGGATTGAAATTCGAATCTAAATTCCACAAGGTAGGAAAGCCTGGCGGGCCCTATACGCAAGGAACTTCTTATGTCTTAAAAACGGGTATGATCAACGGTGAACTGATACGGCCAACCGATTCAATTCTATTCTTCAGAGAAAATGAAAAGGTTCCATTTCTAAGATGCGTTGATAGTCAAGGCTGCTCTCTATTCGAGAACAACATAACCACTCGTGAGGGGGTATGGAATGTAGAAATTTATCGCGATAATCAGTTGCTTGCCTCTGGACAATATCATTACAATTTCAATCCTGCGAAGGTATTCAAGAATGATATTGACTTCACAGCAGTAGCCTATTCCAAACAAGAGCTTCTTGACCAATTGAAGACTAACCCAAACTATACAACGCCATTCTCCTATGGCTATCATGTATCCTTAGATAGCGAGAAGCTGCGTCTCATCATGCCCAAAGCAAAATACTACGTGGAAGGTGAAATCGAAATGGATTTACCGACCAGCACATTTCTCCGAGGGCTTGCTGTGGATGAATTCAAGCTGGGAATCACGCCTGGCGACGGCTACCCCACAACGTCATTATCTGACCCGCGAACGATTGATTATATTGAGCAGGGGCGGCAGACGCTAGAGGATACACTCCATTTCAAGTCGGATCATGAGCTGGAAATACGACAGATCAATGATCGATTCATTGTTCTCGGTGTGTACGACATAAACTTTAATCTCCTCGGCCAGTACATGACCATCCTCCAATTCGATCAAGACCACGTCGCAGACGGATACGCCGCATTAGGCAACTGGAAGCCCTAAATCCGCCATAGATGATACCAAAAAGAACTGGCTCGCAGCCAGTTCTTTTCATTTCAACCATATTCATTTAAAACGATGAGAAAAAGCTGATCATAGAGTTAATGGTCATGAATTAGAGACAATATTTCACAAGCGCCATATGGACACCCTCTTCATTATTGCTCAAAGTAATATCATCAGCAGCTGCTTTTACTTCGATAGGAGAGTTGTCCATCGCAATCCCCACACCCGCGAATTGAAGCATCGTAATATCGTTATAATAGTTACCGATCGCCAAGATTGCGCTAGCGTCTACCTCTCGACTTGCAGCGCAATGCTTCAGAGCATTTCCCTTCGAGGCTCTCGCATGCATAATATCGATGAAATAATCCCCACTGCGAATAATCGTGAGCTCGTGTATCCATGTATTCCACTCTGCTTCAAGCTCATCCATTTGTTCTTTCGTACCGAAAGCCGTCATTTTGACCATCTGGTCCGTTAGTGATCCATCCACGGGTAGCACCAATGGCACGACATAGAATTTGCCGTACATTGCGAGCACTTCTTCTGTCAGAATATCTTCCCGCTCAACATACAGATCATTGGCCGTATTGAGGTCAAAATGATAGTGATGTTCTCGGCAATACGCCTTGAATGGGGCTAGCTCGCTATCTGCAATCACATACTGATGAATAATCTTACGTGTGGCCGACTCCATCGTCACAGCGCCGTTGTGTGTAATGACTGTCCCCACAAGTCCTAATTGTTCCAGCAATGGAATCGTGCTACTCGGGTTGCGCCCCGTACATAATACGATCTCTGCGCCTTGCTTTGCGACCTCGAGAACCGACTCTCTTGTTTTGGGTGTAATTTCATGATGATCATTAATCAAAGTTCCATCGACGTCTAGTGCAATCATTTGAAAACGGTTCATATGCTTCTGCTCCTATCTCTTCGGCCTCTGTTCGACCTTTCTATATGCCGCGGCTATTCCTGCTCTTGCTTAAGTCCTGCAAGCTCTTCCTTTGTCAACTCACGATAATGGCCTTCCTCAAGCGCTGAATCAAGTATCAATGAGCCCATCGAGATCCGCTGGAGATAGACGACCTTCTTACCGACCGATTCGAACATCCGCTTGACTTGATGGAATTTGCCTTCTGTAATGGTCAATTGGATTCTGGAGACCACTTCGGGTCCCGAACGATCGTGACTTAGAATCGTTAATTCTGCAGGTTTCGTGACATACCCATCATCCAATGTAACACCCTCTATAAATGCCGCAATATCTGATTCCCCGACGTCTCCAACAACATTCGCAATATAGGTCTTCGGGACATGTTTCCTAGGAGATAACAGCTCGTGGGAGAGTTTCCCGTCATTCGTTAAGAGCAATAGTCCTACGGTATCTTTGTCCAAGCGCCCCACGGGGAATGGTTCGAAGACGCGTTCTTCGTCATCCAGTAGATCAATGACCGTCTGGTCATGCCGATCTTCTGTCGCGGAGATTACCCCTGCTGGTTTGTTCAACATCAGATATATGAACTCCCGGTAGTGTACCCGCTCACCATCCAGCATAATAATATCTTCTTCCGGCTGGACTTGTAATCCGTTATCCTTGACCACGCGGTCATTCACCGTAATTCTGCCCTGCTTGGCCCACTTCTTAATCTCACTGCGCGTACCAAGTCCCATATGACTTAGCACTTTATCTAATCGAATCGTATTTCTCATCGATTTATGTCCACCTCCACCCAGCTGGGTATTCATTCTTTAACATGCCATCGATCCATTTACCCCATCCAACAGAATAACCGTCAATACAGATGAGCACATATCCTTTTGCAGCTACCTTCTCATTTGCAAGCTGCACACGTTCTACCGGAATCGATAATGTCTCGCCTTTCAAATAACGGACCGCTTCATCCGTGCTAGATTGTAGATCAATGCGTCTTACAACCTCCTGCGGATGTAATGCTGTAGCAAGAGGATGCGAAGGCTCGAATCGGTTTTTCTTTAACGTCCCAATGAAGAATCCAGGCCTTACCACTTTCAATCCTGATAGATGCTCATCTTCAACAGGAGATAGATACACATGCTGCCCATAGCGGACTGCTCGTCCAGGCAACTCACTCACAATATGATCGCGTAAGAACTGCTGTAGGAGCTCTCGTTCTTCGTTCCTTAATTTTGTCTTGAGCTCCGCACCCTTGGCGCGCTTCTCTTTCTTATCTCCTTCTTGCGCAGCTAGATCCTTAACCGAAACATCGGATCCATCATGCACGAGTACAGCTAAGAAATGACCTTCACCTTCAATCTGGTGTGGCCATAGTCTACCTGTCCCTTGAACAGCCTGAATCGTAGATTCTGTGAAATTCTCACCTTCCCCGTTAGGGATATCTCGAATCCATTCCCCTTGCCCCGTTGCAAAGCCATAAGAAGCCGATATCGGCTCGACATGAAAAGCTGGATTTCGTTCCAAGAACTCCCCAATCATCGCTTCATTCTCTTCGGGAGAGAATGTGCAGGTTGAGTAGACAATTTTTCCGCCTGGGGCTAGAAGTGAAGCCGCCGTCTTCAGAATATCGCGCTGCATCAGTACACATTTCTCAACCGAATGCTTCTCCCACTGCTTGATCATATCTTCATCCTTGCGGAACATGCCTTCGCCCGAACATGGTGCATCGATCAAGATCTTATCAAACGAATGCTTAAAGGTACGTGCAATCTCCTCCGGCAGCGCATTCAGCACAACCGCATTCCGGACACCGTACAGCTCCATATTTTTGGCGAGAGCTTTCGTACGATCTGCATTATTATCATTCGTCACGAGATACCCTGTCCCCGCCAGCTTTGCTGCAATCTGAGTCGACTTGCCACCAGGCGCAGCACATAAGTCCAGCACCCGGTCATTCTTCTGTACATCCAGTAATTCTACGGGTGCCATTGCGCTCGGCTCTTGGATATAATATAACCCTGCATGGTAATAAGGATGTTTGCCTGGCCTTGCATCTTCAGCAATATAGAATCCTTCCTGAACCCAAGGAATCGGCCGCAACTCAAAAGGGGATACTTTCTTGAATTGACCAACAGCTATTTTAAGCGTGTTTGCGCGTAAGCCATAATAACGTGTCTCATCATATGAGTTCATAAATAAGTCGAACTCTTCTCCGAGCATTTTTTTCATCTTTCGAACGAAATCTTGCGGTAATGAATCATTCATGAATTACCATCCTTATTGCTAAAATTTAAACATTAATCCACGGTACAAAAAAGATCATAATAAATAGAATATCATTTTCCATGGATAGGGGGAAATGAATTTCGTCTATTTCTTCTTTCCTATTGACGTTTTTGAAGCAATTAATATAAACTAACGTTAATATCTTCTCGTAAACTATGTTAATTCAGGAAATAACAGGAATTCCTCACGTATTAGAACCCTCATCTTAGTAATCATTTCACAATGATCAGAAAAAATTACACCGCTATTCAAAATTTTATATTTCTTTTCCTTACTTTTAACAAAAGAAACATAAAAGCGCTTACATCCATTCATATTACTTCTTATCCTAAAGTGAATTTTTTTTACACCATAATTGACCGGTGGTCTGTTTCGTTTTAAAGCTTTGTCGCGATACAGCGATGCCGGAACACTCATTTATTTTACCTCTAACTTCTTGTACTTCTACCCTAATATCACAGATCTCTATGTCATTTATTCTAGAGACCTATGCATATAACATTCCATAAAGGCAGGTGATTCATAAGCTTGGCATCATGAGTATGTTTTTCGTGCAACGTATTATCGGATTTACAAGAATTTAATTTTTATTTATAGCGAAGGGGGAATTTATTTTGAGTAAGAAATTATCAATCTTGATGGTCACTCTTCTTATGATCATGACAATTCTATCGGCATGCTCCGGGGGCGAGAAAGCAGCAGAGCCGCCAAAAGAGAATCCACCTGCAACAACAGAAAATAATACGGAGAAACCTACTGAACCTGCACCTGCACCTACGCCTGCAGAAGAAGGTAAGAATGACGGAATTTTTCCGGCTGCTGATAAATCACTTAATCCTGCGTTGGCCGCTAACCGCAAAGATACTCTTATTGTTGGTATGACTTCGCCAAAAGGAACATTCAGTCCACTATTCTGGTCCACAGCTTATGACAAATATGTCGTTCAAACGGTATTCGACAGCTTCCTAGTAGTTCAAGGTGACGGTACATACGCGGAAAACCTTGCTGAGAAAATTGACGTGTCCGAAGACGGCCTAAAATATACGTTCCACTTGAAACCGGGTGTTAAGTACCATGACGGAACTCCGGTAACCGTTAAAGACTATTATTTCGTGCTTAAAGCGCTTCATGATCCAAGCTATGACGGTGAATCCGATATTCTCGCCGACAAGATCAAAGGCGGTCAAGAATATCATGACGGTAAAGCGAAGGACATTTCTGGTGTCAAAATTATCGATGATAACACCGTAGAAGTTGAAGTAACAGAATTAAACGCGCAAACCAAAAATAATCTAGGTACGATCGAGTTAATGCCAGAAGCTTACTACGGCAAAGGCTATAAATTCGGCAACCTGGATTCCGTAAAGGCACTTAGCGACAAGCCGGTAGGAACAGGCGCATATGTCATGAAGAAGTTCACCCCGGGCCAAGAAGTTGTGCTAGAAGCGAATGCGAACTACCACAGAGGTGCGCCAAAAATTAAAAACGTCATTTTCAAAACAACGACCGACGAGACCGAAATGGCCATGCTGCAAACCGGCGAAATCGACATGGACATGGTATCGGTTAACGCGGATAGCGTTGAAGAACTAAAAGGTATGGGATTCCTAGATGTTAACATCTTCCCTACCAACGGTTACGGATATATCTCATTCAACCATAAAGACAAGAAGTTCCAGGATGTTAAAGTTCGTCAAGCCTTAACTTACGGTCTGAACCGTAAAGAAGTTGTAGCAGGGATCTACGGCATCTATGCTGACGTTATTAACATTCCGGAATCCAAGATTGGTTGGGCTTACACGAATGAAGGTATTGAAGCGTATGAGTTCGATACAGAGAAAGCGAAGCAGCTTCTAGACGAAGCAGGCTGGAAAGTCGGAGCCGACGGCATCCGTGAGAAAGACGGACAGAAGTTCAAAATCAACTTCTCCGCAACGGCTGATAATCCGGTCATTGAATCACTTCTTCCAATCATGACGAAGAACTACAAAGAACTCGGCATCGATATTTCCGCTGAAACGTTGGATTTCAATGCGATCATCGACAAGACGAAGACCGGCAATTTCGAAATGTACTTCTTGGCTTGGGGGTTAACGCCAGATCCAGATAGTACGGTATACATTACAAAAGGTTCACAGAACAATATCTCCTACTCCAACAAAACCGTCGATGAATTGATGCTGAAAGGCAAGAAGACGCTTGATGTTGAAGGCCGTAAAGGAGTTTACAAACAAGTATTCCAAGAGATTAACAAAGATTTACCTGTTATCTTCTTATACCAAAGAAGAGACATGTGGGGTATTAACTCAAGAATCACGGGTTGGGACATTACGCCGTATAAAGATTTCACTTTTAGCTTGTATCAAGCTGAAATTACTCAATAACAGCATGACACTATATGCTCAGCTCACTCGAGCTGGGCATATCCACTTATAAGCCAGGAGGAATAATATGAAGCAGTACATAATCCGTAGGCTGCTGCAGATGATCCCAACGATGATTGGTATATCTATCATTGTATTTATCATTTCTGCTATGGTTCCAGGGGACTTCATTACAGCGAAGAACTCTCCGTACATGACGGCTGAGAAAGCTGCACAACTAAGAGAGATATACGGTCTCGATAAACCTGTCGTGGAGCGCTACTTCACATGGGCCGGCAACATGCTCAAAGGGAACATGGGTGATTCACTGCAGCACAAACAACCAGTCACGAAGGTTGTAAATAACTACGTTTGGAACTCCTTTATCATTGCTTTCGTCAGCTTGCTGTTAAGTTGGCTCATTGCTGTTTTTGCTGGTGTTTTCTCGGCGAAGTTTCAATACTCATTATTTGATAAGTTTGTCACCTTATTCATATTTCTGTGTATGTCACTACCTTCGTTCTTTATTGGACTCTTGCTAATCCTGAAATTCAGTGTGCAGTTTGGTCTATTCCCTGTCGGCGGTATGACAACGGCCGGACTTGGAGCTACAGGATGGGAACACATTAAAGATGTCGCCTACCATATGTTCTTGCCTACCCTTGTATTGACCATGCTCAGCACAGGCAGCCTTACCCGTTATTTCCGTACAGGCATGCTGGAAGTTATTCGTCAGGATTATATCAGAACCGCTCGCGCTAAGGGATTGAAAGAGCGAACGGTTATCTTCAAACATGCGCTTCGTAATGCGCTGCTTCCGGCAATTACCCTGCTTGGTTTCGAACTCCCCGGTTTGTTCGGCGGCGCGATCATTCTAGAGAAAGTATTTATTTGGCCGGGTGTCGGGCAAGTCTATCTCGAATCGATCAGCGTACGAGACTATCCATTTATGTTAGGCTTCACAATATTTTTAGCTGCGCTGACACTGCTGGGAAATCTGCTATCCGATGTCCTGTACGGAAT
Organism: Paenibacillus sp. EB106-05-06-XG162; assembly: GCF_058791655.1. Lineage (NCBI taxonomy): Bacteria > Bacillati > Bacillota > Bacilli > Caryophanales > Paenibacillaceae > Paenibacillus > Paenibacillus sp. EB106-05-06-XG162. The sequence continues at coordinate 98,989 of NZ_JBYTDT010000017.1, forward strand.
CGCAGATCCAAGAATTCGCTTAAAGTAGGAGGAGATTCAGTTGTCCGTTGAGGTAGCATCCTTAGAGAAGAATACACAAGTAGTTCCTGTTAAGCAGCCGGATTCTCCATGGAGATCGGCCATACGCCGTTTTACTCGCAACCGTCTTGCCTTGATGGGGCTTATCATATTAATTTTTATGTTTCTAATGAGTTTTGCTGGACCATTATTCTCTCCCTATGTCTTGGACGACTATGATATAACCTTGAAGAATCTGGCACCAAACAGTGAGCATTGGCTCGGTACCGATAAGCTTGGACGTGACATTCTATTGCGGGTGATGCTTGCAGGACGAATCTCGCTCACGGTCGGCCTGATTGCAACAGGCATCTCGGTTGTGATCGGTGCTACACTCGGTGCATTAGCCGGTTATTACCGTAGAGGTGTAGATACATTCATCATGCGTTTAGCAGACATTTTCATGGCGTTGCCTAGCTTTCCGATTCTTATTATTCTAGGGGCCATCCTCTCTGATCTGAAGGTTGATGCAAACGACCGCATTTATTTCTTAATGCTGATTATCGGGGTATTAGGATGGACCGGGTTATCACGTCTTGTCCGAGGACAAATCCTAACCCTTCGCGAAATGGAGTTCATGCAAGCGACAGACGCGCTCGGACTTCGTGATAGACGCAAAATATTCCGTCATCTCATGCCCAATGTCGTACCGATCATTATCGTTTCGGCGACGCTCGGTGTAGCAGGTGCCATCCTCTATGAATCCGCGCTAAGTTGGCTTGGAATCGGCGTGGTGCCTCCAACACCATCATGGGGCAATATGATTTCTGCGGCCAATAACATGATAGACTTTCGCAAGAGACCTTGGCTGTGGATCCCGCCAGGCCTTTGTATCCTGATTACCGTAACGGCCATTAACCTGATAGGCGACGGTCTTCGCGACGCTCTAGACCCGAAAATGAAAAATAGATAATGTCCCCGTTATTTTCAAGATAGGAGATGCGATATGGCAAAAGATTTAGTTGAATTTCGTAACTTAAAGACGCATTTTCGAACGACCGCCGGTGTTGTGAAAGCAGTCGATGATGTCAGCTTTACGATCCGCGAAGGGGAAACACTCTGTGTCGTCGGTGAGTCCGGCTGCGGTAAGAGCGTAACAGCGATGTCCCTCATGCGGTTGATTGAGACACCAGCAGGTGATATTGTCGGTGGTGAGATATGGTTCGAGGGGAAAGATATCCTTAAATTAAACAAAAAAGAAATGAGCCGAATTCGAGGAAATGAAATCTCAATTATATTCCAAGAGCCGATGTCATCGCTCAACCCGGTTCTCACGATCGGGGAACAAATTACGGAACCGATCATGATTCATCTACTGTTGAGCAAAAAGAAAGCTCGGATCAAGGCAATCGAGTTAATCAATCTTGTTGGAATACCCCGAGCAGAAGAAATATTCCATGCCTACCCTCATGAACTCAGCGGTGGTATGCGCCAGCGGATTATGATTGCCATCGCGCTCAGCTGCAATCCCAAGCTATTAATTGCCGATGAACCAACGACAGCCCTCGACGTAACAATTCAAGCCCAAATCTTGGATTTAATGCGGGATATCAAGCAAAAAATCAACACATCCATCATGCTCATTACACATGACCTTGGTGTTGTAGCCGAGATGGCCGATTTCGTCGTCGTCATGTATGCCGGGAAGGTCATTGAAGAAGCCCCTGTGCTGGAGCTGTTCAAAGATCCGCAGCACCCATACACGCAAGGACTCCTAAAAGCAAAGCCTATTATCAATCAAGAACAAGAACGTCTGTATTCCATTCCGGGACAGGTACCTAACCCGATCGAATTGGAAGATAACTGTCATTTCCATGATCGGTGCCAGTTCTGTATGGAAATTTGTAGACAGAAGCAACCTCCCCTCCGTACACATGATAATGCAAAACATAAAACAGCTTGCTGGTTGTATGAAGAGGAGGCAAAACGTCAATGAGCGAAGCTATGATTCAAGTCGAGAACTTAAAAAAATACTTTCCGATAACAGGCGGTGTCTTTCAACGTACGATCGGTAACGTGAGGGCAGTCGACGGTATATCGTTCCAAATCAACAAAGGCGAATCCTTCGGTCTCGTAGGCGAATCGGGATGCGGCAAGAGCACCATCGGGAGAACGCTGCTGCGGTTAAACGATAAGACCGATGGTAAAGTCCTGTTCAATGGTCGGGATATCTATGCACTGCCTAAGGAAAAGATGCGCGAGCTTCGTCCTAAGATGCAAATTGTATTCCAGGACCCATTTAGCTCATTAAACCCCCGCATTAAAGTGGGCGAAGCCATTGGAGAAGCGTTAATTGATCACAATCTATGCGATCGTAAACATGTTCGCGAACGAGTCATCGAAACCATGGAAATATGCGGCCTAGCGCGTTATCATTACGATCGTTTCCCGCATGAGTTCTCCGGCGGTCAACGGCAGCGGATTGGGATCGCTCGCGCATTGATTATGAATCCGGAGTTTATCGTGGCTGACGAGCCGGTCTCTGCGCTCGACGTCTCGATTCAGGCCCAAATCATTAATCTGCTAAGTGATCTGCAACGGGAAAAACAGCTGACTTATTTATTCATTTCCCACGATCTTAGCGTCGTGGAGCATTTATGTAACCGTGTTGGGGTTATGTATCTTGGTTCAATGGTGGAGATGGCAAGCAAAAAGGAACTATTCAGCAACCCGCTTCATCCTTATACCAAAGCGCTCATGTCAGCAATCCCTATTCCTGACCCTACCGTTAAGCGGAATCGAATTGTGCTAAAAGGTGATATTCCGAGCCCAGCAAACCCTCCTTCTGGTTGTAAGTTTCATACGCGATGTCCAATTGCGTCTGATCGATGTATGAACGAACAACCCGAATACAAGAATGTAGGTAATGACCATTTTGTAGCTTGTCATTTTGTGTAAGACCTCAACCTCTATTCAACATAAAAGCACTAGCTGGAAGTTTTCCTTCCGGCTAGTGCTTTTTCTTCTGTCACCTATACGGTTACCACGATTTGATTTAAAAATGCGCGAATTTGCTTATCGAGTCCCCTCGGATCCTCCACCGGCAAATAATGTCCGCAATGCGGCATTTGACAGGATTGCACCTGCGGCACTTGTCGCTTAATTAACTGTAAGCTCTTCATAATCGACGGCAATTCCTTATCCCCGTGCAAGACTAACCATGGTTGGTTAACGTCTTGAATCTTGCCTTTCAATTCTTTACGGAATGCTTCAAGCTCGAGCATTTTCGATGGCTGCACTGCAAATGTATCAAAGTAAGGCGTGAGTTCCTCTTTGGAACTTCGTTCAAATGGAGATAATCCGCCATTAATTTTCATATCCTTCCGCGCTAAGATCTTCAGCATGGACATCTGTAGGATCGAATAAGGCTGCAAATTCGGTGAGATGGTCACGAGCCCCTTCACACGCGATTTGTACTGCAAAGCTACCCGTATGGCTTCTAAGCAGCCAGCACCATGTCCAATACAGATCCATTCTTCGTTCTCAGCAGCTTCTGCTTCATAATCCATTTGTATCTGTCCTAGGGGTGGGAATGTCGCCACACATTGGGTAGTATAGCCCTGCTGCTCTAAATAGCGCTGGAGCTGACCGAATGTTTCTACTTTCATATTTAACCCCGGAAACAACCATATCTTCGTAATCACTTGAATTCCTCCATCATGCTCTGTACTTCTGTCATAACCTCAAGCAACTCAGTATCCTCAATCTGAATCGTTAAATGGTAAAAAGGAAAAGGAGCCTGTTCCCAGCACTCCAATTGTGAGACATATTGTCTTGCTTCACGAATCAGCTGACCTAGGTTGATCCCCAGGATCTGATCCGGATAATGAATCAATTTCTCAATCCCTGCCATGAACAATTTGCGAGAACCCGTCACATTCCCATTCTCGAAATGATACAATCCCACGGCAATTTGGAGCAAGCCTTGGCATAGCGGGTTACGACCCTCTTCTAACCAGAGCTCCTCCATCACTTCATGACACTCATAATAATCCCTATTCCAATTAAAATGGATTAAGAATTGAATGTACAGCCGATCATACATCATATTTCGTCAACAACATCATCCGGTTTCTTTTTAACTTGAACGAACGTAGCTTCGACACGCTTATAAAGCTCTTTAATGCCTTCCTCATCTTCGTTCATCCAGAGTTCATTGAATTGATGCTGGAACGCAATGGCTTCACGGATATGGTGATGGAAGTACAACTCCGAGATGTAGTTTAAGATTTTGGTTGTGATATTCGACTTTTCTTCGAAGCTAATCTGCGCATCGAGAATTTCTTGACGAATACTGGACATCTCGTTATCCAGTACAAATGCTGCTTCTGCCGCCTTCTTCAATCGAATACGCATTTCCCCTGGCAGACTTTCACGATATTTGTAATTCAGAGAATGTTCAATCGTCGCCCAGAAGTTCATCGCAAGCGTTCGGATCTGAATCTCTGCTAGCACTCTCTTCTGTCCAAGCGCAGTCTGAACCGGATACTCAATAATCATATGGAAACTACGGTATCCACTCTCTTTGTAATTCGTAATATAATCCTTCTCGTAGATCACACTTAAATCTTTACGTTCACGAATATATTCTGCGACACGGCGAATATCATCTACGAACTGGCACATAATGCGTATGCCTGCGATATCCTCAATCCCCGTATCGATATTTTCCATAGCTACATTAAGTCGTTTCGCTTTATCGAGAATGCTGGAAATTTTCTTCACACGACCGGTCACGAACTCTATTGGTGCATACTCTTCACGCTTTTTCAATTCTGCACGCATCGTCTTGAATTTGACTTTTAATTCTTCCACGGCTTGTTCATATGGTAGCAAAAACTTTCCCCAATCTCTTCCGTCCATCAGAACGCCTCCTGTACTCAAGTTTCCGCCCAAGTTAACGATGATCCGCACCCACTGCTTCGGAAATATGGGCATATCCGTCTCTTCTTAACAATTCCCTTAATCCTTGATGTAATTCGCGATTAATGCCTGGCCCATTATAAATTAATGCCGTATAAATCTCCACCAAGCTAGCTCCAGCGCGAATTTTATCGTACGCATCTTGACTTGTGAATATGCCACCGGAACCAATGATTGGCAGTTTGCCATCCGTCTGGCTATAAATGCGGTGGATAATCTCCGTTGAACGATCACGAAGCGGCTTGCCGCTTAAGCCCCCAGCTTCCTTCTTATTCACGTGCAGAAGACCTTCCCTCGATAGGGTCGTATTCGTTGCAATAATACCCGCAACACCGCTCTCCGCGATCGTGGCAATCATATACTCTAACTCATCATCATTGACGTCTGGAGCAATTTTGACGAGAACCGATTTGGGTTGTCCCGTACTCTTCGCTGCCTGCCGATCCCGCTCTTCCGTCACCGCCTGAAGCAGCTCCTTCAATTCATTGCCATGCTGCAAATTACGCAAATCCGGTGTATTCGGTGAACTAATGTTCACGACAAAGAAGTCCGCTTCCGAATACAAGTCACGGATTAATGATTGATAGTCATCCGCTGCATGTTCATTTGGTGTCACTTTATTCTTGCCAATGTTGACCGCAACAGGGATTCTGCGCGATTTGAGAGATGCGAACCGTTCTTTCATCGCTGCCGCACCTTCATTATTGAATCCCATCCGATTAATGAGCGCTTCGTCCTCTGGTAAGCGAAACAAGCGCGGTGTTTCATTGCCTGATTGACCTTTCGGCGTCACTGTTCCGACTTCCATAAAGCCAAAACCGATCGAAGAGAACCCTTCTATGGCTGCGCCATTCTTATCAAGCCCTGCTGCAAGCCCAATCGGATTCGGGAAATGAATGCCGAATAAATCAACATCGAGATCTGCCGTTTCCTGGACACTGTACAAGCCACGCATTATCGCTAATGCCCCAGGAACCTTGTCGCCAATCTTTAGACCGCCTATTGTAAAATGATGCGCCTTCTCCGCATCCATCTTGAATAAGTACGGTTTCAATATTTTTTGATAAAGCAAGTTGTCCACTCCGTTCTCATCTATACGTCGTTCCATTTCTCCTACAAATATTTTATCCGTTTCCGCCAAAAAAGGAAAGTCTGTTCGCCCCTCAAAAACCATGAAACTCTAGATATTCGGCAGGAAAACGATTACAATAGGTTTATATCTATTACTTTATTGATAAAGAGAGGTTGAACCACAATGTCTACAAAAAGAAAACCCCCGACGATGACGCATAAGCCGAAGGAAGAGGTTAATAAGAAAGCCATCATTTGGACAGGCGCTATTTTCGTTATACTTGTTGTCATTGTAGCTGTTCTGATTCTGATCCAATAAAGCTATTCCTCTATTTAATTCAACCATTTATAGACTTTATGGGGATTCGTCTGATTCTGGCCTTGCTGCGGTCTAACCTTGAAAGGTTGCTGCGGTTCTACAAGATCATCAGGTAGAATTCCCTTTTTAATGACCACTTTCGTACCAAGGGGCACCATATCGAACAATTCCTCGACATCTGCTTGACGCATTCGTATACAACCATGGGATTCATCTTTTCCAATGCTCGCCGGCTCATTCGTGCCATGAATGGCATAGAGCGTATCTGATAACGTCATTCCTCGGCTGCCAAATTCACCGTTTGACTTCCCGTTGGGGTTTTTGACCTTTTCGCTGATTTCGAATGATCCTTCCGGCGTCTGATCACCACCAAGTCCGACCTCATAGCTCCTCCAAATCACGCGACCTGATACGACAGCTAGCCGATGATTCTGTTTGTCGATCACAATCTTATAGGGTTCATCAAACAGCATTTTGGCCGAATTCGTACTCATATTAACAGTAAGTGCAGCGGGAGAGTCAACGATTGATTGTTTATCCCCAGACTCTAGTTTACTTGATTTGTCTTGCCCTAGAATAGTCTGTCTCTGATTCAAGGGTGTGAATAATGAACGCATATTCGGCGTATTGCCGGCCATCACATTCCTCGGATAGGAATCGGTAAGATCCGCAATTTGCGCGGGTTTCTTGCTATAGATTTGCTGATATCCCATGATCCCAGACCGCAGCGATTGAATTTCTTCGATTTGTGTGACCCAATTTGCAATATAGGTCCGCGTAGAACGTGGTATATCCGGTGTGCAATCGCAGACCGCAGGGTCGAATACTTGCACATCATATGTCCGATGACTTGATGAAGTGACAGGATCCTCTTGCTGCTTCACTTCCCCCATCACTTGCGGTTGATGCGACCATAATAGCCATGAACCACGCTGCTTCAGCTCCAGTACGACGGCTCGCTGCCCCGGATTTCCTTGGATCATGTGGGAAGAGATCGCTTGCTGCCAAGCAGTACCTGCCTTCTCCTTATCTCCTACGAGGTAGATCATTGGCTGCTCTTGCGGCTTCGACGGCTTGGTTACCTCTAGAGGGAGTTGAAGGTCTGTAGGCTCCGCACCCGGTGCGCTAGAAATCCCGCATATAAGTAATAGCATGAGCGCAATCATGGACCACCTACGCCTTGCGATCCGTTTACGTTGTCGTTCAATAAGCTGTCGCTCCCGCTCGGCTGCTTCTAACAGCCACTTCGCTGGAATTTGTGTATGCTCGAATGCTTCATAGACATCCCCTGCCTGATTGAAGCAATAATTTGCTTTGCCGATCTGCCCTGTCGCCTCATATTCCTTGCCTAACAGATACCATGACATTCGGTTATCGGGATGGGACTCTACATATCTTTTTAGAAAAGGAATATCTTTCATAATGTCTCCTCCTTCTTATGCAATCCCTACCCCATATATCGGCATTTCACTGCGATCCTTGAACCGTTGTAACGGATACCAAAAAACCCCAGCCCAAAGGACTGGAGTCTTATGTGTAATGTAGATTCTATGATAATGAATACGGATTAGTTAAATGGTGTGTCCGCGATTTTGATAGAATCAGTTGGGCAACCATCTGCTGCATCTTGAAGATCATCGTAAAGATCCTCTGGAATTTCAGTTGTTCCCATATTGTTGTCCCCATCAAAAATTACTTCTGCAATACCTTCATCGTCATAATCATAAATATCTGGTGCAGTTGCACCACACGCGCCACAGGCGATACAAGTATCTTTTTCAACCCAAGTGAATTTTGCCACGGCCAATTTTCCCTCCTGTTATAGGTCCAATCTTTCATTACCCTCACCAATCAATATAATACAAAAACGAGCTAATTTCAAACAGTTTGTCATTATTTTCTAAGCAAAGCTGCATAATGCGATCATTCTTGTTCCTTATTCTCCTGCCGGCTGAAATCCATCTGTAAAGAAGTACCGCGAATTCGATGATTTCTTATCAAGGCTGACGGGTCATCCGTGAGCATACCAGCGGTCAATATTGCATTCTCGCCAAATTTATCCCTGAGCTTATCCATCGCTACATTCAACTGATCCTTCTTCGGCTGTTTCTCATAATCGAACAAATCCAATTGAATCGCCGTCTCCGATTTGGGGACTAAATTCTGCAGCGCAACACCCAGTAGTCGGACAGGCATATAGGCAGGCCAGTGGCGATCGAACAACGCACAGGCGTCACGATAAATTTCATCCGCTGTATCTGTTGGAATATCCCGAGTAGACGATCTCGTAATCGTCTTCATATCCGGCGTTCGTATCGTGATCTGAATCGTCTTCGCCATCAATTGTTGTCTGCGCATACGCCGTCCTACCTGATCGGATAAATTCAAGAGCACTCGATGTGCATCGTTTCGGCTGCTCACATCATTTGGCAATGTTGTTGTATGCCCAATGGATTTACTCTGTTCCCGCTCCGGATTCACGGGGGATTCATCAACCCCATTAGCGGCTTGCTTCAGCCATGTCCCAATTACGCCGAATGCATTGAGCAGTTTACGCTCATCCGCCTGTGCTAGCTGACCAATCGTGTAGATTTGATGCTTTTTCAGTTTCTGCGCTGTTTTCTCGCCAATCCCGAATAAGCTGTTGCACGGCTCTTCCCAGAGCACCTTAGGCATGTCTCGACGCCGGAGAACGGTAATGCCATTAGGTTTTTTCATATCTGAGGCCATCTTCGCAAGCAGCTTATTCGGCCCGATGCCGATGGAACAAGGAAGTGACAGCTCATCACGAATTCGACGCTGTATATCCTCCGCAATCTCGAGCGGCGTACCGAACTGCTTCGATCCGGTAATATCCATATAACACTCGTCGATTGACATCGCTTCGACGAGCGGTGTATATTCATTGGCCAGCTTCATGAACGCATTCGAATATCTTCGATATAAATGAAAGTCTGGCTGAATAATAATTAATGAAGGACAAATCTTCAATGCCTGACGCACTTGCATTCCGGTTCGAATCCCCAGCTTCCGCGCAGCATAGGAGCAAGTGACAATGATCCCTTTGCGCAGCTCTATACTCCCGGCTACAGCCGTTGGTTTATCCATATACAAATGTGGCTCTTCGGCCGCATGCACGGAGCAGTAGAAGGCATTCATATCCACGTGCAGAATGACGCGGCCTTTCTCAGGATAAAATTGCTCTGTATTCGATCTCAATGGTTCTCACCCAATTTCTGCAAGCTTCATCCATCTCTTCTCAGCATACCTTGTCATTTCGAAGGGGGTCAAGTTCAAGGAAGTAGAAAAATATTGAATTTTCTATCTACTTTCTACCAATACCGTATGTTATAATAAGAAATTATACTTCTAGATCGAATTCATTACTTCCTAAAGGAGGCCCTCTCATGTCAACGGCAATTTCAATCTTTGATACGACACTGCGCGATGGGACGCAAGGCGAAGGCATCAGCTTATCCGCTGATGACAAGCTCAAAATCGCGAAAAAACTCGACACCTTTGGTGTTCATTATATTGAAGGCGGTAATCCAGGCAGTAACGGCAAAGACATTGAATTTTTCAAACGAGCAGTGAATTTGAATTTACGAGCGAAGCTCACTGCATTCGGAAGCACTAGACGCAAAGACTCAGATGCCACGCAGGATGCGAACTTGAATCGCATTGTAGAATCTGGCGTGAAAGCGGCAACTTTGGTCGGGAAGTCATGGGATTTCCATGTTCATACCGCATTACAGACGACGCTTGAAGAAAATCTTGCGATGATCTATGATTCCATTGCGTTCCTGAAACGCAACCATCTAGAAGTTATTTTCGATGCGGAGCATTTCTTCGACGGGTACAAGAACAACCCTGAATACGCCGTCGCTGTACTCAAACGCGCCCAGGAAGCTGGAGCGGATTGGGTTACGATGTGCGACACAAATGGCGGCACCTTGCCAAGCGAGGTGTTCGATATTGTCAGCAACATCTCGAATGAACTGACAGCCAAGCTTAGTATTCACACCCATAATGATTGCGAACTAGCCGTTGCTAACACGTTAGCTGCTGTGCAAGCAGGCGCAAGACAAGTACAAGGCACAATCAATGGCTATGGAGAACGCTGCGGCAATGCCAATCTCTGCTCCATTATTCCAAATTTACAGCTCAAAATGGGCTACAATTGCATACCGGAAGAGCAGATGAGTCAATTAACAAATGTCTCGCGTTACGTCAGTGAAATCGCAAATGTGCTCATGCCTGTGAACCAAGCCTATGTGGGTAATGCCGCTTTCGCTCACAAAGGCGGTATCCATGTCTCTGCGATCATGCGAGATTCACGTACTTACGAGCACATCGTTCCTGAATCTGTCGGGAACAAGCAGCGCGTACTCGTCTCTGAACTTGCGGGACAGAGCAATATCCTATCGCGTGCGCAAGATCTCGGCATAGAGCTTGACTCCAATAATCCGCTGACGAAAGATGTCATGGGCAAGATCAAGGATTTGGAACACCAAGGTTATTCCTTCGAAGGCGCTGACGCTTCCCTCGAACTGTTGCTTCGCCAAGCGAATGGTGAGATGACTGAGTTATTCACACTCGAATCGTTCAAGATGACCGTTGAGAAGACAGCAGACCGTCCGGTCGTCTCAGAGGCTATTGTGAAGATCCGAATTGATGACGAGAGCATCTACACGGTTGCGGAAGGTAACGGACCTGTGAACGCACTCGATAATGCACTACGTAAAGCGTTGCTTCAGCACTTCCCAACGCTGAAAGATATGCATCTCTCTGACTATAAAGTTCGGGTCATGGACGATCAAGATGCTACTTCTGCGAAAGTACGCGTACTCATTGAATCAACCGACTTTAATAATCGGTGGAATACCGTTGGCGTATCCGGCAATATTATCGAAGCCAGCTGGGAAGCACTTGTCGATAGTATACGCTATGCATTACTCGGCCAGACGAAGGTGGAAGGCGTGCCTGTTCCCGAACCTCAACGCTTTGGTCTTGTGAACCACTAATACCTATCACAATACGAAACCCTCAAACTCACTTAGAGCTTGAGGGTTTATTGTTGTTGCACGCTTATTTCCTTAATCTGCAATAATATTCTGAATCTTCTCCTCAAGCGTCTTTGCAGGCACAACGCCAATCGTAATATCACGGATGACTCCATCACGATCAATCAGAATATTCGTCGGGAACGCAATCCCTTTATAGAGCTTAAATTGGTCGCCCTTCGTATCCATCAGGATCGGATTCGTAAGTTGATACTGCGCAACGAATGCCTTGGCATTCTCAAGTGTATCTGTCGAGGTCACGTTCACGGAATACAGGTCCAGCTTCTCCTTATACTGCTCTGAGAAACGCTTTAAATCCGGCGCTTCTTCTTGGCACGGTTCACACCAAGACGCCCAGAAGTTAATCATGGTCACCTTATCACGTTTACCACCAACCGAATACGTCTTGCCATCCAATGCTTCCAGCTCAAACCCGGGAGCCAGCTTGTTCAGCATTGGTGCCGCTTCCGTCGGTAAGGCGGATGAATTCGAATTCACAGGACGATCTTTTTTGGTTCCATTTTGATTGATTGCAATCGTCACTAACAGCACAATCACAACCAATAGCCATAAGTTCCTTCTCATCGGTGATTTACCCTTCTTATCGATTCATATTTATATGCATTGTGCACATGGTCTTTAACTTCTATTGTACCCTCTTTTTCCTCATATTTTCAAACCTTACCAATCTTTTTTTGCATGTCGCCCCATCAAATCGGCAACAATAATGGCACATGAAACCAAATCCCCCCACAAAGCGGGGCTTTGGCTTCGGAGTCGATTCATGTCCTTTGTGGGGACCCCGAACACTTATGAATCTTTAGAAAGGTTGGGAAGAATGGCCACCAAAACAAAGTCCAAGAAGCTTCTTTCCATCTCATTCGAGAGCGAGATTGAATCAAGTTCGAAGAACAATGATTCATCCGAAACAAAACCAGACGCATCTCAGAGCGATAAAGGAAGTGTATGGAAGTATATAGCCCTTGCCAGCATTCCATTGGTTCTAGTGCTCGGCAATTCCATGCTTGTCCCTATTCTGCCACAGCTGCAGTCACAGCTTCACATTTCCCAATTCCAGAGCAGTCTGGTGATCTCGATTTTCTCCATCGCTGCGGCTCTTATCATACCGCTCGTTGGTTATTTATCCGATCGGTTCTCACGTAAAGCGATCATGATTCCTGCTTTAATCGTTTACGGCAGTGCGGGCATTCTAGCAGGGTTCGCTGCCGCATGGGGCTCCTACTCGTGGCTTATTATCGCACGTGCCATTCAAGGTATTAGCGCGGCTGGTACCGCTCCTATTGCCATGGCCCTCGTCGGTGATCTATTTAAGGATGGTGAAGAGAGCAAAGCACTCGGATTAATCGAGGCCTCCAATGGTGCAGGGAAAGTTGTAAGCCCCATTCTTGGATCGCTTCTCGCTTTAATCGTATGGTATGCAGCCTTCTTCGCATTCCCTATTTTTTGCGGGATATCGCTCGTGATGGTTATTTTCCTCATCAAAGAACCGAAACGAAAAAATGAACCTTTGCCATTGAAACCCTATTTGCATAAAATCGGGGCTATTTTGAAAAAGAAAGGCCGGTGGCTCATTACTTCATTTTTTGTCGGTTCCCTTGCGTTATTCATCCTCTTCGGGATTTTGTTCTACCTGTCTAATATTCTGGAGAAGAAACCTTATAATATCGATGGGGTTGTAAAAGGTCTTGTATTAGCCATTCCACTCCTCGGCTTGGTCACGACTTCGTACATTTCAGGAAGTGTTGTCAAAAAAAACGGGGTTCTCATTCGTTGGTTCGTCAATATCGGACTCATTGTGATGACGGTTTCCCTTGCCTTAGCCATCTTCTTCAACAAAAATATCTATGTATTTATTGGATTGCTTACACTCAGCAGCATTGGAACGGGGTTGTTATTACCTTGTCTCAATACGATGATTACAGGGTCGGTTGAGAAGGGTGAACGCGGGATGATTACATCATTATATAACAGCTTACGCTTCCTCGGGGTGGCGTTCGGTCCGCCATTGTTCGGGTGGATGATGGGCATATCACATGCAACGATTTTCATTACCGTATCTGCATTGTCGCTCATCGGTCTCGGGCTTAGCTTCTTCCTGATCAAACCGGATGCTACGGTCAAATAAACAGTCCAGTCACAGATAATTCGAGGTGTACTTAATCGGCCATAACAGCCGCCGTCTCAGCAGCAAAATAAACCAAGAAGCTACAAACACTTCAAGCATCATCGAACGTACATTCCGTTCTATGTTGTTGGTGGAATCCGTCTTGATCTCAGGCAACTGAGGAATGGTTAGCATATGCAGCTTGATACTGCGCTTGACTGTAATAAACCCGTCTTTCTGTGAGCCCTTGAGGAGTAATTCATTCGAGCCAATCGGCGCACTTGCATTTTCAACGAACGCGATAGGAATAAAAATAGACAACAGCAAAATCATGCTCATCCAACAGGTGAGTGTGATTTTTTTGCTTTTATGCATCATTTTTTGTTCCTCCTCTCCGTTAAAAATGACAACCGATTTACAATTAATCTTTCTATGAAGGATCTTCTACTTTTTTCATTTCGGTCTTCGCTGCGTTTTTCTTCTTATAATTGCGATCGAGCTTAAAGATCCGATTCATGAAATTGTAGACATGCTTCGATTCCTTAGTTAATAGTGGACCTAAGATCGCTAAGATTAACACGTACAATGCAGAGAATGGCTGCAAAATCGCCAGTAATCCCCCTGCTTTCCCCAGGTTCGCTATGATGATCGAGAATTCCCCGCGTGATACAATCGTGAGTCCAATATTCGATGAGGCTTTGGGTGATAATCCGGCACTGCGACCCGCGAGCATACCTGCAATATAGTTACCAATTAATGTGATGACGACCGCGCCAAGTGATAACCACACCGCTCCACCAAGCGTGAACGGATCAATCGTCAAGCCGAAGCTGAAGAAGAATAGTGCTCCGAAGAAATCACGAAACGGTAAAATCAAATGTTCAATTCGCTTCATATGCTCTGTCTCTGCAAGAACCAATCCAACGAGCAACGCACCGATGGCTTCAGCAACATGGATGGTCTCGGAGAAGCCCGCAACAATGAACAGCGTGGCAAATACCGCCAGCAAGAACAGTTCATTGGATCGAATGTTAAACATTTTGTTCAGTAAAGGCAGTGCTTTACGTCCAACGACAATAACTAAGAGCATATATCCAAGCGCAATCGCTGCAGATAGCAATACTCCACCGATGGAGCTCGCACCGCTAAGCACAAGACCAGATAGAATCGAAATATAAACGGCTAGGAAAATATCCTCGAACATGATAATACCCAGTATCATCTCCGTTTCCGCATTCGCCGTACGCTTCAGATCTACCAGTACCTTGGCAACAATCGCACTGGACGAAATACTCGTAATCCCGGCAATAATGAGTACTTCTTGAAGCGGCAGCCCCGCGCCAAATCCGAAGAGAAGTCCTAACGAAAAGTTAATCACGATATAGATCGTCCCGCCGATGGCAATTGACTTACCCGCCTTTATTAGACGCCCTACAGAGAACTCTAGACCCAAATAGAACAATAAGAAGAGTACGCCTAGCCGTCCAAGAAGCTCAATTAACTCGGCACTATGAATAAACCGAAAATCAAAGTTACCAAACTTAGGTGCGTGAGGTCCTACAGCCATCCCAACAAGAATATAGAAAGGAATGACAGAGAACCTTAGTTTTGCAGATAACAAGCCAGCAAGCGCAATGAGCGCAACAGCTAGGCCAAGCTCTAAAACAACATGCTCCATCCCATCACTCTCCGTTCATTAAGATTTGTTTCAATTTCATAATTTGTTGACGCTCTCCCGCTACGACCAGGGTCGCATGTGCTTTGAGAACACTGTCTGGTCCAGGATTAATGACACGCTCATTCTCTTTGCCCAGCATGGCAATGATCGTCGCACCTGATTGATGGCGTACATTAATCTCTCCGATGGTCTTGCCGACACATACCGCATGGGGCTCAATTTTGTACCATTCAATAATGAGCTCATCCAGCGCCACCTCGATACTCTCCAGCGCTTTCGGCTTGTAAGCCATTCCCCCGACGATTCCCGCGATCTGTCTCGCTTCATCATCGTCCAGCGTGATCATCGAGATGCTCTCATCCGGATCCTCATGGTCAAAATGATACATTTCCCTTCTCCCGTCATCATGTACAATGATGACAAGCTTATCTTCGCTGCGGGTTTCGATCACATATTTGTGCCCAATCCCTGGAAGATCACAATCTCTGATTTGCTTCATTCACAATACCTCCAGCTTATTTTTTTGTAAAGCAGTAATATTATATCATAAATCTATCCCTCATCCCCAGCATGATGCACAACATGTATAGATTACCAAGTATTTGTTAGGAGGAAAATACCACTAATAGGTACGATTAACGAGTCCTATTCATTGCATATATATCTTTTTCCTTGTATTAACATCCTTATTCTCTACATATTGGGTATTCTCATGCATACAAAAAAACACCCCCAAAAGGAGGTGTTCAATCAAATGATATCCATCTAAGATGAACTTAAATACGCATATAATTCCGATAACGTCGTGACTTGCCGTTCACGCATTCTTCGCACATACTGCGACCATAATGCTGCGGTCATTCGGGCATCTTCTAATGCATGATGACGCGTCGTCACCTCAATCTGATTCATTACCAGCAATTCATCCAGTGTATAGTTACGGGACTCCTTCTCCAGCCACTTCGCAACGAGCATCGTGTCTACGAGTCGATGAGACCAGCGCGCCCGCCATGTTTTCCAGAATGCAGAGACTAAGAACGCTTTATCATGACCGCTGGCATGGGCTATCAAGACATCTGAACCGACAAATTGCATAAACCGTTGAAGTGCCATCGGAAGCGGCAGACCATTCGCCAGCATCGCATTCGTAATTCCCGTCAACTGTTCAATTTCGGGCGGGACCGTCTGATTCACTTGGACGAGCGAATAGAACTGTTCCCCCGTATTGATCTCTTCTCCCTTGACTCGGACTGCCCCAATCGAGATAATTTCATCCCCATGATTGGGTAGGAACCCCGTCGTCTCCAGATCGAACACGACCACAGATAATTCTTCCAAAGGAACGTGCAGCACATTGGGTTTCCGCTGCTCCTTCAACGTGTTACGCATAAACGCAATTTGCTCCGCTTTGGCATTTGGAACGCCGATAATGGAAGAAAAAGCAGATGAAATCTCACCCCTCTTCAGTGCGCTCCACCAACTTCCTTCCGTTGATCCTCGATCCTTCATCGTTCATTCCTCATCTGCACACGTATTTGTCGATTCAAATAGCGTTGTAAGCCATGTACAGCTTGCAACTCCTTCTTCAATGCTCTTACGACGTCTCGTGTTAAGTCCGATTCAGTCACATATCCATGGCTCACGTATTCGCCCTCTTCGATGACAAATGGAATCGTTGCCCGCCTTGCTAATACCGAGCAGAAAGCTATCTCACATGAGCTAAGAAGCTCTGTATCCTGGGACCCATTCTGCTTCAAATACATGAAGCGTTCCCACGTGGATGGTTGCTGAAGTGCATAGAATGCATCTTGATCCACTCTTAACCCTGTAGTAATGGCTAGATAACGAATTCCATTCACTAGCGGAATATAGGCCCCATACTTCAAGTTCACCCCCCCGGCGAACTCTCCGAACCTTTCCCGAATAATCTGGCCAAAAGAATTAATCGACGCTTTATAGTACAACGTGTTGCGCAGCATCGCTTCCGCAATACCAGGCGTACGCTTTAGCAGGTTCGTATATAAGGCACGCCATTCTGCCGCAAGGTCCTCGTCACCAAATACAGGACGCATGTCGGATGCAATCAGCAAATAGCGTACATGCTCCCAAGATAAGTCTTCAAGCCATAACATCAATTGTTCTTCCCACTGCTTCATCGACTTCCGCCAAACACTATTGCTTACGAGCACCTGCCCCTTGCACCTCGGGAATCCAAGCACCATCAATTGTTCAACGATCACTTCCGAGAAGTGCTCGAAATATTCGAGTACGGAGCTATCCGTCGTATCCTCCATGATCAATCCATGATCCTGGTCGCTCCATTGTGCTTGTTCACTTCGACCACCGCTTCCGAACAAGACAAATGCATATCGAACAGGCGGATGCCCCAAGCCCTCCCTGACAAGCATTTGCTCACATAGACGAATCGTTTCTGCAATCAATGCATCATGCCATCGATTCAGCTGGACATTCCACTCGAGCACCTGGGTCGAATCCACAGCTTGGCTCCACAATGTCTGATACTGATCACGTAACAGACGTAACGCGTGAACCGATGTCGCTGCCCCTAATGCTTCCACTGCGACTCCAATTTGCTCCATCCGCCTACCCCCATGTATATCCCGTGTCACATTTCATAACATAACCATTCAGCTCTAGCTGAATTATAACGAACAAGTCTAGGGCGCACAAGCATCCTTTTGTTAAAATATGTGTATTCGATAAGAATATACCCTGATGATGTCAATTTACATCACTCGAGTTCCAGAGACCCACACGACAAACCATAACGTTTGACTGTATACTTTGATGTTTAGTATGATACATAGATAGCAATCTTAAGAAGCGAGGTGCCTAACATTGGACACAATCAAAATGTATCGCATCAGCGAACTAGCAAGAGAAGCAAATGTAAGCCTGCGTACGATCGACTACTATACAAAGCTTGGCTTGATTGAACCCGAGCAACGTTCCAGCAGCAATTATCGTCTCTATAGCGATGAAACCTTAATCCGTTTACAACGTATTAATCAGATGAAGCAAGAGAAATACACGCTCGATGAGATTAAACACAGCTTGACGGAATGGAGCAAGGTAACGCGAGAAGAAGAAGTATCACAGCGATTGACCGCACTTCAGATGCATATGGCGCAATTAGAACGTGAGGTGAAGGAGCTAAGTCCAGTCATCGAACAGCTCAAGCCGCGACAAGCAAAAAATTTATTCAAAAACTTAACTCCGCAAAGCGCCGCAGTCATCGAAGCGTTACTGCTATTGCTCAGCAAAAACTCAATTATGTAATTACAATAGGAGGGCTATACCAATGACATTATCAACATTTATGTACATCCCAATCTTGCTAGCCTTTATTCTAACGATATGGGCACAATTTCGAGTCAAAGGAACATTCAACAAGTGGTCTGAAGTTCCAGTTCAAAGCGGACTTACAGGATATGAAGCAGCTAGACGAATGCTGGATGCCAATGGGCTCCATGATGTTCCCATCGAACCCGTTCGCGGCGCATTGACAGACCATTACGATCCGATTGCACGAGTGGTAAGATTATCCGAACCGGTCTATTATGAGAATTCCATCTCAGCCGTATCGGTTGCTTGTCACGAAGTCGGTCATGCGATCCAACATCAGCAATCGTATTCCATGCTTGTCCTTCGCCATCGGATGTTCCCATTCGTGAATTTCGCCTCTGGCGTCGCACCGTTCTTGTTGCTCGCAGGATTCATCTTCGACTTCATGAACCTAGTCGGTATCGGTATTATCTTCTTCTCCGCTGCGGTAGCTTTCCAAGTCGTTACGCTGCCTGTAGAGTTCAATGCAAGTAATCGGGCACGTGACATTATGGTCTCTGAAGGCTTTATTACGAATGATGAAGAACGAGGCGTTGCCAAAGTATTGAACGCCGCAGCACTCACTTACGTCGCCGCTGCGCTCCTATCGCTTCTCGAGCTTTTACGTTACATCTTAATTTTCGTGAACAATCGCGATTAATACGAAGAAACCAAAAAAACTCCCATCCGTGCTAATGTACGGAATGGGAGTTTTCTCTATTTTCGAAGAACTGTAACAAAAAGGCGTAGAATACAGCAGCAACGGGTGATAATTTATCATCGATTCGACGGATGAGACCAATCGGTCGAACGACCTTCGGCTCCCGGATACGAACCCTTGAAGGCTCCAGCTTTTGTGTCTGGAATAAGGCCATATCAGGAAGTAAGCTAACGCCCATCCCTGCAGCGACAAGTCCGCGTATTGTATCTGTCTCTTCTCCTTCGAAGCTAATCTTCGGTGAGAATCCAGCCTGCTCGCATGCATCCCATACGATGGGCCGCAAGGAATAACCTTGGCTAAATAAGACGAACATTTCATCCTTCAACTGTTCCAATACGATTGATTCTTCTCCGGCAAGCGGATGATTCGGCGGTACGATGGCTGACAGCTCCTCCATCAATACAATCTGACCCGTTACATGCTCCGACTCATCGGGAAAAGGGGATATGAACGCCAGGTCCGTGTCTCCTGAACTGACATCTTTGATCAGCGATGCATAATTCCCCTGCTTGAGACGAAATTTCACATTCGGATGAATCTTCCGAAATTCGGAGACCACTTCCGGTATTAGATGAATACCCAAGCTGTGTGGAAATCCTAGCCGGACCTCCCCGCAATTCGGGTCATGAAATTCATGGACTTCCTGTACGGTTCGCTCTAGCGCGCGCAAGACCGCCTCAATACGCTTATACAGGAGTTGACCGACAGGGGTTAGCTGAAGATTACGTCCCTTCTGTATAAACAACTTTACGCCAAGCTCTTCCTCTAACTGGTGAATCTGGCGGCTGACAGCCGATTGTGCCACATGCAGTTCTTCCGCCGCTTGCGTCACATGTTCTTTCTTTGCTACTTTCACAAAATAATACAACTGCCTTAATTCCACTGATGTACACTCCGTTCTTGGCGTCAATACAGCTACTGTACCATGCCGCCCTTGTGCTTTCAATGAAAAAATGTAATCGTCTTCACAGTCTAAGCTTACGAATCAATCCGTAGAGGATAAACCCAGCGACAAGCCCGCCGAGATGCGCCCATAAATTCACACTCGCTACCATAACGGAATAGACCAACCCCATGCCGAGCAGCATATAGATCGTCTGTCTTGAAGGAGGATCCAATAATGATCGTTGCAACAGAACAATGAATAGATACGCTCCGTAAATGCCGTAAATTGCGCCTGAGGCGCCCGCCGACAAGGTTGGACCACTAGCCATCAAATCACTAAACACATTCCCTAGCAGGCCGCTGAAGAGGTAGAACAAGGCATACTGCCACGATCCAAGCAAGCGTTCGAGCGGTGGAGCGAATACGAACAGCGCAAAAGAATTAAACAATAAATGATCGAACCCGATATGAACGAACATCGCTGTGAAATATCGCCAATATTCTGTTGCATATTGCGAATCATTCAACATCGCCCCATACTTCAGCAGTGTGAACGTATTCGTTGACCCTCCATCTAGCGTCATCAGAATGAACACCACGATATTGGCAAGCAGTAGAACCGACGTCACTGGATAGAAGCGAAGATAACTCTTGAAATTCTCATAACGAATAAATATCATAATCCATCACCATTCCCTAAATTTATTGTAAAACAATTAGACATTATCGACTCAAAACAACTATAATAATTCTGGAAGCAAGATATCTAAAGGAGGCAATATCCATGGCACAAGAACGTACAGTAGCATTCAAAGGAAACCCGATCACATTAATCGGTCCAGAACTTAAAGCAGGCGACAAAGCTCCTAACTTCACATTGAACAAGAACTTGCTTGAAGAAGTAACGCTTCAAGACTATGCAGGCAAAATCAAGCTGATCAGTGTTGTTCCTTCCCTTGATACAGGTGTATGCGATGCACAGACACGTCGTTTCAACGAAGCAGCTAGCAAGCTTGGCGATAATGTCGTTATTCTTACTGTAAGTGCTGACCTACCATTTGCACAAGCTCGTTGGTGTGGCGCAGCAGGCATCGATAAAGTAATCACGTTGTCTGACTACAAATCCAATAGCTTTGCAGAAAGCTATGGTGTATTGATCAAAGAATTCCGTCTAGATATGCGTGCTGTATTCGTGGTTGATGCGAACGATACGATTACATACGTAGAAGTGCTCCCCGAAATGACTGAGCATCCGAACTATGAAAATGCGATTGCAGCTGTCCAAGCGCTTCTGTAATCGTAATACGTAGTACGTAAAAAGCGAGCGAAGGTTCCCCTTCCTCGCTTTTTTGCTGTTCCTATATAAGATTCAGGCAGCGCCTGAAACGTTTAGCTCGATGTTTTATATGATGATAGCTTCTTATCTAGAATTGCGAACAATTCCATAATCACACGATAATTGGATCCCAGATCTCCCATACCGCCGCGCGATGCAGAGAAAATATCGACTGCCGATTTGGTTGGTCCCACAGATATTACAGATACCGTAATATCCATCGTTCTGCCTGTAACCGTTCTTTTCTCCAGCGTAATTTCACCAACAGAATGCACTTCATGAAGCAGCTTGTACCCTGGAATTTTCTTAAGTGTGGATACAACCTCTTCCCATGCACGATCTTTAGATAAACTATAGTAATGTGATTTTAATTTAGGGTCTTTGGCACGATCGCCAGTTGCTTCATAACTGCGCAAGATGCCGATTAGAGCTCTTTTGAGTGACAACGAACTTCCTCCCTTGTATGTACACAAACCCGCAAATGCCGTCCGATTTCAAATGCTTCTGAACCTACTCTCGCAGGTGGGTGCCCGCAGAGTTACCTTTGAAGTCCCAGTGAAGGGCGTGTCAGCCGCAACTCGATTTGAACTCCCTAGAAACCGTTATTGGTTCAAAACAACGTGAAATCGAACGAACACCGCAGGATGTAACACCTATTATAGTACCTTGCAGTCCAAAAGTAAACTAAGTGGTCGGCTTGTCCTCGCTTAGCACTGCCTCAGCCTCAGCTTCTTCCTTCTCAGCTTTCTCCAGTGCATCCTTCTCTAATTGCAGCTGCATCTTCAAATAAATCAAATGGAAGTTATAGAATGCGAACGTAGCAATGATACTACCGGTAAAGAAGATAATCAAGAACGGATATCTCAAGCTGAAGTAACCGAGAATACCTGCTCCAAGTACAGTTGTAATGGATCGGATCGGTCGGATGACTGTCAGGAGAACCGCATTCTTAATCAGTTGTAGCGTTTTCATATGATAGTGCACGATCATCGAGAAGAAGTTGAACATCGAGATCAGCAATACGATCAGCAATACCACCATCACAATACCAACGAATTGGAAGCCCTTCAGTTGGGTCATATACACTTGTAAATCCACATACATAATGACAGCGAGCAACGTGTAGAAAATACCGCCGATCATTGCTTGTACATAGTTCTGCTTATACCCTTTGAAGTACGTCGAGAATAGCTTGACATCCGTCTCACCCATGACCCATTTACGAGCGACCGTGAACATCGCTGCGGTTGCAGGGAATAATGTGAACGGAGCTACAATCCCCATTGCCCAGTTCATTGTAATCGACTCATTTACTAGGTTTTGTTGGACCACTAACAACTTCGTAAACGCGAAGAACAAGAATGGGGACGAACATAAGATCCAGAGCAGATTAATAGCCGACAAGCGCATAATCCATTCCGAGACTCGATATAATCCTCCCATAACGCCTTTAAATTCCAAACAAATTACCTCCTCAGCAAATCATCAATGCTTGTATATTATATTACTATAATACAAATGACCTACTATTTGCTACCGCCTATTTTAGTTGGACTGGGTAGTAGTCTAAACGGCTAGCACCTAACCACCATAGGATACACTGTAATCCCCAACCACTTTCATTTTATAGAAGGAGGTTACAGTATGGGCGACTTCGGATGCGGCGGTTTCGGATTCACATCTACTAGTGGAATTTTAGTTCTTTTCATTCTGCTCGTTATTGTTAGCGGCGCTTTCATCTAACTACGTTAATCCTCAACCTTGATGCACAAAAAAAAGACGAAGCCTTACGCTTCGTCTTCTTCCATTCTATACGTCGCTCATACTCTCAGGACGTTTCGCTGGTTTACGGCCTTCACCGGTATTCGTACGTGGTCTGCGATCTCCTTCGCCACTTGTGCGAGGTTTGCGATCGCTGTTACCACGGTACCCACTGCTGTCTCCACCACGGGAATAACCGCCTTCACGGCTGCCATATCCGCCTTTGGAGTATCCGCCAGAGCGGTTGCCATCACGACTGCCTTCGCGACTGCCCTCACGACGGTAAGAAGAACCTTCGCGGTTCCCGCCGCCGCCTTGACGGTTGGATCCGTAGCTGCCAGATGGCCGACGTCCGCTAGAACGGATGTCCGGTTTACGGCGTTTTGCACGAATCGGCTCTTCCGGTGTCAATTCGATCACACCATCTTTCTTCTCGCCTGTGAGCAACTTCATAGCCGCCGATAGCAATTGTACGGAATCATATTGTTCGAGCAATTGAATTGAGATTGCCTTGAACTCGTTGTATTCTTCATTCTGAACGATCTCAAGAATACGCTCAGCTGTTAGACGTTGTTTACCTTCAATAGCTTCTGCAAGACTTGGCAATGGCTTCTTCGGAATACGATGTCTTGTCACTTTCTCAATGAAGTGCAAGTGATCGATCTCACGAGGTGTTACGAAGGACCATGCTGTACCTTCTTTACCTGCACGGCCTGTACGACCGATCCGGTGTACATAGCTCTCAGGATCTTGTGGAAGGTCAAAGTTCACTACGTGAGTCACGCCACTCACATCAAGTCCACGTGCCGCAACGTCTGTTGCCACGAGTACATCAATGCTGCCGTCACGGAATTTACGCATAACGGTATCACGTTGGTTCTGAGACAAGTCACCATGCAATCCGTCAGCAGAATAACCACGTTTCTGCAACGCTTCGGACAATTCGTCAACACGACGTTTCGTACGTCCGAATACAATTGCAAGCTCTGGAGATTCCATATCAAGCAAACGGCTAAGCGCTTCGAACTTCTGACGCTCATGCACTTCAATGTAAGCTTGATCGATAAGTGGAGCACTTACTTGCTTAGGAATAACCGATACATGTTCTGGGTTCTGCAAGAATTGTTGTGCAAGCTTCTGGATGTTCGGAGGCATTGTTGCCGAGAACAACATCGTCTGACGCTCATCAGGAACGAGCTTCAAGATCGATTGAATGTCTTCCATGAAGCCCATGTCGAGCATTTCATCTGCTTCATCCAAGATGACAGTCTGTACATCATCCAGTTTAATGGTCTTACGATTGATATGGTCAAGCAAACGACCTGGTGTACCGATAATGATTTGAGGTTTCTTCTTCAATGCGCGGATTTGGCGAACGATATCTTGTCCACCGTAAATCGGTAGGGAGCGAGTACCTTTGAAACGTGCAAGCTTTGCAATTTCTTCAGATACTTGAATCGCTAATTCGCGTGTGGGTGTCATGATTAGTGCAACGATACGTTCTTCGGTAACTGGAATTTTGTTGATAAGCGGAATACCAAATGCTGCTGTCTTCCCTGTACCTGTCTGTGCCTGTCCAATCAAGTCTTTCCCTTCCATTGCAAATGGAATGGATTTCGATTGGATCGGAGTGGATTCTTCAAATCCAAGTTCCGTAATTGCCTGGAGCAGCTTCGCGTCCAAGCCAAAATCTGTAAAGTTCATCAATATAGTTCATACTCCTTCTTTATCTTGGGGGGTGATGGACATTCCCCATCCTAAACTGTATCCTTAAGTAGCGAAAAACATTTTGTATGCGATCCCCTGTATTTCAATTCATATGCATATATAATGCACAAATCCAACTGCAAACATCGTCGCAGTTGGAAAATAATCCCTACTCAAGAACATCTAATATATTATATCACAAATTAGATGGAGAATACCAGCGACTAACTTGCTAAATACTACATATGAGGTGAATTTCATTGAAAAAAGTATGGGAAATCGCTTCCATGATCATTGGAGCGTTTTTTATAGCCGTAGGGTCTAATTTGTTCATTATCCCTCATCAAATTTTGAGTTCCGGCTTGAACGGACTCGCGATGATCACCGGTTATTTCACTCACTGGAATATCGGATTGTTGTATCTGATCTTCAACGCCCCGATCCTCGTTGCAGGATGGTTCATCCTCGGGAAAAGATTTATCTTCAATAGTATGGTGTCCGTTGTTGCGGTAACTTGGTTCATGCAATTGTTGCCAGTGTATCAGTTCAACGACACCCCTATCCTCGGCGCCGTATTCGGCGGATGCCTCATTGGTTTTGGTGCGGGTATCTCCCTTCGAATGGGCGGCTCTTCTGGTGGATTCGATATCGTTGCTTCCATTATTTCCAGATACCGCGATATTCAGCTGGGGATGATGATCGTCGGCTTAAATGGCTTCATCATTATCGCCCTTGGATACATGAAGGACAACTGGGATTTGGCCTTATATTCCATGCTCTCCGTATTTATCACGGGAAAAGTAATGGATGTGATCCATATTAGCCATATTAAAGTTACTGCCTTCATTATTACGAATGAGACGGAGCTTATGCTGGAGAAGTTGCTTGGCTTGCCGCGTGGTGTCACCATCATCAAGACGCGTGGTGCCTATTCGGAAGTGGAGAAGGATATGCTGATGACAGTAACGACACGTTATGAGTTAGCCGAACTGCAGAATATCATTAAATCTGTTGATAAGAAGGCTTTTGTGAACATCGTTGAGACCGTCGGTGTAATGGGCGCATTCCGCAGACGAAAACCGTAAGTGTCGCTACTTTTTATGGGGAAGATGTGTTATAATCAAATGGATTTAAATTGGAAATAAATCATTTGGCATAGTTTTCAGGTTTTTACCCTTTGTTTCACGATGTACAGCTTTTCCGAACTCGTAATCATGATTTCGATGAAAGGGTGATCGCTGTGGAAATGGAAACGGTAAAACTGTCCGAGATTGTGTTAAAATGGTACCCTGATCTTATTCCGTTCCTTCGCCAAACGGAACTGGATCGCAACATCGTACTACGGGACGGTATCAACATCTTAGGTCCTGGGGATGCAATGGAGATTATTCATTACAGCATCTGTGATAATCAAAAAAATGGTTACATTCATTAAGCAGCTCCCCTGTAGATGCCTCACTTCTGCAGGGGAGTTTTTTCTGCAAAATCCTCCATAATGCTCTATATCGAATCTCTCTTTTTCGCTATAATCTAGTAATAGTGCGAGTTCAAAAAGTCGGCTTTTCAGCACCTAAGAGTTTTCGTAGAAAACTGACATCGGAAGCGTATGCTCAGGTTGCGAGAATCCTTGGATATTGCTTCCGTAGCTAGTTTTTCTTCGAAAAACTTTCAGGAGGAACGGAGTTTAGGTCAAACCTAAATGAGTACCTGAAATGTTTCTGAAGGAAACATACTTCGAAAACATAAGCTCTTCGAGGATGAACGCAAGATTCGATGTCGGGTCTGCTACTTGCAACACTTCGTGATCAAAAGATGACTTTTTGAACAACCTCTAATAGCGTCGCAAGAGGAGAGTGTACCCTTTCATGAACATCTTATGGTCTTTATTACTCATGGCTCTGAGCTCCTTAAGCCAGACACCAGCGCACCAAGACACTAGCTCAACGCAGTTAATGAGAGCTGCCCTGCAAGCCATTAGCGCCGAAGCGAATCCGAGCGGTCAGATCTCGAATCCATTCGCTGCGCTTGATCCACAGCAGCACGCTCCTAAAGTGAAGGGCATCTATGCAACCGCATACAGTGCCGGCGGCGAACGTCTGAAATCCTTGTTGCAATTAATAGATTCGACTGAGCTTAATGCGATGGTCGTTGATATTAAAGATGACTCCGGTTATATCACCTATAAAACGGACAATGCGAAGTTAGCGCAGCTTGGATCACCTAAGCCCTTTATTAAAGATATTCACCAATTCATGGAGACACTACAGAAACATCAGATCTATCCGATCGCTCGAATCGTCGTCTTCAAGGACACTGTACTTGCGAAGAAGCATCCGGAACTCTCTTTCGTCAAATCCGATGGATCCGTGTGGGCGAATGGCAAGAAGGACAGCTTCGTGAATCCCTACACGAAAGAAGTATGGGACTATAATATCGAACTAGCCAAGGAAGCTGTGAAGCTAGGTTTCCGTGAAATCCAATTCGACTATGTTCGGTTCCCTGAAGGATTCGAGAACAAGGCCAAATCGCTCAAATTCACAACGAATGACAAGTCGCGCGTACAAATTGTTGCCGATTTCGTCGATTATGCGAAGCAGCAGCTCGCGCCTCTTGGTGTGCGCGTATCCGTAGATATTTTCGGTTATGCAGCGTCCGTCCCTGCCGCAGAGGGCATTGGACAGGATTTCGTGAAAATATCCGAACATGTCGATGTGATCTGCCCCATGGTATATCCAAGCCACTACTCAACCGGTTGGTACGGCGCGAAGAATCCGGATATCGAACCTTATCGCACGATTAAAGGCTCCATGGAGGATACACACAAAAAACTTTCTCCACTCGCCGAGAAGAAGCCTATCATCAGACCATGGATTCAAGACTTCACTGCAAGCTGGCTCGGAAAAGGGCATTACACGAAATATGGCAAACATGAAGTCGAAGAGCAAATCCGCGCCTTGAAGGATACCGGCATCGATGAGTACCTATTGTGGAACGCTGGCAATCGGTATACGGAAGATGTGAAGTACTAGGTTGGATTTAACGCCAATAAGAAGAGCCCTGTATACCACTGGTCAAGACCCCATTTTATAGACACTGAATAAAGCCCTAGGCTGTAAGCTGCTTCCGGTACTCTACCGGAGGCAGC
>NZ_JBYTDT010000018.1:0-113438 GCF_058791655.1 Paenibacillus sp. EB106-05-06-XG162
CTGCCTCCGGTAGAGTACCGGAAGCAGCTTACAGCCTAGGGCTTTATTCAGTGTCTATAAAATGGGGTCTTGACCATAGGATGTGGGGGTTATATTTTCTTAAGCTTAAATCCGTACAGTCATTGAGTATCTTCATCGCTTTGTGTTCCAGCTTCATTAAGTTTGATCTTATACGTCTCACCCCATTCTTTCATGGACAATATGATTGGTGTCAACGTTTTTCCAAAATCGGTTAGTGAATATTCTACTTTTGGAGGTACCTCTTTGTAAACTTCACGGTGAATGATACCATCCCGCTCAAGCTCCCGCAGCTGCAAGGTAAGCATAAACTGTGTAATGTCCGGATAGAGACGCCGAAATTCATTAAACCTTTTTGTACCGTCAAGAAGATGATAAAGAATTATCCCTTTCCATTTCCCTCCAATGACATTCAATGTTGTTCCTACCGGACATCCTTCAGTACTTGGTCCTTGCTTATTTATTCGATCTCCCATAATCCTTGATCTCTCCAATAGTATAATTTTTAATACTATATACTAAAAATATGCGTACTTCATCATTTAAATTATACACTATATAATTCATTCATAAGACATTACACTTAAAAGGATGAAAAAAAATGAGTGATCATCAAATGATGAAGGCAGTCGGTCTTTACCGTTACCTCCCAATTGAAAACCCTGATAGCCTGTTGGATCTTCAACTTCAAAAACCATCTCCAATCGGCAAGGAACTTCTTGTTAAGGTACAAGCAATCTCTGTAAATCCGGTTGACTATAAGGTGCGTTCCTCTAAGTCCAAAATAGAGGACACCCCAAGAATCCTAGGTTGGGATGTATCAGGTATTATAGAAGAGACGGGTCCTGAATGTACATTGTTTAGTCCTGGTGATGAGGTCTATTACGCGGGAAGTCTTATGCGACAAGGCGGGAACAGTGAGTATCATTTGGTTGATGAGAGAATTGTGGGGAAAAAGCCTACATCACTCGACTTTGCACAAGCCGCAGCGCTTCCCTTAACAACGATTACAGCCTATGAAGGACTGTTTGACAGACTTCTGATCAGTCATGATCCCAATCAAAATGATGATAAAACGATTCTTATTGTAGGCGCAGCCGGTGGGGTTGGGTCAATTGCAATCCAATTAGCAAAACTAGTGGGTCTCAAAGTCATTGGTACAGCTTCACGTCTGGAATCGATACAATGGGTAAAAGACTTGGGGGCCGACTTCACGATAAACCATTTCGAAGAATTCATCCCGCAACTACACGAGCTAGGTATTGATTCTGTGGATTATATCTTTTGCCTCAACACGACAGAGCGGCACTGGGCAAATATGGCCGAAGCGATTGCACCCCAAGGAAAAATATGTTCTATTGTTGAAACAGAAGAATTACTAAACATTCAACTATTGAAGAACAAAAGTGTTACGTTTGTTTGGGAAACCATCTTTACCCGCCCCATTTTCCAAACAAGTGATATGATCGGGCAGCACAACTTGTTAAATGATGTAGCAGATTGGATTGACGGCGGGAAAATTAAAACTACATTAGCAGAGCGAATTTCTCCAATCAATGCCGAAAACTTGAAGAGAGCACATACCAAACTAGAATCCGGAGCCTCTATTGGAAAAATTGTAATAGAGGGTTTCTGATGACCCTCGCCTCATTCATTTATGGATGATGGTACCGAGGGAGTTGAATAACAGATAAAAGCAGCGCAAAACTGTATTGTTCCAGTTTTGCGCTGCTTTTGTTGATGCGACACCTACCTAAGCCAGTACTGGTATTTCATCGAGATCAAGGTATACCCTTTTCCCCTTGGCCTCAGCAGTTCTTACCATCTCGTCGGCACCCTTGGACGGTCCTCCTATTCTAAGAACTGCATCACAATGGGATAACAGCCGAACGGCCGATGGGTGGAACATCCGCTCGAATATCTCATCTCCGATACGTTGCGAACCGGCCGTCTCCATGAGCGGCAGGGCGTACCATTCGCCGAGAACCGGCAGATGCCCCATCTCATACACGCGCAAGGCCGCTTCATTCATCAGCCGCATATTGGCCTCGATTAGCTCCGAATCGTCTCCCGTATTGGAACGATAAGGCCCCGCGATTAGGATATGCTGAGGTTGGCTCACAGGATGAAGCAACCCGTGCAGCTGAGCATATTGAAGCAGCATGATCGTTTTCGCATCACGTATTTCACCGTTCTCCACCATGTTCAGGGCTTGTCCGAAGGGCAGCTCCAGCACTTCGATCTCTTCCTGCTCTTTTTCTACGCCTCCGCCCTGACCCGTCTGCATATGCGGCGTATATTCTGCCACGAAGAAATAGAGTATTTCCGTCACCGATCCCGGGGACATATAAGCCTCCCCAATCTTGTGCACGTTGGATACTCGGTAGCCGGTTTCCTCTTCCGTCTCACGGCGAATGCAGTCCTCCGGCGAGTCCTTATCCAGCAGCCCCGCACAAGCCTCAATAAGCAGACCCGTCTCATTGCCGTTCATATACGTCGGCATCCGAAATTGCCGGGTCAGAATGACGGTTTGCTTCTCCCGGTTATACAACAGAATCGCAGCGCCGTTGCCACGGTCATACGCTTCTCTAGCTTGCGTTTCCCAGCTGCCGTCACGCTTCTGATACTTGAAGGTCATTTTTTTCAGCACATACCAATTGTTCGATAATATCTCTTCTTTCACGATTTCAATGTTCGGTATCATCCCGATCTCCCCTTATCCTCATCCGTTTTTCTGGCCAAAAAGAATCCCGTATCCTTCGTGATGTAGAGACTGCCTTGTTCCGCAATCTTACCCTTCAAATAAGTCGTGAATTGGTCGAGCTTGGTGCCGACAAGAACCTTCCTCGCATTCATCGGCGTAGAAGTTATGTATTGGATGAGCGGCTGCACCTCATCGATCCGCATATCATCCTCGAACCGGATCTGCTCGATCTCGGTGAACGCAGCCCGCAGCGTATCTCTTCCGTTATCAAGCTGGAAGCGTTCCATCACAGGGTCAAGCACCTGAATTTGCGGATCGAACGCTCGGGTCAACTGCTCGATTTCTTGCAGATGACGCGTGCTCATCGTAGAGGCGTACAAGCACCCGCCAGGTTTCAGCACACGGTGCATCTCGGATATGGCACGATTCATATCGAGCACATGATACAACATGTGATTGGCGATCACGATATCGAACTCGTTGTCGTGGAAAGGAATCTCCTGGGCGTCGGCAAGCAGAAATTTGAACCGTCCGCTGTGAGCACCCAAGCTCATCCGCGCCTGCTCAAGCATCCCTGCCGATAGATCCGTAAGCGTAATGCTCCAGGTTTCTGGAATGAGGTCTGTATTCCTTCGCCATAAGGCCG
The DNA here is from genome assembly GCF_058791655.1 of Paenibacillus sp. EB106-05-06-XG162. Lineage (NCBI taxonomy): Bacteria > Bacillati > Bacillota > Bacilli > Caryophanales > Paenibacillaceae > Paenibacillus > Paenibacillus sp. EB106-05-06-XG162. The sequence continues at coordinate 3,369 of NZ_JBYTDT010000018.1, forward strand.
CATCACCACAGCCGAGCTCCAGTACCTTGAGATGGGGAAGCGAGCCCAGATGCTCGAAGAACCACCGATGCCATCCCGTCTTGTTCGAACTAAACTGATCATACAATCGCATTCTCGCCTGCAGCCGCACCGCATTATGGTACTGCTCACTCCAGTCCTTCTCCTTATGAATCGTTCGCATCACGTCCGCTACACCTTCCCAATCGACTTGCTGTCCCTGTTCATCCACCTTCCCCAGTGCTTCATCAATGGCTTTGGATACGTATTGTAAATGAGCGATTTGAGATTGGATGATTTCTTTTTGCATCTTCAATGAACTTCCCAGATCTTGTTCGGGGGTGGTGTCATCTTGAATGAATTGTCTGATCTCGGCCAGGGACAACCCGATGTACTTAAGCATCTGGATCTTGTGCAGCCGTGCCACATCTTCCTTACTGTAGAGGCGGACAGAAGCATGGTTGTATTGTGACGGCTTCAGCAATCCGATCTTGTCATAGTAGCGAAGTGTTCTTAGCGTCATCCCCGTTCGCTTCGCAAGTTGCCCCGTTGTGAAGTAATGGTGTTCCTCCGGCATCACGCACTCCTCCTCCTCGTGATTCCTATTGTATTCGGTGACGCTGCGTCACCTGCAAGCTTTATTTAACTTCATCGCTGAAGTTTTTCACTTTTCCTGTCACAAATGGCGAAGTTGAGATTGTTATTTCTATGAACAACAACGAAGATAGGAGAAATTTAAGATGAAGAACACATCGTTAACCTTATTAACAAAGATCGCAGCCACCTGTGCAGCAGCACTTCTCGGGACGGGGGTTATAACGAATACCTTCGATCAGAGCACAGGGGAGAAGCTCCTGCCGGATGAATTCGAATTAACGCTCCAGACTGAGGCAAAAGGCGGAAAGCCGCCCTATACACCGCTTATTGCTGGCGTATAGGGCGGCTTTCCGTAGCCGTGAGCTTCTGCTCCTTATTGTTTGTCAATCAGAACGATATGATCAATCGTCTCTTCACTTAGCTTTGTACTCGTCTTACCATCATCCGCCATATGGTACAATCGTCCGTTGTCTCCAGCATTGATATAGAAAAATCCAGATACATTATCTTTGTATTTTACATAATCCCATTCCACGCCAACGATTTTCTCCAATGAAAGATCATTCTTCAACAAATATGCGCCACTATCCGCAAAGATCAAGGTCGCTCTTGCTTGACTATCCGTTACGAGATTACGAACATACCAAGCGTCGGTAACGGGCAATGTTTTGGTGCTGACGACTTTATTATTCTTGAGCGTACTCACATAAGCATGGCCACCCGCATCAACAAATGCGAGCTTATCTGTTCCTACACTTGCAATCTCTGGCACGCCAGATTTATGCAGATCAATCGTTTTTCCTTCTGAGGTCAAGAGTGTCCCTTTGCTGATACTATAATCGTAATCTCCATCTACATTCAGCTTAATTCCTTTGTTAAATACAAAGAGATGGTTAGCCCACCAGCCGGAATAAGCCGCATTCACATCAAGTGGAGCTTTTGCATTAACGGCTTTCGCTGCCCCGCCTTTGGCAGGCATGGCGTAAATTACGATACTGTTCGTGGAGTATTGGACTTCTTCCGGTTTGATATTTACTACGAAATACAAGGTTGAACCCGTAACTCGTGCTTCCCAAGGCTTCTCAAAAGCACCTGCTGCAATCCATTGCACTTGTCCCGTACCATCAGCTGCCTTCGATGCCACCCAAGTCTTGCGTCCGTCTTTCAGTGCATTATAATAGACGCGACCTTCAACCACGACAAAACCAGAGAATTTCGTATCTGCCATATCGGCAATCAATTTGGCTTCGGATTTATCCACCGCATTGGCTGGCGCGCGATAGATTTTCCCTTTACTATCCATATAATACAAGAAGTTATGATCCGTCTCAAAATAGATTGCATCATCGAAGAATCGTTTTGGTATATTCGTCGATCCGTCTACAGGAACACGCAGTAACGTCGTTGATCCTTGGCTGTATGCAAAATATAAATAGTCTCCAGCAGGCTTCATCTCGGTGCCTTCAAAATTAAAACTTTTCAACAATCGTTGTGCTCCAGTACCATCACTTTTCACACGATACAAATCACTATCGGATACATAATAGACATACGCATCCCCCGTTGCAGCAGCCGCCTTATCTAAGGCTAAGGTTCCGATACCTGTCAACATCAGTGAACAGAGTAGAACCACACTACACGTTTTCTTAATTAGTGTAGAAATACTTTTCATTATCGATACATCCTTTCTAGGTAGGTTGTACCCCTTCTTCAAGGAGGTGCACTTTACCTATATCGGATGAACCACCAGATTTGTTATATTTTTCATGAAATAATGTTAATTTCTGTAATCATCTCAACCTGAGATTCGGACTCGTTCAATTACTTTTTCTTCTTCGCCGCTTTCTGTTCAGCCTTCGCGAGGTTCTCCGCGACCCTGAACTTCACGATCTTGGCGATCAGTTCCATCGGCATCGGCTGGCCCAGCGGGAATTGAATCGTCCCTTTGCCTGCCTTGTAAGGAGCTAGCTCCTGCTCGAATTCCTCGATCCCGCTCGGAGCCGGATAGAACCCAATATGGTTCTTGAACGCGGCAAAATGCACCACATTGCCATGCTGCGCAAACGTCGGCATTTGGTAACTGATCTTCTCCGTCGCTTCGGGCGCGGCCTCTCGGATGACCTGTCGGATCGATTCCAGGATCTCCTGAATGTCCGCTGGAAAGGTTGAAATGTAATGATCAATCGATTCATACGTCGTTTTGTTCCCGTCCATAGTACCGTCCCCTCTCCTACTCATTCTTTAAGGTATTACAACGTCATAGCTTGTCCATACCTTGCGAGAAACGCTTCTTTCGCTTTGTAATCCGGCATGACGCTTCCGACGCGCCGCCAGAAGGATCGATCATGATTCATGTGCAGGAGATGGCAGAGCTCATGAATGACGACATAGTCGATCACCTCGATGGGCGCCATCGCTAGTCGGTAATTGAAGGTGAGATGCTTAGCCGAGCTGCAGCTCCCCCACTTCGTTCTGGACTCCTCAATGATGTAGGATTTCGGCGTGACTTTCAGCTGCTTCTGATAAATCTTGATCCGTTCCCCAATCACCTTCTTGCAGCTGGCGAAATAGAACTTCTTCAGGTCGCGTTGAAGCTCGTCTTCCGTCCGTCCATTCGTCTCGATTAATTCTTGCAGCGCATGGTATTTGCCGAGATGAAGGAACTTGCCTTCCTCTTGATATTCTCTGACCTTCGGGGCTGTCCGAGCCGCCTCAATCGCTTGCAATTGCTTCACAATCTTGCTTCCATGCTGCTTCACCGCGCTCATCACGACATCGTCGCTTGTATGATTCGGTGCTTTTACCGTCATGAGACCCGAAGGGTCGATATGGATCGAGAGCTTTTTGCGTGGTCCGTATTCTACATGAAATTCGATACTTCGTTGTCCTAATTCTATTCTCATCATCAACATCGTTCCTATAAGGTTTTATCAAATTCTCTCCCCCTATTGTACCAGAATGGGTTGGCGCTAGAGAGCGTCAATTTTTCCTGCATAGGGATAAGAAAGTTGCACCTAGGAAACATTAAGAAGATACTTGCACGTATTCTTCAGGAGGTTGTCATGTTCTACCTATATAGCGTTGTACTCCTATTCGGAGGACTAACTGTCATTAACCTTATTTTCTCATATCAGAGCAAGCATATTGATCCAATGTTCTGGACCACCTTCAAATTCCAGCTCATGATGATTCCGGTATTCTTAGCAGCCAATCTAAGTGTCGGATACGGCGTGAAATTCGGTGTGAAAGCCGCTCACAATCTTAGCTTTGTCCTCGTGACTGCCAAATGCATCGAGGTGCTGATCTCGATCGGTATGGGGTATCTGTTCCTTCGCGAAGTTCCCAACTGGAAGACATGGGTTGGCGTCGGCGTGATTGGAATTGGACTTTTTCTCGTGAAGCAGAAATAAGCTCGGAGCATACAGAAGAAGCTGCCTTCCCTATTGGGAAAACAGCTTCTCAGTGGTGTATGGCCTATTCTTCGCCTGGCGTGAACGTGCGCTTACCCAGCTCAGAATCGAGCATATAGAACGCGTTGCTATCGTTGTCGATGCGGCGCAGCTTCTGAATGATGCTATCGAAGGTTGCTTCTTCCTCTACCTGCTCATCAATGAACCATTTGAGGAAGTTGATCGTTGCATGCTCCCGCTCATCCCACGCGATATCGGATAATTTGTAGATGCGCTTCGTTACCGTCTTCTCATGCTCGAAGGAATGCTCGAACGCATCCAGCAAGGAGCTGTATTCATTCTGAGGATTCTCCATGCCGCTGACAACGGCGCGTTTCCCCAACGTATTTATATAGTGGAAAATTTTCATTCCATGATATTTCTCTTCTTCCGACTGCATGATGAAGAAATTCGCAAATCCATCAAAACTCTCCGACGAACAATACGCCGCCATCGCCAGATATACCTGCGAGGAATAAAACTCATAATTCATTTGATCGTTCAACTTCGCGAGCAGCTTCTCACTTAACATTCGGATCACTCTCCCTTATTCGCTTGTCTAGATGAAAGGTAAGCTTGTACCGTATTTGACCACCATTCGACACCTTTCCATGGCAATCGATGTTATCCTGCACGATTTACCTTCCTTCTATTCCTAGTATGTTGGAATTTAACGGGAATGTAAACCACTATAGCACATTTTATTGAAAATGATTATCAATTAGAAATATAATAAAGTAACAACTTTTGGCATATAGAATGTAGAACAAGAGGGTGATGAACATGAACGCCAATGCTTTTCCTGCCATTTTCTACGGATTGATGGAGCGTATGCATCTGCCAAGCCCCCCTTCCGATGAGGAGAGAATACGCATCCCCGAGATCATAGGCCAAGGCTCTATAGAACGCATTCGGCTTCGTAACGGTATTGAGATCCACACCTGGGACTTTCAGCTGGAGGAGACTGATGCGGTCGAATTTACTTCTTCGTCTTCTTTTATCGATTTGAATTTCCTTCTCCATGGACATTTCGATTATTCGGTTGACGGCGTACGGCAGCAGGCCGTAGTGAATTTCAATCAACTAACGTCCAAGAACCAACGGAAGAGGATCAAATATGTCGCCGGCGTACAGGTGACTTTTCTGAAAATTCGCATCCCCCCTCCCATATTCGAAGAGCTACTGCAGCAGCTCTCTTCGGACCTCAGTCTGGATGTGGGATTCGTAGATGCGATGCACGGCGGATCTTATTGCCAAGAGGCACTTGACCCTGCTGTACAGATCATCCTATGGCAAATGCTGCGCTGCCCTTATCCGCGAGGGATAAGGAGCATGTATATGGAAGCCAAAGTCACAGAGCTCCTCGCAATTTATTTCTTGTCTCTCCTGCGTCCTTCCACTAGCGATTCAATAGGTAAGCCTTCCATACTACGCGGAGATGACACGGTGAAGCTGCATGCCGTACAACGACTGTTGCTTCAGAACATGGAGAATCCCCCGACACTCATGGAGATCGCAAAGGAAGTCGGCCTGAATGACTTCAAGCTCAAAGCCGGCTTCAAGGAAATGTTCGGTACGACGGTGTTTGGCTACTTGCGTGAGAAGCGATTGGAACGGGCACTCTACTTGCTGCAGCAAGGCCAATTGAATATTACCGAAGTGGCGTATGCGGTGGGCTATTCGAACCCTGGATATTTCGCTGCTGCTTTCAAGGAGAAGTACGGTGTTAAGCCGAGCCAGCTCTTAAAGACTCAGCATGTATGAAGATGAGAACAGGATGAGGTAGCCTTCACAAGCTGCTCCTCCTGTTTTTTTATGTCGTTAAAAATAAGAAATCCATGCCGTGACAGAAATAATCCGTGCAGTGGAAGACGGAAAAAGGATACACATGATACCTTTCTATGTACAACGGGAAGTCATGATTGAGTTAACCGTAAGTCCTTGAAAGGTGTTGATTCTGATGAAAAAAATGCTGATCTTATATGTGCTCGGGCTAAGTACGTTCCTAGCCTCGTTATCGCAGACGATTATTACGCCGATCCTGCCGGATATGGTGAATCAACTGCATACGTCGAATTACGGGGTCAACATAAGCATCTCGATCTTTATGTTCGTCTCCGCCATCATGCAAATCGTGTACGGTCCCCTCGTCGACTCCAAAGGCCGCCGCCGCATCATCATTCCGACGATAACCCTATTCGTGATCGCCTCCATCGGATGTGCAGTGGCTACGAATATCTATGTTCTGTTGATCTGTAGGGCACTGCAAGCGATAGGCATTGCATCGACATCGGTCGTGACAGCGACGGTCATCGGCGATTTGTTCGAAGGTAACAGCCGGGGCAAAGCGATGGGAACGTATCAGATGTTCGTGGCGCTTGGGCCTATCATCGGGCCGACGCTCGGCGGTGTCATAGGCACCTATGCCGGTGTATTTATCCTATTGGCCGTCTTCGGGTTGCTGCTCGTACTAGCTACGGTACGCTTTCTGCCGGAGACACGGCCCGAGGGTGCTGTTGGTACACGGTTCAAGCTTGATAGCTTTACCTCTATTATGAAGAATCGCATAGGCTCCGCCCTACTGCTGATTGGGTTCACCCAATTTTTCACGCTGTATAACTTCCTGGTCTTCCTGCCGAATATTCTAAGCTATCGCTATGGACTCGATTCGAAGCAGATCGGATTCGTCTTCTTGCCGATGTCGGTCATGTTAATGGTCGGCAGCTTCTTAGGGGGACGAATCCAGACGATGGTGCCGCCACGTAAAGGTCTGATTGCAGCATGTCTGCTCAATTTCCTTGTCGTGATTGGATTTATTGGACTATCGTCCATATCCTTAACGCTATTAATTGTCACAACGGCGCTGTACGGGATAACGGCGGGCATCTCGATGCCAATGCAGACGACCATTCTAGCTGAGGAATTCGTTCGTGATCGGGCGACAGCGATCGGGGTATATAACTTCATCCGTTTTGTAGGGATGGCGTTAGGTCCTGTCGTCGGTGGATTGTTGTACGCAGATAGCAGCTATGGCTGGCTGTTCGGATTCTCCGCCCTTCTCTTCGGTGCAGGGATCTGGTTCGGCGGCGTTAAATTGAGTATACGCAGACCGCGTGTCGTTCAAGGGTAAATTGGAGAGCTCCCCTGATGCAATTCTGTGCATTGCGTTGTGATTCGAGCGGACAGGTGCATGCGTATGTCCTCCACCGTGTTCAGCATCTTCTCCAGATGAGAGCTGTGCATGTGCTGAAGCAGTGAAATATCCTTGCAGCTTGCCAAATAGTGAATGTTGAGAATAAACGTGACCATGTCCAAATGCGGAATCGACTCGGCTGCCGCGAGTTGCATGACATCATGATGAGATAATGAAGCTGGAGCAACCTGGCAGTTGTTCTCTTTCATATACACCGCCTTCAGCATATAGTCCAGCGCACGGTCGCTAAACAAGATGCACACATGCACAGAGGATGGATGCATAAAATAGGCCGCCGAGTCGATGTGGAGCTGTGATAGCTGCTGCAGCTTCCTAATCGTCTTAGCTTGGATTGAGCGATGATCTCTGCATTCATCAAGGATGGTTGAATGATTCACATGCTTCAGCTCCCACTCGGATTAGTGCACGATTCAACGGTTGCGGTTATGATTTGGCGAATCGTGGAAATACTTACCTTTATATCCCATTATACTACATAATAATATCAATAAGTACAATTTATGATATTTAAATGATGGTGTATGATGGGTCGTATTTTATCTACACTTTCTAGTAGAGAGGTGTGGAAGGAATGACGGATAAAGAAGTACTTCTTCGGGTTGGGGCGCGCATTCGCGAACTGAGGAAAGAAAAAGGCTTAACGCAGGAAGCGCTTGGCGAAAAAGGCGGCTTTCACTTTTCCTATGTCGGACAGGTTGAACGAGGCGAGAAGAACGTCGCGTTATTGAACCTCGCCAAAATTGCGGAAGCGCTCGATGTAGACATCTCGCAGCTCTTCACCCCGATCAATCAAGATAATACCGAGAAATCACAATCGGATATTCAGGAAATTACATATATGCTGAATCAGCAGAACCCTCAGAAGATTGCCATGGCGAAGAATGTGGTGAGGGAAATTTTTAATTATAAGTAAGGTCAAGCCAAAACAAAGAAGCTTCCATACCCACTTCAGATGTGGATTGGAAGCTTCTTTTTCTGTGTTTCAAGTAACATTTTCAGCATCCTGCAGCCATTTCAGCTTTTTGAACAGATAGATCGGCAGATATGCCGCTATGATCATTGGGATAATTAGCTCGAATGGGAATATCATCATTAAAATCAATACAACGGCGATTGGCTTTTTGAGTATCGCACTGGTAAGTGCAGTCGTGACGATAGCAATGGATGTTACGGGATCTATTGGGAAGATCGACGCCATGGCGTACCCTATACTTACCCCTGCGAAAATAATAGGAAATATGTGTCCTCCGCGCCAGCCCGTGGATAGACAAAATTCGGTTAAGAATAACTTAACAATACCTAATATCAATAATAAATAAATGGACATCTGGGGCCAGTCTGCCGCTAATTCTGTCAGCTCATGCTCCCCTGAGAATAAAGTCAGAGGAAGCACTGTGCCTATTAATCCGAGTGCTAATCCGCCAATCACAGCTTTTAGGACTGTATAATGATCAAGCGGCTTGAGTGCCTTATGAAAAACAGATCCAAAAAACCCATACAATTTTGCCAGCAATACCCCGATCAGTATCAGTGGGATGATCGCTATGATTTCTTTCCCACCAATATTTGCCGGACCAAAATCAGCTATCGTAAATTTTCTGTTATCGATTTTGGATAAAAATACAAATACACCAAAACCAGCAGCCGTCGTGATGGTATACACAAGTATCTTGATCAACTTGATAAATCTAGGGTCTTTCCGATCCTCAAAGAATGTCGTCACACCAAAAAACGGGGATCTGAAAATCATACCAATGGTTGTCTCAACACTGTACTCGATGATGATATCTCCATATTCATTGGCGACAGGTTTTTTCTTCACTCTAGCTTTAAGCACGTCTCCTGCCCATGTAGAAAGACCGCCTACAATGCCAACCAAAGCCGCCTCGGGACCGAGACTGGCTCCAAAAGAAAGAACACAAAGCGCAGTAATCGCACTCTTCAATCCTGAACTGTAATCAATTCTTTTGGTTGCCTTGAATTCTGCTAATACAGCCTCCATATTACGCGGGTAATTACCAAAGTACTTCTGACATATTCCGACCAAAATACCTCCGACTAAACACACGATGAAGGTCCAATATGGAACTTGAACCACACTCGGTATCGTATCCCATAAAAAGTGAGTCGTTAAAGAGACAATAGCTAAAAAGCTCCAAGTCAAAAGCCCAGCAACCCCGCCGATCATGACGCTATTTAGCGTTAAACGACTTAAACTTAATAATTTCATCTTGTTATTTCCCCTCCTTCCTTAGAAACAATAGCAACAAGGGAGAGATTCCGAATGGAATAATTATTTGAGTATAGCAAAAGAAGCATGAAGAAACCACTCGTTCATTAAGAATCCACGTATCAATGGACATTAAAAAAAGACGACCCCTGATGAATTCAGAGGCCGTCAAACCTATGGGTTCACTTTAAAATTCACTTCCGGATATTTGGCAGCTAATCCTTGCAGTGCAGAATCGTCCTTTCCTTTTAGATACCGGTCGAAAAAAGCAACACTGAATTCATTCACGATGCGATGATCCCGCCGAGGGTCTGGTCCGTTCAACCCCAGCAGTGGAGAGAATAACGCGAGATCGGAATAGCTTGCATGCTTGGAACCTGGAATAAGTAAGGATAGACCGCCGCCTGCCAGCGCATGGCCTGATTTCTGAATATATTCTTTCCTCGGGGCTTCAAACGCTTCGCGGCTTACCCCGCCTAACTGCTTGGCAACATCATCGTAAGAGGTCATCACCTTATTGTAGGTCTCCTCTGCATACATCATTAGAAACGGTTTGCCAAGTCCTTTATCAGAAACCGGAGAACCATAAAATCCACCGTCCATACTCAGGGCAGCCTTCACGCGCGGATCATTCTTGACCATCTGCAGCGTAACGGCTCCACCGAATGAATGTCCAAGCATACCGATTCGATCCATATCGATTTTGCCGGTAAAACGCCCCATCGGATCATTCCGATTCAGCTTCTCTACTTGATCGAGCATAAAGGTGGCATCAGCCGTCCATAGCGGAATGTGCTTGGTGTACTCGGCATTGGAAGTCAGGTTGGGATCGATTTTACTTGGCGCTACGCGTCCATCAGAATACACGGTGGCAGCCGCTTCATAGGCATAATCCGTGGCCATCACGATATAACCGTGGCTTGCCAGTTCCTCCAGTTGGAACATATTCTGATTGCGATACCCGTTCATCCCGTGGGAGAAAATCAATACAGGATAACGGCTTTCCGAGTCCGATAGCTTGGCTTCCAACATTGCATGCGTCTTGATCAGATTCAAATGGCTTAGCGTAAAAGCTGGAAGGTTCATCATGTTCGTCGATATGGCTTGCGTCATGGTCGAAGCATTCTGGAGATAACTGCTCTGCTCTTCCTTGCTTCCTTCCGCGGCCGGATACCATACTTGCACCATCAGTTCACGATTGTCAGCTGTGTTCTCCGAGTAAGGTTCATGCCGTTGTTCATCCACCCAATGATACACGGTTGATCCGACCGTATAAGGCCCCGTCGGTTTCTCGAACGAGAATACCGGCATCAGCCAAGGCGGGGCGATGGAAGCGAACAAAAACATGATCAATAACACCATCTGCATCGAGAAAGCGACCGGGCTTCTACGTCCTTCTTTCCGCCTGCCCACGTAGAAATATGCCGTTAATACGAATGGCGTCAAATAAGCCGGAATCATCTCCCACCGTGCACCTTCAACGGCAACCTGTGCAATCACCAAACCAAAGGCGACCACCAATGGGATCACAAAGGTCTTCCCGACCTTCCTGTTTGCAATCACCGCCCAGAACAACAATCCAAAATTGACCGCAATCAACACGATCTCCAACAGTCTCATCTGTATCCCTCCTACGACAAGTCACTGAATAAGTTCCATCTTACTCTCGAAAAATGAAGACTAACGGAGGGAAATTCTGAATATTTTCTCAAGTGTCTTTGTTACGGCCTGAACATGCCAAAGAAGCTGCCTTCCCTCAGGAAAACAGCTTCTTCATTGTTTATGCTCGATTTATTCAATATGCTGGGTCGTGCGCGTTCGCGGCAAGCTGGATTCTCTCACGATGAGTCTTGGCTCGAATTGAATCCGCTCATACAAGCCTTTTTTCTGCTCATGGATGCGCTGCAATAGAAGCTCCGTCGCCACCTTCGCGACTTCCGACCCCATAATGGAGACTGAGCTCATCTTCGGCGTCGTGATCGTACACAGCAGATTGTTATCGATGCCGACGATCGCGATATCTTCTGGCACACGAACACCTAGTTCTTTGAACCGATTCAGCAGCCCGATCGCGACCATATCATTGCCCGCATAGATGGCATCCGGCATATGCGTCAGGTTCACGAAATAATCTGCTGCTCTTGCCCCCGTCTGGAGTGAGAAGTCATCCCCGAAATAGACCAGCGATCGATCGACTTGATCCAGTGCATCCTCATAGGCAAAAAACCGCTCCTCAATGATCTCTTTCGGCGCCCCCGCATAGCCAATTCTCGTCCTGCCAATGCTAATCAGATGCTCCATGACGAGCCTGCCCTCTTGAGTGGAGAGACTGACGATATCCGCCTTAATGTCTGGCTCTAATTTTTTGCCGTAATTAATAATGGAGATCGGAAGCTTGGCTTTATTGATAAGATCCTTGAGTGTATCCGGATAGGCAAGCGGCAGAATAATAAGCCCGTCCACATGAAGCTTCTTCATATCACGCAGCAGCTCGAGCTCCGACGTTATATTGCCTAATGTATTAATTTGAACCACACGATAGCCGTAATGCTTGGCCGCTTGTTCGACTGAATAGGCGATTTCAGGTACAAAAGCGTTGCGAATATCCGGTACGGCGAGCGCAATCAGCTTGGTCTGACGCAGCTTCAAGTTCTGCGCATTCGTATTCGGAATGAATCCAAGCTCCTCGACCGCTTCCATCACCTTGGCTTTCGTCTTCGGGCTAATCCCGCCCATATTGTTAATCGCTCTCGACACGGTTGCGATCCCAACCCCCGCTCGTGCAGCGACATCCTCGATCGTCACTTTATCTTTACTCAATTCCAGCACGTCCCTACTTATCCGAAATCGTTTCCACAATAGTATGCGTCATTCATGAATATTTCTATTATATCATAAACGCAATGGAATCAGGTACATGGTCATTTTTGTACGTCAATAACATTTTTAACATTGACAGTTTGACGATTTAGTGACATAGTAGTCATCGGAAACGTTTCCTAAAATTATTTTGCATTTCCGAAAAATAAATATATTATTTCGTAATTCAACATTTCTAAGGGGATGAACAAGGTGAAAGCACTCAGATGGCATGGCCTCAAAGATTTGCGTGTAGAACACATTGAAGAACCAACGGCATTACCAGGTAAAGTGAAAATTAAAGTCGAATGGTGCGGCATTTGCGGCAGTGACTTACATGAATATACAGCAGGTCCAATCTTCATTCCTGAGGGTGCTCCGCATCCCATTACAGGGGAAAAAGCGCCGATCGTAATGGGCCATGAATTTTCCGGACAAGTCGTCGAGATTGGCGAAGGCGTCTCTAAAGTGAAAGTCGGGGATCGCGTCGTTGTGGAGCCGATCTATGCTTGCGGTACATGTGATGCATGTAAATCCGGTTACTATAACTTATGCTCCACCATGGGCTTCCTCGGTCTTGCCGGAGGCGGCGGTGGTTTCTCCGAATACGTAGCTGCGGAAGAATATATGGTTCACAAAATTCCCGATAGCATCTCCTATGAACAAGGTGCACTGGTCGAACCATCCGCCGTTGCGCTCCATGCCGTTCGTCAAAGTAAATTAAAAGTCGGCGATAAAGCTGTCGTATTCGGTGCGGGCCCAATCGGCTTGCTCGTGATTGAAGCCTTGAAAGCCTCTGGCGCAGCCGAGATCTATGCGGTTGAACTGTCTCCCGAACGGAAGCAAAAAGCAACGGAGCTTGGCGCCATCGTCATTGACCCGAAAGAGTATAATGTGGTGGAAGAAATCCACAAACGCACTGGCGGCGGAGCTGATGTTGCTTATGAAGTGACTGGGGTCCCTCCTGTCCTCACGCAGGCATTGAACTCCACGAAAATTGGCGGCGAATTGATGATTGTCAGCATTTTCGAGAAAGAAGCTCCGATTATGCCGAACAACATTGTCATGATGGAACGCTCCATCAAAGGGATTATCGGTTACCGCAACGTCTTCCCTGCCGTTATTAGCTTGATGGCTCAGGGCTACTTCTCGGCTGAGAAGCTTGTGACGAAACGGATTAAGCTGGATGAGGTTGTGGAGGAAGGCTTTGAGGCGTTGTTGAAAGAAAAGAATCAGGTGAAGATTCTTGTGAAGGCGGAATAAGGCATATAATGGAGAAAACGTTAGCAGACCGCATGGTTTGCTAACGTTTTTTTTGGTTATATCTCGTTATTCGCTTTGCTCGTTCGGGTATGTAATTAATTCTTCATCAGCCCCATCACGTCGCCTAGACGAATCGGACCGGCCTCCTTATGGCCGACTTCGGTCCGCAGATCCGCGAGCGCCTGCCTCATATCCTCTTCCTTGGCGTAGACATAAGGACTCTTCCAATCGGCTTCCACATGCAACGAGCGAATCGTCTTCGGATAGTAGGTTGGGAAGTTGAAGAGCCATTGCTTCAGTTCGTTCGCCGGCATGTCCGTCTTCACGTTGTCCCCGATAATATCCAGCACTTTCCCCCACTGCGCCATCCCTTGGAAAGCACTCAGTTTATCCGTTAATTGCTTGATGACTTGCTGCTGCCGTTCGCCCCGCGCAAAGTCGGATGACTCTTGGGTGCCCCGATTGGATTTACGGTATCGAACGAAGTCGAGCGTCTTCTGCCCGTCCAGCTTCTGCAGTCCTTTATTCAGATCAATGTGGGTGCCATCTGCGGTATCCACGTATTTCATATCCATATCAACGTCAATCTCGAGCCCGCCAACCGTGTTCACGGTTTGACGCAGTGCGTCGAAATTCACCAGCGCCATATAATCGATCGGCAATCCCAGCATATCACTGAAAAACCGTTTCGTATTCGCAATCGCGGAATTCTTATCCTTGATCGCGTAGTAGGCATAATAGAAATTGGCCTTCCGATTCGGCATATCTTTCGGCTTCATCAGCAGGTCCCGCGGCAGCGACATCATGCTCGCCGAGCGCGTCTCCGGGTTGTAACTGATGAACATCAGGACATCGGTATTTAACGTGCCTCCACTTCCTTCCCGGTTATCGATTCCGGCGAGCAGCATGAGGAACGGTCGGATTGCCTTTTCATTCGCAACAACTTCATGGGATTGTCCCTTCGCTTGCATGGCATCTGTCGGCGCCGCCATCCGCTCAATCGCGGAATCCGCCTTATAGTAGAGATGTCCGAGATAACCTGCCGTAACGAGCAGCAGCGTGCCGAGCACGAGCGCGGAGATCCAGATCGTCCGCCGCAATACTGAAGATTTGTGTTTCGTGGTCATCGTTTCCTCCGAACGAAATGCCTACCGCTGCACCGCAGCCGCATATTCGACATTTCTTCTAATTTTTCTCAGTTCATACTATTGTATCTCGCGATCGGAGATAAAAAGTTATGAAAAAGTTAAAATTGAGGTGCTGGCCGAGGGGAACTGGATGAAACTGAACAAAGAAGCTTCTTCCTCATGATGTGAGGACTGAAGCTTCTTCTGTAGTTTTCGTATTTACCCTTTCACAGCATTGCTTTAACTTGCTCCAGATCCGGGCTGGGTTGAGGGCATGAAAAGGATATTGACGATATTATTTCCAATATTGTACAATTACTACATGCCACACGTGTGGCATTCAAATGAAAAACAATAGCAAAGGAGGGCTTCAATGGTGGAATTACCAAGGAGGATCAGGGTGTTCTACTCGCTTGGGCAGTTAGGCTGGTCGATTCTGGCCGGAATTATGGGAACATGGCTCATCTATTTTTATTTGCCGCCGGAAGAATCAGACATAAATGTGGTGATCCCGCAAGGTAGTGTGTTTATGGGCGTTACGATTATTGGCGTCATCATGGGAATCTCTACGTTGATCAATGCAGTGACCGACCTGTGGATTGCCAACATGAGCGATAGAACCAAGCACCGCCTTGGGAGACGGACGCCTTTTTTGAGACGAAGCGCGCTGCCTTGCGCCATTTTGCTCGTGTGCATATTTTTCGTTCCTTTTCAAGACGGCATTCATACCATCAATTCCATATGGCTTCTCATCCTTCTGCCTCTATACATTGTTGCATTTACTTGTTATACGATACCCTACACTGCCCTTCTAAGTGAATTGGGCCGCAGCACGGAAGACCGAATCGATCTGTCGACGTATATCTCGGTTACCTGGTTTCTGGGCCTGATTATTGCAACGTTCGCCCCTAATATTTGGGAGGCCGTCATGACGGTCTTCGGGATTTCAAAAACCGCTTCGATTCAGTGGACCTTTGCGGGACTAGCAGCCATCGCATTGATTCTTATGCTCATACCAGCCTATACGATTGATGAGAATCTGTATGGTTCCCCGAACGCGACAAGCTTGGACATCAAAGCATCCGTTAAATCAATATTTCAAAATCGAGATTACAGATTTTTCTTAATGAGCGAGCTGGGGTATTGGTTCACGAACAGTTTCTTCCAATCATCTCTTGTTTACTACATTACGGTGCTCGCTCGGCAGAAGGAAACGCATGTCGGGCTGATTGTGGCTGCCGTCGGCGTAATTTCGTTCCTGCTGTATCCGCTCATCAATCGATTAAGTAAAAGTTATGGCAAGAAGAAGTTGATGATCGTATCGTTCGTTTCTCTTATCGTTTCTTTCATCTATATCTCGCTTATGGGGATGTTTCCGTTTGACGGATTTTTACAGTTGATTCCCATCGTTCTTCTCTCTGCGGTTACCGCGGCCATATCAGGCATATTGCCGAATGCTATCGTTGCGGATTGCGCCGTATATGACGCCAGTTCAAGCGGAGAGAACAAAGAAGCGCTGTACTTTGGCGTACGCTCGTTTCTAACGAAATTTGGAACGGCTTCATCCGTTATCATCTTGCCCACCGTATTGGCAATCGGGAATTCGATTCATGATGATTCCGGGATCCGAATATCCGTCATCATAGCTGCTATTGTTTCCCTCTTATCCTTATTAGCTTTTCTTAAATACGATGAGAACAAAATCAGCGCAAGTCATCACCCGATAGGGAATTTGGAAGCTCAAGAACCGACTCACCCCGCGTAAGTTGAAATTCATATACCCCATTTGAATATAAGAACAGGAGATGATTGTATGTTTACAGTAAAGGGAAAACCATTCATGCCGATGGGAGGCCAGTCCAAAAACTCCAGCGCCTATACGGCAGAAGAATTAGCATCAGCTATTGCTGGCGTCAAGGCATTGGGAGGTAATACGTTGGAAGCACCGGTCTATTGGGAACAAGTAGAGCCGATAGAGGGGCAATTTGATTTTTCTTCAGTAGATATGCTGCTGGAGGAGTGCCGGAAGAATGACTTACACCTTATCGTATTATGGTTTGCAACCTGGAAGAATGGCGAGATGCGTTATTGTCCCGGTTGGATCAAGACAGACAAGCAGCGGTTTTTCAGGGTACTTCGCAGCGACGGCGTCCCTATGAATATACTTTCGTCTTTTTGCGAGGAAGCGCTTCAGGCAGATACAAGAGCGTTCCGCGCATTGATGGGCCATCTGAAAGAAAAGGATAGCGAGACGGAGACGGTCATTTCGGTGCAAGTGGAGAATGAACCGGGCATTCTTGGCTGTGACAGGGATTATGGACCAGAGGCTAATGCCGCATTATCCGGGGCTGTACCCTCCGAACTCCTCGAACATGTGAAGGGCCTTGGAGAAGGCAACGTCTGGGAAGTCTTGCAGAAGAACGGCTCTAAAGAACAAGGGAGTTGGGAGGAAGTTTTTGGTGTCAAGGGCGGAGAGTTCTGCACGGCTTGGTCTATTGCCAAATATATCGATCATATCGCCGCAGAAGGCCGCGCGATATACAACCTTCCCATGTATACCAATGCTTGGCTCTCTTTTCCGGGTTGGCCGATTCCGGGATTCTATCCTGCCGGCGGGCCTGTAAGGAGCACGTTAGACATTTGGAAATTTGCGACGCCTCATTTGGATCTGATCGCACCGGATATTTACTCTGTAAATTATAGCGACTACAGGATTATTTGCGAAGACTATCTCCGGTCCGACAACCCTTTATTTGTTCCGGAATCCGGCACAGACGGGCTTAATGCGAGAAATATGCTCCGGGCTTTGGCTGACTACAACGCGATCGGGTACTTTTGTTTTGGTGTAGACAGCATCCTGGATATGGAAGGAAACCTGCTGGAAGATGCCGTATTATTCGCCGAAAGCTTCCGCAGCGTAATGAGTCTATTGCCGTTAATTCAGAAGTATCGAGGTACAGGCAAAGTTCATGCCGTCGTAGAAGAGGATTATCAAATGAACCAGAGTTTTGAATTCGAACAGTACATCGGAGCAGTGCCTTTTATCAATATGGGCCCAGCGAGCGATAACAAGGATCATAGACATGCCCGTAATCCTAAGTTGATTGAAGGACGACCTAAACACGGGCTTATCATTGAAGCCGGACCGCAAGAATTTTACTTGGCCGGCAACTTCCATCTCTTTATGGTTCCCGGGTCAGGACCTGGATGGTTGGATGCTCTGAAAATGTCGTTAGTACAAACCCCCGTGGACTATCTTTCCGTGGAGGAAGGCTATCTGACTGATGCTGGCGAGTTCGTACCCACACGCACTAGAAATGGCGATGAATCCGTATTCGGAGGTTTCTGGGTTACTCCATATTGCGGTGTTGTAAGGGTCGTTCTAACGCCATAGCTATCGAATAACCACCGATGCAGCGCACATGAAACCGTAGTGAGAAAACCTCTATCGAGGTCATTCAAAGATGAGCGACCGCGATTAGATGTAGGTTTTATCGCCAATCAGAAAGTCATCTTTGCATATCTAAAACTCATACTTTCTGATGTGGTCAAATAAACTCCGGTATTCATGTGCGCTTTATTCCACTTAACATAATATCCCGAAAAGATTTGCCAAAATCAATTTTATCGCAGTATTCATGCTTCAAGTGGTTCTCTCTCAGAATGAGACGTTGGAAAAGAGAAATAAAGCTGTGGCTAATAAAGTGGTACAGCTCTTCGACCGTCAGATCGTTACGAATGGAGCCATCTGTCACCCCTTCGCGAATATAATGAAACAGCGGGTCCAGATCGGGGTTTAAAGCTTCAATAAACGATTGTTCCAGCTCTGGATTCGGATAACTCTCCTGAAAATACCTGTCGAACTCGGCAGTGAATTTGATCTGTTCTTTGACTTTATCCAGATCAACCTGAAAGAAGTACGCTTTTACTTTTTCAAAACCCGTTTTGCCGGTCGTATCCCCGATATCCAGTGTAAGATAGTCCTGTATTTGTTTCATTACCAGGATCTCAATTTCAAAAGCTAATTCATCTTTCGTGGGGAAATAACGATACAGTGTTCTCCTATTGATGTTCACAGCCGATGCAATATCTTTCATTTGGGCATTTGCGATCCCGAGCGCTATAAATTGTTTTTCTGCTTCTATCAGGATACGTTGTCTTGTCGTTTGCATATCCATCTCTTCATCCCCTCTCTCTTATATCTTTTGTATTCTCTCCCAAAATTCTTTAAAACGTTGTTCAATTACAGGTTCAATCAAGTCATAATTTTCCCATGTATTAGCAACATGGTAGAATGTAAGTCCAACTCCTTGAAAGGTATGGACATAGTCTTCGGCTGTATAAATGTCCTGTTGAATATTCAAATATTCATTCACGAATGGTTTAATCTCATCTGCAAGTTCTTGGGTTGAAAACACGCCATCCAGACATTTTCGATAGAATTCAGCACCCGTAAGCTGCTTCTGCTTTACTTTCTCTATTTCATTAGCGAACTGATGCTCTATTTCCTCTGAAAACCAATTATTTTTAATTAACCAAGTGATGAACATGCCCGTAGCGGTGTAAGCAGCATCTTTTGTTAAATCCTCCGGGAAATCCCCTTCATAGTGCCACTTCGCTTTATCTAATACACGATCCTCAGGAATCATAATTGCATCTAGAATCGATTCAGGCTCTTCGATATATCCTTTCGCTTGGTATTCCAGAGACAACTGCTCAAGCTGATAGAGCGCTTCTTCCATTGGATATTGTTGATACACCGCATTAGTGGTTTTTTTACGTAATGTTAACCGGCCTTTCACGATATTCAAAATATGTAGATCTGACGAAGTCTCCGTGATCATCAAATGAATATATTGTTTATAATTTTTGCTCGGTTTTGTAAGCAATATTCTCTTCGGATTCAATTCCCCTTCCTCCTTATACATAATGAATTAATTAGAAAATGCTTATACTCTGCCCCAAAATTCATCAATCATTTTCGTGGTTTCTTCTGATGACCGAAGTTGGACAGAATTCCCTTTTTCATCTATCGTAAAATGTCCTTTGAAAGCATCTGGCATTGCATTGTATTGTTGTTCTTCTTGTGCATATGCCTGAATAAAACAAGCGTATCCAAATCTATTTACTAAATACGGTAACCCAAAAGCAGAACGAATCAACTCATATTCTTGATAGTTATATGGTGTATTTTCAGGACGCTTCATCAGAATTTCTATGAACTTAGACATCAGTTTCTCTAATTCTTTTTCAGTGGCATAATTCGCGTATCCTCGGATTGCAGTCAATCTCATATCTAGATAGCGTTCTTTTTTAAAGGCTTTGAAGAAAAAATCCTTTAAATCAATATCTTCACAAAACACAAGTGACATCATTATTGTGTTACGAATGTACAAATTTTTTGCTAAAGAATATAGTTCTGTTAAAAATTCAACATCTGCACTTGACAACGCTATGGTCTTGCATTTTTCCAGCAACTGTTGAAAATCAGTTTTATTTTCAAATCCCTTTTTTTGAGACATTTTCTTGAGCTCTTCAATTATTTCTGGCATTTGATGTATTCCTCCATAAGATAATTGTTATACGTAATCATTATACAGCATTTCCAAAGAACAAGATTTGGAGAGTCTCTCAACTTCAATTGCTGATAATATATCATCTCTTATTAGTCTATCAACGGTGGCTTGGACAAACCTAAAGGGGATAAGATCATTCACCAGGAGTCATCTTTTTTAGTTCCTACCGGCAGCAACGATTTGCCGCATACGTCAATTGGTGATTGCATATGATGTAAATGATTGCGTTCCCTAAACATAGTAAGCTATCTCCATTAAAATGGAAGGCTGGTGATAACTCAGAGAATCATTACATACACGATGACAGATACAAAGAATTAAATCATTTGGAGGTAATCGTATGCGTAGGTTCAAAGTGTTATTGTTATCCATTGCATTGGTATGTGCCCTATGGATCCAGACAGGCGTCATGAGTAAGCTGACACCAACGGCATATGCATTAGATGATGGACTTGCCCTTACTCCCCCTATGGGATGGAACAGCTGGAACAAGTTTGGCGGCAATATAGATCAATGGAAGATTATGGCCATGGCAGACGCTATGGTGGAGAACGGTATGAAAGATGCAGGCTATCAGTATATCAACATCGACGATAACTGGATGACCGGATCAAGGGATGCGAACGGCGACCTCGTGCCCGACCCTACTAGATTCCCCGACGGAATCAAGGGGGTTGCGGATTACGTTCACAGTAAAGGCTTAAAGCTTGGAATTTACTCCTCTAACGGTACGAAGACCTGTATGGGTCTTCCGGCAAGCCAAGGCAATGAGAAAAGAGACGCCGCAAAATTCGCAGAATGGGACGTGGACTATTTAAAATATGACTTCTGCTATAATGAGAGACCATCTACCTATGCGCCAGATCTAGATAAGTTCGTTATATCCGATGGAAAGAACACCAAGACATATGAAGCGGAATCGCCTGACAATACACTTGTCGGAAACGCCAAAATAGTCGGCTCGAAGGTCGGATATATCGGCAATAACTCTGGTGAATTAATTATCAATAAAATTAATGCACCTGCGGCAGGCAATTATACAGTAACCATTTACTATATGAATGGGGACGCCAGCAGAAATCTGTACGTCAGCGTGAACGGCGGTGCGGGACAAAAATACAGCTTACCTTATTCAGGAGGTTGGGGTACTGCGGCTGCTTATCCAATTCAAGTTGATTTACAGCAAGGTGAAAATACGATCAAGTTCTACAACCCGGAAGATGGCTCCAAGATCTCGGAACAACAATACGGAGCCATGAGAGATGCTCTCGTAGCGACAGGACGCCAAATCATATTCAGTATTTGTGAATGGGGAGCCAATAAGCCCTGGTTATGGGGTCCGTCGGTAGGACACCTATGGCGTACAACCGGCGATATCACCGATACGTGGAACAGCATGACTACCTTATTGGACGAAAATTCCGTACTTGCCCAGTATGCAGGACCGGGACACTGGAATGATCCGGATATGCTTGAGGTTGGCAACGGCGGGATGACGGATACGGAGTACCGTGCGCATTTCAGCTTGTGGAGCATGATGGCATCGCCTCTCATCGCAGGCAACGATATTACAGCCATGTCGGATGCTACGAAGGAAATCCTTCTGAACAAGGAAGTCATTGCCATCGATCAGGACCCGGCAGGTATACAGGGAAGTAAAATACGTGACGACGGAGACTATGAAGTATGGGTAAAACCATTATCTAACGGAGACAAGGCCGTATTGTTCTTTAACCGGAGCCAAGCATCGACAACCATGAGTTTGAACATCGATGAGCTCGGCTTGAAGAAGGCTCCCGTATATATCGTACGCGACCTGTGGGAGCACAGTGAGAGTGCAGCAACGAACATCATTAGCGCCGATGTGCCGTCCCATGGGGCAGCCATGTTTAGAGTCCAACCCGGCACGCCGAATACGGCCCAGCCGGCAACGAATCTTACGATAACGTCAGATCCTACTGTTGAAGCAGGTCAAACCAGCCAGGTCACGACGACATTTACGAATAACGGTAAAATAGCGCTTCAGAGGATCGCAATCCAGTTACAGACGCCTAACGGGTGGTCTGTTAACGCGACTTCGCCGACCACCTTTCACAACCTTCCTCCAGGAAAGTCCATTACTACGACGTGGGATATGACCGTGTCCAGCGATGTGACTTCAGGGGTATACGACATCCCTGCCAATGCAGATTTTAATTATAGAGGTCATGAACAGGGAGAAAAGCAGGCAACAAGCCAGATCAAAGTATATGCAGCTCCGCCGGCAACGGATACCTACCTTAGCGATATGAATTGGCTTGAAGCGGAGAACGGCTGGGGCCCTGTTGAGCGAGATCAGAGCAACGGAGAATCCGGTTCAGGGGATGGGAAAACAATCACTATAGATGGTACAACGTATGAGAAAGGACTTGGAACGCATGCAGATTCCGCCATCACCTATTACATTGGCGGCAAATTCGCCAAATTCATTACCGACGTAGGGGTTGATGATGAGGTTGGAGACAATGGTTCTGTCGTATTCCAAGTATGGGCGGATGGGAATAAGATCTACGACAGCGGCGAATTGTATGGCAATTCACCGGTACAGCATGTCGATGTCGATATCACCGGAACCAAAATGCTTAAGCTCGTCGTCTCGAAAGGCGGCGACAATAACAATTATGACCATGCAGACTGGGCTGGTGCTAAGATCTTAGTTAATGCCAATTCATAGCGTGTTAGAACGGTATTGAATAGATGCGATATACAAAACCTCCGATGCGCAGGCTAAGACCTGCTGTCGGAGGTTTCTCTAGCGAGCGTTTCTCTGGGATCAACAGGAGAATGCTCGCCTTACTAGATTAGGAACTGATCATGATGATACCAGGTTCATTGGCCATCTCGTAACAACGCTTTGACTTGCTCCAGATCAGGGCTGCACAACTTCTCCAGATTCGTGAATAGCTTCTCTGCAGGCCAATCCCACCAGCGCAGCTGTAGCAGACAATCAATTGTCTCGTCATCAAATCGCTTGCGGATGACCTTACAAGGATTGCCGCCGGCAATGTGGTAAGCAGGCACATCCTTTGCCACAACCGAATTCGCAGCAATGATCGCCCCATCCCCGATATGTACGCCCGGCATCACGGTTACGTTTTGCCCGATCCACACATCATTCCCCACGACGGTATCCCCTTTGAATGGCAGCTGATCCAGTGTTGGCGTACTCTTCTCCCATCCACCGCCCATAATATTGAACGGATACGTGCTGGCAGAGTTCATCCGATGATTCGCGCCGTTCATCACGAACTCCACGCCCTTCGCGATCGCACAGAATTTCCCGATGATCAGCTTATCGCCGAGGAACTCATAGTGATGGGTGACGCGATCTTCGAACCGCTCGGGACCATTCGGATCGTCGTAGTATGTATAATCCCCTATTTGAATGTTCGGACGCGTGACTACATTTTTGATAAAGCAGACGCTCTTGATCGCCTCGTTCGGATAGATTGCATTCGGATCCGGACCCTGTGTCATAGGTGATTCCTCCTCTAATGTCCCAATTTTTCAACTATGACCCTATTATATTCGGGATGAAGGCTGGATACAAAAAAAAAGGAAATCGATTGGAGTGAATTTATATCTCATCAAGGTACATCTTATTTAGGTTTACTCATTCTATCCCCTTATGCTTTTTATCTTCCTCTCGAGAACACCCATTTCTAGCTGCAAATGAAGCAACTCTGTATCGAGATCCTGCCCCATCATATGGATGACAGTAACAATGTCCTCTGCAGTAGGCAAATGAATAGTATCTGCCTTATTGGAGATATACTCTAGAATAACGTTAATGATTTCTTTGCAAAGTCCGATCCTTTGAATCAGTATGTTTTCTTCTTGGATGGCTTCTTCATATTTGGTAAGGAGATCTTGCATAGCTATCACCTCATTACGGTACGTATATGCGTACCAATTATGAACATATTATATGGTACGTTATTGCGTATAGTCAACGTTTCATATGATTGCTCGAAAGGTGATTCTTTAGATGGCCAAAAAAGTCGTTGTAAAAATAACTGAGCTAACCAAACAACATGATATTTCCTTACGTGAGTTATCTAGGCTGTCTGATGTAAGACATGCTGCGTTAAGTGAATTGTCTAATGGCAAACGGGAGAATATTAATTTTAGTCATATTGAGAGGATTGCTGAGGCTCTGAATATAGAGGATATCCGGGAGATTATTGATTTGGTTGAGGAATAGAACTCAAAATAGAAGAAGCTTCATAATCATTAAGATGATTCTGAAGCTTTTTTTCTGTAAAACCTTATTTTCAAAACAGATTACTTCTTACTTCTATTTCAGCTTGCTCAGTTCATCCAAAAAGGCTGGCCTATTGCCATTCAAGTCCTTTAGTTTAACTACTAATTCATCACAGCGATCCTTACCTGCTATCGCTTTGTACCGTTTTATGATTTTACATACTTGTTGATAATCTTTTCGTTTGTTGGATAGTCTCGCTGCGTTCTCAATATGATTACCATAAATGAATATCACTTCATCTTTGTACGAATCTATCAGTCTATCAGCATACTGCTCAACCCTGCTAGGGTCTAGTCTGACCACTTCCATGATTGCCTCGACATCTTCTTCCAACTCGATAACCTTTAGATAGATCTCCCTGATTCGCCACCCTGGCGTTTTCTTCAGTTTTTCTTTTATTTCTACGTAATAATTCGGTCGATCTTTGGCAGCTAATAACTTCAATTCATGATAGTAATCAAAATCCCCCTCCAATAAAAGTTCTTCGGCCAACTCCCATTGTTCTTTCGCTAGCGACAGCTTTTGATAGGCTACATATCTGACTTTCTTCCACTTATGGACTAATCCTGCATAATGCTTATCTTTTTCCTCCCCAGCGAGCGCCAATGCAATAACCTTGTCATAATTTTTTTGTTCCATGCATTGGTCAATAGCCCTTTCCCGGAAAAAGGTAAAATGCATGTGCTCTTGAATGAACTGATCCTTCTCCGCTTCCGAACCATAATCTGCCACAAGCATGAATAGCAACTGGAGCAGCTGCTCTTGGGTGTACTTCATATCATCGTCGTTAGATTGCTGGGTCATTACATGCTGAAGCTTGTCCCGAAGTCGCTCCCTAAGAACAGCCTGATCAGCAAATTCGGCGCATATTCCAAGAAGCTCTATACGGAAATCTTCCCAGCCCTTAAATATCTCACTCTCAGATTGAACCAAAATCCGATCGAACATTGCCGCATTCACTCTAATATCCTCAGTCTCTCTTTCAAGCACCATCCTCCGTATCTGTTCCAGAACCTCTTGTACTAGAAATCCAATTCCTCCATTGGAATCATCTGCATATTGAAAAGCTTCCACGGCTTCGTCCAGCACTAAAAATGCAATATCCAATGCTAGCAATGCATCGGATGTATTACATGCTTGATCCAATACATCCATCATTTCTTGAACAAATCCATACGTTTCTCGGTAGTGGATAAATCCTTCTCTACCCTTATACTTCGTCACGACTGACTTGATCAATTTCTTACACTGCTTTATTTCTTGCCCAGATTGAACTTCGCCGTACTTGACGATGAGCTTGTTTGCGAAAATATGATCAACTTGAGCGAAATGCTCAATGATTTCGATCAATTGATCTTTGCTAAGGCTATCCAACACTTTATTTAACTCTGACTGTTTGCTCACAGAAATCACACCTCAAACTTTCGACAAGTCTCTTCTTTTCATAATAATAGACTTTTCCTAATTTCGAAACTGTCAAAGATACGTTGAATAAAACGGTCAACGTCTGACTATATTTAATAATAACTTTCAGTTCCATTTCAGTTATCTTGCAGTTCACTTGTAGTTAAGATGTCATTCTGTTATCCTATGGGGGTGAGGTGATATGTTTATGATTACTTATGAGGATCGGAGACTTGTCGAGGAAGAGATATTTCGGGATGTAAGGAATAATCCACAGTACGGATTGGCCACTTTTAAACTCATTTACAATTTATTAAGTCGGATTGGTCCTACAGAAGATTTAGAGCACCGTTTTGCCCATTTTACTACTAATGATATGAACAATCATATTGACCAAAATGATCTGTCTATAGAAATGCTCCAACTCCTCGATTTAGCCTTTCAATATGCATCAGAATTAGACAAGCCAACGTATTATACAACGGGACAAATGAGTACATACTTTGGGGTCTCAATTACGACAATAAATAACTGGCTTCGAGAAAAACGTATTTCTTATCAAGGAATGGATGACAAGCCCTCTTATAAACAAGCACGAATTCCGGACACAGCCATATACAAAGCCCCTAATGGGAAAGAGACGTTGCTTCGTGAAATCATTCAAGAATACGAAAGACAGAAATCTTTAGCGCCGGTTTATGATGAAGTAGAACGAATGAAAGCACTCGTCAAGGTCATTCTAGCTTTTGAAGAAAAATACGGTGGCAAATATGATGAAGTAGTAGCTCGTTTAGGCGACCCTGAATCGTCCCAAGACTGGAAATGGACGCGGGATGCTGATGAATGGTGGTACGTCATGAAGGA
The DNA here is from genome assembly GCF_058791655.1 of Paenibacillus sp. EB106-05-06-XG162. NCBI lineage: Bacteria > Bacillati > Bacillota > Bacilli > Caryophanales > Paenibacillaceae > Paenibacillus > Paenibacillus sp. EB106-05-06-XG162. The sequence continues at coordinate 30,252 of NZ_JBYTDT010000018.1, forward strand.
GTTAGCCGGTGAACGGTAAACCTAAAAGTGATTTAGATCGTATTCAACGCGACCTGGGCCACGGGATTTTAGGCGAAATACGAAATAATGACCGATCAGGAATAACTTCAAATATATATGCTCAAAGAGCAACAATTACCTTTACAGATCATTCAAAGCTTTACGTTACGGAATATACGAATAAATCAGGTTATATAGATAAGTACTATTACGACTGGGAAGACGAAAGCGGTCGATTAAAAGCTCAATACCATAGCGAACCCCATGATCAGGATAAGCGTTACCAAACTAAAACGGAGCCCTATCATATTCATCCTCCAAAGGACTCCATTCTGTCCAACATAGATCGCTTTCCAAACTATTCTCATCAGGATCAGTGCTGCACAGCTTCTCAAGATTCGCGAATAGCTTCTCTGCAGGCCAGTCCCACCAGCGTAGCTGTAGCAGACAATCAATCGTCTCGTCATCAAATCGCTTGCGGATGATTTTACAAGGATTGCCGCCGACAATGTGGTATGCAGGCACATCCTTCGCCACAACCGAATTCGCTGCAATGATTGCACCATCCCCGATATGCACACCCGGCATCACCGTCACATTTTGCCCGATCCACACGTCATTCCCTACGACGGTATCCCCTTTGAATGGCAGCTGATCCAGCGTTGGCATGGTCTTCTCCCATCCGCCACCCATAATATTGAATGGATACGTGCTGGCAGAGTTCATCCGATGATTCGCGCCGTTCATCACGAACTCCACGCCTTTCGCGACCGCGCAGAACTTCCCGATGATCAGCTTATCACCGAGGAACTCATAGTGATGCGTAACGTGCTCCTCGAACCGTTCGGGGCCATTCGAATCGTCATAATATGTATACTCCCCTACTTGAATGTTCGGACGCGTGACTACATTTTTGATAAAGCAGATACTCTTGATCGCCTCGTTCGGATAGATCGCATTCGGATTCGGACCATGTGTCATAGGTGATTTCTCCTTTAATGAGCCAATTATTCAACTATGACCTTATTATATTCGGGATGATGACTGGATACAAAAACGGGAAATCGATTGGAGTGAATTTATATCTCATCAAGGTACATCTCATTTAGAAGCATTCATTCTGTCCCCTTAAGCTTTTTATCTTCCTCTCGAGAACACCCATTTCTAGCTGCAAATAAAGCAACTCTGTATCGAGATCCTGCCCCATCGTATGGATGACAGTAACAATGTCCTCTGAAGTAGGCAAATGAATAACATCTGCCTTATTGGAGATATACTCTAGAATAACGTTAATGATTTCTTTGCAAAGTCCGATCCTTTGAATCAGAATGTTTTCTTCTTGGATGGCTTCTTCGTATTGGGTAAGGAGATCATGCATCGCTGTCACCTCTTCCGGTACGTATATACGTACCAGTTATGAACATATTATATGGTACGTTAATGCGTATAGTCAACGTTCATATGATTGCTCGAAAGGTGATTCTTTAGATGGCCAAAAAAGTCGTTGTTAAAATAAATGAACTAACCAAACAACATAACATTTCCCTACGTGAGTTATCTAGATTGTCCGATGTAAGACATGCTGCATTAAGTGAATTGTCGAATGGCAAACGGGAAAATATTAATTTCAGCCACATTGAGCGAATTGCGGAAGCTCTGAATATAGAGGATATTCGGGAGATTATTGATTTGGTTGAGGAATAGAACTCAAAATAAAAGAAGCTTCATAATCATTGAGATGATTACCGAAGCTTCTTTTTCTATTCTTAATGATCCGGGATCTTACTCCCCCATCCGTAAGCGATACAATCGCAACGAGACTTCGTCCAGATGATCCTTGATCAAAATGACATTGGCGTATGTCGATGGAATCTGCAAATTTAGTGTTCGCTATTTGCTCCCAGCCTTCCTCTCACCAATAAGAGCACCCAACCGCTCCAACAGATCACCGCCACCCGATAATGAGATGGACCCGACTTTTTCGCATATTTTCTCGAGGAATTCCAGCTCTTTCAACCGGAACAACGTCTGATTCTCATCCATCAGTTTTGCGGTATTAAGCAGACTTCGGGTCGAGGCTGTTTCTTCTCGACGCGTAATGAGATTCGCCTGTGCTCTCTTCTCCGCGAGCAGGACGGTGTTCAAGATATCTCTCATTTCCCCCGGCAAAACAACATCCTTCACCCCCGCACTCAGGAAATGCACGCCGAACTCTTCCTCCTTCTCACGTAAACGGGAGAGTACGAACGTTGCCACGTCCTCTTTGCGTTTCAATAGATCGTCCAATTTAAGAGCTCCGACATATTCCCGAAGCGCGAGCTGAAGCTGGATATGGATTTGCTCGTCGAACGACTTCATTTCCAAAGCGCGTAATGGCTGTACGATCTTGTATTGACAGACGAAGTTCAAGCGCAGCGTAACTTTATCTTCTGTCATGATTTCTTGGCCGATGAGATCCATTTGTTGCTGTCTTAGATCAATCGTCTTGACCATCGTCGAGACTGGGCCTCTCCAGAAGTAGTACTTGCCAGGAGACAACTCTCGTTGTAACACGTGATCATAGAACAAAAATCCGGACTCGTAACTCACGATTTCGTAGGACTGCACATTGGCAGTCAGCTTCGACACAATGGAACGGTTGACCTCGACAGGCAATTCAGGTTGTCTGATATCTGCATGCACAAAGGTATGCTTTTTAAGGTTGTTCCAATAAGCGTAAGCACCAGGCTTAAGTAATTGTACGAATTGTCCGTCCTCGTAGTGCAGAACGTATTCGTGATCTTGCACGCGTACGATATCGAGCTCACGCACAAGATTTTCGTCATGAAGGAACAACTTCAGATCTTTTCCATCCACATGAAACGGTTTAGCGATATTCATCACCACAACGGTGGATTTGGACCACATGGAGAAGCGATACGTCCCCGGCATCAGCTTTTTCACATAACTTCCTTTATCAAATAGCAAACCACGCTCGTCTGCTTGAATCGTTACTTTTGTAAACATGTTCATTAACCCCCTAAATAGTTCGACCAATGGACCTAGAATCCCACTGCGATCCGGCGGAATCTCGTTTTAGCGTAGCGATCTATCCGTCGTTTTCATGGATATTGGAATAAGCGAGTGACCCTGATTCAGCCGCCCTTCTTATTCTTCAAGCCAAGAGAACTTCCCGGAATTTCGCTCCATCGGTATCCACGGATTGCATAGCCTTCCTGCAGTGCGCTTAAATAGCCGCTAAGGATTCTATCCTCTGGTCTTTTGATCAAATTTGCTCGATTGGAAGTCGAGTATTCTACCAGAATCGCTCCCTAGGCGATTGGGGAATCGAACCCCAAATAGTGGTTTCTTGCCGATCCGATCGTACAGGATACCGTAACATACCATGCACGGCACTGCGGGATAAATCGATATCCCCGCCTCGTTACGACCGTCCGAACAAGAAACAATGTATGATGAAACGCCAGTTGGCGTTTACCACCTTGCTACATGCTTCTTACAGGTTCTATCATCGCTCATTTCAACCTGAACGAACATGGCGAAAGTATTACGACTGGGCATAAAGTTTTCCATTTCACCCAAATCCCTCCCCTGTTACAATGGAAGAAGTGCTTAATTTGAACGGGGGATCCCATTGGCTAAGGAAAGTTTTGATAAAGAAATCCAATTCCTGCGTATGCTCGTGCTGACAAGCGGTGCCTTCAGTAGACAGCAATTCGCAGAACGGCTCGGCATTTCCATCCACACATTCGATAAAACAATACGGCGGCTCAAAGAAGTCGTCAGCTCGCTGCATCAGGTGTTGCCGCAAGAGCAGAGCAAGGAATTATCCGAGACGATTCGGTACAGCTACTATGACACCACCGATCCGCTACTCTTATTCCTGTACCGTGCCAAATCGGTCAAGGAGTCCGAAAGTCAGCGAATCTCAATGCTGTTAGGTGCGATGAATGAACAAGCTCTGACTACGATGGAGCTCTTAGATGTATGCTGCAGCAGCCTATCTTCGGATCTTCCATTACCTGACGAGAAGACGATTCGGTCCGATCTCAAATATTTGGAGGCGGTCGGCGTCGTCAAGAAGGAGCCCGGTCCTCGCCCCTACCGTTATCGCATTCAGGATGACTTGGTTCGCAGCTTATCGGATGAAGAGCTTATCGATTTGTATGATTTCGTCGATGTCATGGCGAACACGCAAGTACCTTCTGTTCAAGGCTATCTGCTGCGTGATGGGCTGAAGAAACATCTATTGCGCAATCAAGTCGAGCAGCATGCCGTCGAGCCATTTTTATATAAGTATCACTATTACTCACGGATATTGGATGAGGCGCATCTATTTACGCTGCTGCATGCGATCCGTCACCGGAGGAAGGTCCGTTTCCTCTACTTCTCGCCAAAGTCCGAGAAAAGCTACGCCTCCAAAAATACCAACCCCTTATTTGAACGGGATACGAAGGGCAAAGCCGAAAAGACGCTTCCGCTTAAGATTGTTTACGATCATCAGTATGGAAGATGGTATTTGCTTGCCTACGGCAGAGAAGGAATTCGCAAATATCGCATCGAAGGGATCACGCAGATCGAAGAGGATGAAACCGTGGACGAGGCTTGGTGTGAGGAAAAGAAGACCGAGCTTGCCGCCAAAATGCAGTACAGTTGGCTCATCGATACGGGACGTCCGGTGAAGGTACGCGCTAGATTTTATAATCCAGGTGGGTCCGAGCCGAATTTCATCAAAGAGCGAGTCTCGCTGCAAGGGCAGTGGGGACAGATCGTCTCCGAAGATGAAGACTCATTTATCTATGAAATAACCGTGAATGGGACGACAGAGATCAAGCCATGGCTGCGCAGTTTCGGGTCCAGCTGCGAGATACTGGAACCCATGCAGCTCCGGCAGGAAATAATTGCCGAATGGAAGGAGATTCAAACCTACTATGCATCTGTTCGAGAAAATATTTAACCATCAGATCATTTCCCGGTTGGAGGATTCGGGCACCTTCATGGTCACCTCGCATGAACGATCATGGCTGAAGACAATGCTTGAACATCCTGCGGCTGTCGAGGCCTTTACTACATACACGCTGGACAAGTTGCGTTCCATTCTGGAATCGGATCAAGTGATGGATACTTCCTCCCATTTGATCGAGAAAGCCCGCAGTCTGGAGAAACAGGTATATCATCCACTCTTACGTACGCTGCGCCGACACATCATGGATAAGTCGGGATTGCGAATCACCTACGAGATTAAGGGCGGTCGGGTGAAAACAGATCATTCAGGCTTTCCGTATAAGTTGGAATATTCCATGGTTAAGAGAGAATGGTATTTACTCTGGTATCACACGCGGCATTACGCCTTCATGAGCACCCGGCTGAAGAATATTCATGCTGTCACGACAGAATCGATCAAGCAATCGACAGCAGAGCGCATCCTTCGGGAGATCGGTGACACATTGAATTCACGTAAAAGTGAAGTGGTCATCGAAATTATTCCAATGTATAACGAAGAGTTGTCCCGCATCCTCTATGCCTTCTCCAGCTTCGAAAAAAATGTCGAGTATGATCTGGATCACGATACCTATCGAATCAGAGTCTGTCTGCTAGGAGATGAAATGAAGTATTTGCTTTCCAAGATTCGTTTTCTCGGGAAGCGTGTTCGGGTTATAGAGGGAGATTATTTAAAAAGAAGGATGCTAGAGTCGTCAACGAAAGCGTTGGAGCGATATGGCGTCGTTAATGTTAGTGAAGAACGATCTTCGTAAGGATCATGGGGTTCAATATTCATACAGAAAAGAAGCTCAAACGTCGGATAAAGGGAACTGACGCTTGAGCTTCTTGTGTTCATTAAGATTTATCAAATTCGAAAAAACTCGACCGAAGTCTCCGTCGTCGCCTTTGCGACCTCTTCGACCGTCTTCCCTGTGCATCGCGCTACAGCTTGCAGAATGTGCGGCAGGAACGCAGGCTCATTCCGCCCGTCTGCCGGTTTCTCCTTCAGATCGCGCGGCGTTAAGAAAGGCGCATCCGTCTCGATCATCAGTCGATTGAGCGGGATGATTCGGACAAGGTCCCTCAGATGCTTGCCTCTCCGCTCATCGCAAATCCATCCTGTAATCCCTATGTAGAAGCCCATATCCAGGTATGCTTTAAGTTCAGTCAGATTCCCGGTAAAGCAATGTACTACCGCTTTCTGAACGGCATACTCCTTCAGCATCGCCGTAAAATCCAAAAATGCGTCCCGCTCATGCAGAAACAACGGCATATTCAGCTCAAGCGCCAATTGAATTTGCTCAGCGAACCATTTCCGTTGCACCTCCCGCGGTGAGAAGTCCCGGTTATAATCCAGGCCGCACTCGCCAATCGCAACAACCTGTGGCAATGCCGCTAATTCTCTGAGCTTCGCGATCGTCCCTTCGTCGCAGCTTTTCGCATCATGCGGATGAACGCCTGCTGTAGAATACAGTTTCCCTTTGTAACGGCCGGCATACCGAGCCGCATCGACGCTGTTCCTTAGGCTCGTTCCTGTAATAATGAGGGGATTGACATTATTAGCCGCCGCTCTCTCAACGACCTGTTCTCGGTCTTGGTGAAACGAACGATGCATTAGATTAACGCCGATATCAATGATTGGTTGATTCATGATTTCAATGACTCCTTTTCTTAGGGCTCCATGACCGAGCAGCTTGTAGGCGGCACCCGGTCAGCTAGCCATACTTCGTTACCTGCGTAGTAGAATGTAATTCCTAACCGCTTGGCATGAACCGTGTCTACTTTGAGAATGACTAGCTCTCCCCTGCGGCTTCCTGCCAGCGTTGCAAAATGGGTGCCTTCCGACAAATGAACATACTGCCGGCTCATCGGTCGCAACCCTTCCTTCAAGATCGACAAGAGAGCCTTCTTGTTCGTTCCATGATATAGAATGAATGGCTGGAGGCTCTCCCGGGGTATATCGGACTTTATCGTGACTGTGACCGTACCTTGCTCTGATGCGGCTGCCTTCGATTTCAAAACGCTGCTTTTCCGAATTGCGGACCACCTGCTCTATATCTTCCGTTTTAACCCACGACAACTTGGGTTGTGCTTGAATAGCATCTAATAGCGAATCAACCGGACATGAACCGTCTTCAGGATCCAAGACAATTCCAAAATCCTCAGGTGTGTGCCGAAGCAGCTTGGTCATCAATTTGCTTAAGCTTTGCTCCATAGCTTGATTTAACATGACTACCCCTTCGCTTCCTAATGCAATCACAACAATTCCATTAATTGTATTATACTTGTTCCGAAAAACTGCGGATAGGAAAACTTCAGCTTTACACAACTTTAAAATAAGAAAAAATGCATGAATTAATATCATGCATCTCATCCATGTTATAGACGCGGATCGATTTCCCGCTCCTGCGCAACCTCAATCAGTAAATTAGCTGCGATCTCTTTATATTCCCCATGCTCAGGCGTAATTGCATCCAATGGCACCGCCAGCATTTGCATCCCCAGCTGGTATTCCCTGAGCGAAGTGCGAAGCTTTTGACTGACATTCGTTTGTTTGAGCAGCTTGCGGTATTTATGCGGGAACTTATAGTCATATCCATAGATGATAGACAAATAATCAGGATTCCGCACCTTAATATACGATACCGTTTTTCCGTTCCATATCTCAGGTTTAATGACGATCCCTTCCTTATGGTTCTCCATCGTACTCATCGAGGCATTTAGAAGTATTCATTCTGTCCCCTTAAGCTTTTAATCTTCCTTTCGAGAACGCCCATTTCTAGCTGTAAATGAAGCAACTCTGTATCGAGATCCTGCCCCATCGTATGGATTGTAGTCACAATGTCCTCTGCAGTAGGCAAATGAATAGCATCTGCCTTATTGGAGATATACTCTAGAATAACGTTAATGATTTCTTTGCAAAGTCCGATCCTTTGAATCAGTATGTTTTCTTCTTGGATGGCTTCTTCGTACTTGGTAAGGAGATCACTCAAAGTACTGTCACCCCTGATTCTATTAATCTTCTCATTTTCATACGCTAACTTACTTCTGACTCTTCAAGTCTTCTCTTCTAACGTTATAGCACTTGGATTGTGCAAATTGTAATGTCTGTAATAGCGCTAGAGCATACTCTTGGGTAACTTCGTCAAGTGTTGTAAACACAGCCTTCAACTCCTCAATTTTATTCACCTGCGTTTGTGGTTGTGTCATTACATCAACCCACTTTCATTATTTGTGTTATAAACACAAAATAACATTGATATTAAGCGTTGTCAACACTTCATTGGTAGTCAACTTGTGTTGACTTCATATTTTTTGTGTTGTAAAGTAAATGCATCATCTTAAAGGAGGTAACTCGTGTTGCACGATAGGATCAAAGCCGTGAGAGAACACTTGGGGTTGTCTCAAAGAGAGTTTGGGGAAAAACTAGGTGTTAGCCGAGATGTCATCAGTAATCTGGAATATAATCGCGTTCAACCGAAAGAACTATTACTTAAGCACATTTGCGAACTGTACTCTGTCAATGAACAATGGTTGCAGACAGGCGAAGGCGAGATGTTTATAGACGCAAATCGTTATAATAAAAAGCTTGAAGAAGCCATTGCTATATTTAAAGCGTTACAACCAGACTTTCAAGATTACGCACTGGAGCAGTTAAGGAAGCTTTCGGAACTGCAAGCCAAGAGGCTGGGTACCTCCAACCAGTAGGAATGACGTTAACCAAAAAAGAAGAAAGAAGTTGTAACTATATCCGAACTTACTAAACAACATTAAAATTCCTTTGAGAGTCATCTAGGTTGTCTGATGTAAGGTATACTGCATTGTCTAATGACAAAAGGGAGAAATTATTATCAGCCATTTTGAGCGAATTGAGGAGGCTCTGAATATAGAGGATTTTCGGAATATTATTGATTTGGTTGAGGAATAGATGATGAAAAAGTAAAAAGAAGCTTCTTAATCATTGGAGTGATTTATTGAAGTTCCTCTTTCTGTAAGTAAATCCCAATCAAGGAAAATTCATTCCTACATTTCTATTGAATCATTTAAATCTTTGTTTGTTCTTCTTCGTTAGATAAAATATATGTATTCATTAGGAACACCTTATTTTTCCTGTTGTATAAGTCCCATTTTATCACCTATACTACTTATTTATGACATCATTCAATAATTTATCTTTCATTGATAAATTCGTTGCTTTATAATAGAACGTATATTCGTAAAACCCTGGACTTTTCTTTCAATTTCAGTCATAATAAAGATAACCTAGTTTTGAATGAAGAGGATGTGTTAGAAATGAAGCCATACGCTATTGATTTATTTTGTGGTGCCGGAGGAATGAGTGAAGGCATTCTACAAGCAGGATTTCATATTCTATTTTCAAGTGATATTAATGTAGATGTCGAAAGAACTTACAGAAATAGACACGATCAGCTAGGCCTTATCCAAGGTGTGAACACTTTCTTTAAAAGAGCTGATATTCGCGAACTTCCATCAAGCGAAATAATAGAATCAATTAAAAATCTTAAAATGTTTCAAGATAAACCTTTCCCAAAAATAGATGCTATTTTTGGGGGCCCACCATGTCAGGGATTTAGCCGTGCCGGACAAAGAAAAAAGGATGATCCTCGTAATACGCTCTTCAAAGAGTATCTCAGAATTATTAATGACCTAAGACCAAGCTATGTTGTTATGGAGAATGTTGAGGGCTTTAATGATACACGACTAGATGGTTTTGTTGGAGTAAAAGGTAGGGTATATGCTGATAACAGTTTAATGCCGGAAATATTACGAAATGAATTTTCTGAAATTGGCTACAATACCCTCCCACCACAAGTTTTGGATTCATCTGAGTTTGGGGTACCACAAAGAAGACGTAGGGTAATTTTTATAGGTTATTTAAATACCGATAAACCACCTGCATACCCAGCACCAACTACCCCCAATGAAACAGATAAAATCACTGTTTTAGACGCTATTAGTGATCTCATTGTAAATCAGAATAGCAAAATGGCTCAAAAGAAGTTATCAAAATATCAAACCGAATCTCGTAGAGGTCGTACAAAGACCATTTCCGGAAAGTCAGTTGAGTACAATGGTGAGATTTATAATCACGATCTCTCTAGACATAATGAGTTAATAACCGAGAGGTTTTCTCTATTTCGAGAAGGAGAATCATCCGCAGCATTAATAAAAAGAATCAGAAGTGAAGGAATAGATCTTAGTCATTACCCTTCATTATTAAAAGAATGTGAAAGAAAGTTAGCTAACTATACTACCGCTCAAATTATCAATACTTTTAAATGCGATAATATTAGTAATGAGTTACTAGAAGCTTTATTAACTAAAAAAAGCAACCGATTTAGATTAAATAGAAGTAGCGTCGCGCCTACCATGGTTACTTTACCAGACGACTTCTTAACTCCCTTTGAACATCGAATTCCAACTGTTAGGGAGATGGCTAGAATCCAGTCATTTGATGATAGTTTTGTGTTTCTAGGAAAAAGAACTACTGGTGGTCCAAGACGTAAAGTGGAAGTTCCTCAATATACCCAAGTTGGTAATGCTGTCCCTCCACTATTAGCTAGAGCAATTGCTCTCGAGATAATGAAGGCTATAAAATTAAATGAACACGCTTATCACCTGTCAACAATTTAAAAATTAATATCCCCCTCTTTAATATCACTTAATAAAAGATAATAAAGTGGGGGATTCGCATTTGAGGCTGAAAAGGGGCAAATGGTGTACTACCAGATCCTTTGTATTTAGTACAGCTCAACTACATACTTGAATAATCGCAAGAGATGCTTTTTATTTTCTAAACGCCAGAGGAATCCGTGGTCCCTAGCTTTACCATCTTTCATATGGATAGCAAAATCTAAACCAATGACATTTTCTTTGATCAAGGCAATGAATTCCTTAAACAGGACCTCCTTAGCGTGAACGAGGCTATCGTAATGGAATGCTTCTTCACCGGAAGCTAGCTTCATCGAATGGGCCGTTACAAAGATACTTTCCTTATGTTTGCTTTCCAAAGCTGATTGTAGGTCCGACAGCTCATAATAAACAATACATTCACCGTGTTTACATACGTAGATCTTACCCTCGGATTCTACAACCTCAAGCTTCCAGCCTAAATTATTCTCGGCAATCTTAATTGTACAGTAAAGCGCAGTTCTTTCTCTTTCTTCATCCCAGTAACCATAGCCCTGTACGAGACCTTTTCTATCCCCTGTGATTCCCCAATTAGGGACAAGTGCAAACAACGTTTGTTTACCCGTTTGGGTGGTTCGTTTATTTTTTGGCTTATTGGAACGTGAGCACTTGATTTCAATGCCTTTGTAATCGGGTTCCTTTCCTGAGTTTGCTTGGATCCCCAGTAGTGATTCAAACGTAAAACCGATCCCTGTATCGCCGGATCTCATGGAAGGAACAAATCCACGATTGGAAATCTCCCTCACCATTGCGACTAATTCATTCAATACCGATGGCTCATCTATGGCGTCGACAAGCTCACTGTAAGGGAAGATTGCGGATAAGCCGCTGACCCTCTCCTGTTCAAGGTCAAAATGGAATAATCCTTGTCCAATTGGAAGATACCGAGGATCTGTTGGATGTATGATAATACATTCATACTCGTACAAATCCTTATATTTACCAACTATTAGCAATGAATTTTCAGGCTTGGTATTGAGTAACTCAGGCGACAATGATGTCATTCGCCGTTCTGGATAGCGATGATAATGTTTCCATTTGCTGTTTTTCTGAGACCATCCTTCAGATTCTTCCCAGTGCGATGTAATAGATGCTTCGTAGTTGGTTGCACTCAATGGATCAAATCCAACAAAATCGGGGAAAAGCCGGTATGCAAACACAGGAATCAAAACACCATGACGACCGCTATCATCGTTCGGTGTAAGCACCTTACAAAATACATCTTCAACTCTCTCTGGATTCTTAAATGGAATCATTCAACGTCCTCCTGATTTGGTCTGTCATACTTTATAAGCTCACTTAGATCCATGGAAAGCCCATCAGCAATCTTCTCTGCAGTTTCCAAGCTTACGTTCCTGAGCCCACGTTCTATCTCGCCGATATAAACGGAGCTTAACCCGCTTAGTTCTGCTAGTTCTTCCTGAGTAAGGTCCTTAACCTCTGTCCTTATCCTATGAACATTAACCCCGAATTCGTAGCTGATCGTGCCCTTCTCCATAAGGAATCCCCCCTGCAACTTCCTGTATTAACAGTAAAAGATAATATTCCGTAAATAAACAAACGATCGTTTGTATTTATAAGGCTAACTATTTCAATGTATTAGATTATCAGTTATACCTCCGACTCTGCAATTACCTCTGTCAGCGATCCTTCGTTGCTTGCATAAAATGGAATTTGAATACAAAAGAAGCGCTCTCCGGATTTATCCGAAAGGCGCTCGTTTTTTCGAATTCATGAAGTTGCTTGACCGTATGATGCAACAAATAAACGTATTGACGTTATTTCCCAAAAATGATATATTTCTATTAACAAATCCAGAAGCACTGGTGAAAAAGAGCCACAGGGGAAGCACCCTAACGGCTCTTTTTTTCATCACTTCAAAATCAGGTTTCCCGCATTGTCAGTAACTACAATCTCGCCATCAAGCACCGTCTCATAAAGGGAGAAATACAAAATAACATTAAACGTAGCATAAAGGTTAAAGAGGCAAGTTATGGCAAGATTCTCTGGGAGGTTGCCATACCGAGGAATATTAAAATGTCCTGATTATTTTAGATAATGACAATTACACATTGAATATAAATATTTCTATCGGTTTCATAAGCAACAGACCCTTCATGTGAATTCATGAAGATCTATTCACCTACCGTAAGATAATGATAAGAAGGAAATGATTATTCAATTTTGCTTCGACCATACCTGCCAGCAACTTGCTTCTCTCTGATTAAGAGTGAGAATGATATTATTTTATTTAGCAAGTTTCTACCTGCTCAATTGAGAATTTTACATGGTATTCAAATAACGATAATTCTGGTACAACCAAGCAGCATATCTAAGCTTTTCATCGACATTTTTAGCAACTATGACCTTGAGAATTTGAAAGAATACTATCTATTTTCACGCAAAAAAAGATTAACTTTAGGTGATGCCTGAGAGGAAGGGGAACATTTTTTTGTATTCCCAAACTTTGAAGGTAAGGCATTCTACCCGGAAACGCCATATCTTTGGTTTTTTTATTTTTTTAAAAAGAATGGGCTTCGGTATATTCGTATTCATGATCTACGGCATACTTCTGCACCTTTATTAATTAATAAAGGTGTCCATGCAAAAATTATATCCGAGAGACTCGGTCATGCTAGCATCACTACGACAATGAATGTTTACGGTCACGCATTACAGTCAGCCGATAAAGAGGCTGCAAATAAGTTCAATTCAATTGTTCCATTTAAACAGAGAATAACAAAATAACAATAACAATTATATTGCGAAACGAAACGTTCATTGACGGTTTTAATTTAATACATTAACATATAATTATTCAGGCTCGCAATGAGTACTTATGGATCACTGAGAAATCAAGTCCGTAATGGATCGAGGGGGGGTTCCTTATAGTAGTCTACACTACTATAAGGAATCCCCTTTATTTCTTATAACATAATTGACTTTTTTGTTTTTAAGGAGCTGATTATGTGACTAAGAAAAAAATCATCCGAAATGCAGTGCGCTGTAATAATTGCCATTTTGTAATTGAATCAAAACTACCCATGAAGTTAATTATTGCTCTTGTGGTAAAGTAGGTGTTGATGGAGGCCATGATTACTTACGACGCATTGGTAATTTAGATGATTATGAAGAACTTTCTGAATGGGTAAACATGTAAGTAATTGCTGATCGGTTTGACAATCGAGGTCGATCAGTAACTAGGAGCATCCTTGTTTGAGCCTAGTCGACTCCATTGACTATCAGAGGGATAGAATACACAAATCAGCTCTGGTTTTCACCCTCTTTTTTATGTATAAGTATCTTTTCTCCGTTAATGGTTCCCCAATTATCTCTGCCATTTTTCTCGATGAATTCTATCGCTCGTTCCAGTTTTTTAACAGTATCCATTTCTAAGAGTGTATAAAGTGACCTAATGACTTCAGAGATCTCAATGTCTTGTTGATTTACTTGTTGAAACAATTTTAGTTTCATTTGAAAATCGATGTAAGCATTCCGGTTGTTCACTGCGTCCTTGTCATCTTTAAACCCCAGTGCGTTAAATGCATAAAGCCAGTCCCACTGGTCCTTTTTAACACTTCGGCTGTACAATCCCTTGAGTTCATACAAGGATTCAAGAGAATTAAACTGCTCGATACTACCACTGCTAAGAAACATCTTTAACATCTTATGAACTTTCATCACTGCCGCTAAGTAACGATGCTGCACGGATGCACTTGGTGCTGCACGACCAAACTGTTCAGTGGAAAGGACTATCTCTTTCTTTAACGAGTTTTTCCCCATAACCCAGACCCGAAGATTATGATCATTCATTTTAGAGTTCAACTCTCCCTTTGTTTGCAAAACTGATACCCAGCCTTTAAAATCTCGGAGCTTTACCACTCTTCTATTTCCAGTTCCAACAATTCCAGCGATGATAGAACATACAACGAAATCACCTATTTCCGGTTCCTTCCCCAGTATCGTGGACGGAAATTGAATAACCTCTTTAATATAGTCAATAGGTTCTTTATAGGCCCGTTTCATCAAGTGATTGGTAGATAAGTTCGTAGGCAAAAAAGAGAGTGAATTAAAATCACTCTCTTCAATTAATGCTTCATCTTGAAATTCGGAAGCATACTCTTTGGTATTAGAACTATCAATATCTGGATCAGTAATAGATTGATTAATCTTTTTCTCTATTTGAGGTTTAAGAGTTGAATCTACTATAAGAAAATCCAAGTTGTCTATGTCCTCGTTTGAAGGCATACTTCCATCCTCCCACTTGATAATGCCGTGAGTAATTACGCAATTGATTATAGCAGCAATGGTTGAATAATATGATAATACTATTAATGACGATTTGGTTGAAAATCGATGAGAAAATCTAGTCCTAGGTCATCTGAATTCTCTTCTTCGTTGACTTTTTCAGCTACTAAATCAACTACTGAATCTTCTATCGCATCAGCTTGTTCTCGTGTGCTGTTCTGATGGATTATTGTAGTGAGTTCTTCAATCTCAACACGTAATGTTCTAATTATTTCTTCTTGTTCCAATCTATCTTTTAAATGATTTTCTCCGAATAGTGCTTTTTCCATATTCCACTCTGTTTTCAACCGCTTCTCAACTGATTCGGCAATTGTCGTATTTTCTTTAAGAGCGAGTTGAAGTTTTTGCATACTTTTTTGTTTTTCTAATTCAAGCAGCTCTACATCTTTTCTACTCTCTCCAAGCATTTGTGATAACTTGCCCTTATCTCTACGCTCATTTTCCAATTTTTCTTGCAGAGATTCTATTTGCCGTACCTGATCACTTACTTTCCTACCCGCAACTTCTAAATTTTCATCTTTGGTCTTTAGCTGTTTGTCCTTGGCTTTTAACTCTTTATTTAGATTGGCAAGTTCTTTTTCGATCTGATCGTTTTTAGCTTGAAGTACATCTATTTTTTCTTGTGAAGCCATATCAAGCCCTGATAAGCTTTTCAACATTTCTGCCATTTGTATAATTTTATTAAGATAGTCCTCTGTTGAAATGTTCGTCTCGTCTAAAGTATCTTTCGCTAATTCTATTTGAGAAGGAACATTAGAATCTATTTCTTGTTTCTTTAAGTAGTTTACTTCCCAATAAGTATCAAGAAAAGTTGGAACTAACTTATGAAAATGAGGTGCTTTGTGAAAGCGCAAATGACATAACACTTGAAACAGCGGAATTTTTTCTTCTTTTAATTTTTGATGTAATTTTTGTTCCCATAAAGCAAGATCCAAAGTGTCTTTAACTTCAGCAACTTGATTTAAGAAGCGATCAGAGGGAGTAGTGTTCCAAATTCCAACAAGTTGATTATATAAGTTGTATTCTTCTAATAAGTGAGGGACGATGAGTCCTGCCAGCTCCGCATGAGGGTAGCTATTTATTTCATTACTTTCAATTCCGATCATACGCCGTAACTTTGAATTTGCTTTTAAATATGAGATAAGGGACTCTTTGGTCATAAGTTCAAGAAGGCACCTATCCAATAGGTCCATCCGAACTCCCTCTACTTCAATATAACGGTAAGTCTTCTTTTTGGGAGGCATAGTTATTCATCTCCGTGTTGTTTAATAGTGAGCGCGCCTGTCCGATTCTTCATCCCGGCGATTATTGTATTCAATTCCCTTTTAATGCGTGGGTTTTCTTCCCGATCTCTTGCGTCGTAAAGTACCATCTCGGGCAGAAGTTGATTCTTTGTATCGTTATGCATCGCAATTAAGCGGTATAACTCTAAGCGCAATGCATCTTCTATTGGTCTTTTAAACCTTTCGGCTATGTATGTACCCACTTCTCTAGGTGGCACTTTAACTCGTTGTAGTGCGGTTATGATCAAAATTGACTTATTATCTGGAAGAACATTAATTTGTGAACTCATTGATTTTATTGCATTCATCGGAAGACGGTTCATGTATTTTTCTAAAGAATACTGTTCCTGAGATGTTCCGTTAAGGAACATTTCAATAAACTCTTCAAGCGCGGTAGAATCACCCAATTTTACTAAACAAAATAACGCATGAGGAAACGTTCGATCTCCTCGTTCACCCATTGCAGAACGGATGGTTTTGATGTTTTCCCGAGTTCCTAAACTAGAAATGGAACTAAAGCAGGCCTCAAGAATTTTTGGATTTTTGCTTTCTTCCAGTGATTTAAATATTAATGGCAAAAAGGTTGAATCATTGGTATGGCCAAGCCCATCCAATATGGGGCCCCTTTTTTCAGGAAACTGGTCGTAAGCTCTTCTTAGAGCATCAGATGCAAAGGCATGCCTTAAACCACCGAGAGTTCTACATACACGTATAATTCTTCTTTCATCGGTTTCTTGTTCAAGAACCTTCATTAAAAATGGAATAGCATCCTCTTTAAATGACTTTAGTGCATTGGATAAAACTGGCCTTATTTGGTGCCGCTCTGAATTATGATATGCCTCAAATACATCTTGGACAGCTTCCGACCCAAACCCATTAAATCGATGAGCCATGAATATAGCTTGTTCAAGTAAGTCCTTGCGGGAAGAGTCTAAAGTATCAATAAGATTTAATAACGGTTTTACTGTATCAAGCTTCCTTATTTTGAGCAGCGCATCCAGACAAAACTCGAAGTAATCATTATTGGATGCAAGCTGCAGCAATTCATGAGTAACTTCCTCATCCTGAACGGATCCTGATACCATGATAGCAAGCTGAATATGATGTTTACTTTGAGAATGCTGTAATATTGCTTTTAATATCCTCCTGCCTTTAAGGCTTCGTACAGTCATACGTGTTAGCAGCTGAACAATACCGTTCCGTTGATTTGTATCCGATAAAAGGAATCGACGAGACTCACGGTATATCACTTCAATCGCAGGGTCTCCAAGCGCTTCAACTTCCATTAAAACATTTCGCCCATCATATTGATTATTCCCCTTAGAAATTAACTCCACAGAACGAATCACACGTTGATACTCAGCCTCTGTTAATTCGGGTTTATCAAAGTGAATATTTACATACCCCACATAGCCTCTAGGATATTCGACCTCAACAACTTTACTACCAGAGGAATGCTTAGGTGTATTGCCAAATAAATCCCCACCGTCAAAATCGTAATCACTTTCTGCCTGACCTGCTTGTTCGAGTAATTCCCGATGAATTACTAGTTTTTCTTCCTTAGAGAACATTGCTTCTTTTGTTTCCATTAAATTAGCTTTTGGTGTTGTGCTTTCATTTTCAAGAGAGCCAAACATTTCTCTGATTTTATTCAGATCTGCTAGTTGATTAAAAGAAACTCGCTCTTTTTTTGTCATGGAAACACGACCTCACAATTTATTTATATTTTCGTGCCTGAGCTTGATTTGTTTTAGTTCTTCTTCCGTGAACTCATGTGATCCTACATTAACATCAATAACCTCTGTTTCATCATCTTTTAGCCAGGCCTTCACTGTAACATCTCGTTCATCATTACATTCGACTTTAATGAAGAGCCTTGATCCCACACGTACTGGTCGTTTGAAATTAATAAACGCATTTTTCAGACTTTTCACATCTAAGAGCGAATCCGCAGATGGGGCTGTAAACAGCTCAAGCTCCATAGAATTAACTGTTGACATGCTTGAAGGTCCTGTAACGAAAAACTTATGTTCTGAGTTTTCTGTATCCGTAAAATATCGGGTACAAGGTACTTTTTCCCCTTTAGTAAGTAGAGGTACTGCGTGTCCCCCAGTAACGTGAATGAAGACATTATTAGGGACCGTCTGTTTATTATTAATATATTTGGTGAGGTTAATTTGATTAATATAATAGTGATAAACAGCAGCCCCCCTTGAAACAGCATGCATCGGATTTAAAGAGCGCACAGGTCGAACTTTCATTTCAAAAATTTCATAAATTCGTTCTTGAATTGTCGGATACATCGTCATACCACCAACAAGAAATACCGCGTCTATATCACTTTTTTTCATCGCTCCACTTCTAGCAGTTGCTAGAGCATTTAGGATAGGACTCTCAATATTTTTGCCTGTACTCTTTTCGCTGTATAGAAGGTCTGCAACAACAGAATCGTAATCACTTTTGCTAATGGATACAAGTGTGGCAAGTTCTGCAGGGAGTTGGTCTGAGATCATCAGAGTGAACACCAGATTATCAAATTGCGTTTTACAATCATGGTATGACTGCCCTCTGTTCAACAAGGTTGTTTCGATTCTTGTTGAAAAGAACATTTTTGCCTTCTCAGCGAAATCAATTAAGCTCTCCCATAACTTAGATAATACAGTTTCATCAAACTTTCGTTTAAGTTCTTGCCCAGTTATCCCCTTATCTTTCAAAAGCTTACCGAGTAAATAGTTGGCAATTTTTTTGTCAAAATCAATACCACCAAGTTCTGTATATTGAGATATTGAAAGTTCTTCAATATCGATTTGACCTGTGGAGGACTCACTAACACTAAGAATTGAAACATCACATGTTCCACCTCCCAAGTCGAATACTAAGAGGTTTTTAGGTTTCGCGTTTAACTGAATCCTACGGGCGTTATTATCTATTGACCTCTCCTCATTAATAAAGTCAACCAGCGCAGCAGTAGGCTCTGGAATGGTGTGGATTTTATCTTTCTCAAAGCCAGCAAGCTGTGCGGCCAGTCGTGTTGCTTTATCTTGTTGAAAATTAAAATTAGCTGGTACCGTGATAACAACACTATCAATTTTATCTCCTATATAAAATTCTTCGGCCTGCTTTTTTAATGTTCTCAGAACGTAGTGAGACACTACCTCAGGACGGTATGAATCCTCGTCGACCTTCCAACTGACTTCATCTCCTATAAAGCGTTTTGCTTCTTTAATTACTCGTTTAGGATAAAAACCAACCATCTTTTTTGCAAACTGCCCAATATATGCATTCTTTTCATCGTCTATATACAACACACTTGGTAATAGTGTATCTTGCACTAAGTTGATACCATTCTCCTGAACTTGGGTAACCTCAAGGGTTTTAGGTTGGACATCCCCTCTTGCGGTAAGATGAGATACGCTTATAGTTGAGTTAGTAGTACCAAGGTCAATTCCAACGAAACGGTTCATATGAAAATTCCTCCTAAGATATATTCGATTGAATTTCTTCAACAAGAGGTTGAATCATGACTTTATCATTTAACGCCCAACCACAGCGTATCATTCGGACAGGAACTTCTTTTGCATCTGTACGTATAGGCCCACTAATCATAAATGTCTTTGCCAATTTATCCCTTGGGATGATGATCTGTTCATGAAGTTGGTAACCGGCCGTATACTCCTCTATTCCAAAAAGGCTTAACATAGAAAAGAGATTTACGAGCCTTCCTGTACTGATGATTCGCTCTTGAGGCAAGTTACCTCTAGATTCCTCTAATAAATCAGATAGCAAATATCCACCACTTTTTCCTGCAATTCTATTCAGAAGATTTACGATAGACTCTTCACCTGCTGCTTGAGCCTTCATCTTCTCTTTTTCAAGCTCAATAACGAGCCGCTTGTTCTCCTCTTCAAGTCTTTGAATGTAAGTGGGATCCAAAAGCAGGGTACTCTCTTCAAGTTTTTCAACTTGCGACACGGCATCTAACACTTTATTCGCCAAGCTACGAATGGTTAATGAGAGAGTTGCCTTTTCTTGATTAATTGGCTCTGGCTGGGTTTCAGATTGAATCTGAACTTCAACTACTTCAGAAGTATTCCTCGTATTATGTGAGTCCGATAGAAGTGCATTATATAATAATGATGTCTCCTCATTTATTTCATTTATTGCATTGGCGTTCTCTAAATATATTCGGATCAAGCCATTTGCATATACAAGATCATTTATGTTTACGTGTTGCTTGTATGCTTTCATTTTTCCCCAATTAATCTTATTATCCTTCCGTCTAATAAGAGCCATCCGATGGAAGGCTTGGCGCACTTCTTCTACTACTGAAGCACCCGTAAGGACACTCACGATGCTATTCACCAGTGATGAGATAGGTTTCATATCATCCAGAACAGCAATTAATAAGCGAATGTAAAGCTCAGCCAACTGGTCTGCTTTCTTGGTGTAGTAAAAATATGATTTTAAATCACCTTCACATAATGAAAGAAAGCTTTTTTGTGAGTTGGAAGCTCTCATTGAAAGTTGCGCCATTAAACTAAGAATAGTGTCTTGATTAAGACGAAGCTGACTATCGATATTCCAGTTTTGAGCAACTATATCCGCGATATCCGTATTATCTAATGTTGGGGATTCAACTAATACTTTCTCAAACCTCAATTGTAAGTCCCACACTAAAGCATCCCTTTTTGAATACTCAAATAAGTCCAACTTTTCAAGTATCGATTCGAGATCATCCTCATGTTCTTGTGCCCATTGACTATATATTTCTTTGTTTGGTTGGGAGTAGTATCGGATAATATGTTCAATTGCTAACACTTCTTTACTCATCAAATCATCCTCCTAAGAGATTGTAATGTGATAATTTTTACCATTAAAAGCAGGATAAACTTGAATATGTTCGATTGAACTCAAAAGATCTATTACGCTTGGATAGATGACATTCCCCTCGAGCCAGGATCTAGATGATCGATAACGTTTTTGATGCTCGCCGTGCATTAGAAAAACAGCTTTTGGTTGTAACTGGAGAATTAATTGAGAAACTTCTTCCCTGCTTGCATGAGCAGATAACCGATATGATGAAACGTTTGCCCGAATCTCATTGCTTTTACCGTTGAGCTGTATAAATACAGATGATCCTTCTGCAGTGTTTTGGAACAGACGAGCCCCGGGGCTTTCTTCATCCAAGTAACCAGTAAATGCAACGCAAGCTCTTTCCAAACCAACAATCTTCTCCGCATAACGGGAGGAAGCGCTCCCATCCATTAACATTCCAGAACTTGCGATGATACAGCTACCTCCCGCAAGTATGTACTCTTCAAAAAACTTGGTAAAAGGGTAGTTGCTTCCTTGCCGGTCTGAGTAAATTTCATTAGCAGCCTGAACACCATGCCCGTAGTATGGATTATTATTTGAGATTTGACCTGACGGCACACTCTTTTCATAGATCCGGCACACCTCAGCTACCTTACCATCCAAATAGAGAGGGAAAGGCAAGAACTCATAAGCAGAAAAATGGTCCTTTACTATTTGGATAATTTCCTGAGCACGGCCTACTGCAAATGCGGGAATTAATATCGGCCCACCACGTTCAACAGTTTGGAGAATAGTTTGCACTAGCAATTTCTCTTGTTGCTTCCTGCATATCGAAGCGTTTGTCGGAAGAAAGCCGTAGGTACTTTCTGTTATTAGTACATCCACATGTAGGTCGTCAGGCAGTTGTATCCCGTTCACTGTTCTTTGATTTTCCACGCTATAGTCACCTGTAAAGAGAACAGAAATTCCGTCGGTCACCAAATGAATCGCTGCAGCTCCTAGAATATGACCAGCAGGGTAATAGGTAACTTTCCATTGACCTTGTTTTGATGGCACTTCAAAAGTACTGAAAAAGTCTATGGAGGAAATACTCATCAGTGTCATCTGCAGCTGTTTCAAGTCATACATTTCATCTGTAGATTCACTGTAACGAACAACATCATCAAGAAGTACTTTCATGAGTTGTTTAGTTTCCTCGGTAGCAAACATTGGTAGTTCAGGGTATAAACTATGAAGATACGGTACCGCACCCGTATGATCCAAATGAGCATGAGTAATTAGCAATGCGTCCAAATCATGTACTGTTATTCCTGCTCGAATCAAAAGTGAGAAATCAGGAAAACGATCTTCTCCATGCAGATGCATCCCACTATCAAGTAAGATATGTTTTCCTTCGATGCTAACAAGGATCGAGGTACCTCCAATCCTTTCTCCCCCACCTAAAAACATCACATTAATTTCTTTCTTTTGTACAGTTTTTGATTTCTTAAAAGCTGCACTATAAGCACGAATTACTTCAGGCTTATCGGCATGTCTTAAGAAGTGATTTTTCCAAAATTCACGTAATGTTTGAGAATTTCTTAAGGTAAGCATTTCACTATATAGTAGTGAAGTAAGCATATCATTTGGAAGCTTTCTATGTTGAACTTCAATCCAATCTAGCCATCCTAAATCTTCAAACGCTCTCGAGAGAAGGCAAACATAAGTTCCTCTCTTTTTGTCCAACTCAGTATCCCCAAACGAAGTATTCATCAACACATGAATTGCTTCACGGTTTACATAACCTTCATAAAATTCTCGGTACATTCCGCAAAGTTTGGATACTTCACCGGCCAAATGAGTAGCGAACTCGCCCCAATCGTTACGAGTAACAAGCAGTGCTGTCTCATCAAGTAAAAGGCTCCAACGTGCAATTAACTGATGGTTAATGATCCAGGAACCTTCAAGTCCAATGAGTCGTCGAACATGAAATCGAGCTTGTGGCCATGATCCAAAATGGTACTCGTACTTAACTAAATAAAGCAACGTTTTCACATAGTGCTCATATGTCACATTAGGCGAATCAAGCATCTTTTTTTCAAATATTTCAATGAGAGAAACAAAGATAAAATATGCTTCTTCTTCATGACCTGTCTCAAAAAAACATTGGGCTATAAGTAGTCGTTCCCCAAAAATAGTCCCCTGTCCTGATTGGCTTAAAATCCATTTTAGATCTTGAAATGCATCTGTATTAGTCGCCTCAGCATTCTTTATACACGCGGTCACATAATCGAAAGCAATTCTGTTAAGTAGCCCACCACTCTGTATGTATAAGCGTGATAAGGTAATCACTTCTTTGTACTCTTTGATGGAATTAAAAAATAACACTGCTTGCAAAAATGCATGGTCAAGTCCTGCTTTTGCTTCTTCTCCAAGTAGTTTCTGATAATAAAATCTGGCTGACTGATTATCACCTCTAATTTGAAAAGCTGCTGCTTGTTGGAGGAGACCTTGTAAGGTGTTGGCACTCGTCATCATTTGCTCTCCTTGGTAAATATTACATATCAAAGATATCTTTCTTATGTTTAGGATTTGATTATGTATTGGTAGATAACTTATCACTGAATACTGCTGTAATACATTCATCCAACCAATGGGCTGCACCTAAAACAGATAATGACTCGTAGTATTCATTTATTTTTAATAAAGATTTGATAAAATCACCAGATCTATAGATAGTCAATTGTTCAGCAAGCATGCGTAATGTCTGGACAAAGATATCTACGGACTGAAATCCACCCATTTCAAACAGCTTTATAACAGAAGGTAAATTAAGTAATTTTAGCGTTTCATTAATTTGCGTTGAAGTTACAGAATCATATTGTACTTCGCCTGTATCTTCGTATTTGTATAAATTGTTTATTAGGCATTTTACTAAGTCCGCCTCAATATGTTGTTGTGCTTTGTTGGTGGTGACTATTCTATGAGATGTGAAGTAATCCTCAAGTACTTTCTGAAGCGTTTGTAATGGATCAGCTATGCCTATCGAGGTTTCATGTATAAAAATGGCTCCCAATAGCCTTTTAAATGTACGCTGCCATAAGTCATCATTAATTATTTCCTGATCGCTTTGTGATTCTCTTATTAAGTTCTCATGACCTACCAATATACTCTTAGCCATCGAAACAACAAAATTATTACTCAACCAGTTTCCACGTATTTTTAACATGTTACCAGACTTAAAGCTACAAATGGAATCGAAATGCTCTAGCAAGTAAGCATCAATCGAGTACCCTAGAACGTACGATCCCATTATACTGAGTGTGTCATTATTTAGATTAGTAGCAGCTGATTCTCGATCAAGATATGAATTTTGCAAAAAAACCGTATCTAGGAAATATGTCGGTAACTGAAAAAGATGTGATTTTAAGTTGAATTTTTGAAGTACTCGCTCACGTTCAGGGGGTACTTGCCACATCTTCTTGCAACGTAATGAGAATTGGTTTGAGAAAGCCTTCATATTCTCACTCGGACTTTCAAGTAACTTATGGGCAGCCTTTGATTGAGCTTCAATTTCTGTAGAACCACTTCCTACAGCTCTTTTTCCTAATGCACTTACTTCAACGACATACCAAGTATTATTTGTACCATTCCAAACAGGATCTATAAATCGCTGATATTGCACTTGACTATTTTGTTGACTTGCAAGTTCTTGCAATACTTTTCTATAATCGGGTTCCTGATTGGTTATCACAAAAGGTGCAATAAAATCAGTAATACAATAGAATCCCTCTCTCTTAAATATGAGAGACAAGATATTGAGCAAAATTTCCCGATACTGTAGAAAATACCTAGCTTCCTCTTCTTCTGCTACTAGATAAACAAGGTCAGATATTTGTAAATGCTGATAAAGCTTTGATAGTAACGGTTCATAGTTCTGGTAAAACGTACCTTCTAAACGGTAATTTGGAAGATGAATATCATGAAAAAGTAAATAACAAAAAATTAATTCGAGTAACGATTTTCCAGCAATAGCCTCAGCGATGTTCGTATCGTGCTTATTTGAACGTATATCATGAGAATTGCAAGCAATTTTCAGGATATCATCGAGTTCTTGTATAGTAATGTGATTACATTGGCCCATTAACAATTGAAGCATTCTTTGGCCATTTATACTGACGTCAGAGTTTGGGGTATTCATAGGTATCCTCTTCCAAATTATGTACAATACATCTTTTTAGTATGAATTCGACAAACAACTTATTATTCCTTTATATTTAGGTTTCTTATAGTATATTTGACCTAGATATTAAAATGTTAATATTGTTGTCATAGGTCCTTCCTTATAACAATTTTCTACATTATCTGGAATTAAATTGTAGACTGCGTAATGTTTTTTAGGGACAATGTTATGTCTACTAGGTTGTAAGCCCCTGATCCTATAGATCTTATTATTATGTTTTAGTTTGAGTAATTCGGTCCCATTGCCCAACCGAGTTACATCCACAAATTCCCCTGCGACATCATATGGCCAATCTTCAACGCTTTTACTTCTCTTCTTCCAATAGGGAGAGCATGCGGGCCTATACCTGCAAAATGTGCAATTTTCGCGTTTGGGATTGGCTAGCAATGTTTGCTGCATCTCGCGGTCATAGTTACCTATATATAAGCTTGAATTAATATCCTCTAAGATTCTGCGAGCCTGTTTTTTTAGATTCAAACAGTCTTCTGTTGAAAAAGCCAGTGAGTGAACAGTTCCATTTAATTCTATTATTTTTAATGAGACCGGCCACTCGTGAATATTCTCGTATAGAGTCACAGCATAAAGCATAAGTTGATTCTTATACTCTGGCTTAATCTCTATACCCGTTGGCTCAAAAATTTCACCTGTTTTATAATCAACAATCTCATAGCCATCCACTGTCCAGACAATCTTATCGACAAACCCTCCTATGGTCTGATCTTCTGATTCTATCCATCGCTCATTTCCGCTAAATAACTTTTGTGTAGCACTTCGCTTTCTTTGTAGTAACGAAGCAGCGGTCCTTATAAGTTGTCGCTTTTTTACTTCGTATTGCTTGACGAACTTCTTCAAAGGGACGAGATGTCTGGTCTGCTCATCATTGAATAACTCCTGCTCTGCTTCGGATAAACATTCATTCCATGCCTCTTCAATATATTCAGCACTTTGAATATGACCTTTACTTGCCATTTCAAGTAACTTATGGACCGCTTTTCCAAAATAAGTACTAGGATATGAAGGAAGCAGCCCTGGATACCCCGAGGCTGCATACACTTCTCTTAATTTACATTGAGTGAATCCAAAAAAGCGACTAGGTGCTATTCTGCTAAGTTGTTGGACTGGATTGATCTGGACTAACACACTACCACCACGTTTCCACATCTTTCCCTAATTGCTCATGGCACCAACCAGGACGACGTAACAGGTTAAAGGTATCCATATAGAGAGGAGATCCTCCTGCTTCATCGACTGCATCGGCTAATAAGCCATTATGAGTATGTTGTGACCATAAAGGATGCACTATGATTAGATTTTGACTGCCAATACGCAGGCCAGGAAGCTCACCAAATTTGACTTGTTCGTAATGGAAGTAATCTGCAAATTGCTTTGTCAGTCTATCCGCCATATTATTCCAATTATACAGTTCGTCATGGGCAAAATCCCCATCTAGTCCACATTGGTAATCTTTACTGTTCATCGCATTTAGATAAGCAAGACCAAGTCGCCAATCCAAAAGTCCGTGGTACTGCATATTACGATAGTTCATTAGACAACTATAACAAGCAGAATCGCAATCATGCTGCTTTCCAGTAATGAATTTTATAAACGAATACTTTTTCGAACTAACAATACTTTCGATTACTGAAGTCCAATTATTTTCCAGCCATTTGACGAAACCTGCACCGTTGGGCAACCTATCGCTTAGGATTATTTCGCCTACTTCGCTACCATCCTTAGCAATAGATTTGATATGTTCACAAATTTCAATTTCATCAGTATCAATATCTAATCGCTCAACTACAACGGATCGCAATAAAAAGCCCGCAGAAATCATAGCAGCTCGTGAGGTAATTTTCGTTGGATTTAACTCAAGACCATTCGGTGTCTCGCTTGGTTTGATCCGTAAAAGATCCGTTGTTTTAGCCGCTGCAATACCAATTTCCTCTAGGTTATTGAAACTATGATCACTGGTGTATTTGTACTTTTCTAGTATCCATTGCCCTTCCATTTCTGGTGCTTCTATAACATAGCCATTTGGCAACTTCAATTTATTCGTAGTAATAATACCGCCGCGAAATAATTGTTTATTGTTATCGTTGATTCTCCATACACGTGATTCATTGCTTAGATTGATTGAAGTGTTAGAGCTACTAATTGTCCTAAAATCAACATGTGTCCCTTCAGCTATGTTGGCCGGGGCACCAGAAGTCGTCCACTCCTCCTCCATGGCATCTTGCCCCTTCGAATAATCAGTTCTAAAAGCTATCGGAATGGCGACATTTATCTCTCTATAGGCTGTCCCTTTCGGAGTTCCGCATTGTGCACACATCTCCGATGGCTGATTGACTCTCAAATAACCACAAGCATTACAGTGTGCTATTTGATACCGGTGTGGTAAGGGGTTTCTAAGATCCGACGGCTTCCATGCGTTTTGTACCTTTCTCAATGGCGCAGTAAAGCCAATTGCCGTATGTATCGCCTTATTCTTAGTTTTTTGGGCACCTGGTGAAAATTCAGTAATCGCAAGCTCAATATCACGATCTATGTTCAAAACAGCCGGTGACCTTTCTTCCACACCTCCGTGGTACAGATATCTCGTCCGGGATGGCATTCCGAACATCGGCAATTTAGCTCCTTCAGCCAAGCATTCTGCTAGCCC
Source organism: Paenibacillus sp. EB106-05-06-XG162 (assembly GCF_058791655.1). Taxonomy (NCBI): domain Bacteria; kingdom Bacillati; phylum Bacillota; class Bacilli; order Caryophanales; family Paenibacillaceae; genus Paenibacillus; species Paenibacillus sp. EB106-05-06-XG162. The sequence continues at coordinate 58,234 of NZ_JBYTDT010000018.1, forward strand.
CTCCCCAGTGAGTTCAGAGTTTTCATAGCATCTTTCAATTTCAGAGACGATATCTTTTTGAATATACTCTAGATAATGATTAATGTTTTCGACATCATGTTCCCAAATCGGAATAATCGCCCGAACAACCTCTTTTAAGACGATTGTATTATTTTTTAGCCAAGCTTTAAGCTTGTCTTTCCTTTCAGGCCAATCGGACTTAAGTCCGAATTCTCCGTGAGAATCTGGTGGATTATCTGGTCCATCAAACCACTTTACACCAATTCCAATGAATGCCCGCCGCAAGCTTTCTTTCACAATCAACCGTTTAATGATTTGTGGTTGGTTCGTGGTAATAAACGGGACCGGAGGAGGATCTCCAGTGATAGCAGCGGGATTTTGGAAATAATGGTCGTCGTGGCTTCTGCCTCCTCTACAGAGCGTGAGGACATAAGAATAAGCTTGACCCCTTCGTCCAGCCCGACCGACACGCTGCTGATAGTTAAAGCGCATTGGAGGCATATTGGCTAACATAACAGATTGCAAGTTACCAATATCAACGCCTACCTCCATGGTCGTAGTAACACTGAGAATATCAATTTCATCTACTTGTTTAACTTGTTGTGTTCCATTCGAGTCAAGCAAAATACCCCGAAAAAGCCTTTGCCGTTCCGCTTGATCATCAGTTTGTGCTGTGAGCTCTTCGGCATGCAAGCGGGTTGGCCTCCGATCATTCGAAACCATATATGCAAGATAATTCTTATCCATCAGATCTCCACATGAACCATCTGGATCATCTGCGAGTTTTGTATAACATTTTGTACAAACTGAAGCAGAACGATGTAGATGTGGTCGTTTGCAGTTAGGACAATTCCAAAATGAATCTTCTGGTGAAGATACTTTTAAATCGAGTTTATCTGTAATAATCATCGCGCCTTCATGACCGGAGCGGTTTATGGATTGGAGAACTTTGTTTCCTAGCGTCTCTATGCGGCTAGATGGAATGCCATTCACGCTACAAACTGAGCTTATATAATCTTTAAATGTACTTCTTGCATTCTTAAACTCTATCCAAGAGTGTTGTGGAAAATCAGAACCCTCATGACGGTAAAGATCACCTAAAATCCGAATCGAAGAATTACATATTTGTTTGTATATTTCCACATTAATCGATAAGTCCGCCGCAGTACCTTCCAAAAGAGAGTCATCAAGTTGTATAGCAGGGTATCCAAAGCCTGATGATTCAAAACTAAAATAAAGTCGACTGAAGAAAAGATCACTAAGTGATTCCCTGACTTTGGCTATAATTTTATTTTTTACCGTTCCTGCTTCGGGTGGTAAATCCTCCACCCAACTGTTTTTATTGAAGTCAAATAATTCAGTCCATCTGTGCTCTTTGAGTCCCCATTTAAAGGATTGGAACTCTATATTATTACCGGCCGGATTGACACCAAGGGCAATGAATCGGGAAATAAGACGCCCACATTCCCTATCTGAACTGGCATGAAATAATTCTTTACACTGATAGATCGCTGTTTCTTTTCTTTGTCTAATTCGCCCAAGTTTTTCCAGACAATCATCATATGCTGCACGAAATATTGAGTTTGTAGGCCGTAGCATTTGGGCCATTTCGATACAATCCTTCAAACCCGTCTCTGCTTCTGGAAAGACGGACATATACTCTCTGGCTAAATCAGTAAGAGGAACATCATTTTCCAAATAATCTAGTAGTTGGGCTTCCCCTAGGGTACATAATCGCAATTCGCTCACAACAATTTCACGTAACAAGTCGTTATAATTGTTACGTTCTACCCCATTGGATATTTGAGCAGCATCTTCTCGACTATCAGAGAAGATAACCAATTTTTTCTCATCATCGCTCGAAATTTGGTGAAAAAGTTCTTTGGATAAGATTTGGCTCACCTTCGAAAAGCCAGTTCGGAATCCCCGAATAGGACTTTTTCTAGATTTACGCAAGGAATAATCTGCTGAACAACATGGGCAAACAGATGGAAGCGTGTTGAAATCTTTTTCAATCTCATCATCATTACACTCAAGATCATACAGAAATCCTTTGATAAAATTAGCAGGATCTTCATCTGCAGCTTCATGTGTAAAGGTCACGGATCCTGTTGCAGAGCTAAGTGACGTCTGCTTCCATTCAGCATTCACCTCTTGCTTTTGTTTTCTAGGGTTCTTCTGTTTCCAAGGACGGACATCTTTATGTAGCGACTCGGTATTAGAAGGCCAAAAAATGGCGTAGTCTTTATATTTTTTTTGTTCTACTATGTTTTTACGATTTCGATCCGGAATTCCCTCAATATCAGGATGAGTAACCAGCAATTCTAAGTTACCATCTGCTAATTTCATTCGGTTACCACCGTAAAACACTGTACCGCACTGTTCGCAATATAGGAGTTCTAAAATACGCTTTCCTTTACTATCGACAATGTCAGGTTTTGCGTAGAGCTTACCAACGGGATTAGCCGGATTTTCTAATGTAGTGGATGCCCATAATCCCTCGATATTACGGAAGAACCAGTGGAAACGAAACGATGGTAGACTGCTTAGCTCTTTTTTTGTATCACACAACTCACGTGCTGTAAAAAGACCAGTTAATGCAAGATTCCGTTCCTCTTCCTTAATATGGGTTCCAAAGAGTTTTTCCGAAAAAGTATCTATTGAAACCGCACGAACCATATTGGTTATTTCATCTTTACATGCGGCGAGCATGGTCGAAGCGAGTTTCAACCCTTTGGACTCTAACGTATCTTTTAGTGCAACAATTCCGTCTTTTTCTCCTGTGTATCCTAAGTTTTTGACCAAGATCGAAACTGCCTGATCTGGCACCGTAGTATACATTGTTTGAAAGTCTGCAAAAACCTGACTCGGTAAGATGACTCCTGATTCTGTAGGAATCTCATCAGGAACACCTGTAATGATCTCAAAACGCTCCTCTGGAACACCAAAGAAATCTTGAAGAAATAACCGGCTATCTTGATCTTCAGGCTCCAATGATGCACTGGATGCCAAAATCCGCAATTGCGGATGATCTGGGGTCAAGCCTATACGTTGAAGCATGATCTTCAACAAATAAGATACTTCAGCTCCTGACGTCCCCCGGTATAAGTGAAGCTCATCAATAATTAAATGAAATATATGATCTTTGCTTTCCTCAAGCCATTTCTTTGTATTCTCAAAAATTCCTCCGTCGACATGACGCATCATCATAATGCTAAGCATGGAGTAGTTAGTAATTAATATATCTGGAGGTGCATCCTGCATATCCCATCGAGATCTCATCTCTGAACCATCCAGTCTCGGGAAAAAGTATGGTATATCACTCTTACCAACTTCCTGAGCGTATCGTGCCGCCTCGACACTTACTTGTTCCACACTGCTCATTATATCCGTCAATTCTTTGATTTTACCGGTGTTGGGGTTACCAGTCTTCTTGAGTTCATGACCTGCAACAGGTGTTGATCCGTTGTACCTTCCAAAATAAATTCTGTTACCATTTAGTTCCCTTTGGTAGAACTCTCTAGCTTTATCTGAATCTAGCGCTTTTCTAAGCCGTGTTAATTGATCTTCTACAAGTGCGTTCATCGGATATAAAATCATTGCACGTACGCCAGAGGGGCGGGTCTCATGCCCTCTTTGAGGCACACGGAACGACTGTTGCATGCTATGTTTTTTCCCTACCACCGGATTGCATGTGTCATGCCAGTCCTCGTTTTTCCACCAATCGTTCACTCTTGGATGTGGGGGTTCTGGATTGTTCCAGCTTACAGATTCTTTTGCTAAATATGCGAATAACGGAAGTAAGAAGGACTCTGTTTTACCTGAGCCTGTTCCTGAAGTAATAACGCAATGTTTTCCAGTTAGAGCTGTCGACAACATACGCTTTTGATGAGTGTATAAAGGAAGATCTTCTTTGAATAGCCCGCAAGTGGCCAACTGCTGAAATAAATTTATCTCTTTTGGAGTGAAGCCATGTAAATCATGTTTCGATAGATCATTAATTTGCATTTGAGAACTTTTGTATCTTGGCAAAGGTTCAATCCAAGGGTCTTGCGATAAAACCCCCGGTGTTAATAGTAGCTGTTTGCGCTCCTTCTCGAGAGAGGGGTACCTAGTACCGAATGCGGTCTGTACATATCTGATAAAATTTTCCCGAATTTCTTCGAAAGCCAAAAATGGATTAGACATAGAATCCCCCTGTTATTATATTAGGTTTGTTTCGTGCAATTGCTGTTGACCCAGCTTTGTTGAAATGGACTTAGCCATGAGGTCAGGGACTCTCTCATAAATAATCAACGACATATGTTCCTTTAACAATCCAACGGATTGCATAAGTTCTCCTTTTCTTGGATATAAACCAGAGCAAAGAACCGCGGCTCGATGTATCGGTTTTGGAAGGGGAATCGTAAGTGGAACGGCCATTCTTTGTTTTTTCACATCATATAGTAAAACACTTATGTTATGACGTTGAAGTGATAGGTACCTTCCCCAATTTTTATCTACAGCAGCAGCCTTTTTTCCAGCCCAAAACCATATTATTTGCTGTTGTGTAATGGGGTTCGTATACATCATCAACTTATTCATAGAATTGTCTCTCCCCTCGACAAATCGTAATCTGTTGGGGCTAAACACGCTACATTTCCAGTTGGGCTCTGATTGGTCGGAATAAACAAGTGAATGTTCAATCTCCTCTAAGTTTGAAGCCATCGTAAGTACAGAATAAGCGGCTGGATACTCTAAATGACATTCTAAGTTTAAGCGCTCCGCCAATTGAGAAAGAATATATATACTTGTTGCGACTACTTGAATAACAGAGGGAAGCACCGGGACCTCTGCTGATTCATCAGTTTGTATTGATACCTTAAAAAAACGTTGGTTTTTTTGAGCTGAGTTTAGCAGCTTATGTAAAAGGGCTTCATCCCTTCCCCCGGTTAGAACAGCTACAGGGAGACCTAATTGTGGAAGCAAAGCCAGCGTTGGTGGACAAACGGTAACATGCCTCGTTTCGTAATTCACTTCGCAATGTCCTAGTGCCTCTAGGTGAATTAAAACTTCTGAAACCGGCCTCAATTTAAGTTCGTCACACTCTAGACGGGTCAGCATTAGGGTCTCATAAATGGATCTAAACTTTTCAAATGTTACCCTACCAAGAGAACTTATTACTGTTAAAACATCGTTAAGCATTTTCTGCCACCTCGACATATTGGTTCCATAACTCATGTAGCAAATCAAACTCAAAGGTAGGCGCTTCCATGACCTTAGGCATCAAAAGAATTGCATCTTTCCATTGAGACACATTAGTATAATCACCATTCTGGGCTACTGGCTTACTACGAGTAATTCTGTCAGGACTGCAGTAATGAAGTTTCCATCTGTTTCGGCCTTCTTTTGCAATAGCCCATACAGGTTTCCATAAAAATTGTTCCCTTTCAGAATTACGCACCCAGTGAATTACTTGACCAATTTGCCTTCCAATAAAAATAATTTCATTTGACAGAAATGTAGGCAGGGAGTAATGTTCAATAACATAATCCGGACGATTGTATACGTTAGGACCAATTAAAAGTGTTTCGGTATTGTCAGTAGCATTTCTCACCTGTTCCAAGTACATTGATTTATTCTTAATACGAATAGCAGGTTTTACGAGCTGGAAAGTTACTTTTCTCATTTCATCCAGTTCTCCATCAACTTGCAGTACTAATGGCTCATTCAATGGTAACCCTGGAGGTAAAGTCCAACAATCATGTTCTGCATTATATTTTAAGCGCTGGTCATTTATCTTAAGGGTCTCTGAATGATCCGTATTTTCGATTATTGCGGCTGGTAGTACAACATCTAAAAATCGATTGCTGTTACCTAATCGAATACCACCAGATAGCCGAACTTGTACTTGGCTTGAAAATGTGAGCTCGGCGATACCATTACACGAAATTTTAGGATTTATCCCTTGAAATAGAACCCATCCTTTCGGAAGGATACTATTTGGAATTTGACCAAAAGCATCGCAGGCTTCCTTACCCCATTTTATAATCTTCTCAACAACATAACTGTGACATAACAACGCAAACTGAGCTCCGCGTTGCAATTGGGGGATTTCTACGTAATAGTTATTAAGACCCAATCTCTGTCCTCTTGTAAATACACGGACATGCTTCCCTACCAACTTTGTAGACCACTTGTTATCTTTATCTTCAAAGATCCAACTTCGAGATAGGTCAATGTTTGTGATTTCTAACATCTTATTATTTTCATCTTGAAGGACAGTAGACCAATTCTGTAGGCTACCTTTACAATTAAATGTGCCCTTAACTCCATTTGCTATTAGATTTAGCGGTTCCTCAGGGAATGTATTATTGGAAAAAATCCTAAAGGAAAATTTCGGACTGTTCTTAGTCTTGTCATGATCCAAACAGAGAAACAAACTAGAGCGCACTTTCCCTTCAACTTTTGATAATGCCGTGCTCGGTATCGTCCCATTCCAATGAACAAGATCATCCCTTACTAAGTCTATTAAGGCTTCAAAAAGTTCCCGATATTCTTCTTCACCTTGTAATAAGCGCATGGTCCTTCTTGAAAAAATATCCTGTCCATGGTTAATTAGTACGTTAACTAAATCGTTATTAAGTGGTGGGCTGGTTGGATAAAGATCACCTCTATGAAATAAAAGCGGGAGGGCTCGTCTTTCATTTGCTGATAAGATGGACTGAGACTGTGGAATTCCGACGTGTCTCTTATGTCCTCTAACCCTTACAGTAAATCGTCCTAATGATTCATTCTTATCTTTTTTGCTCCATAATTCCAAGTCCCTCCATAACAACCCCATTTGGTCAAATTTAGGGTACTGCCCCTGTATCTCTTCTTCTCCAAGCAATTTGCGTAATTTGGGGTAATAAGCATTGGGAGAAAAGTTCTCGTTGTCCGCACTACCTGCAAGCACAAATAAAGCAAGATAAGCGATGTATGGTGGGTACCTTGCATCTTTCTTGCGCCAATCACAAAAAACCGAATAAGCCTTTTGACACAAGTTGATACTTTCATCACGCCATTTAAAAGGTCCCTGAATTACAGCTGAAATAAAACCACGTAAATCCTGTCCAATTGATTTTCCAAGCTCATTAATAACTTGGTCATCTATGAACAACAATACTTCACGACCATCCATCTCGGGATGAAAAAAATGCTCTGCTATGACCTTATTCCATAATTTATATGACATTTCCTATGCCTCCTTTATGTTAGCACGGATATAGGTGAGAGATTTTTAATTGATTCCTCTAGAGTTTTCGTGAATCCTATTTTACATAATTGATCTAAGCATTCTTGAATGGCAATTAATCCAGATATTAATCAGCCTGCATAATAACTCTTCAATGATTCACAAAGATATTCTAGGCATTTAATGGCAACGTCGGATTTACGATTCTTACTGAAATAGCTATGCTGAGACACAACTTTTTGAACTTCTGTTATTGACTGTATTGAGGTACCATAATGGTGGAATGGTACTGGAAAACATTGATCTTCCTAATACTCGATATAAAATCTCACACTAAATTTATCCATAAAAAGCATATCATGATTAGTACATTTGGTCTACGATAGCATATGCTATGTAGTCCTAATCACACAGTAAATAGCCCGATTCAGTATCGCGGCTGTAAGTTGTGTTTGGAGTTCATGACTATTTGTTACAGCAATAGAGATAGTAGTATATAACCCTTTCTATTGCTGTGAGATATTAAGCAAATCTATTCATTAACACTAATCAGCATCAACTTCTCCATAAACCCACCACTCTCTTCCTTTTTAGCTATTCTAACCTTTTCGAAATCCTCAATGTTGATTCAGATGGAAGGTGACCACCTGTGAGCACCGGGGAAGACATAGTGGGAATACTAATGATTATATAAAAGAAGTCAGCATAGTGGGTAACGAGTATGAATGCGACATCGACATCACTGTTAGCGAATGGAGAGTCTAATGTGTGACGATGTGATCTTCAACGAGAAGCGATTAGAAACATATATAAGTGAAATCGTCCAACTATAGTTTTCTTATTCCTTTGTCGGATCCATATCGTTTACGGTCAATTTCTTCCTTAATTATTTTCTTGGCTTCCTTTTCGGAAATATTAGCGAGTGTGTATAGCTATCAATCAATTCTAATTCTAGGTGGGTGTTTCTTTGCTTCTTCACTCACCAATTTATTAATCCGTCTTATCACTTTTATAATACTCTGAGGACCGATGCCGATCTCGACGTTATATTCCTTTATTTCCCCTTTAATGGACCAGCGTAGTGTCTCGGCCCATCCATCGCAAACTATGAAATCTTTCCCCACTAGATCAATCTCTTTCTCCCAGATGCGCTCAAGGAGGAGCACTTCTAAGTTATTAAACACACGTGTAGACACAAACCATTTGTGATGGCCCTGCAGAGGTACTAAATTTCCCTCGTATTCGATTATCCCCTGAGGGTCGAAATGAAGTTTATAATAACCTCCCCCGTAACGACCGAAATACTCAAGCTCTATCCAATCCAATTCTGACTTTCTATCCATTAAATTATCCTCTCTTTTAATACCTTAGGGTTTTGAAAATAACAGTCTTAGACTTGCCGATGTTTCAATTGAGCTATCGTTCTGCGTTAGCTTAATGACCTGACCTGTCATTTATGGTACGGTTCACCGCAGCACATCTAAGCACAAAGTACAACTTGACCACAAAATATACATCAGTATATAAAGACAAGACCACTCCTGACAATGGAGTGGTTTCTTTGCATAGAACTTCTCTTTTATTTAATCAACTTACTTGCTTTTCAAATTAGTATTATCCCAGTCATACTAACGGTAAGCCTTTTCCCTTTGGATTCCACCCTTGAACAATTGCTTTTAAGATAATTCTACCTTTAGGGGATACGCAATTACGGAAGCAATCAAATAAGAATACGAAAAGCATTCTATGTCTATCCCTTTATCTATTATTCAATAATTTGTAATATCTTTGAGTTTAATTCCTTGAATCCATCGCTCATGTGAACTGGAGTCAGTAAGAATAATTCTTCAGTTAACTTTAGAATATATTCTGCCACTAAAGGTAAATAACTAATACTCATTTGAGTTTCATTTGAAACTAGTCTGTTTTTCATTAAATCCGAAACTTCTTTAAAAAACTTTGCAATTGGTTTTGGTTTCGCTTTTACATTATTATCTGTTGAAATGTATTCTTTTTGAAAAGGAAAAAAAATATCCGATTCGTAGTATTTTAATAAATTATATGTACAAGTTGCAATTAATATATATCGTGTTTTTACACTTTCAGTATACAACAAATATAGGTCATCAATTGTTCGATCTACTGCTTTAATATAATAATAATTCGTGTCCAATTCGAGATTATCTTTTAAACTTGAATTTGTAAAATCTATCAACTCCTGACTAGTGAATAAATTCTCAAGTCTTAATTCTTCTTCATCTTTAATAATTGCATCCATAAATTTCTTATCAATTTTCATTTCCATACTATTTATATCTCCAATTATATTTTGAAGGTAATTGATGATAATTAGTTTGATTATAGAATATTGTTAGTCTTAATAATGAATGCCTCTCTAAAAATTGCTGAAACACAGTTTCACAATTTAGGCAAGGTTCTTTTTGTGAGTAAATGAAAACCTCACAATCAAATAATCTATGACTAAACATATACTCGCTTATTTTCTCTAAAATCACACTCTCACTATCGTGTTTCCTGCACCAAGAGGTCGGTGTTCTAATTCCTCTTGATCGGTCTACCTCTAAATAAGAATACAAGAATGAATGAGAATTAAAGTGCAAGTTTCTTACCATTTCATCCCATTTATGGTTTTTGTGTTTATCGACTTTTAATTTGAAAGTAAGATATGCATCCCGATTTTTAATCGCACAAGTAGAATAAAAATATACATCTCCGGCAGTTGATGTAATCATTCCGATAGCATAATTTTTATTTAAATGTTCAAAAAAAGCATTCTTTCCAAGATCCTTTGTTTTCCTTAGATATACTATCATTTTTTTCCAGTCTAAAAACCTTCTCTTTAGTACTTGCCCAACTTTGCTGCTTGAGTAATGCATAACATGTAAAGATGCTCTCAATTTATACTCCCCTAAATACTAAATGGTTTTATCATGATTATAATATAGACATACCAAAAAACGACAGTTAATTCTTACAAATATTATTTGGTTTTATAAGAATACGTAACTATTCTTGCTAAGTTTGAGATTGTAATAACAACCTCCGACAGCTTAATGTCCCTATTGCATCTAAACCTGAAAACTTGCCCTTATTTATGGTAAGGCTCACCGTAATTTAGCCTACAACCTTACTGAGTTGTTGGCTAATTTTATATTTCAAAATACGTTGATCTAAATTTGACAGCAAATCTAATCGAAATCTCTTCAATTTGTTCTGAAAACTCCCCACAGTTAATTTCAATGATGCTATTACCATCATTTAGAGAGTAGTGCATTGAAGCAAACAATATCCAACAAATTTTCACCATATTCATCTGGTGTTATCATTGCCTTATTACCTTTAGCAAATAGCAAAAAATTATAAGATTCCCATCCCATGAATTTCACCCTGCTTTTAAATTCCTCGTTTTAATCGTATACTAAATATCGATTCGAAAACACTCTGTTTTATTAGATGTTCAATTACTTCTTCAATGCGATTACGAGTACATTCATCCACAAGTAGCATATCGCTCCCCCAAAAATACTTCCCATATAAACACTCGCCAGTTAGTTGATTTTTTTTCTGCAAGTCTTAGTATGTTTTTATATGTGTAAAATGAGGCAACCCATTTTGATCCATCTTTAAACTTGACAATTACATCAGTATTATCATCATGTATGTTCCATTCTCCATCTGCCCATTGTTCTGCCTCAATCCAGATGGAATATTGAATACCTCTCAAATGATTCCTTCCAGTTTTTTTTATGTAGTTTTATTGTACCATATGTTGGAATCTCCTCTCGTATCGTTCAACTTTTTCCATCTAGTTGCTGATTAGATGTGTACTACCCTATATTGCTAACAGAACCATTCATTTGGCTTTAAGCCACCCCCTAGTGTCTTATGGCACCCTACTCCCGCTCCTTTATGAAGACAAAAAAATACCCTCTCATTCAAGAGAGGGCAATCCCACATTAACTTCTCACTCATTCTTTCCGTGACAAACTAATAGTGCACAGCTCTCCACATGAACCGTATGCGGGAACATATCCACCGGCTGCACTTCCTTCACACGGTACCCTCCATCCTCGAGCACCCGTAAATCCCTTGCCAAGGTCGCGGGGTTGCACGACACATACACGATGCGCTCCGGCTGCATCGTCAAGAGCGTCTCAAGCAACCGCTCATCACACCCCTTGCGCGGCGGATCAACGACCACAACGTCCGGAGTCACGCCTTGCTCCAGCCATCGCGGCATGACACCTTCCGCAGCCCCTACCTCAAACTCGGCATTACTAATCCCGTTCAATGCCGCATTTGCGCGCGCATCCTCGATCGCCTCGGGGACGATCTCGACGCCGTAGACGCGCTTGGCGTGCTGCGCCAAGAACAGCGAGATCGTACCGATCCCGCAATAGGCATCGATGACCGTCTCGGAGCCGGTCAGGCCGGCATACTCTAGCGTCTTCCCGTACAGAACCTCTGTCTGTACCGGGTTGACTTGGTAGAACGACCGCGCCGAGATGGCAAACTTCACATCACCGATGTAGTCATAAATAACATCGCGGCCCCAGAGGGTCTTCGTCTCATCGCCGAAGATGACGTTCGTGCGCTTCGTGTTAATGTTCTGACAGATGCTCTCTACGCCCGGCACTTGCGCACGAATGGCTTCAATCCATGCCTCAACACGTGGTAGCTTGGCCCCATTCGTCACTAGCACGACCATCAGCTCACCCGTACGGAAGCCGACGCGAACTACAACGTGACGCAACAAACCTTCACCAGTCTCTTCATTGTAAGCCGTCACACCGAGTTCACGACCAATCGCTTTCACACGACGCACGATATCATCGTTCTGATCATGCTGAATCAGACAAGCATCCATATCGATGATGCGGTGGGAATTACGCGCGTAGAAGCCACCGATCAAGCCGCCCTCTTCCGCCATGCCCATCGGGACCTGCGCCTTGTTCCGATACCGCCACGGATCGTTCATCCCAAGCGTCGGATGAACCACAATCCCTGCCTCTTCGCTCAATCCCTCACTGGTCTCACCCTCAGCATCGCCACCAACCTTCAACTTCCCAATCCGCTCCAGGTTGTCCACCACATGCTGACGCTTCCAATCGAGCTGCGCTTCATACGACCAATGCTGCAGTTGGCAGCCGCCGCACTGCTTGTAAATCTCGCAAGGCGGCGCAATCCGATCCGGACTTGCCACCAAGACATCTAGCAATTTCGCATACCCATACTGCTTCTTTACTTTCAGCACTTTCGCACGCACACGCTCACCCGGCAATGCGCCGCCAATGAACAACGTGTAGCCTTCTACGCGGCCCACGCCTTCGCCTTCATGCGTTAAGCCGATGATCTCGACTTCCACGTCTTCGTTCTTCGCCACGGGCAAATCGAGTATCGCCTGCGATGGTGCCTTGCTGCTATTGCGCGAATTTCCTCCGCGATTTCTACCTCTTGTCATCTACCTAACCCCGCCCAACTCATAATATATGTTAAAGGGAACCTCATTCGCACTCCCCATCATTTCCACTTTCATTACATCAAAAAGAGGACCGCCCTGCCCTTTCCAGAGCCAAACGCAATCCCCCCAATGTTTACGCTCACTACTTCTTTCATACGCCTGTGATCTACGGAAATCGCTAACGCTCCCGCTTCCCTACTCCGCCGCAAAAATCTCAATATGTGCCGGCAGCACCGAGAAGTTGCATGGCAGCGTTCCGCCGAGCTCGCCGTCCAGGTTCAACTGCACGTATTCCGGCGATGTTACTTCCAGCTGCGAGGTACGGAAATGTACCACGTGCGGATCCGTCATATGCTCGCCGCGTATCGCGAGACTCGCGATACGAATGAATTCTGCGAGATTGCATCTCTTCACGAGCAAGACGTCGAATAATCCATCATCGATCCGCGCATTCGGCGCAAGCTTATCCATACCGCCGATCGAGTTGCTGTTCGCGATCAGGAAGAGCATGAATTCCTCATGGAATTCGCCGATACCATCTGCGCGAATATACAGCTGAGACGGGCGAAGCCGCGTCATTTTCTCAAGACCTTTTACGTAATAGGCCAATTGCCCGATCATGGTCTTCAGCTTGCTCGGCACTTCATAGGTCAGCTCCGTCAATGAGCCGCCGCCTGCAATATTAATGAAATAACGATCTCCTGCAAGCCCAAGGTCAATCGGCCGCGTGTGCTGTCCCAGAATGAGATCGCAAGCGTCACTCCAATTCCGCGGAATGTTCATCGCACGTGCGAAATCGTTCGTCGTTCCGACGGGCAAGATGCCGAGTGGTGGACGCTTCTCAAGCGGCGCCAAGCCGTTAATCACCTCATAGAGGGTCCCATCCCCGCCCGCTGCAATGATCATATCATAGCCGCGTTCCACTGCATCGATCGCACATGCGGTTGCATCGCCTTCGCCGATCGTCGCGTGCGCAGTCGTCTCAATGCCGGCAAGATCCAGCCGTTGCAGAATATCAGGGAGCCGTCGCCGCATCTCTTCCCTGCCGGATGTCGGATTGTATATGAGCCTCGCTCTTTTCGTGATTCGATCCATACCCATTTTTACCTGCCACCTGTTTATTCATTTCGTACGGGTCACCGTCGCTGCATAACCTGATGCACTTGCCTCGATAGCCAGCGCGATACGAGCGGATGCGGCAAGAGTGCCTGACCGTCATATACACATACAGCCTGCCCAATACGATTCGGTATTACACGATTAATAAAATAGCCCGAACTCAAAAATAACGGCACCACCATCACGGTGTAGTCCGTCTCTGTCTGCCATTTTATTATCTTATCATATAATTGCTCCGGAAGCAGTAGGCTCGTATCTACCGCAGCGTAATTCATCTCGCGCTGAATCCTGACGGCCACCCGCTGCACCCCGCCTACCCAGCGCTCATAGAATAGAGGGTGATCACTGCCATGGGCTACGAGCATGAGTACCGTCTCCTCCGGCTGGCGACCACCCAGCAATCCGCGGCTGCGTTCCATCACAATCTGCGCCATCTCCACCGGATCGACATCCATCGGCTCCCCGAACCAGACGCGTGCTTGAACGCGGAACGGCTGCAGATCTGTATCAAAGGACGCGGCTTTCTTCGCCCCGAGCGCATACGCAATTTCATCGACATGCGTACTTCCGCCCGACACAAAGAAAGGAATCACGAACAGGTCCGTAACTCCCTTTGCTTCGAGACGGTCGATGCCATCTTGTATAAGTCGACCTTCGACGATTTCCAGGAACACAACCTCAGCAGGTATCCCCTCAGGCAGCTTCGCATGCTCCACGGCCTCATCCACGAGTGAGACCCAAGCAGCGTCCCGTGACCCGTGACTAATGATCAGTATACCCGGACGCATGTGTTATCGTTCCAATCGTTCGAGAGCCATCGTGTAACCGTCATTGCCATAGTTGAGGCAACGCTTCACACGCGAAATCGTAGCCGTGCTCGCGCCCGTCTCCGCTTCGATCTGATTATACGTGCTGCCTTTGCCGAGCATTCTTGCCACTTCCAGACGCTGCGACAGCGATTGGATTTCATTCACCGTGCACAGATCATCGAAGAAAACATAGCATTCTTCTACGGACTTCAACGTTAATACTGCTTCGAATAATTGATCGATTGTTTTATCATTAAGTTTCTTGAGTTGCACTTATTCTCATCCCCCAGCTACTGGTACTTACCCCCATTGTAACGTAGAGTGCAAATCTATTTCAAGCATTACCGTTTTCCTGCACTACAGAGCGAAAATCTGCCCACACTTTTTTGTCAAAAACCGGGCATTCGTCCAGTCATGTTGTTCGCCTATCACATACAGTATTCTATACATCCACCCATAAAGGAAGTGAAATCTCCATGCCTCAGCACCCTCACGTGCGCTCACATCACGTCTCTCCGTACCCCGGCGTGCGCAATCCATATAATCGGCCTCCCCTGCAAGAATCGCTGATTCCCGAGACGACACCCGCAGCCATTGACTTGGCCGAATCTACTTCCATGATCCCCTTTGTTGATCCATCCGTAACCCCCGTCACACCCGTCGCCACCAAGAGTAAGTTTCCCTTCAATATTGGTGATATCAAAGGGTTCATCGACCGCATGGGCGGCATTGACGGGATTGTGAGCACGGTGACCAAGGTTCGGGAGGTGATGCAGAGCGTCTCCCAGTTGGCGCCTGTCATGAAATTGATGGCCGACGTCCTGCTCCCTAGCAAAAAAAAGAAAAAAGATGATGACGATTGGTCCAAACGCAGACGGCGCCGCAAACGCAAACGCCAATCGACCAACAAATCGAAACAACACCGCCGTCCTACCAGCTCTAAAGGCAACAAAAGCTACAAAAGATAGATTCCCCTTCCTCCCCCTCCCCTCATCATACAAAAATAGGCCGAAGCCCCCTCGCCTCAGCCTATTTATCATTTTCACCGCTCTCTTCGCTGGTGTTATCCAGCGGCTTCAACCGCCCGATCACACCAGCTCTATGAACATGTCCCTATTGCCCCACTTAGCCCTTAGGCTTCGCGACGATCAACACATCCATATGCCGGGCCATCCGCAGCAGCTTGTTAATCACCGACCCACGCAGCAGACGCACATGCCATGGACGCGCCGATTGCCCAAGAATCAACTGGGTACTCTTCACTTGATTCGCTTCCTGCATGAATATGCCCGCCATCTTCCTCGCATGCGGCGCGTGGCTAACCTTGAATGTCCCGCCAAAACGTTCCGTGAGCGCTCCAATCGCATCCGCCCGCTCCTGCTGCTCCGCCGTCAGCGGTCCCCCTGTGTGAATGTAGGTCACATAGAGCGCCGCCTTCAAGCGGTATGCGATGCGGAATCCGCGTCGGATTAACCGTTCCGCATTCGAGCTTAATGTCACCCCGACGAAGATCACTTCCTTCCGACGCCAGGGGCCGCGAAGCGATGGTTTCCGCTCCCACGATTCCAGACGTTCATCCACGTCATCCGCCAGTTCCCGCAACGCTAATTCCCGCAGAGCAATCAGATTCCCGGTCTTGAAAAAATGATTCAGCGACTGCTCCACCTGTTCCTTGCGATAAATATGTCCGTCCCGCAGCCGCTGCTGCAGCGTCTTCGGCGCCACATCGATCAATTCCACTTCATCGGCTAACCGCAAAATATGATCTGGCACCGTCTCTCGCACGCGGACCCCTGTAATCTGTTCCACCGCATCATTCAAGCTCTCCAAATGCTGCACATTCATCGTCGAGATGACCGAGATCCCAGCGGCCAACAGCCGCTCAACATCCTCGTAACGCTTCTTCAGCTCACTCCCCGGTACATTCGTATGGGCCAGCTCATCGACCAAGACAACTTCCGGATTGCGACGCAGGATCTCATCCGTATCCATCTCTTCCATCTGTACGCCGCGATAATCGACCTTACGCCTTGGCACGAGCGGCAGTGCGCCCACTTGCCCCGCCGTCTCGCGGCGACCATGCGTCTCCAAATACCCGATACATAGGTCCACCCCCTTGCGGAGCAGTTCATTGCCTTCCCGCAGCATGGTATACGTCTTGCCTACGCCCGGCGCCGCACCAATATAGACCTTGAAATGCCCGCGCTGCATCGATTCTACTTCGCGATCAATCTCTTCCTGTGTCAATCGGCGGTATCGGTTTTTCTCCAAATCCCCCAGCTGACCTCGGACACGCACCTTGCCGTGCAACATTTTCTCTTCTCCGCTAGGTACACCCGCTGTGTCCACGTCTCCACGTAACGCTAACCGTTTGGTCGGCAGAATCCGTTCCCCATCCGACTCCGCCCGATCCGCCACGATGAACATATCCACCTGGTTCATTCGCGCGATTAATCCATTCAAGACGGAGCCTTTGAGAAGCTCCTGCCACCTCGTCATCTTCGAATGCCCGATCACAATACGCGTCACTTGATGCTCTAACGCATAATCCATGAGTATGCGCGGAAGAAGACGTTGCGAGGACAAGGGCAGTTCTTCGAATGGCGCATCAATCTTCTCCGTCAGCTTCACGATCGACCGCTTGAACGTCGCCATCTCCTTCGTCAGCTCCATCCCTGGCTTCACGAACGTGACGACGCGCAGATCCCCATTCAACCGCTTCGCAATCTGCTGACCGCGCCGAATATAGATCGAGCCATTCCAATGGTATTGGGCAGCGACAAGAATCCGTTCCGCAGCCCAAGACGGTCCGATGAGCCCCATTCGCTCCCGGTGCCGCTCCAGCGAGTCATTGACGCCCTCCGCAACCAGCCGCAGCGCGAGCTCCCGCAGAACAGCCAGATTGCCATGCCGGAACACGGAGACATCTGCTGGAAGCTGCAGTCCATCCAGATGCCCTTCCGCCATTCGTTTCAATAATGTCTCTGGCGTGACGTCGATTAACCGGACTTCGTCCGCCATTTCGAGTGTATCCGTAGGCACCGTAATCTCAGGCTTAAAGCCGATATACGGCTCGGCAAGCTCCGCGACCTCCTGCAGTTCGTAGACATTGACCGTCGTCGTCACGCTAATGCCTTGCTTCAATAGATATTGAATATCCTCTAGCCGTGTGGCATGGAGCGCGCCAGGTCGATTGCGATGCGCGAGTCCATCGATGAGCACCGCTTCTGGATCCCGCTGTATGAGCGCCTCCAGATCGATATCCTTCTGTTCGACGCCACCCTTCATCCAATGGATGCTCGGTATCCGCTCCAGATCGCCGATCTGTTCCATCGTCTCGGGCCGCTGCCGCGTGGAAATCGCCGTGAAGACAACATCCACCCCTTGCTTAGCCAGCTGGTGCCCTTCACGGAGCAGATGGTACGTCTTCCCCGAACCGCTGACCGCTCCGATCAGAATTTTCAGATAACCTCGCGACAACCGCGTAATCGACTCCAGAATTTCCTCCGGTGTTTTCCTTCGAAACTGCTCCATGCCCCTACCCCTTTGGCTTATATGTTGACATGAATATGTCCACCCGATCCAAGCGACCGAGTGGACACATCCGCATTATTTCATTAATTTCTGCAAATCAATATTCAGCATCAATACATTCACACGCGGTTCCCCGAACACACCCAGGTCACGGCCATCGGTATGGCTTTCAACAAGCTTCTCCAGCTCTCCTGCGCTGATCCCCGTCAATTTACTGATCCGCGGAATTTGTACTTCGGCGCTCTTTGGTGATATGTGCGGATCTAGGCCCGATCCCGAGTTCGTGAGCAGTTGAATTGGCACTTCACTGAGCGGCACATCCGGGTTATTTTTCGTCCATTCCGCCGCCGATTCCTGTGTCCGCTTCAACAAATCGGGGTTCGAAGGCCCATAGTTGTTCGATCCCGAACTCGCTGCGTTATATTCAATGCTGGATACCCGCCCTTGGAAATACTTCTGATCCTTGAACATCTGCCCAATCACCTCGGAACCGATGACGGTACCGTTCGCGTCCTTGATCAGACTGCCGTTCGCCTGCTTCGGCATCAGCACTTGCGCAAGGCCTGTGGATAGGAGCGGATACACCAACCCACAGAGGATAATAAAGACAAGACTTATTCGTATAGCTACCGAGATGATCGAGCCCACCGACGTTCGGGCAGGCACCTCAACATTTGTATTTGTATGCAGATTCATATTCATGATTATTCCATCCTTCCTTCTCTCCATGCCACGCTAAATCCAGATATGAACGAACAAATCTATTATTTTAATCCCGATGAACGGCGCAATCACGCCGCCAAGACCATAGATCAACAGGTTCCGGCTCAGCAGCTTGCTCGCGCTCATTGGCCGATACGCTACACCCTTCATCGCAAGCGGGATTAAGAGCGGAATAATAACCGCATTAAATATTAATGCCGATAAGATCGCGGACATCGGTGACCCGAGCCCCATCACGTTCAACACATGCATTTCCGGAATGGCCAACATGAACATCGCGGGGATAATCGCAAAATATTTCGCCACATCGTTCGCCACACTGAACGTCGTCAGCGCACCGCGCGTCATGAGCAGCTGCTTCCCGATCGATACGACTTCAATGATCTTCGATGGGTCGGAATCCAGATCCACCATGTTCGCTGCTTCCTTCGCCGCAATCGTACCGCTGTTCATTGCGAGCCCTACATCCGCTTGCGCTAACGCTGGCGCATCGTTCGTGCCATCGCCTGTCATCGCGACGAGCTTGCCTTCCGCTTGCTCCTTGCGAATGACAGCGATTTTGTCCTCCGGCTTACTCTCAGCGATGAAGTCATCTACACCTGCTTCACGCGCAATCGTCGCAGCCGTGAGCGGATTATCGCCCGTACACATAATCGTCTTGATGCCCATACGGCGAAGCTGTTCGAACCGCTCGCGCATCCCCGGTTTGACGGTATCCTTCAAATAAATAATGCCTAACAATCGATCATTTACCGCTACTGCAAGCGGCGTTCCGCCTTCCGAGGCGATCTTGTTCCCTTTGTCTGTCAGATCAGCCGGAATCACGCCGCCTTGATCCAGTACCCATCGCTTCACCGCATCGATTGCACCTTTACGAACCTTCCATCCATTGGTTAGGTCCGCGCCGCTCATCCGCGTCTCGGCTTTGAAATCGATAAACTCGGCATTTCTCGCAATTTTATCATCAAAGGCATAACCTTCTTTTCGTACCCACTCCAGCACAGAACGGCCTTCCGGCGTCTCATCCTGCATGGAGCTCACTGCAGCCCATTGGGATACTTCTTCGACCGTGGCTTTCCCCACGGGCACTATGTCACTCGCCATCCGATTCCCGAACGTAATCGTCCCGGTTTTATCCAGAATCATTGTGTTAATGTCCCCTGCCGCTTCAACGGCTTTCCCGGACATCGCGAGTACGTTATATTGCGTCACGCGGTCCATCCCCGCGATCCCAATCGCGGACAATAAGCCCCCGATGGTCGTCGGGATCAAGCAGACTAACAAGGAGATCAGCACCGGAATTTCTAAGTCGACCCCTACATACTTGGCAATTGGCGCTAGCGTCATAACTACAATTAAGAAGATCACGGTCAAAGTAATGAGCAAAATATTAAGCGCAATTTCGTTCGGCGTCTTCTGACGCTCGGCCCCTTCGACGAGGGAGATCATGCGATCGAGGAACGATTCACCCGGATCATTCGTGATCCGTACTTTAATCTGGTCACTGACAACCCGCGTTCCGCCCGTTACCGAGCTGAAGTCGCCGCCCGCTTCCTTCATGACTGGCGCAGATTCACCGGTTATCGCGGATTCGTCTACCGTCGCCAGCCCTGCGATCACTTCACCGTCTCCAGGGATCATCTCGCCCATGGATACGACGACGACATCCCCCTTACGAAGCTCTGTCGCTGGCACTTGCT
This sequence comes from Paenibacillus sp. EB106-05-06-XG162, assembly GCF_058791655.1. Classification (NCBI taxonomy): domain Bacteria; kingdom Bacillati; phylum Bacillota; class Bacilli; order Caryophanales; family Paenibacillaceae; genus Paenibacillus; species Paenibacillus sp. EB106-05-06-XG162. The sequence goes on from NZ_JBYTDT010000018.1 coordinate 78,817, forward strand.
TCACGCCACCACCTGGCTGCACTTTATTCGCCATCACGTCGCTCTTCGTCTGCTTCAGCGCATTCGCCTGCGCTTTCCCACGTCCTTCTGCGATCGCTTCGGCGAAGTTTGCGAACAAGACGGTGAACAGCAAGACAATGAATACCGTTAAGTTAAAGCCGAAATTCGCTTCCGCGCCAAATACGGATGGAAACAGCGTTAACAGCAGGACGATGAACGTTCCTAGCTCTACCACGAACATGACCGGATTTTTGATCATGATCAGCGGGTTCAATTTGACGAAGCTCTGGCCTAGCGCATATTTCACGATATCTGAAGTTATTAATGATTTACGTTTCATGGTCGAATCCATGTTCTTTCACCTCGTTAATTGATCTCTACCCTAATGTCAGGAACTCTGCAATCGGCCCAAGGACGAGTACAGGCAGGAACGTCAATGCACCAATGAGAATGACCGTTCCGAGCAGCACCCCGGCGAATAGCTTGTTATCGGTGCGGAATGTCCCAATTGTCTCAGGCACCCATTTCTTGCGCACGAGCGAACCTGCTACACCGAGCAGTGCCACGATGGAGACGTATCGACCGAGGAACATCACAATCCCTGTCGTCATATTCCAGAACGGCGTGTTATCCGCCAAGCCCTCGAACCCGGAGCCGTTGTTCGCTGCCGATGAGGTGTATTCATAGAGTACTTGCGAGATGCCGTGGAACCCTGGATTCGTAATGGCACCCGATCCTAGATCGGTTAAGAAAGCAATGGCCGTCGGGCCTAAGATGATCAGCGGATGGACGAGAATCGCAATCGCAATCAGCTTCATCTCGTGCGGTTCAATTTTCCGACCCAAGAACTCCGGCGTACGACCGACCATTAAGCCAGCCAAGAACACCGCGAGGATCGCATACATCAGCATATTGACGAGCCCTACACCATCACCGCCAAACACCACGTTCAGCATCATGAGCGACATCGGGACAAGACCACCGAGCGGCGTTAACGTATCATGCATATTGTTGACCGTACCCGTCGTTGCCGAAGTCGTCACGGTCGTGAATAGAGCGGATTGCGCAATCCCGAATCGTGCTTCTTTCCCCTCCATACTGCCTTGAGATGTGTCTGCACCGATCGTATTCAAGACCGGGTTGCCGTTGCTTTCCGAGATATACACAAGACTTAGGAAAGCTGCGAACAGGATACTCATAACGGCGAACACGATCCAGCCCTGCTTCTGATTCCGAGCGAATCGTCCGTACGTATACGTCAAGGATGCTGGGATACACCACATCATCAACATTTCGAGCACATTCGTAAGCGGGTTCGGATTCTCGAATGGATGCGAGGAGTTCACTCCGAAAAATCCGCCGCCATTCGTCCCCAAATGTTTAATCGACTCGAGCGATGCTACAGGACCAATCGCGATCTGCTGCGTCTCGCCCGTAATCGTGTGCGCTTGAACCGTAGCGTCTAGCGTCTGCGGCACTTGGAGTCCAACGAGCACCAGTGTCATTACGATCGCCATTGGAATCAACAATCTGGTATGGGCCTTCACGAAGTCCGCGAAGAAATTGCCTAGCCCTGTGCCCTTCTTCGTTAATCCGCGGATAAAGGCAATCGCCACCACAATACCCGTAGCCGCTGAGGTGAACATCATCATCATGATGACGATCATTTGCGAGAAATAAGATAAGCCTGACTCCCCGCTGTAATGCTGTAAGTTCGTATTGGTCATAAAGCTGATAATCGTATTAAAAGATAACGTCGGCTCCATATTGTCAATGCCGTTCGGATTGAGCGGCAGCCAGCGCTGTGTCAGCAAGACGCCGAACCCCACCAAGGTTAATACGAGATTCGTCAGGAGCAAGCTAAGCGCATATCTTTTCCAAGACATATCGCCGCGGTTCTTCAGCCCGATCATCCAGAAGATCCCTTTCTCCACCGGACCAAATATCCGATCACTCCGGTTCGGCTCGTTCGAAAATATATGATAGATATACGTACCGAGCGGCTTCACGATCAAGAGCAGCAGCCCGATAACAATCACGATTTGCAATAAATCCATTCCCCAGTTCATAGTCGATCTCCCTTTTCAACAACATTTTAATCAACGTGAAAAAAGTTAATTTTTTTCATTCCCTCTAAAAAAAGGCATAAAAAAAGAAGCCTGCGGGGGAGGTTATCCATCGCGGCTTCAATAATGGGCATGGCGAATCACCATGCTGCGCACTCATTGAATACGTTCAAGTTGCCTCTCTCGAGACGCTTACGAGGTTAGCTGTCGGATTCGGGCCTTGAGAGTCGCCCTACCTTAGCGCCGTACAAGACGGTGCCTCGGATTCACCCCATGGTCAGCTCAGCTGACCGTTGGTTCCCCCGCTCTTTGCCATAGCAAAGACTCAGCGTTAAAGACATGTAAAACATTTTTCATAGCTTCATCAATCTATTTCACATCATAACCACAGATCTGTTTCGCATCTGCAGCCAACATTCGTCTACACTTTCCTTCATCCTCTCTCATTCGCTTACGAGGTTAGCTGTCGGATTCGGATGGTGAGAGTCACCCTACCTCGGTACCGTTGTACCAAGGATTCACCCCACATGTTCCTGCTCTCGCTCTCACACGAGCCACAGGTTCATGACTTATTGGTTCCCCCGCTCCTTGCACGTGCAAGGACTCAGCAATGTTCATGAATCGTATCATACTCCTCGCGTTGCAACTTGTAAAACCTTAAATTGGTTCTAAATGGAATCTGAAAATACTGGAAATCGTCATGAAAGCGTTATGAATGACACGAATCTCTCGAAACCTCCTATTTTCGCTCGTTAGATCACTTTCGCGCAAATTTCAGGATGAATGCACATGCATCGGAGCACCGCCATACAAAAAAAGCCAACCCTCTTCACCGAAGGTTAGCTTCTCTCCACATTTATCTATAAAATAATAGATCAATCACTTTGAACACGGCCATCGCAAGCACGAATGCAATCGGAATCGTCACGATCCAAGAGATGACAATACGACCTGCTAGGCCCCATTTTACCGCCGAAAAACGCTTCGCGGAACCTACACCGAGGATCGCTGAGGTAATCGCATGCGTTGTACTAACGGGCAAATGCGCTAGCGTTGCAGTCATAATAATAGCAGCTGACGATAAATCCGCTGCAAAACCGTTAATCGGTTCGATTTTGAAGATTTTCGTACCCATCGTTTTAATAATTTTCCACCCGCCGACAGATGTACCGAGTGCCATCGCTGTTGCCGCCGAAATTTTAACCCATAACGGAACATCCAAATTATCTTGTATTCCTGCTGAGACAAGAGCGAAGGTAATGATCCCCATCGCCTTTTGCGCATCATTCGTCCCGTGCGTATAAGACTGAAGCGCTGCCGTCATAATCTGCCCTGTGCGGAAGCCTTTATTGACCGAATGCGGACTCATTCGACCGAAAATAAACTTCAGGATCGTCATCACGATATAACCAAGAGCAAATGCAATAAGCGGTGAGAAGATAAGTCCTTCTACGATTTTCGTAAACCCGGCATAGTTCAAGCTGTCTGAACCCGCTCCTATAAAGACTGCACCCGCGAGTGCACCAATGAGTGCGTGGGATGAGGACGAAGGAATTCCGAACCACCAAGTCACAAGGTTCCAGATGATCGCGGCGATTAAGGTCGCTATTACAATCTCTACCCCATTATCCAGCTTGGAGGGGTCTGCGACGCTTCCCCCGATCGTCTTCGCAACCCCGGTAAAGGACAAGGCACCGATGAAATTCATCGTTGCTGCGAGCAGAATCGCATGCCGCGGCTTGAGTGCGCGCGTCGAGACAGATGTCGCGATGGCATTCGCCGTATCGTGAAATCCGTTAATAAAGTCAAATGCTAGAGCTAGTAAGATAACAATACCTAAAACGATCATTGTATGATCCATAGAAATGTATTGCACAGAACGACTAGAGGTTCTTCAAAAAGGTAACTTTTTGAAACACACTATTTAGGTGTTCCCGCGCAACTCTGTCCTCCTTTATTTCACCTATCGTTCACGCGACCTTAGGAGTTGCGCATAATAATGGTTTCAAGAATATTAGCAACGTCTTCGCAGTTATCCGTCGTTTGCTCCAGACGCTCGTAGATTTCTTTTTTCTTAATCAGCTCAATCGGATCTTTCACCGCAGCGAATAGATCTTTGATACTCTTACGCAGAATATCGTCTGCTTGGTTCTCAAGGTCATTAATAAGGATCGTATGTTCGCGAATCGCGAGCAATTTTTTCTGTGACAATAGTCGAATCGCTTTTTGGATTTCAAATGCGCTATCGAGCAGCACTTTACCAAATTGTTCGATCGAAGCATCGTATTCCTTCACATGGTACATATCAAAGCGCGATGCACAAGCTTCAAGCCCGTCTAACACATCGTCCAGCGAGGTAGCCAGCGACATAATATCTTCACGCTCAATCGGCGTAATGAACGTCTTATTCAACTCTTTAATAATCGTATGGGTGAATACGTCACATTTCGACTCCAGCTCTTTCATTTCTTTGGTGAAAGCTGTCGTATCTCCTGGCTTTGCTACATACTTCGCAAAAATATCCGCGCCTTGGACAATGGCATCGGCCATATTTTGCAGATTTTGAAAAAATACATCGTTCTTCTTAAACATACGCTGTCCCCTCTGCTTCAAATTGCTTAGATTACCTTAATAATGAGAATTATAACCTTTGTTATCTTATCACAAGTGACATAGTGCTTGTAAAGGAATTGTAAAACAAAATCGTGAATTTCTTTTAACAGTTTGTCGATATTCGCCTACAATTATCCAGTCCGCTCGACAAAATTAAATCCGACAAGGAATCCTTGCCGGATTTAACAAATTATCCCACTTGGGTATGACTCTCAAATGTTGGAGTGTTTGGAACGATGTTGAAAATTGTCTTCCCTGGGTAGAGTGGCAACTCTTGCCCATCCTTATACAATCGAATGACATCACTTGTCTTGCTGCGCGACCACGTGCAAGAGATGGCTTTGCCGCGTTGATAGAGTACGGCTTCTCCGCCCTTCATCAAATTCACATCCAAGCGTCCCACATCGTCTAGCGTACGATGATCTGCTCCCAGCACAACGACATTCGTCGCCGTAAGCGTCTCCTTCGTATTCAGATCGATATGCGGCTGTCCGTTGATCGAACGGCTGTAACGCTTGCTCGTCGCATCATAATCATAGGTCACTTTATAGTTCTTGAGCAGGAAGTTGATCGTAATTTTCGCCGCCTCTTCCCCCACAGGCATGTCCTCTTCTTTGGCGAAAGGATACGTCGTCACAGGCACATCTGCCTTATACTTCTTCTTCGCAGCGCCTTCACGCAGCTTCTCTAGCGTTGAGTACAGATTGTGCGGCGCTTTTCGCGATTTATCCCGGTAAAAGAACGGCCCGGCGTTCAAAATTTCATCCAAGTGTTCTTTGTGTTGACGTTGAAGGACCGCATACCCGTCGGTACTCGCCCCGGCATGCACCAAGACCCCTTGGTAGCTATCGCCAAGATCAATGAGATATGGGCGGATGCTGCGGATTGGACCAATGGGCTCCTGGAAATTCTCGCTCTGGAAAATGGCCACAATCCGCGTAATCCCGCCTTCTGCGAGCACTTCATACAACATATCCGCATGGGTGAGTCCAGACTGTGGTCTTGCCTTGGACATATTATTGATCATGACTGCGATTGGCCTCGCGGTTACTGGCTCTGTAGTGGGTAAGCCTGTTAATGGCGCAATATAAGCCTTGGTAGGATCTTGCCCCGATTCCTGTTCCGGTGCTGGCTGCTCCGTGGATTGCGGCTCAGGTGTGCTCTCAGCTTCAGGCGTTTTACTCGTGCAAGCACTGAGAAGCAGCGTCAGTAGAATACATAGTATGCCGAGTGTTCGATAGAATGATTTCGACTTCATGAAGACCCCTTTCAATTGACAAAATTTTGGATAAGCGATGTCCATGGTCTTTATTTAAGCATATATTGGAAGATTTGTCTGTTCTTTCGACGCTTGAGAGCTATGGAAAAATGTATTTGGAAAAGTGTGATATTTGCGCTTGTGAAAATGTGAACAAAGTATGTACTTCAAATTCATAAATTTCAAATTCAGGCTAATAATGTGATAAAAATCACATGTTGAGGAGAAGACTGAATGTATGATTAAGCCATAGAGAACAACAATAATAAATAACAAAACGGACTGGAGCTGGTATCAATGTTCACACATTGGTTAAGAAACAACATCGTCGCAGCTTGGCTGCTCACCATTATCCGCGTATATCTTGGTTATCAATGGATCACGGGCGGCTGGGGCAAAATCACAGGCGGAGGCTTTGATGCCGCAGGATTTATGCAAGGCGCAATCGCTAAAGCAGGAGGCGATCACCCTGCCGTACAACCTTGGTTCGCGAACTTCCTAGAGCACTTCGCACTGCCGAACGTCAAACTATTCAATGTCCTCGTCCCATGGGGAGAATTCTTAGTCGGCCTTGGACTCATCCTTGGTACATTTACAACATTCGCCGTCTTAATGGGTATGGTCATGAACTTCGCCTTCCTGATGGCAGGTACCGTGAGCACGAACGCACAAATGCTCATCCTTGAGATCTTCATCGTCGTCGCTGGCTTCAACGCAGGCCGCATCGGACTTGACTACTTCGTCATCCCTTACATCCGCCGCCTGTTCGGCCGTAAGGAACGAGCGAATAGCTATCAATAATGGCACATTGGAAATACACCCTCCGCTTCTCATGCGGGGGGCGTTTTTTGATATTACATCTGACCTCCCCTACACTCGACTTTCCCGGTCCCTCCCCTTATAATTAATAGATTCTATAGCACGAGGTGAGATCATTGAGTTCTTCGATTCTAGTCATGGGACTGCTCGGATTGTTGTTTATCGTCTTCGGCTATTTGATTGGCGTGAAGAAAATGCTCGTCCTCATCGCGGGATATCGCGAAGAGACGTTTACGGGGAATAAAGACAAACTTGCGAAGACCGTGGGTATCGCATATGTGACGATCGGAGTTCTTACCCTTTTGCTTCCCTTAGGACTCGAATATATCGGCTCGATGGCAGGCATCATCTACGCAGCGATCGTCGTCATTGGTGCGGCTAGCTTCATAGCGAAGATGAAACGACGCGATTAATACAAAAGAACCTTCGATCCCCCTCATTTTGGCAGGGAACCGAAGGTTCTTCTTTTTCCTAAATAACGTACTACTTCTTCAATCGTGCAATTTCCTCGGTCACAACTGCTGCGAGGTCATCATTGTTATAAGCTGCAAGCATGCCCAGCACGATGTGCTCACCGATTGGTCCCGCTTCTTCCTTCGTTACGGCAATCTTCAGCGCCTCGCGCAGCTCCACATTATCCGCTTGCTGCGGATAGGCCCGCGTATACAGTGCAACAGGATCCAAATCATTGTTGATGCACCACTGTACAAATACGAGAATCATCATACGCTCATCCCGTTCAAATTGCTGTGTCATCTGACGTTCTATTTCTTGTTTGCTATTCATCTGCCGACTCCTTCACGCAACATTTCCATGCCAACTAATCTCTATTGTACTAGGAATCCGCGATGAAATCAGCCCCTGCTTACACGCATTATGAACTTATATACTCCAGTGCTGCCAATCAGAATTACGTTCCTCCAGTGCACGCAGCCACATCTTCGTCTTGCCAATTACCTGTGTCTGATGTGTCCCTGTCGAATACGTATGGTCAGCTTGGAAAATAATTTCTTTATCGCACCGGCCATCACTCCGCAGCCAGAATGTTTTCTCATACAAGAAACTATAGTCTACAGGAATTACATCGTCACTTGTCCCGTGAATCAATAAGACATCTCCTGAGAACCTGTTCGTTTCTTGGAAAGGCTGATAGAGCCCGAGAGAATCGAAATATTTCGGTGTAAAGCTATATCCCGCGTAGTCCGTCTTCCCTTTGAGCTTCGATTCATCATACCCGTTCCGTCCAATAATTTTCACGATATCATTAAAAGGATAGCCTACGGCCGACCACATAACGAGTCTTTTCACACGGCGATCCTTCACCGCTGTTAGAAGCGCAACCGCTCCCCCCAGGCTATGACCGAGCAGCGTAACTCTCGACAAGTCCACATCACAGCAATCCAGCGCATAGTCTAATGCCGTACGCGTCTGGGCGATCATCGATTCGAGTCCAAGGTCTCCGTACTCACCCGAGCTCTCCCCGCATCCGCCATAATCGAATCGAAGCACTAGGTTGCCTGCAAGCGCCAGCTCGCGCGCCGTCTTCACGAACAATCGATCGACGCCGATCCGGTTGCCCACGAACCCGTGACAAATGACAACTAGCGGAACCCGAAAGCCTTCATGGCCTTGCTTCCCTGCAGAGCAGACACCCTCCGGATAATGAATCGTTCCTGCAAGCTGCAAATCCTCGTGTTTGATCGTAATATGACGTTCCATACGCTCATCTCCCTACTTCCATATCCTTTAACCTTTAATTCCGATAAACTTACTGTGAATTATTAAAATCATATTATCATGAACCTCCAAGCACTGTCAACGGGACAGATATAGAATGATTTTTGGCAGCGATCTATATCTTCAGACTTTCTTTAGTTATCTCTTTGCCGAATCTACAGATTCTCCCGTTACGATAAATTCATCAACGTGCTGCGGCACGCAAAAAAGGAGAATCTATCGTGAAACGAAACACTCGTCTGCAATCCCTGTTCCCGCTCCTCTGGTTGCTCGTCATTCCTGTGCTAAATATCTTCTACATGGTGCTGAACCACGGCGGAGAGCAAGTATACAATCTCATGACAGACCTCGACAATGCGATCCCGTTCCTCCCGGTCTTCATCATTCCCTATGTGCTCTGGTATCCCTTCCTGATTGGGGTCTTCGTCCTGTTATGCCTTAAAAATCGCTCTATCTATTACCAGACGCTGTTCGCTGTCATCCTAGGACTGATAGGAAGCTACCTCATTTATTATGTTTTTCAGACGACCGTACCAAGACCTGAGCTTCACGGCAGCGGTCTACTTATTCAAATGGTGAAAGGGATCTATACGCTGGATGGTCCGTACAACTGCTTCCCCAGCATTCATGTATTGACGAGCTATCTGCTCTGGATCGGAGCGCGAAAATGTCATGCCATCCCCTTCTCCGTCAAAATGATTATTGGTTCGATTTCATGGTCGATCATCATTTCAACCTTTTTCGTGAAGCAGCATGCCTTATTGGATGCGGTCGGTGCGATCATCCTCGCAGAAATCGTCTTTCGATTCGCCGCCCTGCTGCTCCGCCAGTTATTTGGCTATCGGCCTGCGGTTACTGTACGTCATGTCCAAGAACAACAAAAGCCAATGCCCTGACCCTTAGGAGTCAGATCCATTGGCTTTGTCCCAGGACATCGCGTAAGTCTACAAGCTTACTCGTACATCCCATAGAATTGCTTCAACAAGAAATTCGTATCGTTGTGATTGACTTCTACACCTGCTTGGTCCACTTCCGAGGTAACAGCATCCGTCGCATCCGCTGTACTCTGAACCTCTTGAGCAGCCGTTACCGACTCATCCTGCTCACCGTAGTTCACGTCATAACGCTCCATTCTCCATCACCCCACTTTAGCATGCTGTTCATTGCTTCTTCGCTAGTGTGGCAAAAGAGTCCCTCATTCTATGCATGGAGACAAGAAAAAAAAGCTTAAGCATCTGCTTAAGCTTCAACCGATCAACTAGGTGCTCTGGATAGTTATGCCCCGGATCGGTAACAATAGGGGCAATTCCCAGTTCACAGAGGAGCGTCCGTCGACTATGACTTTTCTAGACTTTCTACGTGCATATTGGCAGCCAATAGTACTGATTCTCATCGTTCTGTATGCTGCTATTTACGTGTATAAGAACCGTACTCAATTGTTCCGCAAAGAGTGATCTTGACTAGACGAGCGCTTTATTCGCAATATCCGAACGATTCTGCTTGCCTTCGAACTGAATCCGATCAGCATCGGCATATGCTTTGGCACGTGCTTCAGCAATCGTCGCTCCGAGGCCTACAACACCAAATACGCGGCCACCGTTCGTTACAAATTGCCCCTGTTCATTGGTTGCCGTCCCCGCATGGAACACGAGCGCTTCCTGCACTTCATCCAGCCCCTTCACTGGCAATCCTTTGGGATACGATGCTGGGTAGCCGCCCGAAGCCAAGATGACACATACCGCCGCTTCTTCGCTCCATTCGATCTCAAGCTCATGCAAGGTTCCGTTCACAGCGGCCAAGAAAATATCGACGAGATCCGTCTTCAGGCGCGGCAGCACCACTTGCGTCTCAGGATCGCCAAAACGTGCATTAAACTCAACCGTCTTCGGCTTACCATCCGGAGTAATCATTAGACCTGCGAACAAGACGCCGCGGAATGGACGACCTTCGGCGACCATGGCTTTGGCTGTCGGAATCACAATCGTCTCAATCGCCTCGTCAATGATGGACTGCGGAATATGCGGCAATGGTGAATACGTCCCCATTCCGCCTGTATTCGGCCCTTTATCTCCGTCATAAACTGGTTTATGGTCTTGTGCCGGACTCATCGGACGAACCGTCTCTCCATCGACGAAGGCGAGGATCGACATTTCTTGGCCTGCCATAAATTCTTCGATGACGACTTGGTTCCCGGCATTGCCGAACACTTTGCCGACCATCATCTCTTGCAGTGCCTGCTCCGCTTCTTCCATCGTCTGCGCGACGATCACGCCTTTACCCGCTGCTAATCCGTCCGCCTTGATGACAATCGGTGCGGACTGCTGACGCAAATAGGTAAGGGCATCCTCGTAATTATCGAACTTCTCATATGCGGCTGTCGGAATACTGTACTTGCGCAGCAGATCCTTCATGAACGTCTTGCTGCCTTCAATAATCGCTGCATTCTTGCGCGGCCCGAAGACCGGAATCTCCTTCGCTTCGAAGACATCGACAATTCCAGCTGCCAGCGGATCATCTGGTCCGACGACCACAAGGTCCATTGCATGATCGAGCGCATATTGCGCAAGCTCTTCGAACTGACTCTCTGCGATATCGACGCACTCAGCAAGCTGCGCAATTCCCGCATTACCCGGCGCACAGACGAGATGCTTCACTTTCTCGCTCTTCTTCAAGGCCCACACGATCGCGTGCTCACGCCCGCCGCGGCCAATAACCATAACACGCATCCTTGCACCCCCTAATATGATAAAACACTACTCTCGCAAGGCAACCGCTCCGGGTACGGATCGTCCTTCCAATCGCTGTTGTCCTCTGATTTCTTGATCTGATTACTGATTCGAATGGATGAAATCAGAGGACAAAGGCGAACGCTACGCTTTTCCAGCACGATTCCGTCCCCTACGCTGCACCCGCCATGTAGCAATATATAGATTATTAGTGCTTGAAATGACGCACACCCGTGCAGATCATCGCAATGCCGTGCTCATTCGCCACGCGAATGGATTCCTCGTCCTTGATCGATCCGCCTGGTTGGATGATCGCGGTTACGCCAGCTTTGACAGCCAACTCTACGGTATCACCCATTGGGAAGAATGCATCGGACGCCAGCACGGAGCCTTGCGCCTTCTCGCCCGCTTGCTCGATGGCAATACGAGCCGCGCCTACGCGGTTCATTTGGCCTGCGCCTACACCGATTGTCATGTCGTCTTTGGCAAGTACGATCGCGTTGGATTTTACATGCTTAACGACTTTCCAACCGAACAACAATTGCTTCAGCTCTTCAGCCGTCGGTTGACGGTCTGTTACAACCTTCAGATCGGATTCGTCCAATTGGCGAATATCCGTCTCTTGAACAAGCATTCCGCCATCGACCGATGTCACGGAGAATTCTGTCTTGCGATCCGTTGAAGCGGAGAACTCGCCCAACTTCAGCAGACGAATGTTTTTCTTTTTCGCTAGGATATCGAATGCTTCAGGTGTGAAGTCTGGTGCCATGACGATCTCGAGGAAAATCTCGCCGAGCAGCGTCGCTGTCTCTGCACCGATGACACGGTTCGCCACGACAATGCCACCGAAGATCGATGTTGGATCAGCCGCATATGCTTTCTGATACGCTTCATGGATCGTTGTACCAATCCCTACGCCGCAAGGATTCATATGTTTAACAGCAACAACCGTAGGCTCGTCAAATTCACGAACGATCGAGAGCGCTGCGTTTGCGTCGTTAATATTGTTGTAAGATAGCTCTTTGCCGTGAAGCTGTTCTGCCGTTGTAATGTTCCCGAGTCCAGCTAGTGGTTTGCGATAGAACGCTGCGCTCTGATGCGGGTTCTCCCCATAGCGAAGATCTTGAACTTTCTCATACGTCACGGTGTATGTCTCAGGCAATGGCTCGCCCACTTGCTTGGAGAGATAATCCGAAATGAGTGCATCGTACGAAGCCGTGTGACGGAATACTTTGGCCGCAAGACGTTTACGCGTTTCTAGGGTCGTATCGCCGCCAGCACGCACTTCCTCGATCACGCTCGCATAATCCGCTGCATCCACAACCACCGTCACGAACGCGTGGTTTTTCGCCGCGGAACGCAGCATCGTCGGTCCGCCGATATCGATATTCTCGATCGCATCCTCGTACGAGACGCCCGGTTTCGCAATTGTTTCTTTGAACGGATACAAGTTCACGACCACGATATCGATATAATCAAGCCCAAGCTCTTTCATTTGCGCCGTATGCTCTTCATTATCACGAACTGCGAGCAATCCGCTGTGAACCGCTGGATGCAATGTTTTGACACGGCCATCCATAATCTCAGGAAATCCTGTTACTTCGGAAATGCCGATGACTGGAACGTTCTCTTTCTCGAGCAAGCTCTTCGTGCCGCCCGTCGAAATAATCTCAACCCCTGCTGCTGCAAGCTCACGTGCAAAATCTACTATCCCCGTCTTATCCGATACGCTAATCAGCGCTCTACGAATAGCCACGTCTGATTCCTCCCTCATGCTATGAATAATTGATATGAACAATTCGATCTATTAGTTGAATGCGGCCTTCGCAGAACCACTGTACCACTTGCGGATACAGTTCACGTTCAATGCGTTGAACCGACTGTGTAACGTCTTCACTATGTGCTCCCTCTTCAATCGCGACAGCACGCTGGGCAATGATTGGACCTGTATCCATGCCGCCATCGACGAAATGAACCGTGACCCCCGTCACCTTCGTTCCGTAGTCTAGCGCTTGCTGGATGGCGTCCTTCCCTGGAAAGGCGGGAAGCAAGGACGGATGAATATTGATCAGTCGACCGTAGTAAGGCGTCACGAGCGTTTCTGTTATGATTCGCATATAACCCGCCAGCACAACCAAATCGATCTGTTTCTCCTCCAGTTGCTTCAAGATCTCCATTTCATACGCTTCGCGATTCGCATACTGCTTCGGATGGAACAGGAAGGTGTCAACACCGGCCTGCTCAGCGCGCTCAACGACTTTCGCAGTTGGTCTATCACAGACGAGCAGCTCCATCGTCGCATGGAGCTGTCCCTCTTGAATCGCATCGACCAGCGCTTGAAAATTACTCCCGTTCCCGGAAGCAAACACCGCCATGCGCAATCGTTCCATTACACATCCGCTCCTGTGAAGGTAACCACACGCTCTCCTTCAGTAACGGTGCCTAGACGATAGACTTGCTCACCTTGCGATGCCAGTGCAGCAACCGCTTGTTCTGCTTGATCCGCAGGCACCACAATCACCATGCCGATCCCCATGTTAAAGGTGGTGAACATATCCCGATTCGTGATCTCGCCCTTCGACTGCATGAGCTGGAAGATCGGCAGAATCGGCCATGTGCCGTATTCGATGTTCACATTCACGTTCGCCGGCAGCATACGCGGAATATTCTCAATAAATCCGCCACCTGTAATGTGAGCCATCCCTTTGACTTTCACGTCTTCAATCAATTTCAGAACCGGCTTCACATAAAGCTTCGTTGGTTCGAGCAAAGTTGCACCGAGTGTTGCGCCGCCAAGTTCAGGTAACGTATCTGTCAATTGATAGCCGTGTTTCTCGAGCAACAGCTTACGTACAAGCGAGAATCCGTTGCTGTGCACGCCGCTCGATGCAAGACCGAGCACAACATCGCCTGGAGCAATCGTAGAACCATCAATGATCTTCTTTTTATCGACAATGCCGACCGTAAAGCCTGCAATATCATATTCACCTTCGGCATACATGCCCGGCATCTCTGCCGTCTCGCCGCCAATTAGCGCACAACCCGACTCCGAACAGCCATCCGCAATCCCTTTGACAATCGCTTCGATCTTCTCCGGAACGACACGATCACAAGCTAAGTAATCAAGGAAGAACAACGGCTCTGCCCCTTGAACGATAATATCGTTGACGCACATCGCGACCGCATCCACACCGATCGTATCGTGCTTATCCATTGCGAATGCAATTTTGAGCTTCGTCCCTACACCATCGGTACCCGATACGAGAACAGGCTCTTCGTATTTGTCTTTGTTCAATCCGAACAAACCGCCGAATCCTCCGAGGTCTGTCATCACTTCAGGACGGAACGTTCTTTTGACATGCTTCTTCATACGCTCGACTGCTTCATTTCCTGCTGCGATATCGACGCCAGCTTCTTTGTAGGCTTCTGAGGACATCATGTACACTCCTTTTACAATCTGGTGGTCAATCTATCGTTCACAATTCGATCTATCTATTCAATTAGTCGCATCCGCAACCGAATTTCTCTGTCCCGTGAAACTCCACTTCTGTCGGGTAATCATTGTCAAAACAAGCCAGGCACAATCCGCCATTCATCTCATTCGTCGAGTAGCTATCAATCGCTTCGATCAATCCGTCTTTGGAGAGGAAAGCGAGCGAATCTGCATTAATCTCCTTACGAATTTCATCAATCGATTGATAGGAAGCGATCAATTCCTTGCGGCTTGGGGTATCAATTCCATAGAAACATGGGTTCTTAAAAGGTGGCGATGTAATCCGCACATGGACCTCTGTCGCACCCGCTTCCCGCAGCAAGTTGACGATGCGACGAGACGTTGTCCCGCGCACGATCGAATCATCGATCATAACGACGCGCTTGCCTTCCACGACTTTACGTACGGCGCTAAGCTTCATTTTCACGCCTTGCTCCCGCAGTTCTTGACTCGGTTGAATGAAGGTCCGGCCTGTATATTTGTTCTTAATTAATCCTAATTCGTAAGGAATTCCTGTCTCCTCGGCATAACCGATCGCGGCCGAGATACTGGAATCCGGTACGCCTGTGACGATATCCGCATCCACGAAGGATTCCTGTGCCATCTTCTTGCCCATCCGCTTGCGAGCGGCGTGAAGATTGGAACCGTTCAAATCCGTATCCGGACGGGAGAAATAGATGTATTCCATCGCGCATAACGAACGACGCTGCATCTCGGTATAACGATCTTCCTTCATGCCTGTGCTATCCAGAATAAGCATTTCTCCGGGTTGAATATCGCGAACCAACTCTGCGCCAACGACTTCGAACGCACATGTCTCCGAAGCGAACAAATACGCATCGCCGAGACGACCCATCGTAACCGGACGAAGCCCGTTCGGGTCAGAAGCAACGATCAACTTGTCGTTCGTCATGATGAGGAACGCAAAACCGCCAACCAGCTTCTGAAGCGCTTCTTTCGTCGCCGTGACGAAATCTTTGGATGACCGCGCAATGAGATGCGCGAGCACCTCGGTATCACTCGATGTCTGAAAAATCGAACCCGAGGACTCGAGTTCACGACGAATTTGATTCGCATTCACGATATTTCCGTTCGTCGCAATCGCAAGATCTCCGTCACGGTACTTAAACACAAGCGGCTGCGCGTTGGCGAGCTTACTCTCGCCTGATGTCGAGTAACGCACATGACCGATAGAACGGGAGCCGATCAAGGACGCTAAAAGGTCTTTATCGAACACCTCTTTTACAAGTCCCATCCCGCGGTGATAGTTAAAGTCTCCGCCATCTGTGACACAGATCCCCGCACTCTCTTCACCACGATGCTGAAGAGCGTGCAAGCCATAATACGACAAGGAAGCTGCGTCGGGGTGACCGAACACCCCGAACACGCCGCATTCCTCTTTTAACTTGTCAAAAATATCGTCTCGACCCATACCCTCATTGTAGTACTCGCCTACCCACAACTTCGGAGTGGTCTCAGATGCATTTATTTCATGAGACATGGAATCGCATCCTTCCAAACCTTCGCAAATTGAGATACAGGAGCTGCGATTGCAGGTTTGCCGTTCACCGTGATGGTTAGATCGCTGCCTTGCACAGTTCCGATTTGCTGAACAGGTACCCCTTGCTCACGCACATAAGTCGCCAATGCTTCGGCTTGTGATGCAGATGCTGTTAATAGAATACGGGATTGGCTCTCACTGAATAATGCGAAATCCGGGCGTAATTCTGTTGCGAAATTTACCGCAGCGCCGATGTTGCCGCTAATGCAGCTCTCTGTTACGGCTGCAGCTAGACCGCCTTCGGACAAATCATGCGCCGATGCCACATGACCTTGCTGGATTGCACCAAGCACCGTGTTCAATAATGTGCGTTCTGTCGCCAGATTGAGCTGCGGCGGTCTGCCCTCGGTTACGCCATGAACGACATATTGGAACTCACTACCGCCAAGCTCTGCTTGCGTATCTCCAAGTAGGAAGATCACGTCGCCTTCGTTCTTGAACGCTTGCGTTGTAATATGATCTGTATCGTGTACAAGCCCTACCATCCCGACGACTGGTGTCGGGTAGATCGCGCCGTTCTTGTTCTCGTTATACAAGCTGACATTTCCGCCGATAACCGGTGTATTGAGCTCACGGCAAGCTTCAGCCATGCCATCTACAGAACGTTCCATTTGCCAGAAAATATCCGGTTTCTCCGGGCTGCCGAAGTTGAGGTTATCCGTAATTGCTAGTGGTTCAGCACCGGAACAAACGATGTTACGAGCCGCTTCACTAACCGCGATGCGTCCGCCTACTTCAGGATCAAGATAGACGTAACGACCGTTACAGTCCGTTGTCATTGCAAGCCCTTTGCGCGTGCCGTCTACAAGAACAACTGCTGCGTCCGAACCCGGGCGAACCGCTGTGCTCGTACGAACCATGTGGTCATATTGGTTGTAGACCCACTCTTTACTTGCTACCGTTGGGGAAGCAAGAACTTGCTCTAATGCACGGTTCAAGTCCGTCACTTCTGCATAACGCGTCGTATCAACGTTCTCGTTCGCTGTGTAATAAGCAGGAACGGCCGATGGTTTGTTGTATACCGGACACTCGTCAACAAGTGCTTGAACTGGCATATCGCCGACCACTTCGCCATTATGGATCAGACGCAGACGACCATCATCGGTTACCTTTCCGACTTTGGCACAAATAACGCCCCAACGTTCGAAGATTTCCATCGCTTGCGCTTCGTCCTTCGGTTCAACGACGAACAACATCCGCTCTTGCGATTCGGAGAGCATCATTTCATAGGCCGACATGTTCGGCTCGCGCTGCGGCACTTCATCCAGATATAGCTCAAGGCCATTCCCTGCTTTACTCGCCATCTCTGCGCTAGAGCAAGTTAAGCCTGCTGCACCCATATCTTGAATACCGACAACGATACCGGCATTAATTAATTCCAATGTTGATTCCATAACCAGCTTCTCCATGAATGGATCGCCGACTTGTACCGCCGAACGTTTGGCTTCCGTCTCAGCTGTCAATTCCTCGGATGCGAATGTCGCGCCATGAATCCCGTCACGTCCTGTTGGAGGCCCAACGTAGAACACTGGATTTCCAATTCCTTTGGCAACGCCGCGTTGAATTTTATCATGATCGATGAGGCCCACACACATAGCATTGACGAGCGGGTTGCCTTCATAGCTCTCATCGAACATGACTTCCCCTGCAACGGTAGGAATCCCGATACAGTTCCCGTATCCCGCAATCCCGGACACGACATGCTCGAACAAATATTTCGCACGCTCAGATTCTAGTTTCCCGAAACGTAGAGAATTCAATAGAGCAACAGGTCTTGCCCCCATCGAGAAAATATCGCGGATAATCCCGCCCACCCCTGTCGCTGCACCTTGGTACGGCTCAACCGCGGAAGGGTGATTGTGACTTTCGATTTTGAATACAACCGCTTGATTGTCGCCAATGTCGACGATCCCTGCGCCTTCGCCCGGTCCCATCAGGACACGTTCTCCGGTTACCGGAAAGCGGCGAAGCAGCGGTTTCGAGTTCTTGTATGCGCAGTGCTCTGACCACATGACACTGAATACACCAATCTCGGTATAGTTCGGCTGACGGCCTAGAAATCCACAGATTAATGCGTACTCGGATTCGGATACGCCAAATTGCTTATAAATTTGCTGATCAGCGATTTGCTGTGCTGTTGGCTCCTTAGCCGATACTTGCTGCGTCATGTTGTTCCCTCCATGCATTCAAAATCGATGTAAACATTTTCTTACCGTCTTCCGAGCCTAACAGCTGATTCACTGCGCGCTCTGGATGCGGCATAAGACCCAGGACATTACCCTGTTCGTTACAAATCCCTGCGATATCTTCCATGGAGCCGTTCGGGTTATCCGAATAGCGGAAAATAATCTGGTCGTTCTTCTTCAATTGTTCAAGCGTTGCTTCGTCACAATAGTAGTTGCCTTCACCATGCGCGATCGGAATATCGATCATTTCGCCAACTTCATACTGGTTCGTGAAAGCTGTCTTATTGTTCTCTACACGTAGAATTGTCGAGTGGCAGCGGAATTTCAAAGACATGTTCCGACGAAGTGCACCCGGCAGCAATCCCGCTTCCGTCAATACTTGGAACCCATTGCAGATCCCCATCACATATTTGCCTGCTGCTGCAGCCTTCGCTACTTCAGCCATAACCGGTGCGAAGCGTGCAATCGCGCCGCTGCGTAGGTAGTCACCGTAGGAGAATCCACCAGGAATCAATATGCAATCATACTTGGATAAGTCCGTCGCTGTATGCCATACGTAATCAACCGGCTGCCCAACTGTCTGTTCCACTGCTTTATAGCAATCGATATCGCAGTTGGAACCTGGAAATACGAGAACTGCAAAATTCATTCCCTTAACCCTCCAATTCAAAGCGATAGTCTTCCACTACCGTATTCGCCAACAGTTTTTCGCACATTTGACGCACGCGTTCTTCCGCTTCCGCGCGATCTGTCGTATCGATTTCGAACGCCATATACTTTCCGATTCGAACCTTGCTTACTTCACTAAATCCCATGGAATGAAGTGCGCCTTGAACGGCAACGCCTTGCGGATCCAATACGTTTTCCTTCACAGTGACATACACGGTTGCTTTGAACATCGATTATTTCCTCCTAGAGTGAAAAATTATTGATAAAAATGGAGATTGTTTATTCCCTTGGGCAGGGGGCCTTATTTTAAAACCTTTTTGCCATCCCCCTAAATCCCCCTTCCATCTGGAAAGGGGACCCCAGAGGCTACGCCCCTGGACCCCGAAATCGGTCGAATGACTGACTGTGGCGGAATCTATCTAACTTGTGTGCAATGATCGCTCTTATGTGGAACGATGTTTCGATATTGCCTCTAGCACTATCGAAACATCGTTCCACATACGCTTGCCATACGTGCGGATCTAGTAACTTCAAATCTATCGGTGGAGATGCAAAAGGGCGTGCCTCGGCCGATACCATGTGCTAGGAGCGCTACTGTGCTTGGGGCTGCCTATCCGACAACCCCGGCGCACACGCTCTACTATTCCGAAATCATTGCCTGCTTCTCGCAGATCAGCAGGTCATATAACTGCTATTCGCTTGCAGCTTCATCGTGCGGCCGATGCTCGGCGCCCTTGCTGCTTGCGATTTCCGCTAGACGCAGAAGCCGTTCTCGGCTTCGCCTGAACGGCAACTGCCATACGCTTATCGCTTTGCCGTGCGACCGATTCTCGGCGCACTCGCTCGCGCGCACCGCCGCGACACCGTTAACGCCTCCGGCTAAACGGTGCCCCCCTTGCCCCTCCCCCTCGTGAGGGGGACGGTGTAGGCTGGGATGAAGATGGGATGAAACAGGAGGAGGGGTGTCTCACGGAAGAGTCTACGTCCGCTCTTTGGGAGCCCTTTGCCACCACCTATCTAATCAAAGCAAAGGGCGGACAAGAAGCGGCTGGAGTGAGATACCCCTCCCCGACTTACTCATTCCAAATTCATCCCCTCATCATTCCTACTCCGTCAATCGACGATAAATATCCTGATATCGACGTGTCGTCTCCGCCACCACTTCAGCCGGCAACGGATCCGGCACGCTATTCTTATCCCAGTCGCTGTTCGCCAGATACGTGCGCACAGGCTCTTTATCCATACTGTCAATCTCGATGTTCAATGCATAATTCTCTTTCGCCCAGAACCGTGCGGAATCCGGGGTAAACAACTCATCAATCAGAATCACCTTGCCGTCGATCAAGCCGAACTCGAACTTGCAATCCGCGAGGATAATGCCGCGCTGCTCGCAATATGCATGTGCGAAGGTGTAGAGCTGGAGGCTCTTCACTTGCAGCTCATGGGCTAACTCTTCGCCGACTAGCTCCTTCATACGATCGAAGGAGATGTCTTCATCATGACCTACATCATTTTTCGCTGCCGGCGTGAAGATGGGCGCTGCGAAGCGCTCGTTCTTCTTCATCCCTTGCGGTAACTTAATCCCGTTAATCGATTCCGATTGCTGATACTGCCGCCATCCGCCGCCTGTAATGTAGCCGCGCACAACGCATTCGATATCGATACGTTCTGCTTTTTTGGTAACCATGATGCGATCTTTCAGTAAGGACGGGTCTGTGACTAGATCCCCTAGTTTCTCGACATCCGTATGAACGACATGATTCGGCTCAATTGCCGCCGTCTGTTCGAACCAGAATGCCGCCAGACGATTGAGTACATTTCCCTTCTCAGGAACCGCTGGCTCCAGCACATAGTCAAAAGCGGAAATGCGGTCGGTCACGACGATTAAATAATGTTCCCCAAGATCGTACAACTCGCGCACTTTCCCTTTATAGAGCAGCGGCGCTTTAACTAGATCAACAGCAGTCGAAATCGCTCTGACAGACACGTTGTTCCTCCCCTTCTCCCTCTTCTATTCCAAGCCTAAGTTCGCAAAAATCGTATCGACATGCTTCAAATGCCAAGCCGGATTGAAAGCATCCGCGATTTCTTCGGCGTTTAACACGGTTGCAATTTCAGGTGTTGCTTCGATAATCTCACGGAAGCTGCGTTGCTCTTCCCATGCTTGCATCGCACGTGGTTGAACCGTATCGTACGCTTGCTCACGACTCATGCCTTTGTCGATCAGCTTCGTCATTACGCGTCCCGAGAACGGCACGCCATATGTTCTTTCCATGTTGCGCTTCATGTTCTCTGGCATCACCGTCAAGTTCTTCACGATGTTACCGAAGCGGTTCAACATATAGTTCAAGAGCATTGTCGCATCCGGCAAAATCACACGTTCAACCGAGGAGTGCGAGATATCGCGCTCATGCCAGAGCGGCACATTCTCGTAAGCCGATACCATGAAGCCGCGGATGACACGCGCAAGGCCTGAAATATTTTCGCAGCCGATTGGGTTGCGTTTATGCGGCATCGCGGAAGATCCTTTTTGGCCTTTAGCGAATGCTTCTTCTACCTCACGCACTTCACTCTTCTGCAATGCGCGAATTTCCGTTGCGAATTTATCCAAGCTTGTCGCGATCAACGCAAGTGTCGCCATATATTCTGCATGACGGTCACGCTGCAACGTTTGCGTCGAGATTGGAGCAGCAGTTGTTCCTAATTTCTCACATACATACTTCTCTACGAATGGGTCAATATTCGCGTATGTTCCGACAGCACCGGAAATTTTACCGTATTGCACACCGTTCGCCGCATGACGGAAACGCTCCAAGTTACGCTTCATTTCTTCATACCAGAGTGCCATCTTAAGACCAAATGTTGTCGGCTCGGCATGCACACCATGCGTACGGCCCATCATCGGCGTATGTTTGTATGCAAGAGCTTTATTTTTCAAAATGTCGATAAATTGGACAATGTCTTTCTCAATAATTTCATTCGCTTGACGCAAAACATAACCAAGCGCTGTATCGACAACGTCTGTCGAAGTTAGTCCGTAGTGCACCCATTTGCGCTCTTCCCCTAGGGATTCGGATACGGCACGCGTGAACGCGATGACGTCATGGCGTGTTTCTTGCTCGATTTCATAGATCCGATCGATATTGAAGCTTGCACCTTTGCGAAGTGCCACAACATCTTCCTTCGGAATGACACCAAGCTCCGCCCATGCTTCACAAGCACAGATTTCAACCTCTAACCAAGAATTGAATTTATTCTCTTCCGTCCAAATGGCTCTCATTTCCGGTCTGCTGTAACGTTCTAACATCTATTGATTCCTCCAAATTTGTGTTTTGTCGATCCATGCGAGGGCGTCATCCAAGTGATCTGCTAAGACGTTCACATGGCCCATTTTCCGTTTTTCTTTCGCTTCTTTTTTCCCATATAGATGAACTTTCGGAGCTACATTAAATGCCACAGCCGCCTCATCTTCCTGCGCCATATGCGTAAGCAGCGGTTCAACGTGCTCTCCTAGCACATTGACCATAACGACGGGTGTCAATAACATCGTGTCTCCAAGAGGTAAATTACAAATGGCCCGCACATGCTGTTCGAATTGCGATGTTCTACAGGCCTCCATCGTATAATGCCCTGAATTATGTGGTCTTGGTGCTAATTCATTTACGAATAATTCGCCATCTTCCGTTAAGAATAACTCCACCGCAATCAACCCGACGACATTCATCGATTCCGCAATTCGTATCGCCAACGCTTCCGCTTGATCTTTTACATCGAACGACACCCGAGCGGGGACAATCGATAGATGCAAAATATTGTTCACGTGAATATTCTCTGCCACCGGAAAAGCCTTCACTTCACCGCGAGGGCTTCGTGCTGCAATGACGGACAACTCCTTCGTAAACCGAATGAATTGTTCAAGCACAAGCTCTGTCTTCGCAGCCGCGAGGGTTGCATAAGCCTCGGGGATTTCATCCATCGAACGAATGACCCATTGCCCTTTGCCATCATAGCCGCCTGTTGCCGTCTTCAATACACAAGGCAATCCGAACCGCTCCACTGCTGCGCGAAGGTCCTCCTCGCTAGTAATCTCTGCGTAGGGAGCAACTCGCACGCCAGCCGCCTCAATTGCCCGCTTCTCCCGTAGACGATGCTGTGTGGTGTAAAGCAACTTACTGCCCTGCGGGACGTAGGATTCTGACATCAGCATCGCTGCAACTTCAGCATCCACGTTCTCGAATTCATACGTGATGACATCCGCTTTCGCCGCGAGCTGTCTCGCTGCATCCTTATCATCGTAGTTCGCGATGATCTGCTCCGCGATCTGCCCGCAAGGTCCATCCGGCATCGGATCCAGTGTCACGAATCGATAGCCTAGGTTGCTTCCCGCTAACGCCATCATTCGTCCCAACTGCCCGCCGCCAAGTACACCAATCGTTGAACCCGGGGCAATGATTTTCTCAGGCGATGTACTCACTCTCGATTCCATCATAGGGAATCACTGCCTTCGAGCACATGATCACGAATTGCATCACGACGCGTTTGCACCCGTTCTTGCACCGCTGGATCGAATGCGCCGATGATTTGCGCTGCAAGCAGCCCTGCATTCGTCGCGCCGGCATTGCCAATCGCTACCGTTGCAACAGGAATACCCCCCGGCATTTGTACAATCGATAAAAGGGAATCGAGACCATTCAAGGTAGACGACTTTACAGGTACGCCGATCACGGGAAGAATCGTCTTCGCTGCCACCATACCTGGGAGATGCGCTGCGCCTCCTGCGCCAGCAATAATCACTTTCAAGCCGCGCTCTACGGCACTCTCCGCATATTGGAACATCAGGTCCGGCGTACGGTGAGCCGATACGACTTTCTTCTCATACGCAATCCCCAGCTCATCCAGCATGTCGCATGCATGCTTCATTGTCTCCCAATCGGACTGACTGCCCATAATGACGCCTACTTGTACTGACATGTCATAACCCACTTTCTATCGATTCGGTAATGTATGAAAATGAATAAGGTCCTCGGATAGGCGTATACGTAAACAACCGTACACATTGTTCTATCTTCGGACCGTTTTTTTAGGAATAATTAAATGAAAGAGTCTAGTACACTCGCGTCACCGTCGATTCGTTCGTAGCAGCATCCCGCTCACAGAGCGCCAATCCCGCATCAATCGACAGTTCATTTCGACAGCAAAAACCCATAGTTCAATACTGTCTTCGCCAGATGCACAACTTTCACTCGTAGTCCAAAAATTTAAGGTCTTTGGGTAGAAACTTCGGGCCATATCCCCATAATTATACGAGATCATTTTATTCGTGGCTCGCCACTTTATATCCCTATATTATCAGTCCATTACATGAGATGTCAACTTAAAGACGAACATTTAAATGTTTACATTAAATTAAAGTTCGTATTTTCAGACAATTCACTCATTTCGTTCAAGCGCCGCGCGCAATGCATCGCCCAGACTCGAGCCCATCGATTCTTTTTTCTCGAACTGCTTCACGAGCTGCTGCTGCTCCCGCTTATTCACGCGACCGCCGCGTTCGCCATCCAGCACTTCGATCACATTACAACCGATACACTGTACGTACTTGCCAGCCTTCCCATCTTTCAATTCCATCTTCTTGTGGCATTGTGGACAACGTCGATTGGAAAGCTGCTTCTCGCCGGATCTCCGGTAACTGCAGTCCCCGCTGGAGCAGACGAGCATTTTACCGCGCTTCCCCTTCTTCTCCATCATCTTCTCGCCGCATTCTGGACATCGACTGTTCAGCAAGTTATGTGGTTTATACGCCGCATCACTTGTCTTTACACCACTCACCAGACTCTCCGCCATTTGGCGAATCCCTTTCATGAATGGCTCAGTACCGCCTTGACCACGTGCGATTTTCTCAAGCTCCTGCTCCCATTTCGCCGTAAGCTCAGGTGTTCGAAGTTCACTAGCAACAAGATCGATGAGCTGAACGCCTTTACCCGTCGGATGGAGCGAAGAACCTTGACGCTCAATCGTATCGCTTGAGACGAGCTTCTCAATAATATCCGCGCGTGTCGCAGGCGTCCCGAGACCGTACTTCTCCATTTGACCGAGCAGCGAGGCTTCGGTATACCGCTTCGGAGGCTGTGTCCGATCTTTACGGAGGTTCGCCCGCTTCAACTGAACCGTTTCTCCTTCACGCAAACTTGGCAGCAGCTGTGTACCCGTACGATCATCCTCACGCCCGGCACCCGCTTCATCCTCATCATCGTCCCAGCTATCTTCTTGCCCATACACTTCGCGCCAACCGCTCTGAATCACTGTTTTGCCACGCGTCGTGAACGTCTCACCTTCGACATCAATCGTTAAGGCCGTTAATTCATACTTCGCCGCCTGGTAGAATAATGCCAAGAATCGTCTTACGATCAAATCATAGAGCTTCCGCTCCTCATTCGATAACGCGTTCAGAATGACCGTCTGGTCGGTCGGAATGATCGCATGGTGATCGGATACTTTCGAATCATCTACCACACGACGCGTGATCGGCAGCTTGCCGCGCAAGAGCGGCTTGGCGATCGCTGCATAAGGCCCAACAGCAACCGAGCGAATACGCTCTGGAAGCGTGTCCGTCATATCACTGGATAGATAACGAGAATCCGTACGCGGGTACGTCACGAGCTTATGCTGCTCATACAGTCTCTGCAGTACGTTCGAAGTCTGCTTGGCAGAGAAGCCATACCGCTTATTCGCATCCCGTTGTAATTCGGTCAGGTCATACGCAAGCGGATGCGGCTCCGATTTCTCGGATTTTTTCACCGAGGTGACCTTGCCCTTCTTTCCGTCCACTTTGCCGCGCAAAGCCTCAGCTTGATTCGGTTCGAAAATTCGGCCGTCACCCTGACCTCCGCGTGGCCGCCACTGTGCCTGGAAACCATCGAACTCCCCTTGGAGCGTATGATATTCCGCAGAACGGAAGTTACGAATCTCATTCTCCCGATCCATAATCATCCCGAGCGATGGCGTCTGCACACGGCCCGCCGACAATTGCGCATTGAATTTACAGGTGAGCGCGCGCGTCACATTGAGCCCGATGAGCCAATCCGCCTCAGCACGGCAGCGTGCCGACTCATACAGACGGTTATACTGTGAACCAGGCTTCAAGTTCGCAAACCCTTCACGGATGGCCTTGTCTGTCTGTGAAGAGATCCAGAGCCGATGGAACGGCTTCTTCCATTTCACCATCGCCATGATCCATCGCGCAAGCAGTTCTCCTTCACGCGCCGCATCCGTCGCGATGATGAGTTCCGCCACATCCTGACGACCTGCAAGCTGCTGGACCGCCTTGAATTGATGCGATGTCTCGCGCAGCACCTTCAGCTTCATCTTCTCCGGCATGATCGGTAGATGCTCAAGCTCCCATGTCCGATACTTCACGTCATAATCTTCCGGCTCCGCCAGGCCGACCAAATGCCCGAGAGCCCAGGTCACAATATACTTGGGCCCCTCAAAGTAACTCTTATGCTTCTGGTGACTTCCCATCACCCTTGCTATTTCCCTCGCTACGGAGGGCTTCTCAGCCAACACTAATGTCTTCATTCCCTACTCCTTTACGGTAGTTCAAAAATCACCTTATTATCACGCAGGGTATCGAGAAGTGAATTCGACATCGAATCTTGCATTCAACTTCGAACAGCCTATGCTTACGAAGTATGTTTCCTCTGGAAACATTTCAGGTGCTCATTTAGTTTTCTCCTAAACTCCGCTCCTCCTCAAAGTTTTTCGAAGAAAAACTCTCTTCGGAAGTCTGGCTTCTGCTTCATCCAACCTTAGCTTATGCTTACGATGTAGTTTCCTTCGGAAACTTTCAGGTGCTAATAAGTCGATTTTTGAACCTTTATTTCACCTTATAAACCACAAGCTTATCCCCACCATTATAGCATTAGCCTGGGGTTATACATAACAAGCTGGCGCCTGATAAACAGACGCCAGCTTGTGTGATTTACGTTTATTATTTTATGACCAGGACCGGTACTTGCGTATGCTGCACCACATGGTGGCTGACGCTGCCGAGCACCCATTCACCGATCGGGCGCAAGCCTCTGCTGCCAATGACGATGAAGTCGATGGCGTGCTTCTTCCCAAACTCAAGAATCATCTGCGCAGGTGTACCTTGCTGGAGCTCTACATGGGTCTCATTCGCAAGGGATGCAACCCGCTGCTTCGCTTCTTCAACAATTTGTTCCGCAATCTCATACTGCTCCATGTTCACGCTGACGGGTACCGTTAGTACCGAATCCGCCATGTACATTTTCTTGAAATCATAGACATGCAGCACGAAGAGCTTCGCCGCTGGATTAAGCTTAAGCATGTCGATCGCAGATTCAAGTGCTTTCCTCGATTGTTCTGTTCCATCATAAGGCACTAACACGTTGTTGAATAACATACCTATCACTCTCTTCCAGTGTGAATTAAGCAGAAAGGATTCGGGAGTTTATCATACCGCCTGAAATAGATAACCATATACAATCACATTCACAAGAAATAATAGTGGCATACCTAGACGAAAACTCCAATGTTTCGTTTTATGCCGTTTACGCTGCATCGCAAGTATGGAACCTAATCCACCACCAAGCGCCGCAAGCGTAAATAAAGTACGTTCAGGCACTCTCTGCCTGTGCTTCTTGGCCCGGACTTTATCCGCCGCCATCACTTGGTAGCTTATGATATTCATCAAGAGGTAAACCACACACAAGACAATCTGTAATGAATTCATCCTATCCCCCAAATCTCGTACCTGCTGCCTCTATTATATCACACTAGAGCTCTCCCATCACGCGACGAAGGTAGTTTCGCTTAGCTGCCACAAAATATACAAATTGAACGCTTATGAAAATAACAGCCACAATGGAAGCATACCCCCATGTGCTTATGAATAACAGATTGCCAAGCGCCTTCATGGCGAAGGCAGAATGTATTAATCCGACAATGCATGGCAGGAAGAACAGAATCGCCACCTGTGCATTCACCACCCGCTTCATCTCCATCACGGTCATACCCATGCGAGCGAGGGCTCGGTAATGTTCCCGGTCTTCTTCAATCTCGGTGAACAATCGAAAATAGAGAATGCTCCCTGTCGCGATCACGAATAATAGACTTACGAAGATGCCGACGAATAAGGTAATCCCCGAGGTTTGCTTCACATCCAAATAGTAGGTCATGCGACTATCGAACATAGCTTTATCCTTTACCAGAGCCATCAATTTACGATTCGTCTGATCCGTAATCGTCTCCCAATCCTTTACTTCGAGCGCATAGTTCACGAACTTGTCCCGGTCTGCAATGCCCTGCATTACTGCATTATGCTGTTCCGAATTCATTACAATAAGCTGCGAGAAACCCGAGTCTCTGGAAAAAGGCGACCCACTGCGCTGCTCATCCACCGTGAGTATGAGCGGCTTGCCGTCACTTCGTATGCTTTTCACGACCTCCCCTGGATACACGGCTTGATAAGCACCCATATCATCAAAAGGCAGTACGAGCACGGCATGATCCTTCTCCACCTGAATCGACCGTTTTCCTTTATAGGATACGGCCTCATTATAATCGCGTTCCGAAATCACAAAGTTGTCCTGCACTCTCATATTTCCGTGGTCATCAATCAGCTCTGAACGTACCCTAAACCCTGCCGTATGCAGCGCGTAATCCAGTGAGTGCCCATTCTCCTGTAGAACACGAATGAACTCATCCGGATTGACAACCTCGTGTGTATTTAATCCCTGCTCCACATAGCTATAGGTCTGCGGAAAATTATTTTTAAACTGCGCATACGTCTGCCGGTCCATAATATAGGCCGTACTGGACGCCGTCAACACGACTGCACTCAGAATCGAGACCATGAATAGGACGCGTGCGTTATCTTTTACCTTGAAGAGCAGTTGACCGAGCGTGACAAGGTTCGTCCCATGATAACTGATTCGGCGGCTTTGCTGCAGTCGGTTCAGAATCGCAATGCTGCCTTGGGTATACAAGAAGTACGTCCCGATCATCACCAGCGTCATAATGGGCATGAAGAAGACGAGAGCTGTCTGCGCAGACATGATATAAGCCATGTAGTAGCATCCGCCAAGGCTGAGCACCGTGACGAGGAGCAGCCATTTCGACGCAATCGGCGGCTTCTTCGGCTGTCGCGACGCCTGAATCAGTTCAATAATCTCTGCGCGACCGACTTTCAATATGGAATAGACGGTTATCGTCAAGAACAAAAGGGTGAATCCGAGAGCCGTCTGCAGCACCGCCTTCATCGACACCGCAAATCGAAGCGGTAGCTCACTGCCAAGCAGCACCCCGATCCCCATATAGAATAGCTTGCTGAACATCAGCCCGAACACGATGCCGACCAAGATCGCAAGCGCTGAGATCAACATATTCTCCAGGAGGATCATCCATTTTAACTGCCCTGACGTCATCCCGCATAAGCTGAATAGACCGAATTCCTTCTTCCTGGTCCGGATAAATGACGTAATCGCGTAGAGGACGAAAAAAAAAGAAAAGACCATAACGATGACTTGGCAGATGATAAGACTGTTCTTCACGGATTTCGCGGCACGCATCACGCCGTGGATAATGTCGGGATGATTGAGGAACGACGCATAGATGAAGAAGACCATGACGGAGAAGACACTGCTCCAGAAATAAGCCCCGTAACGATGCCAATTGCCTTTAATATTATGAATGGCGAGTTCGCGAAAGGTCATCGAAATTGCCTCCCAACACGCTTAACGCATCCAATATCTGCTGAAAGAACGCTGGGCGGTTCGCACCACGACGAATTTCCGAGAAGAAGCACCCATCCTTAATAAATACAATCCGATCACAATAACTTGCGGCAAAAGGATCATGCGTGACCATCAAAATCGTCGCACGTATCTTTTGATTCAGATCTTTCAGAGACTCCATCACATCTTTCGCGGCTTTCGAATCGAGATTGCCCGTTAACTCATCGGCAAGAATAATCGATGGCGTATGAATCATCGCACGAGCAATCGCCGCACGCTGCTTCTGACCTCCGGACACCTCATACGTTCTTTTATCAAGAATATGTGTGATACCCAGCAGCTCAGCAATCGCCTGTAGTCGCTTATCCATCTCAGCAGCCGGCATCTTCTCAAGCGCAAGCGGAAGAATGATATTCTGCTTCATCGATAGCGTGTCCAGCAGATTGAAATCTTGAAAAATAAATCCGAGCTCCCTGCGGCGGAATATTGCTAGCTGTTTATTGCTGAGCGTTGCGGGATCCTTGCCATTAATATATACGCGGCCCGACGTAGGCTTATCGATCGTCGCAAGGATATTGAGCAGGGTTGTTTTACCGCTGCCTGAGGGGCCCATCACCCCAACGAACTCCCCTTCTTGGATCTTAATCCCGAAAGTATTCAACGCTCGATATTGAACGCTTTTGCTCGAACCATATATTTTACATAACTGCTCTGCTTGTAGAACGGTCATGAGTTGTCCCCTCCATTATTCATCCCTTATGTTTCTCATTATATGGAAAACAATCATGATCACCTATTGATCCGTCTTTCAAATTCAAATCCGATTTCTTACATTATTGAAAGATTGGCTTCTTCAATACTTCATGGTAGATCCCTGTGGATCGGAACCGGAGCGTAACCGTCGTACCTTCTCCCTCCGTCGATTCGAATGCAATCTGCGCACCAAGCTTCTGGATGACCTCATGCACCAAGAATAATCCCATTCCTGTTGACTCCGGCCCTTTTCTACCATTCTCTCCTGTAAAGAACGGTTCAATCACGCGAGGCAAATCATGCGCTGCAATCCCAATCCCCGTATCGATGACTTGTATGATTGTCTCTGCACCATCCTCTGCGCGTGCTGCACGAATCGTAAGCTGCTTCGTACCCGGTTTCAGCTTGGAATACTTAATTGCATTGATGATTAATTGGTTTAATATAAACCGCATCCACTTCTCATCTGTCTCGATCTCGATCAACGGTTCATCACATTCAACTTTTGGAAAAATCCCGCCATGAATACATGCCTTTTTGTGCTCATTAATGACTTGGCGAACCAATGCAATGAGGTCGATACGCTGTACATGAAGATCAAATTCAAATTTGTCCAATCTGGCCGTATGCAGCATCATTTCGAGTCCGAGGCGAATCCGTTCATTTTCCTCTTGGATACTCGTCAAGGCAGACTTCGTCTCTTCCAACTGTTCACTATTCTTCGTCTCTTGAATATGTAGATCAATCACAGACACCGGTGTCTTCATATGATGCACCCATTGGTTGGTAAAATGATGCTGCTGCTCCTGACTTAGCTGCAGTGCGTTCAATTGATCCATATATGCCCGATATTGATGATGTAGCGCCCCATGCGTCCATTTCTGTTCTTCGGTTGTCCCAGAAGCCATGTCAATGATCTCTTGCAGGTCAGGATTCGTATTGTTACTCATTTGAACCATCGTCATAAGGAATCTGCGCTGCCGCATGAAATCATATGCAAGCCCGAGACCGAGAATGAATGTCGATAAAATAAGCAAATAGATCAGGTTCTCTGGCTTCATGAAGCCGAGACCCTGACCTAACATATCTAACCAACTTAAGATCACCGTAAGAAGGATACCCACGTAATACGTGAAAATAAGGACAATTCGATCCTTCAAATAAGAACGGAGAACCTGCCGAACCATGCGTCTCATGACTGCGGTTTCCCCCATTCTTGCACGAACCGATACCCTTGTCCGCGTATCGTATCCACGGCATCCGTAATGCCCAGTTCCTCAAGCTTCTTCCGTACACGTCCTACGTTCACAGAGAGCGTATTATCATCCACGAATTGCACATCATCCCATAAGAGCTCTAACAACTCTTCCCGACTGACAATGATTCCTGGTGTGGACAACAGTCGTTGAAGAAGAAGACTTTCATTCTTTGTCAATTCCGTGCGCTGATCCTGCCAAGACAGGATGTTCCGCCCTCGATCAAGCTGCAATCCTTGATATTGGAGAAGAAGCTTATCTTCCTCCGATTCTTGATCTGCCGCCAGCGAAGGGGCATACTCACCATAAATACGACGCAAAGTACCTTTGATTTTGGCTTGGACGACATCCAGATCGAACGGCTTCGTAATGAAATCATCCCCGCCATTTTCGATCGCCATCACTTGGTCCATATTGCTTGTCCGGGCCGATACGAAAATAATCGGAACATTGGATACGGTACGAATTTGGCGGCACCAATAATATCCGTCAAAATGCGGTAAATTGATATCCAAGAGCACAAGATGCGGCTCATGTTCGATCACTTCCTGCTTAACCTGATCAAAATTCAATCCACGAATCACTTCGTAGTTATACTTTTCTAAATTCCTTTTTAGAATGGCTGCAATCTTGTCATCGTCTTCAACAATAAGAATTCGATACACCGCGTGTCATCCTCTTTCTGCAATTATATTCTGCTGTGTTGTTTTATAATTCCCAATTCCTAAGCGCTGCTTGAATCGGAACGAATTTATCCGTATAGAATTGTTGATACGCTTGATGCTCTTCTTCGGCGTAGCTAACACGTCTTAGGCTGGCTTCTTGCTGGATCGCTGCGACCGCTTCTTCCGCATTCGCATATTGCTTCGCTCCAATGGCAGCAATCATGGCTGCGCCGAGCACGGCAGCTTCATCAACTTCCGGTAAGATCAATTCGACACCTGATACCGCAGCTTTGATCTGCATCCATTGCTCAAGACGCGTTCCGCCGCCAATCACACGTACTTGATGAATGTGCTGACCTGTAACTTGTTCTGCGCTTCTACGGATGTATTCCTGCTGATAGGCTGTCCCTTCGAGCAATGCCTTAAGGATTTGTGGACGGCCATGACTTTTGGATAAGCCGATAAATGCTGCTTTGGCGCCTGAGTCCGGTGTCGGTGCTCCGCATCCTGAGAGATAAGGGTAATATAGGATGCCTGTAGGTCCTGGCAGGCAGGAAGCCACTTCGTCCTTCATCGTCATATAGTCTAATGTATTGACGCCGATAACCTTCCGGATCCATTCAACCGAGCCACCAGAAGATGAATTACCACCCATCCAGAAATACTGCCCAGGAACCGCATGGACCCCGTAGGACAACCCAGAGTGATATTCCTCAGCACCTAGTTTGCGTTCAGAGATGATCCCTACTAAAGTCTCGGCCGTTCCCATGGAGTTGTATACATCTCCAGAAGAGATTGCCCCAACAGCCAGCGCTGCACTGACATGATCATGTCCTGCGATCGCTACGACCGTATGAGCAGGCAATCCAAGTGTACGTACTTCATCCGTAACTTTCCCCAGAGGTGCTCCGCTTGGAACCAGTTCTGGGAATAAGTCTGGATTTACGCCAAAATGAGCGATGAACGCGCGATCCCATGATTTCGTATTCAAATCGAATGCATACGTACGTGCAGCTAATGTATAGTCGCAAGCCATCACACCAGATAAGCGGTATGCAATATAACCGGATACCGTCAACCACTTCCCTTGTTCAAGTGCTTGTGGATTGCGACTTTGAATCCAAAGAATTTTGGCCAGGCCCAGTTTAAAAGATAAATTTAATCCAGACTTCGTGAACTGTTCCATTGCGTCGGATTCGGCTGCAATATGGCGTGCCTGATCTTGTGAACATGTATCGAACCATGGCACGAATGTCGATTGCGGTTTGCCTGTCTCCTCATTAAGAATCAGCCCGCTCTCGGCCATACTCGTGATTCCGATCGAAGCAATTTGTGCTGCATCGACTTTGTTTGTAACTTCTTGAATCATACCCGCAATATCGTCCCACATCTGTTCGGGATCATAATACGAGAATCCTTCTTCATGCATATATGAAATTGTCGGACGGCTGGCAATTGCAAGCACTTTACCTTTCGCGTCCATTACGCCTACTTTACTGTTCGTTGTTCCTACGTCAATCCCGATCATCAACATATCATGCACCTCATCAAACTTGTAATTTACATATTCTGGATGTTATTGAATAGAGTTCTTTGTACCTTTGCTTTTAAACACAATAACACTAGGATATCGCAAATCGCATGAAGATGCACTTCATATTTTCGTTTTGACACATTTAATCTAACATTTATGAACTGTGGATAAATATTCGCGCGAAAACAACGCCATTCACATGCCGTGTATAAGCTGTGTGTGATGTGGATGAACCCGTGGATAAACAAGGGAATTGTGCATAATAACTCATGCTTGAATGTGGAAAAACCACGAAATGTGGAGCAAACCGTGGATAGTCTGCTATTTAGCTGTGGATTGAAGAAATTTGAACCTATTATCCACATGGATAACTCATTGCATTTCCATACGAGTTATTCACATGTGGACACAAAAAAGACCACTATCGAGAACTGAGTCTCAACAGCGGTCTTGCTGCTTGGCATCGTCCTACTCTCCCAGGACCCTGCGGTCCAAGTACCATCGGCGCTAGAGGGCTTAACGGTCGTGT
>NZ_JBYTDT010000019.1:0-98089 GCF_058791655.1 Paenibacillus sp. EB106-05-06-XG162
AAAAAATGCACCCCCTAGAATTTCATCGGATAAACCAGGGGTTTATTCCAATGTCTATTCTAAGGGGTGCACTTCACTATTTGTGGGGGTTTTTGTATTGATGACTATCAGGTTAAAAAAGTACCTTATTCAGATGCGGAAAATTCCAATTTAGGTTCTAGTTTGAACGGCTAGCCCACTAAATGAAATCGGACCAACAACATCAGCTCTGGTATTTGCGGTCTGGTTTTGTGCGGTTACGGTGTAGACATGATTACCTGATCTTACATTTCGATCGATCGCCTGAAATGTGACAGCATAGTTTTGTTCCGAAGCAGCTGATTCAATACCTTGTAGTGTATTGAAGATCTCTACGCCGTCACGGAAGATTTTAAAGAGGATTTGTGCAATACCGGTAACCCCCCGTACACCAACGGTTGCTACTAGTTCAACTCGATTAGGTTGAGCATTCACAGCGGGTATTCTTAATCGAATGGTTGCTAGGCGAGATCTAGCCGGTGAACGTCTGATCGTAAATGACGTTGCTAAGTTGAATTTACGACGCGGTTGGACGGCAGCTTTATCGAGAATACGTACCAAAAAATCATCTCCTCTCGTTTGATATTCTCAAAGTATGTTGGACAAGAGGAGAGTGATTGGACGATTATTAAATAGTTTCGAAATAAGACAGATACATGAGATAAATGTCTTTTTTAATCATGTTAACGATTTGCTCCTCATGTTTCATTTCTCCCATCTCTTCTGTCTCTAGCATGTACTCTATCTATGTAACAATCTCAACTTCTTACATTGTGACATTGAAATAAATAACAGCCGAGGTTCATTCTCCGTTCACACGCGTGTGATATGCTCTCCCGAGAAGTCGAGAGATCACAAATATGCTGAATGGTGGGGACTTATCATGTCATCGTCTATAAGGAACATATCGTGCAAATTGGTTTTACTGGCGTTACTGGTCGTTACGATTGGGGCGAGTTGGATGCAATCCGCTAGAGCGGAGGGAGCGGCGGCGGATCTGAACGATGCAGCTGGGCTAACGGCATTCATGGATGGTATCATGAAAGTGCAAATGGATAATTTCAAAATACCAGGCGCGGTCATCTCGATCGTCAAGGATGGGAAAATTTTGTTCGGTAAAGGGTACGGCCATTCCAACATCGAAAAAGGTGCGTTAGTCGACCCCGAGACCAGCCTGTTCCGGATTGCTTCGACAACGAAGCTGTTTACGTGGACGGCCGTTATGCAATTGGTTGAGCAGGGTAAGATTGATCTCGACGCCGACGTCAATAGCTATTTAAAAACCGTAAAAATACCAAAAACCTATCCGCAGCCCGTTACGATGCGTCATCTGATGACCCATACTGCGGGATTTGAGGAGGGGGGGATCGGCTATCAAATCACCACGGATCCAAAGAAGCTGCCGGTGTCGATCTCAGACACACTCGCCAAGCATATGCCGGCACTGGTTCGGCCACCGGGCGAAATGATGTCTTATTCCAACTATGGCACCGCGCTCGCGGGGCTCATCGTCGAGGAGGTTAGCGGCCTCTCCTACAATGACTATATCCAGAACAACATCTTCGATCCGCTCGATATGAAATATGCTACGGTTCAGGAGCCTGTTCCGGCGTCATTAGAGCCTTATGCGGTGTTAGGCTATGCCAGGGAAAACGGTACATTCGTGGCCCAACCGCCTACCTTCGAGGGAGGCTTTCGCCCTGCGGGGTCTGGTGCCGTGTCAGCGATTGATATGGCCCATTTTATGATCGCACATCTTCAGGATGGACAGTATGGAGATGGGCGAATTCTCAAGGCGGAAACCGCCAGATTCATGCATTCGCCGGCTTTTCAATTTGACGAGCGTCTACCGGCGATGGACCTGGGCTTTATTGAGCAAAGGAAGAATGGGCTGCGCATCCTTTCCCACGGAGGAGCAGACACGCTATTCACGACGGAGCTGTATCTTGTACCCGATCAGAAAATTGGCATTTTTGTATCCCATAGCGGCGGGGATGGAGGAGCAGCAGCGGCAGGATTATTGCAAGCCTTCTTCAATCGTTACTTCCCGGCGCAAGCCATAGAGTCGCCACCCGTATCCGCCGAGCTTGAGAACACCGTGCAGAAATACGCCGGTTCCTATCAATTCACGCGCCGTAACCACACGGACATCGATAAGTTTTTCAGCTTCTTGTCCCAGATCAACGTTACAGCTGAGGGTAACCGACTATCCATAGGGAGCGGGGCCGAACAGCAAGTTTTCGCTCCGATCGGACCGAATTTATTTCAAGAAGTCGGAGGCTCGCATCAGATCGGATTCCGCACGGATGCGTCGGGGAAGGTTACACATCTGCTGCTGGATATTCTTCCTGATATGCCGCTCGAGCCCACGCCGCTGACCGATCAAACCACCTTCTGGTTTACCTTGCTGGGCATCTCGGCCGTGCTGTTCATCACATCATTGACGGGGTTCGCTTATCGCAGACGTGAAATGAAGGCGATGCCGACAGCGCAGAAGTGGGCAATCCGGTTGTCGGCGATTACCGCGGCATGGGCGTTAGCGACCTGTATCGCGACGTTCGTCGTGGTGTTGAACATGGATTTGCTGGATCGACTTAGCCGCATTCCGGTATCGTTACATCTCTATTTATTCATGCCGATAATCCTTGTCGGATTGACAGCAGCCATCGTGGCTTATAGCGTCATGGCATGGAAAAACAACTATTGGACGGTGCTGAAGCGCGTGCATTACACCCTCGTGGCGATCTCGGCGGTCGTGATGAGTCTGTTCTTCTATCACTGGAATCTGCTGGGATGGCAGTTCGGTTGAAGCAACAATCCACCCATTCGGGGGGAATTTCGACAGAGACTGGAGGCGTACATGCGCATGGCTAAAATCCTTATCGCGGATGACGATACGCATATTCGCGAGCTAATCACGTTATTTTTACGGAATGAAGGATTCGAGCTATTGGAGGCAAAGGATGGCGCGGAAGCGCTGGCGATCGTGGAAAATTCGCAAATCGACCTGGTGATCCTGGACATTATGATGCCCCACATCGACGGTTGGGAATTGTGCACGGAGATCAGGCGAATCGATCCAAATATTCCGATCTTGATGGTCACGGCCAAGGGAGAAGCGGGGCATAAGGTAAAAGGATTCCAACTTGGAACGGACGATTACTTAACGAAGCCGTTCAATCCGGTGGAGCTTGTGATGCGAGTCAAAGCATTGCTGAAACGTTATATGATTGTCGCTTCACAGACGATACAGCTAGGCGGCATTGTGCTGAATCGTCGTAACTATCAAGTGATTCGGGGGGATGAGACGCTCAATCTGCCTTTAAAGGAGTTCGAGCTCCTGTTCAAACTGGCTAGTCATCCAGGGCAGATCTTTACCCGGGACCAGTTGATCTTGCATATCTGGGGCAAAAATTATGATGGCGTTGATCGAACCGTCGATGTTCACATTAAACGGCTAAGGGAGAGGTTTGCCGGCGATTCGAAGCATTTCCAAATTGAAACGGCCCGCAGTCTGGGATACCGGCTAGTGATATCATGATCAAAACCTTATACGTCCGCATCATTTGCACGTTTCTTGCGGTCATTATCTTCAGCTTGCTATCCTCTTTCTTGATAGGGATCTTTCTCTTCCAGAAAGAGATAGACCATACAGGTCAGAACGATATGATTGCCGTCGGAGAGGAGATGATACGTCTCTATGAACAAACAAAACCCGATGATCAGGAGGCGTTCATGCAGCACATGGTGAAGATATCCGCTTATCCGATTCATCTGGTTGACGCTTCCGGTAACGTAACGTTCTATGGCTTGGACGATACGAGTAGCGTTGAAATCGCACCGGAAGCGGTCCGGCAGGTGCTCCAGGGACACGATTATCGTTCTCCCGGTGAGGCAGATCAAACGTTTATCGGTCTTCCTTTTTCATTCGCAGGGGAGCGTCATGCGATGTTTATGCAGTTCTCCTCGCAGAACGAAAACCTCATCAATCGGATGATGATGATCGTATTGCTGCTCGGCCTGTTGATTGGAAGCCTATGCATCTTCATTGCGGCCAGGTATTTGGTGAAACCGATCCAGGCCTTGACGCAAGCGACCAGAAGACTTGCGAAGGGCGACTTCGACGTGGTAATCAAGACGAATCGAGCGGACGAGATGGGAGCGCTAACGCAGAGCTTCAATGAGATGGCGAGCGAGCTGAAGCAATTGGAGCAGATGAGGCAGGATTTCGTATCGAACGTCTCGCATGAAATTCAAACCCCGCTCACGTCGATTTCAGGTTTTGCAATGGCGATGAAGCATAGTCATTTGGTCGCAGAAGGCGATCGAAGCTACTACCTCGATATTATTATCGCGGAGAGCGGGCGACTATCTAGGCTTAGCGATAATTTGTTGAAGCTCGCCTCCTTAGATTCGGAGCATCATCCATTCGAGGCGACGACGTATTACATCGACGAGCAAATCAGGCAAATTGTCGTGACTTGCGAGCCGCAATGGTTGGCGAAGAACATTCGCGTCGAGTTAGAACTTGCGGACGCAGTCAACATCACGGCAGATCCGGACCAGCTTAACCAAGTATGGATGAATTTACTCAGCAACAGCATCAAGTTTACCCATGAGGGCGGGTGTATCGAAATACGCATGACCCGCGCGGAGAAAGAAGTCTTCTTCTCCATAACCGATACAGGAGTTGGAATCGCGCCGGAGAAGCTCGAATATGTGTTCGAGCGGTTCTACAAAACGGATCGATCGCGGAACCGCAGCATCGGAGGGAATGGCCTAGGGCTTGCCATCGCGAAGAAAATCGTGACGCTTCATCAAGGGAGCATCGAAATAAAAAGTCAGGTCGGCCAAGGTACGACCGTGGATGTTCATTTGCCTATTTGATAACATTTCGAAAATGGTAAAGGAAAATACGGTTACGATCTGCCGAATTTGTGGTAGAATAACGAAGGACAATAACCCGTACACATTCAATTGGAGAAGTAGGGAACGTATGAGAGCCCTGCTTCTTTTTCATTTGAAGATGGTGGATACTGGATATAATAATAAGGAGAACAGGAATGCCAACGATTATTGCAAAGCCATTTGATCATGAAATGCAGAGATATCTAAGTGAAATCACATCTGCTTATCATGCAGGGGAATTGAGCACGAAGGAGCTATCTGAATTACCGGAAGAGATTTATATCATTGAGGCGGAAGATACGATGGTTGGGTACGGGGTCGTGTGGGAATACGATAACGGGAAACAGCTTATTCAGAAAGCCGAACAAGATTATTTTAGCGCCGATGAGCGGTATTTGGAGAAGGACTTCTATATTGATATCAAGAGCAAGAAGGACTTTATCTTCATCGAAGCCTTGGATGTGCTCAAAGAATTTGAAAACAAAGGGTACGCGGCTTCCTTCATGAACTGGCTCAAAGCGAAGTATCCAAGCAAAAGAATGTACGTCTATACCCTGGATAAATCACGGAATTTCTGGTTCAAGCAAAATTTCGAGGTTCTGGGAAGCACGGCATGGATGACCTTTAATTAAGGCATTCTGTGAGATCAAATTTAATCGAGGAGTGATCGTCTGAGAAAGCATAAGCCTATGTCGTTTGACGACCTGTTGAAAGAATTACAAGGACAAAAGTCGGTAGAAGAAGAGCAGAAGGAGGCGTCGCTTGAAGCATTGTTCAATGACGCTTTCATGAAAGAACATACCCGTTGCGAGAGCTTTGGGGAGTTTCTTGCGAAAGGGAACTTTCAAGAAGTAAGTACGCGGGAAGATATCGATAATCTGCCTGAAGAGCTGTTCGATCGGCATGTTGCTAGGGAGACGGATTTCCCGAATTGGACGTCCATGCTGAATGCAGCGAACTCGGAGCATCACGGTAAGTAGGATAAGGTCAGCCAGATATTTCTGGTTGGCTTTTTTCGTTATCATCGTTCATCTAGGTCTAACGTAGGGCACCTTCCGCAGGTGTCCTTTTTGCATTCGCTAAAATACATCATAAATCTACGACATTCGACGACAATCCAGAATATTTACTTAGTTCTTACAGCCGATGGTACGAAATATGCCTTGTGTGGCAAAGTATAACCAATCACATTCATGAAACCGCATTCATAAATCTAGTATTTCATCCAAATCGGGAGGGAAATGAATGAAACGAAACAGGAGACAAGGGATTGCCGCAGCAGTTGCACTACTGATGGTACTGTTATGGCTGCCGACGGCCGAGGCTGCCAAAGACCAGCCGGAATTACGAAATCTCGCAGCAGGCACCGGGTATACGTGGTCGGAGCAGCCGGAGCCGAGCTATGGGGATGCCGGCAATAAATTAACGGACGGGAAGTACGGTACGACGGTCTTCACGGATCCGGCATGGGCAGGACATCTACGTAAGTCAACGCGAAGTGTCGTATTTGACCTCGGGGAGAAGAAATCTATCGCACGAATTAGTGCGAACTTCCTGCAAGATTCATCGGTCGGTATCGCATTTCCGAATACGGTGTCCATGTACGCGTCGAATGATGGCATACAGTGGGGCAACCTGGCACATATTCCGAGCCGAGAAGTCAGATGGGCCGATATTCCTGCGAGCACCCAAGATTATGTCTGGGATGGCAGCAAGGATGGTTTAGCCAAGCATCATCCGAACGCCACGATGGCTTATGCCCAGTATGTGAAGGTTACGTTTACGACCGATGTGTTTGTGTTCGTGGATGAGATCGAGATCTGGGGGACGGACGGCAAATTGAACAAAGCCAAGCAGGTATCTGCGGATCGGCTTGCATTTCAAGAACCAGGGAAAGCAACTGGCGGCATGCGCAATCTCGTACTGCTGAATAACGGGAACGGTCCGAGCGGTTCCGGCAGCTGGACGAAGGATACCCTGATGCCGTATATCAGCTACATAAATAAACAAGGCGAACCGCAGGATTGGTTGTTCGACGGGGTACTGTTCCATAGTGTTCAGTCGCCGAGCGGGAAGGATTTCACGAAGGGCACCGCTACCCTTAGCGATTGGATAGGGTATCTGGACAAGATGTTCGCGGATCAAGGGGATCTGCAGCAGTTGAACGAAGCGGTGACCGAAGCGGGTACGAAGCTCGGTGAACGAGGACATAAGGAGAATGTCGTGTTGATGATACCAAATCCGGGCGATACATTAACGGATTTCGGCGATTTGGACGGCGATGGCGTGACGGAGAATTTCAACTCCGCTGCGATTGGCGTGGAAGCAGCTTACACGAACAAGCAAAAGGCGGTCACCTGGTGGATTCAGCAGATCAAGCAGCGGTGGAAAGAGGAGAAATATTCGAAATTAAAGCTGAACGGCATCTATTGGACCGGCAAAAGCATCAGCACCTCCGATTTACTG
Source organism: Paenibacillus sp. EB106-05-06-XG162 (assembly GCF_058791655.1). Classification (NCBI taxonomy): domain Bacteria; kingdom Bacillati; phylum Bacillota; class Bacilli; order Caryophanales; family Paenibacillaceae; genus Paenibacillus; species Paenibacillus sp. EB106-05-06-XG162. The sequence continues at coordinate 7,393 of NZ_JBYTDT010000019.1, forward strand.
GAACCGGATCTGATTCAAGCGACGAGCAAGCAAGCGCATAAGAAGGATCTGAACTTCTACTGGATGCCGAGCTTCCAAGGCAACCGAAATTACGATGGGGAGGCGCTTGGCTTCGATGCAGCGCTGCTAGATTCGGGTGCATACAACGCTTCATCGGTGACACAGCGCTTGGAAGATGCCTCAGGTCTAGCGAAGCAGTATCAGATGGGGCTTGAGCTGGCGTTCGATGAGCAGATCAACACCGACACCGATCGACGTGAGCGGTATATCGATACACTGAACGGCGGTATCGACTATGGCTATATGGGTAACGCTTTTAAGGCCTATGATCAAGGCAAGGCGACATTACTCAGCAGCGCCAAGAGCTCGGACGCGATGGCACGGCAGAATTATGATCTTATGTATCAATTCGTGACAGGGACGTATGCGAAGCCAAGGCCTTGCATGAAGAATCCTGAAGGTCCAGTGGCGCCTAATGCGGCACAATATGTCGTGAAGTGCGGCACTGAAATTACGATTGCTCACAAATACAATGATCAGAGCGACATGTGGATCGTATTCGACCGGTTCGGCGCGAACAAGTTGGAGGGGCTCAAGGAATGGCGGATCGCACAAAATTCGGGAGCGAACGTCAATCCCGATATGTCGCGACCATCTACACTTCTCCAGGCGGATGTATCGGACTGGATCGGGCCTTACGTCGTGAGAGCGAATGCGAACGGCAACGGCAATCCGTGGGATTTCACGGGAGGCAATCACAATTATGATGGCGGCAGCACCAGCTCGCATACGGGCACGACGGAATCGTTCCGCGTGTGGGCGGACGGCGTGGAAGTCCAGGACGGCAGCGTGACGGCGAGCGTCTACACGAAGATCGAAGTGGTTAATTTGATCCAAGCCTATAACACGAAGGTAGCAGATGGTTCCGGAAGACCTGTGCTGAGGGAAACCGTCACGTATGAAATTTCGAACGGTCATGTGCAAGTCCATAACGAGATCGAAGCGCTGGAAGACATCACGTTCGACACGTATTACGGACTTCAGTCAGTGAATGGTGCATGGAACGATACGGTTCGCTACTTCGCAGGCGAGCAGGAGGTCGCTTCCAGCCCAGCAGGCATGTATAGCGATTCGGGCACCAAAGCCGTGAATCCGAACGTAGACAGCTACTTGCTCAGCTCCGCCGATCAGGGCGGATTCAAACATATGCTGCGCGTAAGGCTCGATCGGCAGTATGGTCTAGGCGCGTTAGCGAACCTCGCTGACCATATGCCTGTCATCTTCACACAAGAATACGGCAAAACCTATTTCTTGCAGATCAAAGGAACGACACCGGAGCTTAAGCAAGGGGAGAAGTTCGCATGGCGAGGCAGCTATGACTTCTATTCCAAGAATCTCTCCGCGTTACAATAATACGAAGCGCACGGCTCTCATGAGGAGCCGTGCGTTTTTTCATGTCTTACTGACCAAGTCTCTCTTCAACGCCTGCACGCATCCGCTCCTTCCTCCGTTCCGTAATCGGCTCGAACATGCGCTTACTCCATCGTGCGAGCACAGCAAGCGTGGTCGCATCCACCCATCGATAGAATAGATGGGCGCAAGCGAAGATGACGGGCGTCGTGATCAATACCGTAAGGACTACGCTAAAGGAATAAGGGAGCAGAGGCTGAAGCTGAAGGAATAGAAAGCTGCCGAAGGAGCAGAGGATCGTAAAATGGACGAGGTAGAGCGAAAAGGATATTTTGCCGAGATAAGAGAATAGTGTGCGGCTGAAGAGTTCTTTCAACCAGGGGGAATTTAGTAGAGCGATTAAGATCAGGAAGGAGCCGATGACATGATAGAACGGAAAGTATGCGAACCCCGACCCCGGCTGCCACACGAGTAGGGCATAGATCGTCCCTTCAACACCTAGATACGGGAAGGAGCCCAAGTAAAGCCCTGCAATGAGGAGCAAGAAGTTCACCCAAGGACGACGAATCAAATCCAACCAATTCCGACCGCTGTATACCAGATCACTCAGCAGCATGCCGAGCACGAATCCTAGATAATAGGAATCGATGAACAGCCAGCCGAGAACCAGATAGACGAGAAAACGCAGCTTAAGTCTACCGACGAGCAGCAGAAATGCGAAGATGAGGAAGGAACCGAACAGTTCATAGGTCATGGTCCATAGCACGGGATTATACGTCATGCCATACGTGAAGAAGGTATGATAGAAAGCTTCTTGGATCATGACGAGAAAGTTAGCATTGGCGATAAAGGGATCAGGCATCGAAGATAGGGTCATGCCGCGAATGTCATCATAGTATCCGAATCCGAAGACGATCACGAGATAGGCGAGTACAACGGAGAGCACGGCAGGTACAGCCAATCGAAAATATCTTCGTAAGGCGGAGGAGTAGACGGTAAGCGAATCCTTCGTACGAAAATACCGATAACTGAGCACGAACCCACTTAAGACGAAGAATAGGCAGACCGAGAAGTTGCCGTTGAACATCAAATTGATCGGTGTTATCGCAGCGAAGCGCTCGAAGGCGAAATGCTCAATCTCGGCTCTGCCTTCAAAGACAGACGGAGCAAATACTTGAAAATAGTGAGAGACAACGACGACACATGCTGCCAATCCTCGTAAACCGTCTAAATAAGCGATTTTGGATGTCATAGCAAGCTCAGCTCCTTTCGTAGGAATACGATGTTCTGCATATACATGGAATAGACTGTACACATTGTGAGTGTTGTATAGGATAATTATGGGAAGAGAAAGAAATGAATGACTTCGAAATTTCGATAAGGGGGTTCATCGCGCCTATGAGATCGATAGATATAGAGGAATTGACGCACTCTGGTGTTATTTATTTCAACTCGAGGCTCGAGATGCTGGAGGATCTGCATTGCAAGATGTACAAATTGGACAGGCTTCATAACCTGTCGACCCATTTCCATGATTACTTTCAGATTTGGTATGTGTCCAAAGGCGAATTCATCCATACGGTGGACAACCGACCCTATACGATCAGGAAAGGGGATCTATTCGTCGTAGCCCCTTTTACTTTACATAGCATCCATGTCGAGAGCGATCGAGAGATGGAGATCATCGGCTGCGAATTTATGCCGGGCTTCGTGAATGAACGGTTTGATGATCAGACGGCGGATCAGGCGTTTTTCGATGCCGGCTATTTGGAGCACTTCTGGCATAACGACTGTACCGCGCAATCGCAAATGACATTAGACGGCGTAACGGAAGGAAGAATTCGAAATCTGATGCTAGAAATGCTGAGCGAGTATGAGAGACGCACGCCTTTTTTTCAAATGGTGCTGAAATCGAATCTATTGGTTATGCTCTCGATCATTATTCGGCAAGTGAATGGCGACGTGGTCCGAGCAGGCTTCGAGAAATCCGAGAAGTATCGGGACATCATGACCCGCGTCGTAGACTATATTCATACGAACGTGCATGAAGATATTAAGCTGGAGCATGTCTGCACCATAGCGAACATGTCGAAGTCGACCTTCTGCAGCTTGTTCAAAGAGTGGACAGGCAAGACGTTCAACCGCTATCTGATTGATCTACGGATTCTAAATGCGATGACGTTGTTGCAGCGGCCGACCTTATCGGTCACGGATGTGTGTTATGCGACGGGGTTTAATGAGCTGTCTTACTTCTGCAGAATCTTCAAAAAGTACACGGGAATCTCTCCCAATCACTTTCGCAAGCAGGCGATTCGAAAATCGTGAGATCATACGATAATCCTATTTTTGAAGACGATAGTGAAATGAACTAAAACGCTTACATGATAACATGTGGGATATTGATAGCTTGTAGCGGATACGAGTCAGGTCGTTGCTATCAACCAAATGATGGGGTGAGGTTTCTACGGTTTTGCACGAAATTAGCAAGAATCAAAGGAGGAACGGGCATGCAAAGAAAACCATGGCTGTGGGGTCTAGTTCTTGTTCTTATGATTTCGGTTGCATCAGGCTGTACGGGAAAAGAAACTCAGAATGCTAACAATCAGACAGACGGTTCCAAGGGTGGTGAATCAACCAAAGGCGCTGTAGAACTCAGCTTCTGGTACGGCTGGACGGGGCCGGAAGCGGCGGCGCTCGAGAAGATCATTGCGAAGTGGAATGCGGCGAATCCGGACATCAAGGTCAAGGGGCTGTCACAGAGTGACTATCAGAAGCAGCTCACCGCGATTACGGGAGGCAATCCGCCGGACATTGCTTCGAATTTCGGGCAGGATGTTGTGCCTTGGGGCGAGCGCGGGGCGATGATGCCGCTCGACGATTACATCAAGAAGGACGGTGTCGATCTCAGCGATTATATTACAGCCGCACTCAGCACGTCACAAGGGAATGGCAAGACGTACGCACTGCCGATTGCGATGCACACCACGATGTTGTTCTACAACAAAGATATTTTGGCAAAAGCAGGATTCGATGGTCCGCCACAGACGATCAGCCAGTTGAAGGAGTATATCACGAAGCTCAGCGTCAAGCAGGACGGAGGACGGTTGCAACAGCTTGGATTGTGGCCTGGGGTAGATGCATTTACCTTCACGAATGCATTCGGGGGTTCTTATTATGATGCTGATGCGAAGCAAGTGACGCCTGACAATGCAGGTGTGAAATCCGCAATCCAGCTGGCCAAAGGCATATGGGATCAATTCGGATCGGAGGAGCTGGATCGCTTCGCATCCGGGCTTGGACAGTATATGTCCGCTCAGAACCCGTTCTTCACGGGCAAATATGCGATGACGATCGACGGGGAATGGCTGCCGACCTTTATCAAGCAATTCGCCCCGAACTTGAACTATGGCATTGCTCCGATTCCGTATGATGACAACAATCCGAATCTCAAGAATCCAGGCAACGTCACGACAAGCGTATTCTACATTCCGAAAGGCGTGAAGAACCCCGATGCATCTTGGAAATTCCTGAAGTGGCTGACCGAGCCGGAGCAGATGGGGGAATTCACTGCAGCGCTTGGGAACCTGCCAACGAGAGCATCGTTATTGGATGATCCGATCTATGCGAATGTCCCAGGGTTCAAAGAATTCCTAGCCTATTCGCAAAGCCCGAACCTGCACTCGTTCCCGGCCACAGCATTCGCGAATGAATATATGACGGAGTTCACGGACCAATATAACGCAATCCTGAGAGGAAAGATCGGTATCGATGAAGGGCTCAAGAAGGTGAAGGATAAGATACAGCCTTTGGTCAAATAGGAGCTTGTAAACCAGGCGGATCTAATTCAGCCGATCCATGTTGGTCGGAGTGCTGGATTAGATCCGAGACCTAAGAAAGGAGTACAAGTCGATGAGTGACTCCGCATCCATGAAGCTGTCTGCGAAGCGAAAGGGTTGGACGAGAAGGGAATGGCGCTACTTCTGGCTGGGACTCCTCTTTGCTTCCCCGTGGATTATCGGATTTCTGGTCTTTACGGTGTATCCCTTCTTCAGCTCCCTGTACTTCAGCTTGACGACATACGATTTGTTCAATCCGCCGCAGTGGGTAGGGCTGGATAATTACAAGCAAATTATGACCGATGAAAGGTTCTACAAATCGATCAATAACACCTTGTTTATGGCTTTCATCTCGGTGCCGATCTCGCTCGCCAGCTCCTTAATCATTGCGCTTATGCTGAACTTCAAGGTGAAGGGCATTAATTATTACCGTACGATTTTCTATCTTCCCGCCGTTATTCCCGTCGTGGCAAGTGCGCTGCTCTGGACATGGATGCTGAACCCGGATTTTGGCCTGATCAATATGTTCCTTCGGGCGGTAGGCCTTCCCGATCCGGCATGGCTGATGGACCCGCGATACACCAAGCCTTCCTTGGTTCTCATGGGGTTATGGGGTTCCGGAGCGGGAGCGTTGATATTCCTCGCAGCACTTCAGGGCGTGCCGCAGCAATATTACGAAGCCGCTCAGGTGGACGGTGCGAACGGGTGGCATCGCTTCTGGAGGATTACGATCCCGGCGCTATCGCCAATCATCTTATTTCAGCTCATCATGGGTCTTATTGGGGCATTTCAGATTTTTACGGAGTCTTATATTCTTGCCGGGGGCAAGTCGGTGAGCGGTTCGATCGGCGGGCCTGATCAATCGCTGCTGTTCTATGCGGTCAATCTATACCAAGAAGCGTTCATGAATCTGAAGATGGGTTACGCTTCCGCACTGGCTTGGATTCTATTTATCATCGTGATGGCCATTACCCTCGTGCTTCTGAAAACGTCCAGGCGATGGGTCTACTATGGAGGTGAATAGCGGATGACAGCTAAGCTGGTGCGAACTAAAATCCTGCCGCATATGGTGCTGATCTTGTTCTCCATTTTCTTTCTGTTTCCTTTCGTATGGCTCGTATTCACTTCGCTGAAGACGTCGAATGAAATCTTTGCTATGCCTCCGCGCATTTTGCCTGAGGCGTTCCACTTTGAGAATTACCGAGCGGCCTTAGAGACGGTGCCGTTCCCACGCTATATGTTGAATACGCTCGTCATCTGCGTGATCTGCATCGTGGGGCAATTGTTCGCCGCACCACTCGTTGCGTATTCGATCTCACGCATTCCATGGGTGGGGAGCAAAATTATTTTTGCGATCGTCCTCGCGACGATGATTCTACCATCTCAGGTGCAATTGATTCCACAGTATATTATTTTTACGAAGCTGGGCTGGGTCAATACGATTCTGCCGCTCACGATTGGGGCTTTCTTCGGGGCACCGTTCTATATTTTCCTGCTGCGGCAGTTCCTATTAGGCGTTCCGAAAGAGTTGTCGGAGGCGGCCAAAATTGATGGAGCATCCGAGTTTCGCATCTACAGGCAGATCATCCTGCCGACCTTAAAGCCTGCACTGGCCACAGTAGCGCTGTTCACCTTCGTCGGATCGTATACCGATTTCATGGGACCACTCATTTACCTGAATGATGCGGCGAAATGGACGATCACGGTCGGCTTGCAGGGCTTCCAGCAGGATCACGGCGCACAGTGGGAGCAGCTCATGGCGGCGTCGACGATTATGGCGATTCCTATGATTCTATTGTACTTTTTCGGACAAAAATATTTCATGCAATCCGGTTCGGCTTTCACTGGGTTCAAATAATTGGAGGGACGATTCAATGAGCAAGACCATTGTAGCAATTATCGGCTGTGGAACGATCGCGAATAGCGCGCATATTCCTGCGTATCTGGCGAATCCGGACGCGGAGATCAAATATTTCTGCGATATCCGCAAAGAAATGGCAGAGAAGGCGGTCGAGAAGCATGGCTGCGGCGAGGCGATCGAAGATTACCATATCATTCTGGAAGATCCGGAGGTCGAGGCGGTCTCGATCTGTACGCCAAACCATGTCCATGCATCCATTGCGATCGACTGCTTGCGTGCAGGGAAGCATGTCCTCTGCGAGAAGCCGGCTGCGAGAACATATGCGGAAGCGCTAGAAATGCAGAAGGTGCAGCATGAGACAGGGAAGACGCTGAACATCGGCGTCGTGAATCGGTTCAATAAAGGCGTCAATCTGATCAAGAACATGATCGACGATGGAGAATTAGGTGAGCTGTATCATGTGTACGCTAGTTTCCGTGCGCACCGTTCGATCCCTGGGCTCGGCGGAGACTTCACCACCAAAGCCGTTGCTGGCGGCGGAGCGTTGATCGATTGGGGCGTACATTTCCTTGATATCGTCATGTATTGTGCAGGCGATCCGCAGCCAAAGACAGTGACGGGGCAGGCATATTCCAAGCTCGGCAAAGACATGCAGAATTACGCGTACCTCAATATGTGGGCAGGACCTCCGAATTTCTCAGGAACCTATGATGTCGATGATTTCGTCACGGCGATGATTCGCACGGAAGGGCCTTCGATTACGATGAATGGCGCATGGGCACAAAATATCGGCGTCGATGAGATGTATATCGATTTCCTCGGCGACAAAGCAGGCATCCGGCTGCAGTACGGTTCAGACTTCACGATCTACAGCGCGAAGCATGGCGCTTTAATCGAGAGCACGCCGAAGTTCACGAAGAGCGATATGTTCCAGAACGAAATTGATAGCTTCCTGGCGTGCGTTAAGTCGGGTGAGAAATTGCCGGCGCACATTGACTATGTGATCCAATCCTCCAAGATTATTGAGGCGATCTATCAATCCTCCGACCAAGGGGAGGAAATCTCCTTCGTGAAGCAAGGAGTCGTCCAATGAAGAAGATCGGATTCATCGATTATTATCTGGATGAGTGGCATGCGAATAACTACCCGGAATGGATTCGGAGCGCCTCAGGTGGAAGCATGGAGGTCGCTTACGCCTACGGCATGAAGAATGCCGAGGGCGGTCTCAGCAATGCAGCGTGGTGTGAGCGCCATGGTGTGACGTTGCTGCCGACGATTGCAGAGGTCGTGGAGCATAGCGATTATCTGATCGTGTTGTCTCCCGATCACCCGGAGCAGCACGAAGCGCTCGCCCAGCTGCCGTTGGCCTCCGGGAAGCCGACGTATATCGATAAGACGTTTGCCCCGGATCGGGCGACGGCACTCCGATTGTTCGAACGTGCTACGCAGCATGACACGCCGCTCTATTCCTCATCGGCGCTTCGGTTCGCAACGGAGTATGTCGAAGCGGAACGTCAGGGAATCCGAGTTGTCTCCAGCTGGGGGCCCGGGACCTTCGACAACTATTCGATCCATCAGCTGGAGCCGATCGCATCTCTCATGGGAACGGATGCGAAGCGCTTGATGTTCATCGGAACAGAGGCCGTACCAGCCTTGATGATCGAATTCTCTGATGGTCGGCAGGCGACGATTCAGCATCCGGGACCCGGGTGTCCTTTTACGATGGCGGTGAATTATGATTCGGGGGATTGCAGCGTGCTGCGGCCAAAGTCGGATTTCTTCCAATTGTTCATCCGTGATTTAGTGGCTTTCTTCGAGACAGGACGTGCGACAGTTCCTTCGGTTGAGACGATTGCGATTGTGACATGGATTGAATACGGCCGCATCGCGGCGCAGCGCCCTTATCAGTGGATTGAGCTGCCGTGTTGAGCTGATCGGATAAATAGTAGGGAAGTTGAAAGTCTATCATGACTTTCGACTTCCTTTTTTTGTATTTCACTTTCCTTTACATATACTCCATATGGGGATGACCTAGATTTTACAATGGAGGGTTAGACTACAGGTGCGATACATCCATCATTTGGAATAGATTAAAAGGAGAGAGAAATAATCACATGCTAAGACGCAGAAAATGGTTGTCTCTGGCACTGCTCGGGAGTATGCTGCTCGGCGTGCTGCAGCCCGCATTGGTACAAGCCGCAGCTGGATTCGATTATACCAAAGTACCGAAGCTATTAATTACAGAGCTTGTGCCGGATACCTCGAACATACCAGAATTGAATCCGGACGGAACACCGAAAGGGCCGAAGGATACGGTCGATGGTTATGAGTCTATCGAGATTTACAACAACACAAGTCAAGATATTGATTTCAGAGATTATAAGATTGTTTATAATAATGGCTCTGATGTCGATTGGCTATTAAACAAGAAAGATGAACCTGTCATCATTCATTCACGGGAGTCGATTGTCCTGTGGGTTCTGAATGGAAGTAACAATAATGAGCCTGTGAATAATTTTAACGCAAACTACACGGCAAATGGCTACGTCTCCAACTTAGTTGAAGGAACGAATTTGTTCCGTATCAACGGCGGCGGAGGGATGGCGAATACGGGAACACGCAGTGTAGCTATTAAATCAATGAGCAACGTGGAGATTATTAAGGCTTCATACACGGTCAGCAAGTCTAATCCTAATTATGGCATCCACTACAGCTATCCTACGGATGCAAGCAAGAATATGGCCATGGTAGGCGCGCCGGAATCGCAGCCGGCTTCACCAGGGACAGTCGAAGCGATTCAAGTACCGGATTATCCTTCTGATTACGTTACACCGCCTGCGGATACGAATCTGAAGTTCCAACATTCGGCTGCGGTATCCGTATCCGTTTATCAAGATGTGCCAATTAACGTTACGATTACGGGGAACTTGAATACAGTAACAGCTTCTGTCTACTACAAAACGGATACACAAGCTAACTATTCCCCAATCCCTATGAATTCATTAGATGGTAGCAGCTATACAGCTTCCATTCCGAGCCAAGCACTGGTCGGGGGCAGACTACTGCAATACTACATCGAAGCTGCTGATGGGAATATGCCGTCTGAGAAATCGAGTACATACGTGGTTGCAATTGATTCGAAACCACCGGTACAAGACAATAAGCTTCAAATCGAGCACATGCCGGCGAAGCAAGTCGATCCGAAGGATCTGCTCATTACCGCAAAGCTGAACAATCCGGATAAAGTCAAGATCGATAAGGTTGAATTGCTGTACAAGTCGCCTTCGCAGGCGAAATACACCGTTCTGACGATGAAGCAGCTGCAAACGGATGGCAATGATTATAGCGTCACGATTCCAGCGAGTGCGTTCGTTGAACCGACGCTCGATTACGTCATTCGTGTAAAAGACGTTGAGAAGAGCTATACGGTAAGTGTGAATATTCCATCATTCAACGCGGCGAAGGTACCTATCTTGCTCGTGACGAAGATCGTGCCGAACACGACAAACGTGCCGAACACGTCATCGGACGCCTTCGAAATGATCGAAGTGTACAACAACACGGATGCACCGATCAATTTCAAGAACTACAAGGTCAACTATCGCTACCCTGATGATGGGCCGGAAGCGGATTTGAAATGGCCGGCGACCAAAGAGGATTTCATGATTCCGTCCAAGCAGTCCGTCGTGTTCTGGATTAAGAACGGCGTGAACAATAGCTATACGGCCGCGGATTTCAACAGCTTCTATAAGACGAACTTGATTGAGGACACGAACTTGTTCGTGATCAAGAGCGATGGTATGGCGAATTCCGGTCGTCGCGGGATCGTGATTAAGACGAATGCTGGCAAAGAAATCTCTTATGCCAATTATGACGCAACCACCGTGTATGAGGGCGGTGTGAGCGACGAGACCAAGGAAGACAAAGCAATTCTCTTCAAATATCCAATGGATGGCAGCATCACGATGATCAAAGCAAGCTCCGGTATCGTGACGCCTGTTCCTGGTGCGATTGACTCAGCGCTTGTACCTTCCGTGCCGGTCCATGTCGTGCAGGACGTGGCTCCGCCGAAAGCAGAAGACCGTTCTGGCATTTTGTCGATTGATCAGTCGCAGAACCTTGAACTGAAGGCATTTGCAGATGATGAGACGCAAGTGGCGACGGTGAAAGTCTTTATCCGTACGGACAAAGAATCGGAGTATACCGGTTACGCACTGACGCAGAATTTCAGCGATTCGCTGTATCATTATCTGATGCCGGCAGCCACGTTGATCGGCAGCAAGTACATTGAATATTACTTCATGGTGTCTGACGGTACGAATGAGGTCGAGACGACGAAGGTGAAGGTGGACATCACTGGCAAACCTGGCCACGATCCGCTTCGCCTCAACGTTAAGAACGGGGATATTGTGAACGGTACGAAGACGTTGAAAGGGACGTCGGAGACTGCTTCCGCGAATACATTGAAGTTAAGCGTGGACGGTCAAGCGATCACACAAAATACGTTCGATGCGTTAGAGCATGATGCGTACTTCGTCTTCGAAGCGAAGGGTGTCGATTATTACTTCAAGAACGCCGTAACGATGGGGCCGGAGAGCGAGAAGGATAAGACGATCCTCTATACGTTCATGGATCCGATTCCGACGTATACGACATTGACGTATAAGATCGATGCAAGCCGCCTTCACATCGGCGCGGATAACGTGATCTATATCCGTGCAGGGTCGAAGACGAGTCCATTCGATGACCGCAAGGAAGAGAATAAGGACGATTTCGAAGTGCGCAACGTACGCCTGATGCTGGCGGACGGCACTGAGATTTGGGATCCGCTCTATGCGAAGGACAACGAAATCAAGATCGGCGACAGCCCAGGCAAAAAGGAAGGGATCGGCTTCAGTTTCAATCTGGATGCGAAGTACTTCCAGTCGCACGCATATGCATGGGATACGACCACAGCAGCTGACGGCGCGCATCAGGTGAAGGTGACCGACAGCAAGAATGTTGTAGTGACGGCGAATGTCACGGTTGACAATACGCCACCTTCGATCAAACCGAATATTGAAGAAGGCAAGCAGTACCGCGGCAGCTTCAAGCTGGATGCGGAGATCAAAGACCAGCTTGCCGGCGTTGACAAAGTGATCGTTAAGCTGGATAACCAAGATATTAAGCTTCCATATGCATTATCTTCCGGCAGTATGAAGGCAGGCAATCACACGCTGACGATTACGGCATCCGATAAGGTTGGCAATCAAGCAGAGAGAACGGTAGCGTTCACGACGCCGGAGGAGAATCCACTGAAGCCGGAATTGATCGCGCCAACGCAAGGACAATCGGAATTGGGCGGCAGCGTGGGTCTGAAGGTGAAGGTACAGGATCCGACGAATGATCCGATGAACGTGACATTCTACAGAGGCTTCCAATATGACGGTAATCGTGCGGAAGGGTTCAAGGGCTTCAAGAATTCATCCGATACCGAGCCGCCGAAATCGATGATTCCGAAAGGCGAGGAGGCGCTATCGGTTGAGGAATATCGCAAGATCAGCGCGGAAGACGGCGACTACTTAGTCAATGATGCAGTAGAGAAATTCCCGTACCAACGTTATGAAATTCAACTTGACCCGGCGGTTCAGAAGACAGACCGTGTCGATATTGTCTGGAAGGGCAAATCGATCGAAGGACGTAAAGTTAGCTTGTATGCTTGGAACGAGAAGAAGGAGAAATGGGTTCAGCTCGTTACCCGTATAGCAGGCGCAGAGGATTTCGAATTGAAGTCCACGGTGCAGGTCGAAGACTATGCGATGGGACAGATGATCCAGATCATCGTACAGGACGAGATCGCGGAGTTGAAGGATGAACAGAAGTCCGATAAGGCCCAAGATCCGTACGATTTCTCCTTCGTATGGATGTCGGATACACAGTACTATTCGCAAAGTTATCCAAAGATTTATCAGAAAATCGTCAATTGGGTAAAGGATAATAAAGAAAGCAACAAGATCAAGTATGTCATCCATACGGGGGACATCGTCGATAAATCCTATCAAGAGTATCAATGGCAGGAAGCCGATCTGGATATGAAGGTGCTGGAAGATGCGAAGATTCCTTATGGCGTTCTTGCAGGTAACCATGACGTGGGTCACCAAGACAACGATTATACGAAGTATTGGCAGTATTTTGGTGAAAACCGATTCAAGGATATGCCGACGTACGGCGAATCCTATCAGAACAATCGCGGACACTATGATCTTGTCTCGGCCGGCGGCAACGATTTTATTATCGTCTACATGGGCTGGGGCCTTGGAGACAAGGAAATCGACTGGATGAATGAAGTCGTGGCGAAATATCCGGAGCGTAAGGCGATCTTGTGCTTGCATGAATACATGCTGGTATCCAATAACCGTGCTCCAATCGCCGATAAGATTTTCGAGAAAGTCATCAAGCCGAACAAGAATGTTATCGCGGCGTTGTCCGGACATTATCACGATGCACAGCTGAAGATTGATGAGCTGGACGACAACGGCGTAAAGCGTAAAGTCTATCAGATGTTAGCGGACTATCAAGGTGCGCCGGAAGGCGGTCTCGGTTATATCCGTTTGATGCAGTTCGATATGAAGAACAACAAGCTTCACATCAAGACGTATTCGCCATATTTGGATGATTACAACTATTATGATCCTGAGTTCTATCCAGGCAAAGACGAGTTCTCGCTGGATCTGGACTTGCAGCCGGCAACCAAACGCGTCGCAACCGACTACATTGGCGTGAAGGTTTATAGCGATCTACCGATTGGGAAAGTGAACAACGTGCAGAGCGGCCAGCAGGCGGCTTATACTTGGAATAGCCTCCAAGGCAATAGCTACTACCAATGGTACACGAAGGTAGAAGATGGCAACAGCGGACAAGTGCTATCGGATATTTGGGGCTTCTATACGGGTAAAGTGGCTGATCCGAAGCCAGAACCAGAACCAAAGCCTGATCCAAAACCACAGCCAAAGCCGGAGCCTTCTTCGGATAAAGGGGTTGTGAATATCAAACCGGGTGCGGACGGCGCTTATACGGCAGATCGTGCTGCACTTGAAAAAGCGGTAAACGAAGCAGAGAACGGCAAAGTTGCGATCAAGCTCGAGGGAACAGCTTCGGAACAAGCGGCCCAGCTCACGTTGGATGCAGCTGGTGTACAGAAAGCGAAGGATCGCAAGCTCAGCCTTGAAATTGTAGCTTCTGGATTTACCGTGACGATTCCGGCAGCTTCCCTGCCAAATGGCATAGCAGATGCGGATCGCATCGTGCTTCAGATCGATCCGACGATGAACTCTACGATTCAGACGGCCGTCAAGGATGCGCTCCGTTCGAACGGTGAGCTGAAGTCGACAGGTGTGGTATTCACACTCAAGCTCGTAACGGTCAAAGGGAAAACGGAGACAGTGGTTCCACAGTTCAGCGGTCCGATTACCGTGAAGCGAACGCTAACAGCAGAGCAAATGAAGCAGTTGCAGAAAGATTATGCGAATATGTACCGTCTCGTTGGCGGCCAAGCAGAGCTAATCCAGAGCAGATTCGATGGCAGCACAATTAGCTTTACGACGGATCAACTGGCGCAATTCGCGGCGCTCGAGCTGCACAAGCAGTTCGCAGACTTAACAGGCGGATGGGCAGACGAGTATATTCTCAAGCTGGCTGCGAAGAACATCATTACAGGTATGGACGATAACCATTTCAGACCGAATCTGAAGGTGTCGCGAGCAGACTTTACGACGCTAGTCATTCGTGCACTGGAAATCCAGACGGCCGAGAACAATCCGGCGTTTGCGGACGTAGCAGCAGATGCTTATTATGCAGGCTATGTCAGCAAAGCGGCCGAGCTTGGTCTTGTGCAAGGTAACGACGGCAAGTTCCGTCCGAAAGATCAGATTACACGGGAAGAAGCGGCTCTCGTACTTGTCAAAATGGCACAGTACATGAAGAAGCCAATGATTGAGACCACGTCCGGAGCGGCATTCACCGACATGAACAGCATTTCTGGCTGGGCTAAGGATGCGGTTAGTAAGCTGCAAGCAGCGGGTATCATTAACGGGAAAGACGATAACCGTTTTGATCCGCGCGGCTCAGTGACGCGAGCTGAGATTGCGAAGATGTTGTATATGATTTTAAATAAGTAACGTATGCGCGCTAAACCTAAAAGACCGTCAGGGTGATCTTCCCCGACGGTCTTTTCATGAAAGCATAAGGAGTCCTCGCAAGTGGTTTGAATCGTCAGGAGCATCTACATTGGAGTTCATGCATTGTAGATGCTCTTTTACGTCCTCATTCCGGCTCTATGTTGGAGTTCATACAGGATAGAAGACCAAATCTTACTCTATATCGAACCCGAGCCCGAGAGTTAATGCAAAAATCCATCATAGGTCTCTTATTGGCGTTATTTCGGCGCTCTATCCTGCTAATTTCCACGATAGGAATCGTGGCTGCAAAATCATTTCACTCCTTAAGATATATGATATATTTTAAATATCGGTAGATTTTCTTGTTTTTTCTAGTAGAGAACGAATGAACGATTCGAAAGGGTGTAATTGGATGTTGGATCTAATCCGCAGCGTAAATTGGCAGGACAAGAACAAAAAGCTGGACGAGCTGTTAGAGCAAGCCCATTCCTTAACTGTGTATCCCTTGGATCAGGGATTCGAAGCCGAAGTCGTAAGGATTACCATCGCTGAACAGAGCTTCGTCTTGAAAGTATGGAGCAAGCACTCCAAACCGGATATCAGGTCCCAATATCATTTGCTGCATGTCCTCTCTGAGCGTGGATTGTCCGTCTCGAAGCCGCTCGGCTGGGGGATCAATCCGAATGGCGATCCGGTGCTGTTAACAACGTTCGACGGATCTCCAATAACAAGCGTAAATAAGAAGAAAATGACCCAATTTGCTCGCATGCTGCGTGACATCCATAAGACCGATGCGAAGGAAATGGGTGATTTCCACCTTCCGAAGTTTGATTTCATCGGCTACTTTTTCCCGGGCGTGAGGGAGCATCCCGATGTTTCGCAAGCGTTAACGCATGTTACCGAAGTGACCACAATTCAACAGGACCAGATTATTCACGGCGATTTCCACTTAGGCAACATTCTAGAGAACAATGACCGATACACCGTCATCGATTGGACGAATGGGCAATTAGGGGATGCAAGATATGATTTCGCATGGTCGTTTACCTTGTTGCAAATACATATATCCGATCGGCACGCCGAGATGTTCCGTTCCGCATATTTAGCGAAAAATAGCATCACACAGGAAGAGCTTGAACGGTTCGAAGCGCTGGCCTGTCTGCGGTGGGTGCTACTGCATCGATACGGCAGTGTACCGATTGGACCAGATACCATGGAGAGAGCGGAAAGCTTCATGCGGAGTAATCCATTTCTTGGCCCGTATGCACAGGATTTTCTTTACAGAAAAATTTGATTCTACCCCGAAAACAAGCTATTCTAAGGAAATGGTGATAAGAAGACAAGCGAAGGGGATTAAATCCATTGAATAATCAAGATATACACCAAGAATTGCCTGAAAATTTCGAGGCATTAAAAGCATCTGCGAAGCGTTCCGCGAATTGGAGAGAACGTCTTCAAGCGGTTGAAGAATTAGGCCAGGTTGATCATCCACAGTCGATTGCGATCCTATCGCGGATAATGACGCATGATCTCGTATACCCTGTGCAAGAGGCGGCATATAAACAGCTTAAGGCGATGGGGGAGAACGTTCAACAGCCTTCCCGTAACAAGCCGGAGCTGTTCAAAGGAATCTCGAAAATTATGATGCGCATTAAGAAGAGCCTACCGAAAGACCATACGTACGAGCAGTTCAAAGAAAAAGTGCAGAAGATGCGCATTGATATCTACGACGCGTACGAAGGTGAGAAGGGGGCGGACTTCGATCCGTGGCTCGAGAAAATGTGGAAGTCCTTGGAGACGTATAAGAAGTAACAGATTTACCCGAACACTAGGGTAGTTGGAGTGATGGCATGAGCAAGGCAAAAGGTAAAGGCGGGACAGGCCGCGGAACGGGCAAAAAAGGCTGGAACCGCTGGCAAGCTGCTGAGAAGCGGGCAATGAACACGCCCAAACCTTATAAGAGCAAGGGAACGAAGAAGCCGTCCGAATCTCCAGATCCATTGGATTTGAAGAAGGGCGACAAATTATAAATTCCTGATGATGAAAGACTGTTGAGAACCTTCGACAGTCTTTTTTTGCAACAGCACAGAACCCTTACTTCGGAACTTGACGATAAACCGGCGTATAACCATCTGACGGTCCAAATAGGGATCGTAGCTCCGGGTATCCGCATCCTATCTGGCATTTGCTCCCCTATATAGCAATACTCATCACTTCAATCTCTTTGGAAGAGTGGTATAATTTTAATGTTACAGCATTAAGGTCAAGCGCGGACCTTGACCAGACTGAATACAGCCAAAAGAGATGATATAGTGAATTTTATTAGTCCTAATTTAAAACATAAAACGAACGTCCTGTTAAATAAATATTTCACGGGAGACACGCTTGATTACAAACAGATTATCGCGATCATCATTCCGATATTTGTGGATCAAGCTTTTATTATTTTGATGAGCTTGGTGAATACGGCCATGATCAGCTCCTCCGGGGTGGCTGCGGTCAGTGCGGTGAGTATGGTCGATTCGCTGAATATTTTCCTGATCAATGTGTTCGTCGCCGTAGCGACGGGGGGAACCGTCATTGTCGCCCAGTACCGGGGAAGCGGGAATCAGGAGATGGTCGCAAAGGCTGCGGCCCAGGCCATATCGGCGGTTGCGATTCTATCGGTCTTGATCAGTGCGATCGTCATTATTTTTCACAATCCTACGTTGGATTTGTTATTCGGTCAGGCGGATGCAGATGTCTTTCATAATGCGAGGCTATTCTTGATTGGTAGTTGCATTTCGTACCCCTTCATTGCGATATTTCAAGCGGTAACAGGCGCGCTGCGCGGGGTAGCAGAGACGAAGGCATGCCTCGGCTTGTCGCTCATTATGAATTTGACGTATCTAGGTTTGAATATTTTGTTCATCTCGGTGCTCGACATGGGGGTTACCGGGTTAATTATCTCGTTAATCACAGCCAGGGTACTCGGGATGGCGGTGTCACTCATCTATCTGCTCAAGTACAATCAGACGCTGCGATTCCGGATTAGAAATGCTTTGAAGATTGATTTCTCGATTCTCAAGAAAGTCATGATCATTGGCGTACCGTTCGCTGCGGAGCAGATGTTCTTCAATGGCGGGAAGCTGTTAACGCAGACGTTCATTGTGCAGCTCGGGACGATGGCGATCACGGTGAATGCGATTGGGAACTCGATTGCGCTCGTCTTCCAGATTGGGGCCAGTGCGCTCAGTATTGCGGTCGTGACCGTGGTCGGTCAATGTATCGGGCGGCGGAACATTCAGGATGCGCGGAAGTTCATTAAGTCGTTCATCGGCTTGTCCACCGTGATCTTCCTGGTCGCAGCTGCCATTCTGATGCCATTGATGCCATGGATCGTGAATCTGTTCTCTCCACCAGCGGAAATCGTGTCTTCGATCTACGGGCTTATGGTCTTGATCGCCGTGACTCAGCCGCTGCTATGGTCAATCAGCTTCATATTGCCTTCTGCGTTACGTGCAGCGGGAGACTCTAATTTCACATCGATCTCATCCTTGATTACCATGTGGGTGTTCCGCGTGATTTTCGGCTATGTGCTCGGGATTACGCTTGGCCTCGGCATCATGGGCGTCTGGATTGCGATGGTCAGTGAATGGGGGATCCGCGGTGTGATCTTCTGGTGGAGGTTCAGAGGTGAGAAGTGGTATAGCCGGAAGTTGATATAGTATTGTAAGAAGCACCCTTTATGGGGCTGATCATGGAATGCGTCGCGGAGAGTTTGCAGTCCTATTTGTCTGCGGTGAAATAGTTCATTTAATTAACGTCATTCTCACTCTTTATTTTGGAGTGTAATGGCGTTTTTTTGAAGAGATAAGAATGTATAAGTTATCAAGGTTATTTTCTTTTCTTGCGGTTTTATTCCCTGACACCCTGTTGTCCAATTTGATCCGTTATACTAGAAAAAACATGTTAAGCAGGAGGGGACAGCATTGGCTGAGCCATTAAAATTAGTCTATCATGAAGCGTTTCTACGCGGTTTTGGTGAGAAAGTGCAATCTGCGTATGGCGCATTTCAACTGGAGCAATTTATTACGGATGTCATCGACGAGACGTGGGACGAGCTAGCGCTCAAAGAACGGATGCGGAAAATATCGGTGACGCTCGGACGGTATTTGCCGCCTAGTTATGAAGAAGCAATCAAGGTACTGTTCGCAATCGATGAGACTTGTACGGGCTTTCCGTACCTCTTCTTGCCCGACTTCGTCGAGGTCTATGGACAAGCTGAGGAGCACTGGGAGCTGTCGATGCAGGCGCTGGAGCGGTTCACACGAGGATCTTCTTCTGAGTTTGCGATACGTCCATTCTTGCTGCGGGATCCCGTGCGGGCGATGCGCCAGATGGCGATTTGGGCAGAGCATCCGAGTGAGCATGTACGACGGCTTGCCAGTGAAGGGTGTCGTCCAAGGCTGCCTTGGGGCGTAGCGTTATCGATGTTCAAGCGCGACCCCGCGCCGATTCTACCGATTCTGGAGAAGCTGAAAGCCGATACGTCCCTCTATGTGCGCAAAAGCGTTGCGAACAACTTGAATGATATTGCGAAGGATCATCCGTCGATCGTGATCGAGACAGCGCGGCGTTGGCAGGGAAAACACCCGGATACGGATTGGATCATTCGCCACGCATGCAGGACATTGATTCGCCGAGCCGACCCGGAGATCATGCAAATTTTCGGATATGCAGAGGATGCATCTTCGCTAACGACATCAGCCTCCATGGATGTAGAGCCTAATGCGCTCACGATTGGCGAGCGCTGCGAGCTTCAATATGCGCTGCGCGTGCGAGAAGGGGAAGAGGTACGCGTTCGGATCGAATATGGGATTTACTTTGTAAAAGCAAAGGGGCAGACGTCTCGCAAATTATTCCTGCTAACGGATAAAACCGTCCCGGGAGGTACCGTACTGAACGGGCGACGAAGCCATAATTGGGCAGACTTAACCACGCGCCGCCATTATCCAGGGGAACATCGGATTGTCCTGGTGGTGAATGGGGTGGAAGTGGCGGAGACGACGGTGGAGTTGAGGGAATAGTTGAGAGTGATATTAAAAGACGAATCCTACCTTGTTAGATAGGATTCGTCTTTGGATTAGAAAAGAATTATATTCGTTGTACAGAATTACCTTGGATTAACTTGACATAGATCCGTTCCTGATCTACTTCTTCCGAAGCGATAAGTTTTAATAGTTGTTCCGAAGCGACCGCACCCCATTTGTGCTTGGAATAATCGATGGTAGCGATTCGAGGTTGTGTATATTGCGTTAGCTCCATGTTATCGAATCCGATCAGGTGAATATGTTCGCCGATGCGGAATTCACTTTGTTGCACGGCATCATACACACCGAGGGCCATTTCATCATTGAGACAGAAGACAGCAACCGGTTCCGTATAATCTTCCATAATTTTGTGCGCCGCTTGTACTCCTGATGATTTATTGAAATTTCCTTGAATGTGAATGCATTCAATAGGTTGATTTCTATCGATCGTTTGTTTTACGGCTTGTAGTCGTTGAACCGAATCGAAAGAATCAGGAGGTCCTGTAACAATATATATTTTACGATGCCCTTGTTCAATTAAGTATTCAACGGCAAGCCCGGCCCCTGCTTTATTATCGAGTAATACTTGGTTGATATTAGGGTGCTTTAATTCTCTGTCGAGCACAACCAGTTTATGACCTCGATCTGCATGGAGCAGCAATTCCTCACTAGAGAAAAAGGCATCTAGAACGATGGCGCCATCGATCATTTTCTCCGGCAACAAACGATGCGACTGTTTTCCGCTGCAGACGATTAGATCATAGTCATTTTTGTTCAGAATTTCCTTCATTCCTTGCAATAAATCACCATAAAAAGCGCCATTAAAATCCGTTAAGAATGCACCAATAATTTTAGTTTCTCGTCTTTTTAAATTTCGAGCCGCTGCATTGGGTGTGTATTTTAATTCTTTTGCAATAGCTAATATCTTGGATGCAGTTTCCTCGTTGACTTTGGGATTTCCGTTTAGCGCATAAGAAACGGTCGAGATCGAAACCCCGGCTTTTTTAGCGACATCTTTTATACTGACCACGATATACGCTCCTAACGTTCACTCACTCATAATGTTCTATTATACCAAATGTGATGATGATCCTAATAGAGTGCTAAGTAGCTTTTACATATAAATGTTGATTTCATTCATCGTATCGTTCATCAAATCGCTTAGTTGTTGCTCGTCGATCCGAATGCCGCCTTTACGATAACGGTTTGTTGTTTCGGTTGTAGCAGCATCTTTTCCATTTACAGTTATACGGCTAATCGCTTGGCCGGTAATATGGTAGACAAAACGTGTCTTAGATCCACGGATTGTGAAGTCAAATTGCATACCATCGCATGTTGTTGGTAGGATAGGATCCAGAATAAGATCGCCGCCTTCATGACGAATACCCAAGCAGTTGGAGATCAATTGATTCATGTAGATCCCAGGACCGCTGGAATAGATTCTCCAACCGCCTTTAACCGCGACATCGCCCGTACGTAATTCGTTGAATCGTTCCTGTGCTTCATAACGGTCATTGAACTTCCCATCGGAGCTGCTAAAGTAAGCGTTGCTCTGACGTAATTCAGCATTTGGCACGACGTCCCGAATGCCTACTGGATTAATCATGGCAAGACCTTTCCATGTTTCATCGGCTTTTCCGAGTTTCGCCATCGCTTCTACAAAGCGGATGTGAGCGTGGACGTATTGCAGACCGATTTCACGACCAAAATTGGATGCTTGTTCAGCACGCTTGAAGTTTGTGCTCACACCACCGACATATTGAGCTGGACGGTTCATCAAGCGTACACCATCCGGACAGTAGAGTTCTTTCTTAATAAGCTCATAGTGAGCTGCTGCTTGCTCTTCGGTTAGTAATTCACCGATCATACTGCGAGTCATCGGGAGGAGGCGATATTGAATGCCTGTCTTCGTATCTGTTGGATGTAGCATCAATTCAGCTTGACCTGGCTTTTCCATGTATACAAAACCTGGAATCACATCCGTCTGCAGCATATAGCGATTGAAGTCAGCTTGAATAGCAGCAGCATGTTCGCTTAATTCTACAGCCATCGCTTCGTCAACTTGGGATAGCGCCGTAGCTAGTTGGTTGAACACTTGGTATGTTAATGCAACCGTCCAACTGCTGATCATATATTGTTTCAACTGTGCATTTGCTGGTTGAAGCGTATCATCCCAGTCGCCATCACCATAAGAAGATAAGTGTGTATCATGCAAGAAATGATTTTTAATATATTCGATTTCTTTTTTAGTATGATCATAGATCGTTGCTTTCTTCTCTGTCAGCTCACCTGTATGACGGATGGAATAAGGTACTTCTTCTTGAAGGATGCTGTAATCCTTGGTGAAGTTCAGATAGTCGCTCAAAACTTTGAGTGGCCATACAATAATATCGCCATGGCTTTCTTCTTGTTGTATATGAGAGTACTGATCGAACATGAACCATTGCGGCCAGTTGCCTTCATCTTCATATTGATGAGTGAACACCACTTTGATGATGTCCCGTACCTCATTATACTTTTGAGTTGCCATAAAATATTCTGTTGGTCCTTGGCATACATCACGCGTACCCCATGCTGCACCACCGTATTGTTCTAATCCGTGAGGGACAGAATAGTGCACTAACATATTGTGTGTATACCACCATGCCAGGGCGTTTACTTTTTGAATTTCATCGGTAAGACCTTCTGGATGATTCAGATTAAAGCCGTTCATAACTTGCTCATAAAATGCACGGTAGCTAGCAATTTCCGTGTCTACATCCGGAGTTCCAAATGGTAAGTCTCCACCAGCAATTAACCCTTGTGCCGTCATATTCCATTCGTTTGTAGCAGATAGTTCAAGGACTACAAGTGAAGCCGATCCAGCATCCACCTGTTTAGACATCGCCGTTTCATCTTGTATTGACATAGCTGTACCTGTAAACTTCATGCGATAGCAAAGGTCAGGCAACGTGTTTGCACTATCGGATGCTGCATCCGCACGGAATGTAAGTACAGAATCAGACTGCTCCATGTGATATGGGGCAACGTATTCATTATTGTTCATCGATACTTGATTCGTTACGAGATAACGATAAGCTTTGCCGGAAGCAGAGCGAACTTGTAAGTGCAATTCCGGTGTGTTTAGTGTTGTGAAGTTCGTAATGACGAGCATATCATCTGCCATTTTGTAATACCAGCGAGCATAGTTAAAGCCCATTTCGAACATCGAAGGCATGGTAAGCAGGTGATACGCACCCTGAATTTCGATATAAATCCGTTGACCGGATGTTTTCATCACATTCAGAGCATTACGAGCATTCGTTAACATTTTATTGCAAGACGTATTTCCAACAACCAATTGGGAGTTGAATATACCATACATATATGAAGTTGTTGTTAAGATTTGATCGTTCAAGTGCGCGTTATCACCAGTCATTAGAATGTGACCGTGTGGGCGCTCAACAAGCAATTCCTTAGCCTTCAATACGATATGTTCGTGCGTATCGGTAAAGAAGGATAACAATTCTTCACCTTGCCACTCTTCTTGGTGTCGGTTAGGGAAGAGATTCTTCACTTCTTCTAATGTCATGGATTCGGTTGTTAGTGGTGATCCGATATGTGATGCAAGGTTTACCTTCGTTACAGGTGTGCTTGTTGTAGTTTGAAGTTTGGATACTTGCGCCCATGCTTCTTCAATCTCTTTGTTGAATGCAAGAGATGTGATGGCTGCCTTATGATCCGGGCTGAAGAGGCCGTAAAATACAAACCGTGCAGTCCCATTCACTGTAACGCGCTCTGATTGCAATGCAGTATAGGCAAATTCATATTGATACACTTCATTATTTAATTGTGCTTGTTGAAGTGCAGCGATCTGATTCGTAGCTTTATAAGATAGGCCGAAGAATTGGAATCCATCTGTTGAGAAGCCTACAGCCTTCGTCAATGAACCTTGTTGGATATAAGGGAATGCACCAGCTTGCGGCATGTTCTGACGCGAGCATACGACATAACCTTTCTCTGCATCTTCAAACATAGTATGGTCAATATATTGAGATAGGTAAGCTTCGTTGGAGCGTACAGCCCCTTGATCTGCTAGACCGATATCTTGTCCGTAGATGACATCAACAACCTCACCTTGCCCTTCAACCTGAACATCCCAGAACCAAATATTCATCGGTGTTAAAGTGAACGTAACAAGGTAGCGAAGGGATTCGAATGTACCCTTAAATATTACTTGTGTATCCGTATGGCTTACTTCGCTTGGGGATTGAACGCCAAGGAGTGGCACGCAGTTCATACCGGATTCATGGTGTACACGAAGATATAGATTGTTCAGAGATCCATCTAATGGATTTGCGATCCATTGATTAATCATCATTTGATTCATTCGTATTTCACGAATATCTCCGCTATTCATAAATGTGAATGCTAAGTTATTACTTTTTATTTGAAAATTTGAAGGGTTAATTGTTGTCATTTTTCCCACTCGCCTTCCTTACTTCGTTAAAGTGAATTTTAGTTCGGCAACGTCTCGACTGTTGCCACCGATAAAGGCGAAGAAGTCACCGGAATCGCTATTGAATTCTAAGTTAGAATGATGATAGCGAAGCTGTTCTTCCGCTAATGTAAAGGTAACTTCTTGACTTTCTCCTGGCTCTAGTAAGATTCTGCTGAATGCTTTCAATTCTTTGACTGGACGCACCACTTCTCCGGATAGGTCACGAACATACAATTGGACAAGCTCTTCACCGGGCCGATCTCCCGTGTTGGTGACAAGTACCTTAATGGTCAAAGACTGTTCCATGGTTATCGTTGATGAAGAAAGGGTTGCCTCGCTATATTCAAAGGTTGTATAGCTAAGACCAAATCCGAAAGGTAATAACGGTTCATTAGGCATGTCCAAGTACTGCGATACATAACGTATCTGTGCATCCGGTGCACCTTGTGGACGGCCTGTATTGAAATGATTGTAGTAGACAGGCACTTGACCCAATGCATATGGGAATGACATGGTTAACCGAGCTGTTGGATTCTGTCTGCCATATAATAAATCAGCGATGGCTGCTCCGCCTTCGGTTCCTGGATACCAAGCTTCAAGCAGGGCGTCCACTTTGTCGTAGACTCCGTGTAAGTCTAGGGGGCGACCGTTAAAAAGAACCGCAACCATAGGCTTATTCAACGACTTTAACGCAGTGATCAGTTCTAGCTGAACCTTAGGTAGAGTAATATCTCCACGGCAACCAGCCTCGCCACTCATATCGGAGTTTTCACCTAAAGCGAGCACAATGACATCGGCATCTTGAGCGGTTACTAATGCTTCTGCCAATTGAGCTCCCGTCATCGTCTCGATTGAACAACCTTGTGCGGTCTTGATATGCGTAGAGCCTACGAGATTGACCATACCGGTATACAACTGAACAGCTTCTTCTTTAGATCCCAACCAAGACCATGGGCCGAGAATATCTCCACTTTGAGAGAACGGACCAATCAAAGCGACTTTTTGCTCTTCTTTTAAAGGTAAAACGTTGTCATTCTTCAATAACACAGTAGATTTAGCGGCTGCATCTCGAGCAGCTTGACGATGTGCATCGGATAAGATGAGTTTTTCTTCAAGCTCGATGCTTGCGCCACGATACGGATTATCGAACAGACCTAATTTGTGTTTCAGTGTCAAAATACGCAGGACGGCTTCATCAATGAGTGATTCATTAACTTGGCCGTTTTCAATCCATGCTTTTAGATGATTTTCATAGCAAAGCGTCATCATTTCAATATCAACACCAGCTTGGATCGCTTTATAAGCTGCTTCTGCTTCATTCACTGCAATGCCGTGAGGAATCATCTCTTTAACTGCGCCCCAATCGGAAATTAAGACACCGTCAAATCCCCATTCGTCTCGAAGCAGGTCTCTCATTAAGCGGCGATTTCCAGAAGCCGGAATTCCATCGACCGTATTAAATGCGGTCATTACCATCTCGCAACCTTCATCTAACGCAGCTCGGTAAGCGGGGAGGTAATATTCACGCATTTGGCGTTCGGACATATCCACCGTATTGTAGTCACGACCGGCTTCTGCTGCACCGTAAGCGGCAAAGTGTTTCACACAAGCTGCTACACGAGAAAGATCATGCGTTAAATCCGTTCCTTGGAAACCTCTTACGAAGGCTCGTGCAAATTCACTATTAAGGAAAGGGTCTTCTCCGGTAGATTCCATGACTCTCCCCCAACGTGGATCACGTACGAGGTCAACCATAGGTGCGAACGTAACATGTACACCAGCGACTGAAGCCTCTTTGGCGGCTATTGCTGCGGTGTTCTCCGCCATATCCATATCCCAGGAGCAGCCGATCGCAAGAGGGACAGGGAAGATCGTTTTGTACCCATGAACAATGTCTGCCATGAATAATAGTGGAATACCTAGTCGATTATTTTTTAAATGGGCCTCTTGTACTTGAATGACTTCTTTAGCTCCTGTCAAACCTAATACGGATCCCGAATTTCGAACCGAATCATCTGATACTCCCATAGCTGCCATAGGTCCTGTTATTTCGCCTTGGCTCTCTGAGCCTTCAAAGAATGGCCCAGCTAACTGAAGTAGCTGACTGATTTTTTCTTCTATAGTCATTTGGCTTATTAATGAAATTAACTGTTGTTCCGACATATGTTTTCCTCCATCTTGTTAAGCCTCAAAAGCGATGTTCAAGGACATCCAAATATTATAGAAACGTTTCTATCGTTACACAAAAACCATTATAAACACCTTTAATAGCGACGTCAACCTAGGTTCTTATAACTTTTGAAAGAGGAGAATCGTTTTAAATATCACGAATTAATCACTTGAATACGATTACAGCATGTTATATAATGACTATCGAAACGTTTTAAATTCTGTGTTTTCGATTTTGATGCGGAGTAATATACTAAATTGAAACGTTTCGCAAATTACTATCATGATTAGAGAGGAAGTTAAATATGCGTAAAAAAACAGCAGCAACCGTACTAGCATCTACTTTACTTGTTATGGGTATCCTTTCAGGATGCGGTTCAAAATCAGCAGAAACAACAGATAGCTCCGGCAATAAAGTAACAACAATTAGTGTATGGGGGATGGGGGAGGAAGCGAAGTCACTTCCCAAAATGGCTGAACTTTTCGAAGCAGAGAATCCAAACATTAAAGTTGAAGTACAAGCGTTACCGTGGGATTCAGCACACGACAAATTGCTAACAGCTGTTGCATCGAAAAAAGGTCCTGACGTTGTACAAATGGGTACAACTTGGATTCCAGAATTTGCGAACGCAAAAGCCTTGATGGATTTAACTCCGTATTTAGATAAATATCCTGGATTGAAACAAGATAACTTCTACCCTGGATCAGTTCAAACTGGAACATTCGAAGGTGCTTATGTAGGTGTACCTTGGTACATCGATACACGCGTTCTTTACTACCGTACAGATTTACTCAAAGAAGTTGGCTACGATCAAGCACCAAAAACTTGGACAGAAATGCAAGATGCAGCGAAGAAACTTGCTGATCGCGGTCAAGGGAAATACGGTTTCGCCCTTGACGTTAAAGAACAATCTCTTTCCTTTATGCTAGCTCGCCAAAATGGTTCTGAATTGTTCGATGCAGCAGGTAAACCATTATTTAACCAACCGGCTTTCGTAGATACTGTGAAATATATGAATAGCTTCGTTGAGAATGGCTCTGCTCCAGTGGATCTGGGTATCGATGCGATTCAAGGCTTCCGTGGCGATGGTGTTGCACCAATGTTTATCAGCGGACCTTGGATGGTTCAATTGATTAAAGATCAAGCGCCTGATATTGATGGTAAGTGGGCAACAGCGGTATTGCCTGCGGGTAAAGATAACAACTTCTCCTCTCTTGGTGGATCGAACATGTCCGTATTCCAATACACAGAGAATGCAGAAGCATCACTGAAATTCGTTGAGTTCATGGCGAAACCTGAGACACAATTGAAATGGATGGAGTTAACTAAATCCCTTCCTTCTTCAAAAGAAGCTTGGAACAACCCAGTTCTTCAAGAAGATGCGAACTATAAAGTATTTGGTGAACAATTAAAAACGGCGATTCCAATGCCTTCTACAAAACAATTTGAAGAAATTGCCCAAAACTTCTTGAGTAGCTTTGAAAAAGTGTACCGTACAAAAGGTGCTGACGTACAAAAGGAAATGGACGATTTCAACAAAAAAGCTGAATCGATTATTAATAAGTAATAATATAGACCAATGAAGCTAACCGGCTACAATAGCCGGTTAGCTCTCTCATTATCTGTGTATAGGAACCTGAGTAAAGGAAGTGACTAGGGTATGAAAGGTTTCACCTCGAGGAAGGCACCATATTTTTTCATTGCGCCAGCGATCATATTGCTCCTTGTGTTTTCGTTATTGCCAATCTTCGTGGCCCTGTTCATTAGTTTTACGAATATGGACTTGGCTGGACTAGCAGACTATTCAAATTTGAGCTTTATTGGCTTTAAAAACTACATCAATGTGCTTTCGGACCCCGTTTTTTTAAAAGCCATTTTTAATACATTGTTTTACGTTATTATTGGGGTTCCTCTCGTAATTGTAACTTCACTTGGTGTGGCTTTATTGATTAACTTAGGTACTTCTAAAATCTTCAAAGTGTTTCGTGTTGTCTATTATTTGCCTTCAGTTACGAACGTTGTAGCGGTAGCGGTAGTCTGGACTTATTTGTACAACCCTGCATTTGGTCTGTTCAATTACATTCTAGAATCTATGAACTTATCTGCAATTCCGTGGTTGACCGAGCCTACAGTAGCCAAATTATCATTGATTCTTATGGCACTCTGGAGAGCGGTAGGTTTAAATATGATCATTTTCATTGCTGCATTACAAGGTATTCCAAAGTCTTATTATGAAGCTGCGCAATTGGATGGTGCTAATACGTGGCAACAAGTTACGAAAATTACGATTCCGATGCTGAAATTTGCGATTTTCTTCGTATCGATTACGACGATGATCGGATGGCTTCAGTTCTTCGAAGAACCGTTCATTATGACCAAGGGTGGACCACTGGATGGCACGATGTCAGCTGCATTGTTTATTTATAAAAATGGTTTCCAATTGAGTAACTTTGGATATGCTGCGGCTGGATCATTTATTTTATTCATCGCTGTCATCGCGGTAACGTTGGTTCAATATAGAGTGCAAGCGAAAGAATCAGATTATTAAAAGAGTGGAGGTGAACCGATGAAAGGTGCAAATAAAGATAAATTATTTCAATGGGTGGCCGGGATTGTATTAACAATTGGAGGTATTCTGTTTGTGCTTCCTTTTATTTGGATGATCTTATCATCCTTTAAGATGGAAAGTGAAGTTATTCTGATTCCACCAACATTGTGGCCGAAAGATTTTACTTTGGATAACTACACCAATTTATTTCAAAATATGAACTTTGCCGTGTATTTGAAAAATACAATGATCATCGTTCTTTTCTCATTCTTTGGAATGTTCTTAAATGCGATGGCTGGTTTTGGTTTTGCCAAGTACGATTTTAAGGGGAAAGAAAGTACATTCCTTATGGTATTGGCGACGATGATGATTCCAAGTCAAGTAACGATGATCCCGGTTTATTTGATCTTAAACAAAATGAATTTGACCGACACGATGCTGGGGATTGTATTGCCTAGTCTCGTGGGGGCGTTCGGAATTTTCTTGTTCCGTCAGTTTATGACGACCATTCCAGATGAAATACTGGAAGCGACACGACTCGATGGAGCTAGTGAGTTCAGAATTTTCATGCAGATTATTATTCCGTGTTCGAAGCCAATTCTTGCTGTACAGGCCATTCTTGCCTTTATCGGTGGTTGGAACAGCTTCCTATGGCCGTTAATCATGGCGAACAATGAAAGATTATATACCTTGTCCGTCGGTCTCTCATTACTGAAAAGTCAGTATGGCGGGAATTTTGCCCTGCAGATGGCGGGCGCAACCTTCATGGTCATGCCGGTTATTATCATCTTTATTATTTTCCAGAAAAATATTATTGAGAATTACACGACTTCCAGTTCGAAATAATGTGAGCGCCGAAGCGTGTTTAAGAAACCTTTCTCTACAAATAGATGTAACACAAAGAGCTGTTCCGACGTAGCGAATGATACGTGTGGGACAGCTTTTCGTGTTTGATGCGGATTCTTTCCGCTTCCTACTTCGCCACCCCCATCACATCCGCCACAACTTCCTTCATCTTATACCCCCCAGCCTTCCGATAGAACCAAATGCTAAGCAGGGCCGTAATCGCAATCGCGCCGAACATCGCTTGCCCGTTATAGTGCACCAAGAGAGCACTCCACAGCCAAGGGCCAATAAAGTTGCCTAAGCCATGAAGGGAGAAGGCACCGAAATACGTTCCTCTTACCGCTTCAGGTGTTATCTGATTCAGCAGCGTATATTGCGAAGGAAGAATGAGAATCTCTCCGATCGTAAAGATGACCATAAACCCGATGAACATCGCCCAGTTGAAGGAAAAAGCATACCCCACTTCGGCAATGGCGAATAGTAGACTTCCTATTGAAATGGCATAAAGTGGCGTTCGGGTTTGGGTCCATTTGGCGATCAAAGGCTGAAGCAGAATAACGAGTGTCGAGTTTACCGTGAGCAGCACGGCTAGCAGTTTCTCGCCATCCATAAATTGCGTGGGCAAATAATTGGCGAATGATACGGACCATAACCCTTCAACAGCGGTGGTCAGGACACTCGCGAACACGAAGAACAGCAGTGCGAAATCTTTTCGCAGCACATGCCAGGTGGTCCTTAATGTCAAGGGAGAGGAGGCTGACGATACGGGCACACTTCTTTCCTTAAGACGATTTAATGATACGAACATGACGACCGCATAAGCAATATAGCAAATCGCCATCAGGACAAAAGGCACCGGACTCCCGGTTAGCCCAAGGGCAAGACCGATCAAGGGGCCTACGGCAAATCCGATATTCGCTGCCATGTAACGCAAGGAATACACGGCCGAACGTTGATGCTCCGGCGTTAGATCCGCTAGGTACGCGTTGGATACAGGGGTGAAAAAGGCACTGCCGAATCCGCCGACGATGACAAGGACGAAGATCAGTACAGGATGCGGAACCATGGCATATCCGGTATAGGTTAGGCTTGAGACGATCAGCGACAGGAGCATTAGTTTCTTTCTACCTACCCGATCTGATAGATACCCTCCGATAAATCCGCCAACCGTCCCCGCCAGAGCCCCGGCACCGATCATAAATCCGATGGTTCCCACGCCAAGACTTGTGTTCTTCGAGAGGAAGATAACAAGAAAGGGGGAGCACATCGATAAGAACATATTCGTAATTAATGTACCCGCCAGCAGGATGCGAATCACGGGATGCAGCTGAGATGGAATGAATTTACGTTTCATAATGGATTTCCTCCGCTACCCATTGGATCGATGAATGAAATCAACAATGTCCGATTCTAGATGATTCAAATGTTCGATATGGGAGCTATAGGATTCGACTTTGTCCTTCACGTAGTGCGATCGCAGCAGCCCCGATAGACGCAGAGCCGTCAAATGATAATGCACATTGCTTTTGACAAGACCGATATAGGCGGCAATTTCTTTGAACGATCGGGGACCTTGGGCCACGTATTGCAAGATGCGAAGCCGATTCTCATCGGATAGCGCCTTAAGGGTGTTCAACATCTTCGATGACGGGATAGTTGGGTCGGAAACAGGCATCTCCACCGGATATTGGCAGACGATCATCCCCTCGTAGTTATCGATGACAGTATACGGATTACAGTGCATTTGGGGGACGAGCAGCACCTTGTCGATCGGAGTCACGGGTTCAACACGAATCCCATTCGTACACAACTCGATCAATTCTACCGACGGGGTAGAAGGGAGGAGCTGCGTTACTTGGTCGCTGCTTTTCTGCAAAGTACGAAGGATCGTAGGGTCGATATGACGGAAATATTGCTCGTTCCAGTCGTGCAGCACAGATACAATGAGTTCCCGAACCGTGTTCATATCTTCTTTGAAAGAAGACACCCAGGGCACGAGTCGCTCATAAATTTCGCCTACCGGCATTTGCTCCAACCAGCTGAGGAATGTCTCAGGGGTACGCTCTCCTGGACACTGCCACACCAATAAATTCAGCCGGTGAAGTACTTCTAATCGCCGATCCTCCAGCCTCTGCGATAGGGAATTGCTAAGGTTTTGACGAACGTCGATTTCCCATTCTTTTCCGAATGCATGGTGTTTGGATGTCGGATGATCAATGTAACGATATAGACTGACAATCAATTCGTAGACGGGTGACGAGTCGACCTGGACAAGATAACTCAATATGCTCCACTCCAATAGAATATTAATTATGTTCTAATTTTATAGAACAAAAAGAAAATGTCAAGATCAGGCTCCACTCTGTGAAGTATCCGTGGACAAGAAGGGATGTTTCCATTATTTTCACAAAATTTCCTTAATAAATGTGCGTAGAATCACACTGTATTGTGTGGAAATAGTTATAATTTAAGTATGTTAATTTTTTCACAAAGTGGTGATGGAGGCGTGTTCAATGAAAAAAAAGTTGGTCATGATCGGCAATGGGATGGCGGGTGCACGTTGTATGGAAGAGATTCTAAAAAGAAATGCTGACATGTTCGACATCACCATGATTGGAGATGAGCCGTATCCGAACTATAACCGGATCATGCTGTCGAATGTCTTACAAGGCAAAACAACATTTAGCGAGATTAATATAAATGATTGGGATTGGTACAAGGAGAACCACATTCAACTTATCTCCAATGAACGAGTAACCGAAATTCAGCGAGAACAGCAGCAAGTCGTTACGAATCAAGGGAAGGTCATTCCTTACGACGAGTTGATTATTGCGACAGGGTCGAGCGCGTTCATTCTGCCTGTACCAGGGCATGAGCTGGAAGGTGTCGTCGGTTTCCGTACGATTGAAGATACAGAGCGGATGATGGATGCTGCGAAACAGTACCGAAAAGCCGTCGTGATTGGTGGTGGCTTACTCGGACTAGAAGCGGCACGCGGTCTGATCGATCGCGGGATGGAAGTACATGTCGTTCATTTGCTGCCGAATTTGATGGAGATGCAGCTTGACCGTGAAGCGGCGAAGCTGCTCCAGAAGGACCTCGAGAAGCAAGGCATGAAGTTCCTGATGGAGAAGAAGACGACGGAAATCTATGGCGATCAGCGGGTTGAAGGACTTAGATTCGATGACGGCACAAGTGTCGAATGTGATCTTGTCGTGATGGCGGTAGGGATCAGACCGAATGCTGCGATTGGGCGGGAAGCGGGGCTTGCTGTTGGTCGCGCGATTCAAGTTGATGATTTCATGCAGACGTCGGATCCTAACATTTATGCGGTTGGCGAATGTGCAGAGCATCGTGGGATCGCTTATGGGCTCGTCGCACCACTCTATGAACAAGGCGTTGTCCTCGCGGATGTGCTAACTGGCAAGGAGACAGCGGGTTACCAGGGCAGCGTTCTATCAACACAGCTAAAGGTAGCAGGGTGTGATCTATTCTCGGGCGGTGAAATCCATGAGAGCGATGATACGAAGGCGATTGTGGTGCAGGACCAACTGAAGGGTGTCTATAAAAAAGTGCTCGTCCGTGACAATAAAGTGGTCGGTGTCGTGCTCTATGGCGATGCATCGGACGGTACGCGGTTATTCAGCATGCTGAAGAAAGAAGCCGGTATTCAAGAGTATACGAGTGCATCGGTCCTTCACAAAGCCGGGGAAGAGTCAGGAATCGACGTGGCATCGATGAGTGCCAATGAGACGGTATGTGGATGTAACGGGGTAACGAAAGGCACGATCGTCGGTGCGATTCTGGAACACGGACTGACAACCTTCAATGAAGTGAAAGCCGTGACGAAGGCAGGCGGATCTTGCGGTAAATGCCGCGGGGTCGTAGAAGCGATTCTTGCTCATACCTTGGGCGACAAATTCGACGCATCGGCAGAAGTCACCGGCATGTGCAGTTGTACGACATTATCTCGAGATGAGGTAGTTGAAGCGATTCGTGAGAAAGGCATGCATACGCCAAAAGAAGTCCGTATCGTGCTCGGCTTCAAGCATGAGGAGGGCTGCTCGAAATGTCGTCCTGCCTTGAACTACTATTTGCGCATGCTGCGTCCGGATGAATATGAAGATGACAAAGCATCACGGTTCGTGAACGAACGGATGGACGGCAATATCCAGAATGATGGTACGTTCTCGGTGGTTCCTCGGATGTACGGAGGGACGACGACGCCGGAAGACTTGATTCGTATTGGTGAAGTGGCGAAGAAGTACAATGTGCCGCTTGTGAAAATCACGGGTGCGGCCCGTGTAGGCCTCTTTGGCGTCAAGAAAGAGGATGTCCCGAAGGTATGGGCCGAGCTGGAGATGCGTTCGGGTTACGCCTACTCCAAGTCGCTGCGCAATGTGAAAACTTGTGTTGGTTCGCAGTTCTGCCGCTTCGGTACGCAAGATTCGCTAGCGCTCGGCATTCGCTTAGAGCAAGAGATTGAGATGGTGGATACGCCGCACAAGATGAAGATGGGTGTTACGGGATGTCCGCGGAACTGTGCTGAAGTGTTAACGAAGGATTTCGGTGTTGTCTGTGTAGAGAATGGATACCAGCTGTATTTTGGCGGAAATGGCGGAACGGAAGTCCGTGAATGCGATAGCTTGACGACGGTCGCGACGGAAGATGAAGTGATGCAAATGGCGAAGGCTTACGTTCAATTGTATCGGGAGACGGGAATTTATGGAGAGCGTACAGCTCCTTGGGTTGACCGCGTTGGCGTAGACAAAGTGCGTATGGTCCTGGAGAATCAGGATCAGGTCGAGAAGCTAGCTGCTAGATTTGAACTCGCCCGAGACACGTACCGTGAGGCATGGAGTGCAACACTCGAAGATGAACAACGCCGGAATATGTACACCATTGAACAACAATAGAAGGGATGATCGCGATGAGTACAACGATGAATATGATCAAAGTTATCAAGCTCGAAGATCTTGCGATACAGATCGGCAAAGAAGTGCATGTGAAGGAGAAGTCGATCGCCATCTTTCGTCTATCGAATGGTGATGTCCGTGCGGTAAGTAATCGTTGTCCGCATAAGAATGGTCCGCTTGCCGAAGGGATCGTCTCCGGGGAATTCGTGTTCTGTCCGCTGCATGACTGGAAAATCTCGCTTGTCACAGGTGAAGTCCAGAAGCCGGATGATGGATGCATCGAAGTATATCCGACGGAAATTCGCGACGGTTACGTGTATCTAGGGGGGCTGTGATCGATGAAGGAACTCATTAACGTTATTAACAACGCAGGCGTGAGTAAAGTCGCATTGCTTAAGCGAAGCAAGGGGAAGTACTTGACTTCCTCGATGCTCGCAGGATTGTTCGTAGGTCTTGGCATCATTCTCATCTTCACGATTGGCGGGCTGTTATCGCCGGCGCATGTGCCGAGCACGAAGATTATTATGGGGATCTCCTTCGGTATTGCCTTGAGTCTTGTCATCATGGCAGGCGGCGAATTGTTCACGGGCAATAACTTCATTCTCACGGTCAGTACGTTAGAGAAGAAGACCACTTGGCTTGAGACGATGAAAATATGGTTCTATAGTTATATCGGTAACTTCGCAGGATCCATGCTCGTTGCGGCCATCTTCGTTGGTACGGGGCTCGCAAAGGGCGGCGTTGCTGATTTCATCAACACGGTAGCAGGAGCCAAAATGAATGCACCGTTCCTCGAGTTGTTCATGCGCGGCATCTTGTGTAATACGCTCGTCTGTCTGGCGATCTGGTGCTCGATGAAATTGAAAGAAGAGACCGCCAAGCTTATCATGATCTTCTGGTGTCTGTTCGCCTTCATCACTTCAGGTTTCGAGCATAGTGTAGCGAATATGACGTTGTTGTCGATCTCGTTATTCATCCCGCATCCGGAGACAGTATCGTGGGCGGGTATGGCGGCGAACCTCGTTCCTGTTACGCTAGGGAATATCGTCGGTGGTATGCTGTTCGTGGGCATTGCATATTGGTATATTGCGAAGGAGAAATAAAAGCAGGGCTGTACAGAGAGGCAATCCGATAATGGATCCTCTGTGCAGCCCTTTTGTTGTTTGGTAGATGATGCGAATTGCTGTTGCGGATGAATGTAGCAGTAGCTGTAGCCATTGTCTGAACTATCTCTATCATGGATTCTTGCACTAACTTTGGCTTAAATTCGATCGAAGTGGCATCTATCCTGTATATTTGCACGGTAGAGTAGGGTTTTGAGCTCGAATGGTATAAATTCGAGTCTCTACGATGCTAGGATCCATGATAGAGCATGGTAGTGGGCTCTGATGGCACTCTATCATGCAGAGATCCAACATAGGCGCAGTGGAACAGGAGTGGGGGAGATGTGTGTTCAAAAGACTTAACTAGTGGAGGAGAAGAGTTGCATATTCCGCATATGTTTCGTTCGCCCGCATTGCTCGCCCGCATCGCTCGCCTACACCGCAATCCGCGCCACATGCCAAGGCCTGCAACGAACATCTGCACCCGCATTACCCCACACCAGAGTCCGCCGTCTCACACCTGCGTCTCACTCACACTCCCTTGCTCCGGTCCAGCACCGCCCCGATTGCCCCGGTAAGCCGTTGGCGACATGCCCGTGTACTTCTTGAACATCTTGTAGAAGTACCCCGGCTCCAAGTACCCGACGCTGCGCGAAATATCGCTCGTCTTCATGTTGGTCGTCTTCAGCAGCTTCTGCGCTTTCTTAATGCGGAAGGCGTTCAGATAATCCGAGAAGCTCTCACCCGTCTCCTTCTGGAACAGCTGCCCGAGATAGAAGGGGTGGATATGCAGTGTGTGGCTCAGCGTCTTGAGCGACAGCTCCTCTGCATAATTCGTCTGAATCTGATGCAGCACTTGCTTCACGACCGAGCTAAATTCGTCGTCCTCGGTCGACAGGTAGTCGATGGCCGAATCCGCGATGAACTTGACATGCGCCGTCAGCTGACCGATCGTATGCGCGCGGAACATGGCCGTGAACAGCTGCTTATAGCCGCTCGTCGCCAGCTCATGATTCAATTTATTGTCTCGCACGACCTGCTTCGTACATAGGATCAGTTCCACAGCACGATTATGAATATGTGCTGGCGTAATGGATGCAGTCGATTGCAGCTCCTGGAACAGTTTATCGATATAGGCATGAACGGCCGACTTGTCTTTGCCGAGCAGGAGGCGCTCATATTCGAAGGCATCCATCGAAGGCAGCTCCAGCTCCTCGTCGACCGCAACGATCCGATCGTAAGAGATAATGGCATTATCCGTATTCGTGAGGAAATATTCCTGCAGCCGTTTGGCATGCGCATAGCTCTGGGACATATCCAGATAGCTCAGCTCCATACTACCAAGCGTAATGAATACATGCATGCCAAGCCGCTGCTTCAATTCCAGCCGAATCTGCTCAAGCAGGGGCAGCGTCGCCGCTAGTCCTGCCTCCGCACTCGCGCCAGTAATGAGAATAATCGTGTCGCCATCATTATCGCAATAACTATAACTGCCCTCCATTGCACGCGCGAGCGTCTGGCAGATGCGGTAAGCTTCGCTATTCTGCTGTTGTTCCCATATCGAGGCATCGCTGCCATTCTCTGCAGCGGAATCCTGTACCGTTTTCACCGTCGCAGCGGCATAGAAGGGGCGATCCACCGGGATCTCCAGGAACTCTAACCGATTCCGCAGTTCCGCGGGGTCGATGTTCCCTGTAGCCCAACGCGCCATCACATTGTCACGCAAGATATCCAGTTGGTTCTGCACGATGGAGGCTTGCCGATCGGCTTGCTCGAGCTTCTGAACCGTGCTCATAACCGTCTCCGTTAACTCCTTGATGTTCACCGGCTTGAGCAGATAATTCTCAATCCCAAGGCGCATCCCTTCCTTGACGTAGCTGAATTCGTTATAGCCGCTGAGCACGACGAACTTCATATGCGGATAGAGCGGCTTCAGCCGTTCGATCAATGCCAAGCCGTTCATATCGCGCATCATGATATCGGTGATCAGAATATCGACCTCAGAGCCCATATGCTGCAGCGCTTCAAAGGCTTCCGAACCGTCATAAGCTTTGCCCGCCAAATGAAGGCCGAACTCTTCCCAGTCGATCACCGTCGTTAGACCTTGCAGAATGAATCGCTCATCATCAACGATAAATACTTTACGCATACAGTTCTCCTCCTTGGCTTGCTGGTATTTTCATCGTAACCGTCGTGCCTTGCCCCGGAACAGACTCCACGTGAAGTCCATACGCAGGACCGAAGCAAATTTTAATCCGTTCATGGGTATTCATCAGTCCAATCGATTGACTCTGCGCCTCGTCTGACACCACAGTATTCAGCTTCTGCCTTATGAACTCCAGCTTCTCTGGCGCAATGCCGCTGCCATTATCCTTGATCGTAATGACCAGCACATCCACTTCGAGCACGGCCTGAATCCAGATCCGATTATCCGTACGAGACATAATCAGTCCGTGCACGATGTAATTCTCAATGATGGGTTGGATGGATAATTTCAACACCCGAAGACTCATGAGCTCCGGCTCGATATCAATTTCATACGAGAAGTTCTGCATGTAGCGAATGCGGAACAAGTCCAGGTAAAGGCTGCAGTATTCGATCTCATTTTCGAGCGGGGCGATGGTATCGCGCCGAACGGAATACCGGAACAGCGTGGACAGAATATAGATCATTTCCCCGACGTCTTCGGCTTGGTAGGAGAGGGCTCGCATCCGAATCGCTTCTAGGGTGTTATAGAGGAAATGCGGCTTAATCTGAGCTTGAAAAGCAACTAATTCCGCTTGCTTCTGCCTGATCTCCGAGACATAGACGCGGTCGATATAGCGAGTCAAATCTTCACACATATGGTTGAACCGATCCGCGATCTGGAAGAGCTCATCTTCCTTCTCCATCGTGATCCGCACTGATAAATCCCCATTCCTCAACTTCTCCATCGCACGTACAACGGTCCTCGTACGCCTTGAGAAATTGACGATCGTAAAGTACGTGAGCGCCATCGCAGCCACGATGACGAGACTGGTTACGAGCAGCAGCGTATTCCGAAGACCGACCATGCTCGCCGACATCTCGCTTTTCGGAATCACCCCGACAATCCAATACCCGAATCGGTTCGTCGTCTGCACGTTCACATAAGACGGTTCCTCGAATTGCTGGATGGATGCGGGTACATTTAGCTGTGACATGTATGGATATTTGGCGCCATAATAGCGGTTCGAGGAATCGAATACGACATTGCCGCTGGGCGTCAAGACGAGCACATAGCCTTTCATTTCGCTCCAATTGTTCTGGAATGCGCGGTAGATGCCATCGGAGTTATAGTCGATAATGAGATTCCCGTCGGTCTCGAGCGTCGTCAAATTCGTAATGTTGCTGATGGTCGTGATGCTCTTGGGCGTAATGACATATTGGTTGAGCACCGTCTGAAGATCGCTGTTCACTTGATAATAATTTTGAGTATCCTTCGTGAGAAGCAAGGTGAATTTCTTCTTCGAGCTGTAGAGTCCGATGGTCCGAATGTCGGAGAACGTATTTAATTGGATACGGAGAAAAGATAATACGTCTCGCCGCCGAATGCCAGTATCGCTAAACCGTGTCAGACGGTCATCCAAATAGTCCGAGAAGTTATTCTTCAGAAAAGACAACGCATCATCCAGCAGGGTGGAGGAGCCGTCTTGATAAATTTGCTGAATGATCTGCTGCGAAGCCGCATGGCGCGTATCGAAGTAGCTGCCGATGCTCGACAGCACATGGTTGTTCGAATCGAGCTCTTTCTTAACTTGATTATTGCTGAAATACGTAAAGACGAAGACGGATAACGTGGCCAGCGACACGATGGTGATGAGGGAGTAGATCATCAAAATCTTATTGAACAACTTTTGCTTGAAGTGCTTCTGGTAGAAATCGATCATCAAACGCATTGCTGTCGTACTCCTTTTTGTATACGCTTTCATGAAGAAGAATTCCTTCCTCTTAATATTCAGGAATCCCATCACTTATTGTACTGTCTTCGGAAAAAGAAAGGAATATGATCTTTGTTTTATCCACCTCGACTTTTGATTTGTTCACTTTAGAGAACGCTTACATTGCTGTAGAGTTAGGCATATCAACAAATGACGAGCTGAGGGGGGACAACATGAAAGGTTTATTGCGCTGGCTGAAGTTGGTTGGCCGTAACAAAGCTTTGCTCCTAATGGTGCTGCCGGGGTTCGTATGGTTTCTGCTCTTCTGTTACTTGCCGATGCCGGGAGCGTTAATTGCATTTAAGGACTATCAGTTCAGCCGAGATGGATTCTTAGCCAGTATGATCGAGAGCAAATGGGTCGGATTCAAAAATTTCGAGTACCTATTCAAGACGGAAGACGCTTATCTCATCGTGCGGAACACGCTGCTCTATAACGCAGCCTTTATCATTCTCGGGACACTCTTCGCCGTTCTTGTCGCGATTGTCATTAGTGAGATTGCGAATAAGAAGCTGGCCAAAATTTATCAGACGGGCATGTTCCTGCCGCATTTTCTATCGTGGGTTATCGTGAGTTATTTCGTATTCAGCTTTCTGAGCGTGGATAAAGGGGTGCTGAACCAGTTCTTAACCTGGATCGGCGCAGATCCAGAATTCTGGTATACGGAGACCAAATTCTGGCCTTACATTCTGATCATCGTGAACTTGTGGAAGGGTGTCGGGTACGGCAGTGTCATCTATTTGGCGGCGATCGTCGGGATCGACAAATCGTATTTCGAAGCGGCGATGATCGATGGAGCTAGCAAATGGCAGCAAATTCGCAACATTACGATTCCAATGATTACACCAATTATCGTGATTATGTTTATCCTTGCGGTAGGGGGCATTTTCCGGGCAGACTTCGGGCTCTTCTATCAAGTACCACGCGATACCGGCGCACTCTACTCCGTTACGAATGTCATCGACACGTTCGTCTATCGTGGACTTAAGGTAACGGGCAATATTGGCATGAGTACCGCGGCCGGATTGTATCAATCTGTTGTTGGCTTCATTCTTGTCTTGGTCACGAACTTTATCGTACGAAAAATCAATAAAGAACAAGCGTTATTCTAAATGGCCATGGTCATCCCGTGGTTTATGGGCCGACATCTTTAGTGAGAGGGGGAACTCCATTTTGGAAAATAGAACGGTCATTGATTCACACCCATCATCGAACAATCCTAGAGCACCGCGAAAGAAGCTGCGGAACATTCATCATCTGTCGCCTTTCTGGAATGCCATGGCGCATCTTGGGATTGGATTATTTTCACTCGCATGTGTCTATCCATTCTTGTTCGTTGTCGTGCTGTCCTTCACGGATGAGCAGTCGTTAGCGAAGAATGGGTATAAAATTATCCCAGAGCAATGGTCTGTGGAGGCTTACACGTACCTGTTTAGGACAGGTGATCAGCTGCTGCGATCCTATGGGGTTACGTTATTCATCACCGTCGTGGGGACGCTACTCACACTCGTGATCGTATCCCTGTATGCTTATGCGATATCCCGAAGCTATTTTCATTTCCGAGGATTTTTCTCCTTCATCGCCTTCTTTACGATGCTGTTCGGGGGCGGACTTGTGCCGTCATATATCGTCGTGACGCAAGTGCTGCATTTGAAGGATACCATGTGGGCGCTAATTCTCCCGATGTGTGTCAGTGCGTTCTCGATTCTCATCATGAGGACCTTCTTCAAGACCATGGTTCCTGACGCCATTATCGAATCGGGCAAAATTGACGGTGCAGGCGAGTTCCGCGTATTCCTATACCTGGTACTGCCGATTTCGTTGCCGGGTCTAGCCACCATTGGGCTGTTCGCCGCCTTAGGTTATTGGAACGACTGGTTTAATGCACTGCTCTATATTGACGATGCGAGATTGCTTCCGCTGCAATCCTTGCTCATGAAGGTGGAGACGAACATTCAGTTCATTCTCCAGAATGCGGGGGTTGGCGGTGCGGCTGATCGAACGGATATGGTCAGAACGTTACCGGCCGAGACGACACGGATGGCGATGGTTGTGCTGGCTACCGTGCCTATTATTTTCGCGTATCCATTCTTCCAGCGTTATTTCGTGCAAGGCTTGACGATTGGCGCGGTGAAGGAATGATTACGAAGATAGATACTAAGATTCGTATAAAAGGGAGGAAGACAGAGATGAGAAAAAGCGTACTACTCGTATTAACCTTCATCATGCTTGCTTCAATCGCACTCGCAGGCTGCTCTAGCAGCAGCAAGGACACAAAGTCCAGTGAGGGCACGAAGGACACAGGAACGACAGATACACAGGTTACGCCAGAGAAGAAAGAAGACCCAGTCACGCTATTATGGTATACCATTGGTGGACCGCAGAAAGACCAAGATAAAGTCTTGACTGAGGTCAACAAATATTTGCAAGAGAAAATCAATGTGAAGCTGGACATGAAAGTAATCGATTGGGGCGATTATTCGCAAAAAATGCAAGTTATCGCTGCTTCGGGTGAACCATTCGATATCGCGTTCACGAGTTCATGGGCCTTCAACTATGTTGAGGGTGCGAGAAAAGGTTATTTCCTCGAGCTGGATGAACTGTTGAACCAATCGGGTCAAGGCATCAAAGAAGTGCTCAATCCAGCATTCCTTGAAGGCTCCAAAGTCAATGGCCATAATTATGCGATCCCGACGAATAAAGAACTTCCTGCACAAGCGGTATGGCGGTTCAACAAGAACCTGGTTGACAAATACAAATTAGACATAACACAAGCAACAACGCTGGAGAGCCTTGCGCCGATGCTGAAGGCTGTTAAAGCAGGTGAGCCGGATGTATATCCGATTCCATCGAACATTGGTATGTACCTTCCGTTTGATTTTGCATTAGAAGGCATTCCGGTTGGAGTACCAATGAACACAACTGATTTCAAAATGGTGAATATTTGGGAATCTGCGGAAGCGAAGCAAGTCTTCAAGACAATGCGTGAATATTACCAAGCTGGCTATTTACCGCCAGATGTCGCAACCAAACAAGGCAATGATTTCGAGAAAACGGGCAAATGGCTCGTGGATAAGCAGCACACGGTACCTTTCGCCGATATTCAATGGACAGAAAGCATGAAGTATCCGATCGTCTCGACGCCAATTCATGAGCCGCTCGTGTTCAACTGGTCCGTAACGGGTTCGATGCAGGCGATTTCGGCCAAAACGAAATATCCGAAGCAGGCGATGGAATTCCTGAACTTGCTGAACACGGATAAATATTTGCGCAACTTGCTCAACAATGGTATTGAAGGCGTGCATTACAAACGTCTGACGGAAGATACGTATGAGCCGATCCCAGACTCCGGTTACAGCATGCCGTCATTCACGCTCGGCAACATGTTCTTGCTTGATAAGTTGAAGGCTGACCCGGCAGATAAGTGGGAGCAATACAAGAAATTCAATGATTCTGCGAAAAATGCACCGCTGCTTGGGTTCCAATTCGACCCAACGAGTGTCATGACAGAAATCGCGAACGTGAAGAATGCGGTCGATGAATTTGGTCCATCCTTCAACACAGGATCCGTGGATCCAGAGAAAATGCTGCCAAAAGCGATTGAGAAGCTGAAGGCGCAAGGCATCGACAAGATCATTGCAGAAGCACAGAAGCAGCTTGACGCTTGGCGCGCAAGCAAATAATACGATCATCAGCAGGCCTTCTGCTGCGAGGGAAACAATATCCTTCGCGGCAGAAGGTTTTTCTCTTCTTATCTGGGCACAATTGGGAAATAGGCCCCCGTTTATATGATATTTGTCATACTCGTCACCTGACGTTCATGACTACTCGGCCAACACGACATTTTCTATACTGAAGATAGAATAGACCTGCTGGGTAGGTTTCCCCATGCATGAGCCCAAGGAGGAAATGACACGATGACACATTCCCATGTCGCCCATTTGAAGAAAGAAATGGTTCCCTATGAGAAGAGCAATATCAAGACGAGTATGAAGCAGATTTTAAATACAATTTTACCTTTAGTCCTGCTATGGATCGCGGCTTATGCCAGCCTGTCCGTATCGTACTGGCTCACGCTGCCGCTCACGATCGTCGCATCGGGCTTTGTCATTCGGACGTTTATTATTTTTCATGACTGTTGTCATCAATCCTTCTTCAAGAGCCGTCGTGCAAATGATATCCTCGGCACGATTACAGGCGTTCTGACGTTAGTCCCTTATCAGCAATGGAAGAACAGCCATTCCATTCATCATGCGACAAGCAGTAACCTCGATAAACGGGGCGTCGGCGATATGTGGGTGATGACGGTGGATGAATATGTGGCAGCACCGCTGATGCAGCGCATTGCTTATCGA
The DNA here is from genome assembly GCF_058791655.1 of Paenibacillus sp. EB106-05-06-XG162. Lineage (NCBI taxonomy): Bacteria > Bacillati > Bacillota > Bacilli > Caryophanales > Paenibacillaceae > Paenibacillus > Paenibacillus sp. EB106-05-06-XG162. Next base: position 52,105 of record NZ_JBYTDT010000019.1, read on the forward strand.
ATCTATCGCAATCCGATTGTTATGCTCGGTCTCGGACCGATTTTTATATTTGTATTGACCTACCGTTTCAACCGTAAGGGCGCGAAGCGCAAGGAACGAATGAACACGTACCTGACGAATGTCCTTATCGTAGCGGTATACGCATTGCTGTGCTGGGCGATTGGCTGGCAGGCATTCCTCTTGGTTCAGGTTCCGATTATTTTCGTATCTGGTATGCTCGGGATTTGGTTGTTTTATGTGCAGCATCAATTCGAAGACTCATATTTCGAGCATGAAGACGAGTGGAGTTATGTACTAGCGGCTGTAGAGGGGAGCTCGTATTATAAGCTGCCGAAGCTGCTGCAGTGGATGACGGGCAACATTGGCTTCCATCATGTACACCATTTGAGCCCGAAGGTGCCGAATTACCTGCTGGAGCAAGCGCACAATGATACGCCGCCATTACAGCATGCAACGACGATTACGCTTCGTACGAGCTTGCAGTCGCTGCGGTTCCGTCTGTGGGATGAGGAGCGCAAGACATTCGTAAGCTTCAAGCAGATCAAGCATTTGCTGGGAGGACCCGCAAGAAAGGCAGCGGCCACGGTCAAGAATCGCCGTCCAAGTGTTCAAGGCAAATAACTACGCCGCCATCGTTTGTGATAAGATACTAGTAAAGTATCTCGTGAACCTTAGGGAGGGGCAGCCTTGCAGAAATGGTATCAAATTTTTCACCGGAGTACGGGGCTTAGTCCTTATGTATGGGTCGTCTTTTACATTCTCCCTTTCTACTTCATATTCCGCTCCTCGTCTCCGTATGAGGTGGCGATTGGTATTATTATGATCATGGCCTTTTTTGGCTGCTATGTGCTGTCCTTTGTCTCCAAAGGATGGCTTGTCTATTTCTGGACGTCAATCCAGATTCTGATTTCGGTTACGATGACAGTGCTGTTCGGTTATGTATACTTTGGGTTGTTCCTGGCGTTCTTCATCGGGAATATTCATCATCGGGCCGGCTTTATTACACTCTATACGATCCACCTTATTACGACGCTTGTGACGATTAACTATGGATTCGCAACGAAAAATCCGATCATGATCACGCAAATTCCGTTTGTGTTGGTTAGTCTGATCGCCGTCATTCTCTTGCCTGTAACGACGTATTTCCGGAACAAAAGAGAGTTGCTCGAAGTGCAGCTGGAGGACGCCAACAAGCGGATATCGGAGCTGGTGAAGCTTGAAGAACGTCAACGGATTGCACGGGATTTGCATGATACGCTAGGGCAGAAACTCTCATTAATTGGGTTAAAGAGTGATCTGGCGGGAAAACTTATCGACAAAGACCCAGCAGGTGCGCACGCCGAGATTCAAGATGTACGGCAGACGGCGAGGCATGCGCTCAAGGAAGTGCGGGAAATGGTGACGCAAATGCGCGGGACGAGTCTCGAGGATGAGATGTTCCGCGTGAAGCAAATTCTGAAGGCGGCCTTCATTGAATGTCATGTTGAAGGGGACCTGAAACTCACCAATACATCACTCCTTGTTGAAAATGTGATCAGCATGTGCCTCAAGGAAGCCGTGACGAATGTGGTCAAGCATAGCAGCGCGACGCTCTGCAGCATTTGCATCATTCCTTCGCGAACAGAGCTCACGGTAAAAGTCATGGACAATGGCGTGGGGCTAACGAATGAAGCGATGTGCAAGCGAGGCAATGGACTGCGTGGGATGAAGGAACGGCTTGAATTCGTGAACGGTAGTATGGAGATTCGTTCTGAATCCGGGACGACCCTGATCATTCGCGTGCCGAATATCGTGAATCAACCGGAGAAGGAGGTGGTCGTATGATTCGAATTGTGATCGCAGAGGATCAGCGGATGCTGCTCGGCGCACTCGCTTCATTGCTCGATTTGGAAGAGGACATGGAAGTAGTCGGCCGGGCGAGCAATGGCGAAGATGCCGTGAAGCTGGCTCACCAATATCGGCCGGATATCGTCGTGATGGATATTGAGATGCCGGGCAAGAACGGACTCGAAGCGGCAGAAGAGCTCAAAGGCAGCGGCTGTAAAGTCATGATCTTGACCACCTTCGCGAGATCGGGGTATTTCGAACGGGCGATTAAGGCAGGAGCGCACGGTTACTTGTTGAAGGACAGCCCAAGTGAAGAGTTAGCAGATTCCATTCGCAGCATTATGGCAGGTCGTCGGATCTACGCATCGGAGCTCGTCGATGACGCGTATGGCGAGGAGAACCCACTGACGCAGCGGGAGAAGGAAGTGCTCGGCTTAATCGCGGACGGGAAGAATACGAAAGAAATCGCGACCCAGTTGTACATTACGCAAGGAACGGTACGCAATTATATATCCGTCATTCTCGATAAGCTGCAGGTAACGAATCGGATCGAAGCGATCACGCGGTTCAAAGAGAAGGGCTGGTTCAAATGAGGAAAGCAGGCATAATGCCTGCTTTTTTTATTGCCTTAGAATCAGGAAGTAGAAAAGGTTTGTCTGAATTTTCCTGCTCTTATCCCTTGCCCTGCAAGGGATAATCCATCTCACATACCGAGAAGACGATTCACACATTTACGCTTGGGTACCCGATCGCTATATTTTTTGTGTATGATGGGTGTTATCGAAGGCAAACATTTGTAAGCGTTAACATTAAGAAATGGAGAGATGGACCAGTGCTGCGTAATTTGCCGTTAGTCTATAAATATTTGCTTTCATATATCATCATTTTAATCATTCCTCTGCTGGTCATCGGCCTGTTCGTCTATCAGCACTTCGTAGATATCGTCAAAGAGGATATCACGGTCAGCCACCAACATATGCTGAAGCAAATTCGCGATGGATTCGATGTCAAGATCAAAGAGATGAACAAGATCGCGAATGAGATCACATCGAAACCCGAACTAACCCCGTATCAATTAACGAAAAACATGTACAACGCCATGACAGCGAGGTCGCAGCTCAACTACACGGTCGCGAATGATTTCATCCATAATGTCATTCTGTATATCCATGGCGGCAAATACTTGTATTCTGCGGGCAGTACCCATACGCCGAAGCGATTCATTGAACAGATCTATCCATACCCGAATTGGTCGGAGAGTCAGTTCCTTTATGATATTAACCATCTCAAGGCGCCGCTGCTGCGACCTGCCGAAGATGTGTATTCGAATGATTTGAAGAATAATCGCGCCTTAACCTATATCGTGCCGATCCCGCAGAATTCGGTTGCTGCGTATGGAACGGTGCTCTTTATGATTGACGAACAATCGGTGAAGCGATTATTGGAAGGTGTTCTGGAGGCACCGAATGGCAATACTCTGATCTACAATCAAGAAGGCAAGCTGATCACTTCGCTACATGATGAACCTTACCTAAATACGATCCCATTCAAAAAGGCGGTTCGCACTTTGCAGGAGAACGGTTCGAAGACGATGGAGATCGAAGACCGTCCCTACATGTTCTCAACGGTCAAATCAGAGATGACTGGTTGGTCGTACGTGACGTTGATTCCGGAAGATGATTATTTGGCACGTGTATACGAGGTGAAGAATCGCTCGCTGATCGCGTTGCTATTTATCTTCTGTCTAGGAAGTGCGGCGATCTACATGCTGATGCATGTGAATTATGTGCCAATTCGTAGACTTTTCAATTATACAGGTCACCACTTCGGGCAGAAGATAAGTAATTTTAACGAAGTGACGCAGATGTTCGATCATATGACGGCTGAATCAGAGCTGTTGGATCGAAAGCTGCAGACTAATAAATCGGCGATGCGCGAATATTGGCTCGTGAACCTGTTGAAAGGGCGTGTTGATGATACAGAGGATTTCTTCATCAGAGCGGGCGAGTCTGGTCTTATTTTTTCCAAAGAGATGTTCTTCGTGATGCGGATTTATGTGCGGGACCGTGCGGAGGATTCATATCCAGCGAAATCGTTGGCAGCATTTATTGAGCAGCATTGGCCGAGTACGATGGATGGGTATCGTGTGGAGCTGGTGGATGAAGAGGCGATGAGCATTATCTGCGCGATGGACCGTGGTGAGACACAGTTCAAGGAGAAGATGATTACGCTGCATCATCAATTGCAGACCGTCGTCCGTGATGGCGTGACCATCGGTATTGGACAACCCTATGAAGAAATCAATCAAGTCGGCAAATCGTATATCGAAGCGTCGACAGCACTGGACTATAAGCTGATTAAAGGGCATAATCGGGTCATCTTTTTCGATGAGACTTCATTCGATGATCGATTTCCTCATTGGTATCCGCGGCAAGAAATCGAAATGATGGGCGTCCTCATCACGCAAGGCAACACCAAGAAGATGGAGGAGCTCGTTCAGGACATTCTACGCTATATCGAAGATCATGAGACACCGCTGCATATGGTGCGATGTATTTGCTACGACATGATCAACTGCATTATTAAGGCTGCGTATGGGATGGGTATGCGAGCGGAGCATCTGGAGGTCGATTATCCGGACGTCGTCGCACTAACGGCATTTGATACAATTCAAGATCTGGCAGCGATCGTGAATGATATGAGCACGAGACTGTGCACCAAGATCCAAGCACATGAAGAGGATACGGCGAGCTCGCTCAAGGAACAGATGATTGGCTTTATTCAAGCTAATTACCATGATTATCATTTCTCCGTGCAGACGATGGCGGATCATTTTTCCTTGTCCTCGTCCTATTTGAAACGGATTTTCAAAGAGCAGACAGGGGAGACGATCTCCTATTATTTGAACCACTATCGCCTGGAGACGGCTAAGCGTTTGCTCCAGACGAGCGATATTCAATTGAAGGACCTGGTACAACGAATCGGCTATTATGACGTGTCTAGTTTTATTCGCAAGTTTAAGCAGGCGGTGAACATGACCCCGGGGGAGTACCGGAGAATGTTCGATGAGAAGCAGCCAGAAGCTAGATCCGAATAATCTTTGTTCAAAAAGTTAGCTTTTCAGCACCGATAAGGTTGCGAGAATCCGAAGGGCTATGCTTCCGGAGGAAACATACTACGTAAGCATAGGCTCTTCGAGGGTGAACGCAAGATTCGATGTTGATTTCTCTACTTGGAACACTGCGTGATCAAAAGATGACTTTTTGATCAACCTCTAGTAGAATATGCGATTCGTCTTAGTGATCAGCGAATGGTCTACGAGTCACGTTTGACGGATTCCTAAGCCATTCTGCTTATTTACCGTTACCCCTCCATTTCGATATAGTGACCCTGTCACAGCTGGACAACAACATTTGAAATGGGGGGGTGACGCGAATGCACAAGCGTTCAACCACGATGTACAAGGTCATGAAAAATTATCAGCTCTATTTGTTTCTCATTCCCACGCTCTTGTATTTTATTATTTTTCAGTATGGACCGATGTACGGTCTGCAGATTGCCTTCAAGAACTTCATTGCGGTCAAAGGAATTACTGGGAGCACTTGGGTGGGGTTCGAGCATTTTGAACGGTTTTTTAATTCTGCTCAGTTTGTAACCGTTATCAAGAACACGCTTGGGATCAGTATCTACGAGCTTCTCGTGTCGTTCCCTATCCCGATCTGCCTTGCACTGCTGATCAATCAATTGACGAGCGAACGGTTCAAGAAACTCGTTCAGACGGTTACTTATGCACCGCATTTCATCTCGACGGTCGTCATTGTCGGGATGATGTATTTGTTCCTATCGCCGCGCAACGGCCTCGTGAATCAATTGCTAGAGTTTATCGGCGCGAAGGCGTTCTTTTTCATGGGAAGCCCGGAATGGTTCAAGACGATCTTCGTCTTCTCCGGGGTCTGGCAGAATGCTGGATGGTCGACCATTATTTATCTGGCTGCGTTAACAGCCGTAAGCCCAGATCTGCATGAAGCAGCGATTATGGATGGGGCGAACAAGTTCCAGCGCATTTGGCATATTGATATTCCTTCGATTATGCCGACTATTATGATCTTGCTCATTCTATCGGTGGGAAACATTATGTCCGTCGGGTTCGAGAAAGTCTATTTAATGCAGAATTCGCTCAATGTCGATAGTTCGGAAGTGATCGGTACGTATGTGTACAAAACAGGGCTGCTCAGTGCACAGTACAGCTACTCGACTGCCATTGGGTTATTTAATGCTGTTATTAATTTCATCTTGCTCATCTCGATCAATCAGTTCTCCAAACGAATGAAGCAAGCAAGTCTATGGTAGGAAGGAGGCGTTCAATATGCATGTTGGAAGAATTAGTAGAGTGGATCGCGTATTCGATATTTTCAACGTCGTTCTGCTCAGCATGGTACTCTTGCTCATTATTTATCCGCTATATGTCATTATCATCTCGTCCGTCAGTGATCCGAATGCGGTGAATACCGGCAACGTCTGGATTATCCCGCAAGGCTTTACCTTAGAGGGGTATCAGCGCATATTCGCGGACAGCGACATTTGGCTCGGCTATCGTAACTCCTTGATGTATGCCGTGATTGGCACGGCGATCAACGTGACGTTAACGCTCACGGCGGGATATGCGTTATCACGGACGGATCTTGTCGGCCGAAATGTGTTCATGTTTATCATCGTGTTTACGATGTTTTTCGGGGGTGGATTGATCCCAACGTATTTGCTCGTCAAAAATCTCGGTATGGTTAATACGATCTGGGCGCTTGTCATCCCGAATGCCGTATCGGCGTTCAATATCATTATCGTTCGGACGTTCTTCCAATCGACCATTCCAGGCGAAGTGCTCGAAGCGGCGGAGATGGATGGCTGCTCGAATGCCAGATTTTTTGTCTCGATTGTGCTTCCGTTATCCGTTCCGATTATTGCCGTGATGGTGCTATTCAGCGCGGTCGGGCACTGGAATGCATATTTCCAAGCCTTAATCTATTTGCGCGACGAGAGTCTATATCCGCTTCAGATTATTTTGCGTGAAATCTTAATAACGAATGAGAGTCAGGACCAGATGCTGCAAGGCTTAACGGACGACTCGAATCAACAATACATTGCGGATCTGATGAAGTACGGCGTCATTATTGTCGGCAGCTTGCCGGTACTTGTCCTGTATCCATTCTTGCAGCGGTATTTCGTTAAAGGTGTGATGATTGGTTCGATTAAAGGTTAATGCGGTGAATAAATTTGTCAGAGAGGGGTTCACATTCGATGAAAATAAAACGGTTAAGTATGGTTTTGTTAACGTTCATGATGGTCGGTTCGATGATGCTGGCAGGTTGCTCGAGCAAGGAGGGAGGCAGTGCAGCAGGTGGCGATTCCGCAGCAGGAACGGAGAATGTAAATGCAACAGGCCTTCCGATCGTGAAGGAGCCGATCACCTTGAAATTCGTAACAACGAAGTCCGCCCAGCAGACTAAGCCGCATGAGGAGCTTGCGGTGGTGAAGAGCTTCGAAGAGAAGACGAAGATCCATATTGAATGGGATGCGACAGGCCAAGGGTACGACGAGAAGAAGAATCTGATGTTTGCGAGCGGTGATTTGCCGGATGTATTCTTCGGAAGCGAGAGCTTGAATGATAGCGACATTATTAACTATGGATCGCAAGGGATGCTGATTCCGCTAGAGGATCTTATCGATCAATATGCACCGAATATGAAGAAGATCATGACGGACCGACCGGACATTAAGCAGAAAATGACGGCGCCAGATGGGCATATCTATTCGATTCCGACATTACAGGAAGGGGAGGACCAAGAGCTCTACGATATTCTATATATCAACAAAAAATGGCTGGATCAGCTCGGCCTGAGCATTCCGACGACAACGGATGAATTCGAGCAGGTGCTGACGGCGTTCAAAACGAAGGATCCGAATGGCAATAATAAAGCAGATGAGCTGCCGTTTGGCTTTATGTATGGGAATGCGTTACTTGGGATCTTCTCCATGTATGGACCGTTCGGGGTGATGGATACGGGGAATCACATGATGGTCGAGGATGGGAAGGTCAGCTTCGTGCCGGCCAAACAGGAGTACCGTGATGCGACGGCGTATTTCCACCGTCTATACAAAGCCGGACTCATTGATCAAGAGAGCTTCACGCAAGACCGCAAAACGTATTTCTCCAAAGGGAAAAATCCGGACGCACTGCTCTACGGTGCATTCGTCGGATATAGTGCTGCGAATGTTGTAGGCGTCGAACGCGCAAAGGATTACGTCCCGATTCTTCCTCTGAAAGGCCCGGATGGCAAGCAAATGTGGAATGAATACGACCCAGGATATTTCACGCGGTCCGGCTTCGCGATTACGTCTTCGAATAAGAACCTCGAAGCATCGATGCGTTGGATTGATGAACTTTATACCGAGCGCAATTCATTAGAATGGAATTCAGGTCCGATCGGGGTCACGTTAAAAGAAGTCGGTGATGGTACCTTCGATAAAATGCCTGTGCCCGAAGGGATGACAGTCGATGATTTCCGACATGCGGAAGCGCCGGGGAATACGTCGGCACGTGCCGTTCTGATTGATACGGCGAAGAAAATCAGAGCTCTCGATGTGGAGAAAGAACGGATCGATATCTGGAAGCAGTACAAACCGTTCATGAAGGCGATTAACTATCCGAACGTCTTGTTTACGTTAGAGGATACACAGCGCAGATCCATCCTGGAAGCCGATATCTTTAACCACGTGAAGAAAATGCAGCCGCAATGGATCATTAACGGCAATGTCGAGGGCGATTGGGATAGCTATATCAATCAACTGAAGAAAATGGGGCTCGATGAGCTTGTAACAATTTACCAGACGAACTATGATCGTATTATGGCGTTGCAATAACATCCATAGGAGGTCAACATGGCAAAGAAAAGACCGAATATCTTGTTGATTACGAGTGACCAGCAGCATTGGAACACGATTGGAGCATTCAACCCGGAAATCTCGACACCGCATTTGGATCGATTAGTTGCAGAAGGAACGACATTCACTCGGGCTTATTGCCCGAACCCGACATGTACACCATCCCGTTCTTCCATTATTACGGGGATGTACCCGAGCCAGCATGGCGCATGGACACTTGGCACGAAGCTGCCGGAAGAAGCGCATACAGTAGGGGAAGATCTGCAGCAGGCAGGTTATCGGACGGCATTGATTGGGAAGGCGCATTTCCAACCCGCGTATACTTCCGATGCTTATCCGTCCATTGAGTCGCAGCCTCTGCTACAAGATCTGGAATACTGGAAGAAGTTCAAAGGCCCGTACTATGGCTTCGAGCAGATCGAGATGCTGCGCAATCATGCGCACGAGCATCTGGTGGGCCAGCATTATGCAATCTGGTTGGAAGAGAAGGGCTGCGAGAACTGGCGGGATTACTATGCACAGCCGACTGGCAAATTGACGTATGATGTGCAGCACAAGTGGGACATTCCCGAGGAATACCACTATAGCACGTGGATTGCAGAGCGTACGAATGCGCTCTTGGAGGACTACCAACAGAACGATGAGAATTTCTTCTTATGGGCAAGCTTCCCGGATCCGCATCCGCCATATCTCGTGCCTGAGCCATGGTGCAGCATGTATGACCCAGATCAGCTTACGATTACTTCTGTCGTAGCGGGCGAGCATGACAACAATCCGCCGCATTTCAAGCTATCGCAAGAGCAAGGTCCGGACTTTTCCCCGTATTACGAGTCAGGGTATGGGGTTCATGGATTCCATAGCCATCTACATACGACAGAGCAGCTGAAGAAGGATATTGCCGTGTATTATGGCATGGTGAGCCTGATGGACAAATACATCGGTTCGATTCTGGATAAGCTCGATGAGCTGGGGCTTGCTGAGGATACGATCGTCGTATTCACGACGGATCACGGTCACTTTATCGGTCAGCACGGTTTAATTGCCAAAGGTGCGTTCCATTATGAAGATTTATTGAAATTGCCATTCATCGTCCGTTATCCGAAGGAAGTTGCTGCAGGCGCGACAAGTCATGCGATGCAATCACTTGTAGATTTGGCGCCGACGTTCTTGAAGTTCGTGGGGGTGCCGATTCCTGGCGCCATGACGGGGAAAGACCAGTCGGGAGTATGGCTTGGGAATCAGGAGAAGGCTCGCAACAACATAATATGCGAGTTCCATCATGAACCGACGACTGTTAACCTGCGAACCTATGTGAATGAACGCTATAAAATAACCGTCTATTGCAATCAAGAGTACGGCGAGATGTTTGATTTAGTCGAGGACCCGAATGAAATTCGCAATCTCTGGGATAGCTCGGAACACCGAGATTTGAAATCCAGACTGCTCATGGAGTTCATGTGGGCTGAGCTGGACAAAGATCCGATGTGGATGCCGCGGATTGCGGGGGCGTAATTGAAAATATAAATAAAGCGGTGCAGATCCCTTGGGATCTGCACCATTTTATTTATACGGGATACGTATACCGTCCGCCGCTGGCTACTTGTCTAAAAATATTGTCTTTCTGTTGTAATATCTTAGTGTTCAGCCCTTCAGAGCCCCATCCTTCAATGGCGAGTGAATAACCGCTCTTCGATTGGGAGACGAACAACACCTTGAACCAGCTCGGCTTGATCTCCCCACCGTCTTCAATACGCCAAGTGGACATCGGATCATTGGTCCCTGGCATGTCATGGAATACCAGTCCTTTGGGCGTCGTAAGCACGATGCTTGCGAGGGGAAGCTGGCCTTTGCCTCGTTTGAATTCAATAAGTCCGATCTGCACCTCTTTTGAAACCTCGCCAATGAGCCCTTGTTTCGCAATTTTCCGCTTTTTAATTTTTTCTATGGTACGAATCGTCGTCTTCGTGAAGCCGCCTTTCGTGAGTGCCGTGTACTTCAGGAACGTATGTCCTTCAAATGCTCCATTTGATGCGAGGATAACGGTCTCATTTTCGGTCAGTTTCCCTTTTGCAAGTTGGTAGAGTTCACCTTCATTATTGTCGAAGTTCCAAGCCGTCTGCCTGCCGTTATCTTGTTCCGTCCGATTCTGATGCTTCACATAGGTGATGGACGTTTGCAGTCCGGGGGCGTAGAGGGCTTGCGTGAAGCGCTTGGGATTTTCGCTGTTCTCGCTCAGTATGCGGGTACCAGATAAGTCCATGTAGGCAAAAGCAAAATTTGCATCGGCTAGTTGATCGCTAGGATTGGTTTTGTTTGACGTTGCTGCTGCGGAGGCGGTTTGTACCAAGCTGAGGGAGACGAGGAGGGATAAGAACAGATAAAATCCTTTTTTCATAAAACAGCTCCTATGGATTGGATATGATTTTATACACTATACCATATTTTAACATTATTTAACGTAAAGACCAATATTGGTAGAGGTTCTAGGAAATATTATTTTTTCGTATAAAAGCAAGGAGAATTACGTCGATAAATTGGTATAATAATGTCAAACTATATCGAACGTGATAGAAAGAGGTTGAAACTGCATGATACTCGTAAGTTCTTGTCTCGCTGGTGTAGAATGCCGGTATAATGCAACGCATCGCCTGGTAGACAAAATTCATGAACTTGTAGAACAGGGACGAGCCAAGATGGTGTGTCCGGAATTGCTCGGAGGATTCCAGACGCCGCGTGAACCTGCAGAGATTGTGAACGGCACAGGCGAAGATGTGCTGGATGGCCGTGCGAAGATCGTAGAGAAGTCGGGAAGCGATGTGACTGAGCTCTATCTCCTTGGGGCGCAGCGTACCCTCGAACTCGCACGTGAGCTGCAGGCGACGATCATTGTACTAAAGGAATACAGTCCATCCTGTGGTGGGAAAATGGTCTATGATGGCAGCTTCTCGAATACGCGGATGTTGGGTGCTGGGGTTACGACCGCGCTGCTAAGACGTGAAGGGTTCAAAGTCATTTCGGAGGAAGAATTTGTTGAGATGATGGTGTGAAAAGAAACATAACTTAAGTAGAGGAGTGAATGGAATGTCAGAGCTCGGAACGAAGGACAATCCTTGGCAATTGAAGACGCCGCCATTAACATCGGAGTATCAGATGTACAAGGATGAGAAGGATGGACGAGAAATTATCGTCTGTACGGTTGGGAAAACTGTGCTGCATTATGATGCTCGTTGTATTGCAGATTTACATGAAATGCTGAAAGCTCATGGAGATTGGATGGAGCTCGGAAGCGCTGACGAACAAAAGCCGGCGAAGGATGGTACGGTGGAAGCTTGGGGGCGTTCTCTCGAGAATCCAGTCGGAGGCTGGTATGGGCTGAAAAAAGGACTCCGCGGTCGCTTCGGCATGTATGTTCCGCCGTTGATGGAAGCCCTAGGACTTGCAGAAGTTGAGCATAACCCAAGAAATAATCGGATGCGGGCGCTATAAGACAATCATGATGCGACAGAGAACACGACGACCACGCTAAGCACGAACTTGCCAAAACCTTCGAATGAAGAAATTCTACGTGTCTTCGAAGATAAGAATCAAGTCAATGCTTGGGCAGTGAACGGCATTATGCTTGAACGACTTCTTCAGAAGTCTGAACTCATCTAAAAATGGGGGTTATCCTTTGAGCGTTAAGCGCAAAGGGTAACCTTTTTTCTATGTACAGGAAAAATAAGGCTAGCTGACCTATCACTGCATCAACGAATGCATAAGTGAGGGAATATTAGTCAAACTTTTCGTAATTTCTCGAAAACGTAGTACAATAGTGTCATACATACATCAATCACGATGAGGAGGATTTCAATTCCCATGAGTTACGAGACATATTTCCAAACCAATAGAGAAAAGCATCTGAGCCAACTGCAAGAGTGGCTCTCGATTCCGAGTATTTCCGCATTATCCGCGCATAAAGAAGATGTGAACCGCGCAGCCGAATGGCTTGCCAACCACCTGAAAGAAATCGGACTTGAGCATGTAGAGGTTCATCAGACGAACGGTCATCCGATCATTACAGCCGATCATCTGCATGCGCCGGGCAAACCAACCATTCTGGTCTATGGCCACTATGACGTTCAACCGGTCGATCCTCTGAACTTGTGGACAACACCACCATTCGAGCCAGCTATTCGTGACGGCAAGTTATATGCACGTGGTGCAACGGATGATAAAGGGCAGTTGTTCTTACATGTGAAGGCAATTGAAGCAATTCTGAATCAAGAGAAGCAACTTCCAGTTAACATTAAGCTCTGTATCGAAGGGGAAGAGGAGATTTCGAGCGCAAGTCTGCCGCCTTTCTTGGAAGCGAATCGGGAGAAGCTGGCTGCGGATGCGATCCTCATCTCGGATACATCCTTGATGGAACCGGGCAAACCAGCGATCAGCACAGGACTTCGCGGTCTTTGTTCCCTAGAAGTTGCTGTGAATACGGCGAATACGGATCTTCATTCCGGTACTTATGGTGGCGGCGTGCCGAACGCACTTCACGCGATCGTGTCATTGCTGGCAACCCTGCATGATGAGCAAGGCCGCGTCGCGGTAGAAGGCTTCTACGAAGATGTGCCAGAGCTATCGGCAATGATGCGCGAGGAGTTCGCGAAGCAAGGGCTGAATGAAGATGCACTTACGAAATCGCTCGGTCTCGATACGCTATATGGTGAAGAAGGCTACACGTTCGTGGAGCGCGTTGGCGCTAGACCGACGCTTGAGCTGAATGGTGTCTATGGCGGATTCCAAGGGGAGGGGACGAAGACCGTCATTCCGAAGGAAGCGCATGCGAAGATTACTTGCCGCTTGGTGGGCGATCAAGACCCTCAGGACATGCTCAACAAAATTAGAAAACATCTGAACGCACACATTCAACCGGGTGCAACACTAACGATTACAGATGGTGAGAAAGCTCGCGCATTTAACATCGATCCGACGGATCGCGTGCTGCAGGTTGCTGCGGATGCCTACGGTACAATCTATGGAACTCGCGCGTTGTTCACAAAGGATGGGGGATCCATCCCAATTGTGGAGACATTCTCCCGTGTGCTCGAGGCACCCGTCGTGATGATGGGCTTTGGCTTGCCGGATGAGAACCTGCATGCACCGAATGAACATTTTAACCTTGAGAATTTCGATAAAGGTCTACTCACCATTGTTGAATTTTTAAAAACCGTATAAGAATGATGAAGCCGCCTTGGAGAAATCCGGGCGGTTTTTTGCAGGCTCAACAAGAGCGAAGTTACAAGATTACATTCCATCCAACCAATGTTATAATTAGAACATACATTCGAGTCGGTTGACGACCTTTGAGGTGTTCAAATTCTAATGACGAATCACAATCATGAAGTGAAATTTGCAGAAATAGAGATCGGCCAAGGGGAGACGCAGAGCTCGGGGCTTTCAATACCGGCGCGCCCACAGACATCTGCGATCGAACAAGGATCGAAGAATCAGGAAACCGCGGCACCAGCAGCGATCCAAGAAGTGAAGAATTACCCTACGGGGGAGCAGCGATTTCTGGAGCGGGCGAGACAGATGGAGCACCATGTTGAAGCGGAAGTGCCGTTCGTTCCTTTTATGACGTACTGGCCGACATATGCCAACATGAATGAATCGCAGGCCAAGTGGTACTATTATTGGCGGAACGAGGTGCGAAGCGGGAGATATCCTGAGTCGGATTTATCGTATATTTTTCTCCACATCTATGAATTGATTAATGGCGTAGGCTGGCAGGAGCCCATGGAAGGGTACCGGGCATTGCTTGCGTTATGGGATGCATACCGAGCCCAATATGCGAAGCTTAACTTCTATATCGTGGACTGGGTGGCGGACTTCGTGCTCGTACATCGGCTGGATGTTTCTTTTCAAGACATCATGCGTCGCTCGACGTACGGATTGAATGGGGAGCTGCTCGATCTGGAATTGATGCGCGGACTGCATGTGGAACCGGTTGACGTTTCCTGGGATATGCTGCAGAAGCTGTCCAATTATAATGTACAGCAGAGCAAGTTCTATTTGGGCGACGGTCAGGTTCATATGGAAGCTTATGTTCCGCGCGTGGTCGCCCTTGTTGACGCTTATTATCGGAAGACACAGGGACGTAGACTGATTGAGATGTTCCAGCCGGGCAAAGAAGTGCAGCGTGAGCGATATCTATTCGGTAGTGCGGTGTATGATACGTCGTTATATGGCCGAACGTTCACGGTCCATGCCGTTCAGATCAGCGAACATAAGCTTTTTCGTGATTTCGTAAGCCAGTTGATTCGTTATTGCGAGAATCAGCTGCGTGATTTATGCGGCTATAAAGGGAAGTTGAGAGGCGTAAGAATCGACGCTGCGCTAGAACCTTTGATTACTCGGGCGCTACAGACGGAATTCGAACGGCAGGCTGCCCTGGAGCGAGTGGAGTCGGAGGTGCAGATCGATACGGATCGATTGCTGCAATTGCAGCGCGATTCCGATCATGTGCGTGAATTGCTGACGGTAGAGGAGAAGACGGTTCAGGAATCTGATCGCGTATCGGTGAGTGAGACGAACATGGCGATCGAACCGGTGAACGCCGATACATCGCTGCGTGAGGTTTCTAACCGTGTTGAGCCGCCGGCTCAGATTTCAACCTCAACCTCTGAACCAGCGGGCAGTGAGCACCTGGATGATAGCTGGCGAGCTTTCCAAGCAGCATTGACTCCTGCTTATCGAGCGACCTTATCGGCCTTGGTTCAAGGGGTGTGGGATACGGAAATGTTCAGCATCGCACGTGAATATAGCACAATGCCGGCCCTCTTGATCGATGGCATGAATGATTTGGCGATGGAGACGATTGGGGATTTGATCGTGGATGGTGATATCCTCGTTGATGAATATATTGATATGCTTAACAATCTATTAGGGTAAGGTGATGAAATGCAAGAGATTAGAATCCCGAGGCGTGTCACAACAGCGCTGGTCAATTCCTTAACGGCGGGTGTCGTGCCGCGTATTGGACTAGAGCACGTAGCGGTCGGACGCAAACCGGAGATCGAGGCGATTCTATCGGATCTGGATAATATCGCGGAGGGCGGGGCGGCGTTCCGCATTATCTCAGGCCGTTACGGAAGCGGCAAGAGCTTCCTGCTGCAGACGATCCGTAACTATGCGATGGATCGTAACTTCGTGGTCGCGGACGGTGATTTATCCCCGGAGCGGCGGCTCGTCGGTACGAAAGGCCAAGGTCTGGCTACGTATCGTGAGCTCATGATGAACTTGTCCACGCGTACGAGACCTGACGGCGGGGCACTCGAGACGGTGCTGCAACGATGGTTCGGCGCACTTCAACAGCAAGTCATGCAGGAGAAAGGTCTCGCGATGGATGATCCTGCCTTGAATGCTGAAGTGGAGCAACGCATTGTCCATGTCACGAACGAGATGCAGAATATGGTGCACGGGTTTGATTTTGCTCGCGTGCTATCGGCGTATTGGAATGGATATCGCATGAGTGACGATGAGCGGAAACAATCGGCTATGCGCTGGCTGCGCGGCGAATACCCTACGAAGACGGAGGCGAAGCAGGCGCTTGGCGTGGGTGTTATTATCGATGACGACAATTGGTATGATTATATGAAGTTATGGTCGGAGTTCACCGCGAAAATCGGTTATGCAGGATTGCTCCTATTCATCGATGAGGGCGTCAATTTGTACAAAATATCGAATAGCATTTCCCGTACGAGCAACTACGAGAAATTGCTGACGATGTTCAACGATACAATGCAGGGCAAAGCAGAGCATCTCGGCATCTATCTGGGCGGCACGCCGCAGTTCGTGGAGGATCAGCGCCGGGGCTTGTACAGCTATGAAGCATTGCGTTCCCGCCTGATTGAAGGTCGATATGCGAAAGACAAATTACGTAATTACGCGGGGCCGATTCTGAAGCTGGATATGCTGTCCTATGAGGAAATCCTGATTCTCTTGCAGCGATTAAGACAAATTCATGCCCTGCATTTCGGTTACACGCCGTCAGTCACCGATGATCAGATGATCGCCTTCATGAAGCTAGCCGTCGGCAGACTCGGGGCAGACGAGCTGTTAACGACGCGTGAGATCGTGCGCGATTTCTTAGATCTGCTGCATACGCTGCATCAGCATCCGGATAGCAACTTTGAAGTATTGCTAGGTGAACGTCATGTGCAGCCGGCCGCAGCGAATCCCGATGAAGTTGATGATTTCTTGGCGGAGTTCGAGCTATGAGTGATCATCCATTCTATCGGCTGGCGCCGTTCATTCAAGAATATATTTATCGGAAAAGATGGGACACGCTTCGCGAAGCACAAGTCGAAGCGTGCCGGGTGTTATTCGATACGCCGAATCATCTGCTCATCGCATCTGGGACCGCATCCGGGAAGACGGAAGCGGCGTTCTTCCCGGCACTAACGGAACTGCATAATCAGCCGTCACAATCGGTCGGCATTCTCTATATCGGGCCACTCAAAGCGCTCATTAACGATCAATTCGAACGGCTGAAGGAACTGCTTCAAGAAGCACACATCCCGGTCTGGCATTGGCATGGCGATGTTCCACAGTCTGAGAAGACCAAGCTTGTGCGGGATCCTTCAGGTGTTCTTCAGATTACGCCGGAATCGCTCGAAGGGCTCTTAATGAATAAGCCGAACGCCATTCCAGCCTTATTCCATGATCTGCGATACATCATCATCGATGAAGTCCATGCCTTCATGGGCGCAGATCGCGGGATGCAGGTGCTTAGCGAGATCGCTCGGATTGAACGTATGGCAGGCTGCAGACCAAGGCGAATCGGACTGTCCGCCACCCTGAGTGATTATGCTACGGCATCTGAATGGCTTCGCGCGGGCTCAGCAGATGGGGTTGAAGTGGTTGCCCCCCAAGGAGGACGTAAGCTTCGCCTATCCATTGAGCATTTCTCATTCCCAAGCGCAAGGGATGAAGAGCAAGCGGAACAGCTTGCGAATGCAAGCCGTGCTTACTTCGATTACATTTACGATCATACGCGGCTGAAGAAAGCGCTGGTCTTCACGAACAGCCGCTCTGACGCAGAGGTCGCAACCCTAGAACTGCGGCGCACGGCGGCAAGGCGGCAGGAGCCGGATGTGTTCCATGTGCATCACGGCAGCATCTCTGCCATGCTGCGAGAAGAAGCGGAAGCAGCGCTGCGGACAGGCCATGGGCCAGCCGTAGCGATGGCGACGGTGACGCTCGAACTCGGGATTGACCTTGGCGAGCTCGAGCGGGTGGTGCAGCTGGAGTCGCCGAGCAGCTGCTCAAGCTTCGTGCAGAGGCTCGGTCGATCCGGGCGGCGCGGCGATATGCCTTCGGAGATGATGTTCGTGATTCCCGAAGAGGAGGACGAGCAGGCACAGCTGCCCGCACGGATGCCTTGGACGCTGATGCGAGCCATTGCCATTATCGAGTTGTATGTACGGCACAAGTGGGTGGAGCCGCTCAGCCTTCGAAAGAAGCCGGTCGGACTGCTGTATCATCAGACGATGAGCGTCTTGAAGAGCATGGGGGAAGCGGAGCCGAAGGACCTCGCGCGAATGATTTTGTCGTTGCCCCCATTCCAGCATATTTCGCCGGATGAATATCAGCAGTTTCTGCAATATTTGCTACAGACCGATCACTTGCAGCGGACCGAAGTGGGTGGCCTGATTATCGGGCTGACGGGGGAGAAGACCGTAAATAACTACAGATTCTATGCGGTCTTCCAAGATGACGAAGAGTATGTCGTCTATAACGGCTCGGAAGAGATCGGCTCCATTACGACGGTGCCACCGCCCGAATATTGCTTCTCGCTTGCCGGCAAGCTGTGGAAGGTAATCGAGATTGATCGCAAACACAAGGCAGTCTATGTGAAGCCATCGCTGGGCAAAGTAGATACGTTATGGCTCGGAGGCAGAGGGGACATTCATACGGAAGTGATGCGCAAAATGAAAGATGTGCTAGCGGACGATACGATCTATCCGTATCTTGCTCCGCGTGCCGTGAATCGTCTGCAACGTGCACGGCGACTCGCTCGTGAGAGCGGCTTGCTGGAGAAGACCGTCATCCCTGCAGGCGGAGACTCGATGTTCATCCTGCCATGGATCGGTACGAAGCCATTCCGTACGTTGGAGAGGCTGGTGAAGCATAGACTGGCAGATCGGCTTTCGCTACGTTCGATCGTACCGATGGAGCCGTATTATATGGTCATCTCGGGGCGAGCCGATGCAGAGAATCTTCTGGCAGAAATTCAGGCCGAATGTACGCACGATGTGGACCCGATGGGACTGCTGAAACCCGATGAGTCGCCTTATCTAGGCAAATATGATGAATTTGTCTTACCTGAACTGGTTCGCTTGGCATTTGCTGAGGATGGACTGGATGTGGAAGGACTGCGCGCGGCACTGCGCGCGCAAGAATAGGTAGTCATAGCATTAGAACAATAAAGGAGCTCCAACCTATTGGTCGGAGCTCCTTTTCGTATAACATACGATGGAATTAGTTCATACTATCACTTGCGAGCACTTGCTTCGTGCTTGCATCGATACCTTCAGTCTTCGCTTGCCCGTCACCTGCAGCAGGTGCGGGTGTTGAATTGGAAGTACGAAGCGGGATTTCTTTCAAGAAGAAGACCAAGCCAAGCGCAAGGACTAGCACAATCGTACCTGTTAAGAATACCGTTGACAAAGTGGAGCTTAGTGCATCGCGGATCATATCCAGCATTTTGGTGAACAACGGTTGAATATCAGTTGGCAATTTCGCCATCGTCGCATCAATCAGTGGTTTGTTCATCAAGGTCTGCGGATTTGCGAATCCTGCTAATTGCTTTGCAATATTCGGATCCATTTTCGTCATATCGACGCCATGGGCTGCAGCGGACTGCATTTTGTCTGTAATATTATGCTTCAGGCTCGTCGCCATAACGGAACCCATAACAGCAATCCCGATTGTACCACCTAAGTTACGGAACAATTGCGATGATGCTGTTGCAACACCGATTTCCTTGTGCGGTACGGCATTTTGCGTTGCGAGAGAGAAGACCGGCATCCCGAGTCCAAGACCAATACCGAAGACGATCATACTGATTACAGCCGTCGTTACATTTGTCATGAAGACCATGATGGCCATACCAGCGATCATGATCGGTATGCCAAGCATAGCGAAGCGTTTATATTTCCCGATCTTCGAGATCTTTTGACCTGTGATGGCAGCGGTAATGACCATGAAGATGGACATTGGCATTGTGACATAACCTGCATAAGTCGGCGAAATTTGAAGAACCCCTTGCACGAAGAAGGACAAGTAGATCAAGGCGCCCATCATTCCGAAGTTCATCATGAAGCCAATTAAGTTGGATACGGTAACGATACCGTTTTTAAATAAAGACAGCGGAAGCACAGGGCTTTTCGCGTGTTTCTCGACAAAGATAAATATGATGGCAGATATAATCGTAGCTGCGAGTAATCCTAGGATTTGCGGTGATCCCCATTTATATTCGGTGCCCGCCCAAGAGAAGGCAAGAAGTAATGGAACGAGTGACGTTGTCAGGAAAATCGAACCCAAGTAGTCAATCGATTCTGATTTTTTGCGATCCACTTTCGGGAACAAGAAAATAATCATGAAGAATGCGACAACACCAAGTGGTAAGAAGATCCAGAAGATCCAATGCCAATCCATGTTATCGATCATATAACCACCGAGCGTAGGCCCGATGACACTCGAGAATCCGAATACGGCCGTCATGAGTCCAGTCCATTTACCACGTTCACGCGGCGGGAACAAGTCACCTACAGCGGTAAAGGAAGTCGCCATAATAATCCCTGCGCCGATCCCTTGAATCCCTCGATACGTAATAAATTGATAGACATCGGATGATGTCCCGGTCAAGAAGGCCCCGACCATGAAGAATAAGATCCCGGCTAGCAGGAATGGTTTACGTCCATAAATATCGGACAATTTACCGACCAATACGGTCGCGATCGTCGACGTCAACAAATAAATGTTAATCGTCCATGTGTATAGATCCATACCGTCCAGTATGGAAATAATGCGCGGCATGGCGGTACTGCCAATCGTCTGATTGATCGCCGCGAAGAACATGGCTGCCATGATGGCGACCATGATCGTAATTTTACGTTTCAAGGATAAATGCTCCATGATGTTTTCTTCTACTCCTTTTACTCTATTTATCTATCTTCGCAAGCACTGTCGTCAAAATGCGCTTCAAGTGCTTGATATCTTCGTCCGGTAATGAACCGAAGAACATCGCGATGGTTTCTTTTTGGTCTTCCATCACTTGATGTGTGATCTGTCTGCCCTCCTCCGTAATCTGAATGTAGACGACGCGCCGGTCATCTTCTGCACGTGTGCGTTCAATGTAGCCTTCCGACAATAGTCGGTCGGCTGCGCCAGTCACGGCACCTGAAGTAATGCACAAGGCTTCTGCAAGCTGCGACACTTTCTGCGGACCATGCTGCTCCAGTTTGAAGAGCATTTTGAATTGAGGGAGGGTCAATTGATGAACCATACGTTTGTTCCAATTCTGAGACATGCTCTTGATTAGCGTCTTAAATAAGGTAGATACTTCAACCAATTCTGTGTTGATCGGCATGTTGATTCTCCTCGAATGGCTTCGGGGTATGCACGATTCAGCATGTTCAACAGCAGCTAGCAGCAGCCCACCCCAATGCTCAGTTTATTTGCGGCACATATTTTTTATGACTAAAACAATTCACTATCGAATATTTAGACAGTATAAATCTTTTGATTTAAAACGTCAATAGGTAAAGGAAAAGTGTACCAACAGGGAAAAACGTAAATAATAGGGTGGCAGAAAAGGCTTCAAATGATATTCTAATAGAAGAAAAAGATGCAGAATGAGGATGGAAGATATGAAATGGATTGACGTAGCAGCCGCTATTATTGAGAATAAAGCAGGTTCGATTCTGATCGCGAGACGGAAGGCAGGGAAATCGCAGGCAGGACTTTGGGAGTTTCCCGGCGGCAAAATAGAGCCCGGTGAATCCATCGAAGCTTGTATTCGCCGTGAGCTGATGGAAGAGCTTCAGATCGAAGTAGCGATAAAATCGTATTTCGGCACGCACGAACATCCATATGAGACGGCGAATATCCGGTTAATTGCCTATAAAGTGATCTACCTCCGAGGGTATATCCGGCTCATCGACCATGATGCGTATCGCTGGGTACGGCGTGAGGAACTTACTGAGATCGCTTTTGCGCCAGCGGATGTATTGTTTGTTCAGATGCTGCAAGCAGAATTGGAGGAGAAGTGAATGCCAACCTATACCTATAACAAGCTCGTTCGTGACTTGATTCCACACATCATTGAGGCACGAGGCAAAAGAGCGAATATGAGAGTATTAGAAGATTCCGATTATAAGGAAGCGTTGAAAGTCAAATATCGCGAGGAATCCCAGGAATATTTTGAAGCGGAGAATGATGGAGAGGCACTTGAAGAACTGGCTGATACCCTAGAGGTCATCCGAGCGTTAGCGGCTGTACATGGGGCCTCTTGGGACGAGCTCGAACAAATCCGTGCGAAGAAGGCTGCAGAGCGCGGGGGTTTTCAAGATCGTATTTATTTGATCGATGTGGTGGAGGATTGAATAAATTCTCCATTTCCAGTAATATGAGGGTGATTTAGGGGAGGAGAAGTTCGCTTATGGAATTCATTCTAACCGTTCATGACATCTTACAACGTCCTCTTTTTCAGAATGCGAAGGTGGTCGCGGGTGTTGGCGGATTAGCCCGTCGCGTGCGTTGGGTTCATATCCTTGAAGTATCGAATTTCGACCAATTGATCAATGGAGAAGAATTAATTCTGACGACAGGTATTAGCTTTCATTCCGATCCGTCTTATGCCGTGAGTTATGTAGAGGAATTAGCGAAGCAGAATGCTTCTTGTCTATGTATTGAGCTGGGCAAATTTTTTGACAAAGTACCTGAGGCGATGATTGAGGCGGCCAATAGACATCAGCTGCCACTCATTATTTTCCCGCATACCGTTCGGTTTGTGGATATTACGCAAGATCTACATTCGATGATCATTAATAGTCACCATCGCATTCTGCAAGAATTAGAGAGTGTGTCAAGGGAATTCCATCGACTTACTTTAACTTCGCAAGGGGTTACTAATGTCCTTAAGCTGCTACATACGAGTACCAAAGCGCAAGTTATCTACGTCCCGACACAGGGGCAACCAACCTTCAACCCAGCGCTGCCGATCCAGAAACAGAAGAGTTTTTTGGAAGCGCTATCGAACCGAATTCCGGAAATGCCAGAGAATAAACCCAATGTCGTGCCAATGGAGTGGGAGTTCGATAACAAGACCATGATCCTGCAATCTGTAGGTGCCTTAGGGAAGACATGGGCCTACATCGTCATGGTGCTCGAACATCCGCCGCAGGAGTATGATTACCTCATTCTTGATTCCGCTTCGTTATCCATTGCGCAGGATTTGCTGCGCAAACGTTATATGGAAGAACGTAAATTGTATACAGAGAACCTATGGGTGGACGACCTGCTGCATGTCCGGATTAAGGACGAGGATCAGATTAAGTCGCTGATGGGTACAGATTTCAAACGCTTGAACGAGGCGAACTATCGCGTGTGCTTGATTGAATTCGATCAGCATGGCGACCAGTCTGTTCATGCGGTGGAAGAGGGGACCGAGTCGATTGGGATTCATCTATCGATGGTACTCCGTTCGATCTTCGAGCAGCATTCCTTCCTGCCTCTCATTACGCTGAAGAATAACCGCCTTATCCTTGTTGCGATTGATCTGAATCCGAAGCGTCCGTCGAAGATTCGATTACAGCAGGTATTTGAGTCGCTACAACAAATTCAGATGGATGAGAAAATCGGCGGTATCGATCTGCTCATCGGTGTTGGCCGTTCTTATGTTAAATTAATGAATGCTCATCACAGTTACCAAGAGGCAATTCGGGCGATCTCGCTCTATCCTTGCTTCAAGAAGCCCGTGATGTTCTTCGAAGAGTTGGGTGTCTTCCAGCTGCTATTTAATATCGATAACAGAGAGATGCTAGAATCCTTTGTTCATAGCTATCTGGGCCCGCTAATCGAGCATGATGTAACGAGAGGCAGCGAATTGATTCGCACGTTAAAAGTCTATCTAGACCATGATGGATCGAAGCAAGTGGCCGCGCAAAAGCTGTTCATTGTCAGACAATCACTCTATTACCGCCTTGAGAAGATCGCAGAATTGCTCGGTGCAGACTTTATCCAGCCAGAGAACCGCATCGCCCTGCAGGTCGCGCTTCGCGGCTATCAGATGCTGAATCCGGAACGGCTATCGAATCAGGATTAGGTTCATTACGATATGGATATGTACCGAAACGCTTACCAGCCGAATGCGGATGTGGTAGGCGTTTTGTCGTATGACACGACACATTTTCGACATTTTTGTCAAAAAAGTGAAAGATTCTACTTAACACTCTGTCTAATGCAATGAACCTAAAACAATTTATACTTAATTTCGTAGCACATTAAAATTGTTGTAATCGCTTTCAAATACCTCTTGCACAACGACTCAGGAAGGTGGTCAAAGGGATGCTATGGGATTTCCAATTTAATGTACCGACACGTATTGCGTTTGGTATGGGTAAGATCAACGAGTTAGGTCATCGCGTTAAAGAGTTCGGAGGGAGCAAAGTGCTTGTCGTGACCGACAAGGGATTAATCCAGTACGGCGTTGCTCAGAAAGTATTCGATGTGCTTGAGCAGGCAGGCGTGGATTATGTAGTGTATGACAAGACGAAACCGAATCCACGCGACACGGATTGTATGGAAGCTTATCATTTCGCGCGTCAAGAAGGCGTTGATCTGCTGATCGGTCTTGGCGGGGGCAGTTCAATGGATACGGCAAAAGCGGTAGGCACGCTGCTCAGTCATGGCGGTTCGATTCAAGATTGGTATGGGCTCAACACATTGCAGCATGCAATAACACCGACGATATGTATTCCAACTACGGCAGGGACAGGCAGTGAAGTCACATTTTTCTCTGTCATTACAGACACTTCTACCAATTTGAAAATGAATATTCTGGACGTTCACGTGGCTCCTGTACTCGCACTGCTCGATCCAGAATTGACCCTCACTTTGCCTCCATCTGTCACAGCCTCGACAGGCATGGATGCATTGACACATGCCATTGAAGCCTATACATGCAATATTGCTGAGCCAATAACCGATGCACTTGCTTTATATGCCATGGATATGATTATTACCAACCTCCCGAAGGCTGTACATGACGGCACAGATCTAGAAGCGCGCAAGAATATGCTTATGGGAAGTCTGATTGCCGGCATCGCTTTTGGCAATTCCGACGTAGGCGGTGTTCATTGCATGGCAGAAGCCCTCGGCGGACTGTATGATACCCCGCATGGCGTGGCTAATTCAATCCTCTTACCTTATGTGTTCGAATATAACATCCCTTCGAACCCTGCGAAGCATGCCGTTGTAGCAGAGCGCCTAGGCGCAATTCGCCAAGGTCAGTCGGATGAGGAGCTTGCTGCGGAGGGAGTCGCTAGACTCATGCAGCTGGCTGAAACCGTGGGGATCCCCAAAATGAGGGATTTACATAACATCAATCCAGCTGATTTCCCGTATCTGGCCGAAGGTGCCACCAAGAATGTATCTGCCCCTAGTAATCCGCGTCCAGCGACACAAGAGGATTATCTTCAATTATTTCACAAAGCTTATGGTCAAATCGGAGTACAAGCTTAACGGTGTGAATCGGTGTTCTCATTCGAGGAGGAAGATAAATGAGTGGAGTCAAGTTAAATCGGACATTGGGTTTCTGGGCAGCTTATTCGGCGTCAGTAGGGCTGGTCGTCTCCGGTACAGCGATGGTTTCCTTAGGAAACGGTTATGGTGTTGGAGGGCCTGCATTTAGTATTATTGCCTTTTTCGCTCTTATCGTTATTTTATGTGTAGCTTTATCATACTCTGAGCTAGCTGCCATGATCCCGGGAGCGGGGATGATTGGCGAGTATACGACACCTGCGTTAGGAAAGTTAGCAGCGATGTTCGCGGTACTCGCGGGATATATCGTCCTCGTCGGAACGGATGGCGGTACGAACATGATTGTCGGAGGTCAGAGTATTGAGACATTGACCGGCATCCCATGGGTTCTGGCCGTCGTGGTCATCCTGGCTGCCTTAGTCGCTGTCAATATGGCGGGTGTTGGCGTATTCGGCAAAGTGCAGACGATACTGGCGCTGGGCATGATGGGCTTGCTAGGTCTGATTGGTCTATGGGGAATGACAGGCATTGGGCTGCACAGTCAATTGCCTGTACAGCCGCCGTTTTCGACGATGTCCTGGGGAGATCAATTCAAGACCCTCGGTGCAGCGATCTGGCTCTTTATCGGGATGGAATTCGTCGCCCCGCTTGCCGAGGAAGTGAAGAGACCGGGTAGAACGATCCCAATGGCGATGATATTCGGTTGTTTGACGATTTGGCTCGTAGACTTATTCTTTGGTCTCGGCATTACGAAATATATCAAGCTCGATGAACTAGCGGCTTCGACGATTCCTCACGTCGCAGGAGCTGAAGCCATGCTAGGCCGAGCAGGATTGATCCTGATGGGGGTCGTATCAATCCTTGCTGCGATTACAACCTGCGATACGTATCTTATGGCGATTCCAAGAATGTTGTACGGCTTGTCCAAAGAGGGCTTGATGCCGAAATTCTTCTCTTATTTGCACCCAAGAACAAGAACGCCATGGTATGGCATTCTTTTCGTCACGGCATTAATCTCGATCGTTCTTGTTTATGCGGGTCTGAATAATGCCAATATCGGCTTCATTACGACGATGATTAATGTGGCTTGTGCAACATGGCTCATGTCCTACATCATTGCCCAAGTTAACGTGATCGTGCTGCGCCGGAAGTATCCGAATCAACATCGTCCATTCCGTACGCCGCTGTATCCGCTTCCACAAATCGTAGGCATTCTTGCATGCATCTACATGATCTATACCTTATATGTGAATCCAACCGTATTGAAAATTTCGCTTGTGACCATTGCTTTGATTTTGATATTCGCGATCAGCTACTTGAAAATGACAGGGCAGAAGCTTTTTACACCGGTGCCGCTCGATCAAGTCTATCGCGGCATTCAATCACGCAGCGAGTCCGATGATTTAGCTGTGACGGGCAGCGAGCAAGATCCGAATTCACAAATTACAGCGTAGAAGGGGGAAACCGATATGGGCGTATATAGCATCGTGGATCGACGTGCGAACCAGGCATTGAACCAGATCGTGAAGAAATTCCAAGCTATGATTCCGATTTTACATGTGGAAGATAATGCGATCGAATTAGACGGTTCGCAATATGGCATGGAATCGATGAAGGCTTACCACAACATTATTAATAAATGGATGGGACGCGTCTATATTTATACCTGGGAGTTCACACTTCCGGGTATTTCCCTTGCCTCCGATGCACGAATCAAATTGCAGTACCGAGGTTCGAACCGGGGGCAGAATCAGGCACAATTCTTGCTCGTATCTGGAGATAGTGTCCTTGCCGAATTGTTGAATGGGGATCCAGAGTTGATCCAGCTATGCAATAAGATGGACGTTGATCAGATGGAGCTGAAGTATAATCGCACTTCGCAGAGGTGGACCGTCCGGATCGCGCCGAATTATGGCGATTTCATCTGGGTACTTATTCCGCCGATGTCCTATGCAAGGAAACCATCAGCGGAGGAAGCAAGCAATACGGTACGATGTATGGAATTAATTGCGGTACATATTGAACATCAACAATTACTTATGAGAGGATGACCATCATGTTAAATAAAGAACCAATGGCAATCGAGAATATGTATATTAACGGGAAATGGGTATCGGCGATAAGCGGAGAGACGCGAGAAATTGTGAATCCGGCGAATGGCGAAGTTATCGCTGTTGTGACGGAAGGTAGCAATGCAGCTGCGGCAGCTGCGATTCAAGCGGCGAGAACAGCATTTGATCAAGGGGTTTGGCCAGAGATGCATGCTAGAGAACGTGCAGATTTGCTCCATAAAATTGCAGATCGCCTTGAACAACGGGTAGAAGAATTCGCGAAGCTCGAGACGCTAAATAATGGGAAGCCGCTGCGTGAAGCGGAGTACGATATTACCGATTCGATTAATCAGTTCCGTTACTATGCGGGTCTCGCGTCCAAACCGCATGGTGTGACCTACGATGTACCGGATCAGATCCAAGCGATGGTTGTACGCGAACCAGTAGGCGTTGTCGGTCAGATCATTCCGTGGAACTATCCGCTCGTGATGGCAACGCAGAAGATTGCGCCTGCTATAGCAGCGGGATGTACCGTCATCATTAAACCAGCGGAGCAGACACCGCTTACGCTGATTCGTCTCTTCGAGATCATTGACGAAGTGGGATGTCCTCCGGGCGTATTGAACTTGGTGCTTGGCTTAGGGGCAACGGTCGGACATGAGCTGGCGAGCAGCCCGCTTGTAGACAAGGTAGCTTTTACAGGCGGGACAGAGACAGGGATTAAGATCATGAAGACCGCTGCCGAGACCATCAAGAAGGTGGGTCTTGAGCTGGGCGGCAAATCGCCGAATATCGTGTTCGCGGATGCGGATTTCGATACGGCGGTGGATTATGCGTTATTCGGGATTTTCGCGAATCAAGGGCAGGTCTGCTCTGCGGGATCACGGTTATTGCTCGAAGAATCGCTTGTCGAGACATTCATTCCGGAATTGGTGCGTCGTGCACAGTTGATTGAAGTCGGCGATGGCATGCAAGAGACAACAGAGATGGGACCGCTCATTAGTGAGCGCCAAATGCAGCGTGTGCTGGACTATATCGAGATTGGGAAGAACGAAGGCGCAACGTTATTGTGTGGAGGTTACCGTATCATGGACAACGGGCTCGACCGCGGTAACTTCGTCGCACCGACGATCTTCGGTGATACCACGCCAGATATGCGAATCGTACAGGAAGAAATTTTTGGGCCGGTATTGGCGATTCAGACCTTCCGAACGGAAGCGGAAGCGATTGCGCTCGCGAATGGAACGAAGTTCGGCTTGGCGGGCGCCGTGTTCACGAATGATGTAGCGAAGGCACATCGCGTCATCCGTAAGCTTCGTGCAGGGATTACGTGGATTAATACGTATCATCCGACCTTCAATGAGGCGCCATGGGGTGGTTACAAGCAGAGCGGTATCGGCCGTGAGCTAGGGACCTATGGATTCGAAGAATATCTAGAGACGAAGCAAATTAATGTGTCTTTGCAGACGGCGCCTTCCGGTTGGTTCAGACATTAAGCAGTAGGAGCATACAATTTCTATTGTGGTAAAAAGTTTGATGTTTCTTCCTAACATCCTGTCTAATGTTTTGCATGAGGGAAGTCCCTATACTAAAGGTAACTTTTACATCAAAAATCGCAGGAGGGTACGCAAATGTCTGAAGTAAAGACGCAAGTCATGACCATAAAGAACTATATTAACGGGGAGTGGATCGAATCCACGAGCGGCCGTTATGATCAAGTGCCTAATCCGGCAACGGGCGAGATCATCGCGCAGGTGCCGCATTCGAGTCGTGCAGAGTTGGATCAAGCAGCGGAAGCAGCGGCGAAGGCGTTTGCCAGCTGGAAGAGTGTTGCCGTTCCGCGCCGAGCACGGATTTTGTTCCGTTATCAGCAATTGCTCGTGGAGCATTGGGAAGAGCTAGCGAAGATCGTGACGATGGAGAACGGCAAGAGCTATCAAGAAGCTTATGGTGAGGTTCAACGCGGAATTGAGTGCGTCGAATTTGCTGCGGGAGCACCGACATTAATGATGGGCAATCAACTGCCAGACATCGCGACAGGCGTAGAATCTGGGATGTATCGCTACCCGATAGGGGTTGTCGGTGGGATTACTCCGTTCAACTTCCCGATGATGGTGCCTTGCTGGATGTTCCCTCTTGCCATTGCGTGCGGGAATACGTTCGTGCTTAAGCCTTCGGAGCGTACACCGATTCTCGCGAATCGTCTAGCGGAATTGTTCGAGGAAGCAGGTCTTCCGAAAGGCGTCCTCAGTATCGTCCATGGTTCCCATGATGTCGTGAACGGAATTCTGGAGAACGAGCATATTAAGGCGGTTTCCTTCGTTGGCTCTCAGCCTGTGGCTGAGTACATCTATAAGACGGCTGCTGCGAACGGCAAACGCGTTCAAGCCTTGGCTGGCGCAAAGAACCATTCGATTGTCATGCCGGATGCGGATTTGGATAACGCGGTGACGAACATTATCGGAGCTGCTTTCGGATCAGCGGGCGAACGCTGCATGGCTTGTGCGGTTGTCGTTGCGGTAGGTGACGTTGCGGATACGTTAGTTGATCGTCTGGTACAAGCGGCGAATGCGATTAAGATCGGTAACGGTATGCAATCGGATGTGTTCTTAGGCCCAGTGATTCGTGAAGATAACAAAGCGCGTACGATGAAATATATAGAGATTGGTCAATCCGAGGGCGCGGTTCTTGCGCGTGATGGCCGATTGGATCAAGCAGTAGATGGTGAGGGCTATTTCGTTGGGCCGACGATCTTCGATGAAGTGAAACCTGGTATGCAAATCTGGAAGGATGAGATTTTCGCGCCTGTCTTATCGATCGTTCGAGCTAAGGATTTGAAAGAGGCAATCGACATTGCGAACCAATCCGAATTTGCGAATGGCGCTTGTCTCTATACGGATAGTGCGAAGGCGATTCGTCAGTTCCGTGAAGATATCGATGCTGGCATGTTAGGCGTGAATTTGGGTGTGCCCGCACCAATGGCATTTTTCCCATTCTCCGGTTATAAGAAGTCGTTCTATGGAGATCTCCATGCGAATGGTCGAGACGGCGTCGAGTTCTATACGCGTAAAAAAATGCTCACAGCTCGTTACTAATCATGCGGAGGTGTTGAAGACATGTCAATCAAAAGTGAAACAATCGATATCAGTGCAAAAGATCGTCAATACTTGTGGCACGCAATGTCTCCCTATAATGAGAACGTTCCGCCGATGGTCGTCACTTCCGGCGAAGGGTCTTGGATTACCGATCTGAACGGCAACCGTTACCTAGATGCCATGTCTGGATTATGGTGTGTGAATGTGGGCTATGGACGCGAGGAGATGGCGAAGGCTGCTTATGATCAGCTCGTTGCAATGCCATATTATCCACTAACACAGAGCCATATTCCTGCTATCGAGCTCGCGGCGAAGCTGAACGAATGGCTCGAAGGGGAGTATGTGGTCTTCTTCTCCAACAGTGGTTCTGAGGCGAATGAGACGGCATTCAAGATTGCGCGTCAGTATCATGATCAATCCGGGTCACCGAATCGTTATAAATTCATTTCCCGTTATCGTGCTTACCATGGTAACTCCATGGGTGCTCTAGCCGCAACAGGACAAGCGCAAAGGAAGTATAAGTATGAGCCGCTTGGCGGGGGATTCGTGCATGTGCATCCGCCAGATAGCTATCGCCGTCCTGCAGGCATGAGCGAAGAGGACTTCAATCTGCAATGTGCGCGCGAGATCGAAGATACGATTGTTTGGGAAGGCCAAGAGACGATTGCAGCGGTCATCATGGAGCCGGCGATCACAGGCGGTGGTGTCATTGTCCCGCATCCGGTCTATATGGAAGAAGTACAGAAAATCTGCAATCGCCACAATGTACTGCTCATTATTGATGAAGTCATCTGCGGATTCGGCCGTTCTGGCCGTAAATTTGGACATATGAACTACGATGTGAAGCCAGATATCGTGACGATGGCCAAAGGGTTAACGAGTGGATATTTGCCATTATCAGCGACGGCTGTGCGCAAAGATATTTATGAAGCATTTAAGGGTAAGGAAGACTATAGTCATTTGCGCCATGTAAATACGTTCGGCGGTACGCCTGCAGCTTGTGCGCTTGCGCTGAAGAATCTGGAGATTATGGAGCGTGAGAATCTCGTTGAGCGTTCCCGGATTCTAGGTGAGAAGCTAGAAGCGGGCATGGCAGAGCTGCTTGAGCATCCGCTCGTAGGCGACATTCGAAGGTTCGGATTCTTAATGGGGGTAGAGGTGGTTCAGAATAAAGAGACCAAAGAGCCATTGCCGCTGCCTGCTGTAGGTAAGATCATTTCCGAATGTAAAGCGAAAGGTTTAATTATAGGGAAGAACGGCGATACGGTTGCGGGCTATAACAACGTGTTAACCTTCTCGCCGCCGTTATCCTGTACGGATGAAGACCTAGAATTCATTGTTAATACATTTAAAGAGGTTATGAACAACCAATAGGGAGTGGGAACAATTATGCTAATCGGTGTGCCAAAAGAGATCAAAAACAATGAGAATCGCGTCGGCATGACTCCAAGTTCTGTTGTAACCTACATCAATGCTGGTCATGAAGTGCTCGTTGAGACGAATGCAGGAGCGGGAATTGGGTTTACAGATCAAGATTATCTTGCAGCAGGCGCGCGCATCGTATCTTCCGCGAAGGAAGCATGGGCGGCGGAGATGGTCGTGAAAGTCAAAGAACCGATCCCATCGGAATATGATTACTTCCATGAAGGATTAATTCTATATACGTATCTGCACCTTGCACCTGAGCCAGAGTTAACGAAAGCACTGGTCGAGAGTAAAGTGACAGCGATTGCTTATGAGACAATCCAATTGGATAATGGCAGCTTGCCATTGCTAACTCCAATGAGTGAAGTGGCAGGACGCATGTCCATTCAGATCGGTGCGAGATTTCTAGAGAAAGCGAACGGGGGTAAAGGTGTATTGCTCAGCGGTGTGCCAGGCGTTGCGCCAGCGAAAGTCGCCATCGTAGGCGGCGGGATCGTCGGTGCGAATGCAGCGAAAATGGCCATAGGACTTGGCGCAGACGTCAGCATCCTAGACATTAGCCCAGATCGCCTGCGTCAGCTCGATGATATGTTCCAAGGTCGCGTGAAGACGATCATGTCCAATCCGTTCAATATCGCGGAGACGGTTCGCAACGCAGACCTCGTCGTAGGCGCTGTATTGATCCCTGGTGCGCGTGCGCCAAGGCTCGTAACGGAGAAAATGGTACAGAGCATGAGCCCAGGCTCCGTCATCGTCGACGTAGCGATTGACCAAGGCGGCTCGATCGAGACGATTGACCGCATTACGACGCATGACAGCCCAACGTATGAGAAACATGGCGTTGTTCACTATGCAGTAGCGAATATGCCGGGTGCGGTAGCACGAACTTCCACGTTAGCTTTGACGAACGTAACCACACCATATGGTGTACAAATCGCAACCAAAGGCTACAAGCAAGCGGCGCTCGACAACAAGGCGCTAGCCAAAGGCATCAACGTTGTTGATGGCCAAGTGACGTACAAAGCGGTCGCAGATGCGCATGGCTATACGTTTACGGATGTGTATACGGTGTTGAATCAAGCAGCGATTCGCGTGTAGTAGGAAGGGGACGTCCTAGTGGGACGTCTTTTTTTGTGCTGATCGCTCGGCATGGAGTGCGAGGCAGGAATAACTGCTCTATTGCAGTTAAATCGTCCCAAGTGGCGCATGAGGCTCCAAATAACTGCAAAAATGCAGTTAAATAACCCAAAGCGGCCCTCGGGGGGGATCTCTATTTTGAGATGGGGGGGGCTTTGTGGAGATCACATAGAATCTATGGAGTAAAATATCAATCGTTCCGATAAAAATATATATTGTAGAATATTGTAGGATTTTGTATAATTATGGAATGTGGTAGGGCGTATGACCCATAACATACTATCAATTCGGGGGGTAAATGATTTAGTTTCGAAGCAAAGTTAATTGATATAACCAAAAAGGAGGTTGGGCGTATCCGTTATTGGATTGCGCTGTTTTTTGTAATAGGTGCGTTAATGCAAGGGTATTTTTTTGAGTTTGGTTATTTATTAACAGTATGTGCGCTATGTATGGCTGCTGGTATTAAGTTAATCCTCCACAAAGAAATACGAATTTCACCCTTAATTGTGCTGGCTTTTGGACTAGTAGTTCTTTATGGGATCTCCATTATTTATGCTGTTGATCGTGAGCATGCTCTGCTAGAAACATTAAGGATAACGTGTCTGCTGCCATTTAGTTTAATCGTTTCTACATTGAAGTTTGAAGAAAAGGTTAGCCTTTTACGACTATGGACTTGGATTGGGGCTTTGCTTGTTATTATTGGTGTCGTTTTTCACTTGGAGAGGAAGGGACGTCTGGAATCTACAATTCAGTATGCAAACTCGCTTGCTATATTGTTGTTGGTTGCATTGATGATATGTCTTTTTTTCTATTTAAAAGAAAGACGCTTCGCGCAAGTATTGGTCCTCGTGATTTTAGGGACAGGGATATTACTTACATTATCACGTGCGGTATGGGTGATATGGGGAATTGCTTTAATCGCTAGTTTCTTTATGTTTCCTGAAATGCGAAATCGAAGAAATAGGGTGACAATTGGTTTCGCTCATTTGGGGAGTTTCCTTATTGCAGCTCTAATTAAACAGGACCTATTGTTTTTTTGGCATAGGGTTAGAAGCATTCAGCCTGATACGGCTGAGTTGCAAATACGTACTGTTTATTGGCGTGACAGTCTTCGGATTATTCGGGATTACTGGTGGGGAGGAACAGGAGGTGGGGGCTGGAGACTCCTGCAGCACGAATATCAATCCACAACGTACTTTGTAAAATATGTCCATAATCATTATCTGCAAATTGCAATGGATATAGGAGTGATAGGGTTAGGGCTCTTCCTTTTCTTCATGATATGGTTCTATATTAAGGCTTGGAAACAACAGGCCGATCCTCATTTAAGTATCGAACGAAAGTATTGGAGCAAATCAACTATCATCTTGGTTTCTGTTCTTCTTTTGCATGCTGGTTTTGATTTTGATCTCAGTTTTCCACTTATTTTTGGGTTTCTCTTATTTATAATTTCTATCGTAATGGATGGAGAATTTTCTAAAGTGTACAAGCTTTCGAGGCTACCTTTAGTATTCATTGCAGGAGTTTTAATTTCCATTACTGGGTTTGCCTTGATTATTTCAATTGGTTACCAACAGAAAGAATTAGGAGTTCGCAGTGCAACTGAGAGTCATTGGGAGGAAGCGCATCAGCATTTCTCTAACGCTAAAAGAATGCTTCCTTGGTCGCATACTACGATGTATGAGCACGCTAAAAGCTATGTGCTGCAAGGAAATCAAAGCAGGAATTTACAAGATTACTATGCTGCGCAAGTAGAACTTGAAGCAGCATTGAATCGGGCACCATTAGAAAAGATATATCAGGAGTTAAAAAAAGATTTAGAAAAAGTAAATCAATCGTGGAAAGAGGAGAAAATTAGAGATGAATAGTAGGACAGTGAAGAGAAAAATAAGTATCGCGGTTCTTATTTGCATGATGGTGGTCATGCTTTCACCAATTATGGCTTATGCCTCTTTTTATTACAATAATACTTCCGGAAAATTAAGTGGTGGGGTTTATGTCAATGATCCATCTAAAGTAAAGGTTACAGCTATCACACAAAACAATTCTGTAACTGAGGTAACTTATATCAGCACCACTTCAAATTTTTCCGGATATGATGATAATAATGTCATAGTTAGAACAGGCGAATTTGGAGCAGACTTACCTGCAAATCAAGCACCTAGTAAAATTATGTTGTCGTACTGTAACCAATCTTACGAATTGTTACCAACAAGACAATATTATTATGGGACTGTCTATGATTTAGCAGAAAAGGATGAATTCCGAAGTGGATATTACAGAGCGACAGGAAATCAATATTTCACAGAAACGGCCGGGAATTCCTACTTACAACCAGGTACAAGGCTGGTTGATTTTACACCGACTGGAACAACGGATATTAATCGATTCCAAATTTATTTTCCTTACGATACTCAGATAGATTTAAAAAATATTGATATTACTGACTTTAAGCTTACAGATGTAACTGTTAGTCAAGATGTGTATTTGCAAAGTATGCAGCAGCTATACAATTCGGTAGTGAGATACCAGGCTCAGCCCAACTTTATTGCTGGACATAAATATGAATTGACCATGTCAAATACCAGTTTAGGTAATGAGGTGAAGTTACCCGTAAGTGGTATATATAATAATTCAAACGTCTTTTTTGACCAAAGCAATATGATAATTTATTTTGACAACATCCAGATCGGAAACGCTGTAGTGGGAGGTACGCCAAGCAGAAATGATGGAGGTGCTCCTTTTGGTGATATGTCCAAGTGTTCAGTTGAAAATCCAGGTGACCCACCATTAACACCGTCAACACCTCCGACATCATCAACATCATCAGCAGTACCAACGCCTTCCCCGGCTCAGACTGAGGATTGGATAACAGCAAATGCAATTGGTGATAAACAGTCTAAAATCGTAGGTAAAGTTACCAAAGAGGCAGATAAAGATGGGCAACATATCACAAAAATTTCACTGGATCAAAATAAATTTAAAGATGCTTTGCAACTTCTGAAAGGTAAAATACCAAAGGAACAAATTCTGCAGATGGCCTTAAAAAGCGATGAAAACAACCTCAATGTGATTATTCCTCTCGAATCGCTAACGGATGCCATACATAATACACCTGACGGTGTTATTTCGATCGGAGCAGGTTCATCCAAATATGATCTTCCGATTCATGCAATAGATCCAGAGAAACTAGCAAAGAAAATGAATGTGGGTGTTAAAGATTTGCAGGTCACCTTTCAAGTTGCTAATCTTGAGGATAAAATTACAGATGCCGTGAGTAGTGAAACGAAGAAGCTGGGTGCGTCAATGCTAGCTAAACCTTACCATGTTTCGGTTACGTTGGATGCACAAGGAAACAAGACTCCTTTGGAATATTTTGAAAATGCATATGTGGTTCGTTCTCTCACGCTTCCATCTACTGTCGATTCATCGAAAGTAACTGGAGTTGGTTATGGCGCAGATGGTAAGTTGTCCTTTGTACCGGTAATCTTTCATAATCAGAATGGCCAAACGGAAGCTAGTTTCAAAAGTAATCGTACAGGCATATTTACTTTAATTGAACTTAAAAAATCATTCAAAGATTTAGATAAGCATTGGGCCCAAGCGGATATCGAACTGTTAGCTACTAAGTTAGTAGTGAATGGTTCATTGGATAATAATTATGTTCCTAACGCCGAAGTTACACGTGCTGAGTTCGCTGCGCTTCTAGCCCGGTCTTTAGGATTACCGGAGGATAGCAGCAAGTCAAATTTTAAGGATGTTTCAAAACTTCATTGGTCAGCTGGAGCTATTGGGGCAGCAGTCAAGGCGGGTCTCGTTGATGGATTTGAAGATGGTACATTTCAACCCAATAGTCCGATTTCTCGTGAACAGATGGCTGCAATGATCACTAAAGCGCAGAATTTTGTGGGCAAGGATACGGATGGTCCATCAACGAATCCTCAAAAGAGTGCGAACTTCACAGATCAAGCTTCGATTAGCCCTTGGGCACAACGGTTTGTAGAACAAGCTATACAAGCGGGACTGATAACAGGCACAGATGAAAATCTGTTTGCTCCAACTAAAAATGCGACACGAGCTGAAGCGGCGACGATCGTAAAGAGGTTCCTGCAAAAGGTAGAATTTATTAATTAGATTACTCTAACATATTACAGATACACATTTACTACAAATAGGCATTAGACCACTTCAAAAGGAGACTACTGAAAAAGTCCCTATGAAGTGAAGAAGGTACAGTTTCTCAATTTTTTGAGGGCTGTACCTTTTTTTTGTATAATTAAAGCATCAAACCGAGTAGGTGTTTGATGCATTTGAATTATTTACACAAGTAAATATGGATAACAAACTTTATTTTTACTTTTACGTGAGTTCCAACAAAATTAAATTCACTAACAACAAACTTACTCAAGTGTTTTCAATTTTTAATCACTTCTTATAACCTACGTAAATACTGAGTTTTCAATAACGATCTTTATTTTCCTGCATCAATGGCCCCAAGCGACGCCTGAGGGCCTAAATAACTGCACTAATGCAGTTAAATAAGTCGAAGTCCGCTCATTTGAAATCCGTGTTAACACCATTAATCATCATTTACATAACACAGGATTTGAATAGCGAGTGGAACCCATACCCATGCCCACCCTATGTGCAAACGTACGAAATTCGAATAACTAACTAGGCATTCGAAGCAAATTTATTGGACCAACCCCGCGTGAGAGAGGGCATAATGGGACTGTGTGCGGGTATGAGACGACGGCTGTCATATCCAATCGGAACTTGAAATTTTAAATGTTGTTGACAAAAATTGGTTACCCGCGTATCATTTCACTAATCGTATGTACAAAGGAGGTTCGATGAACATGCTAACGACAACTAATCCGCTGCAATGGAATCTAAATGAACGATTGGTTCCCGAGCATCTACAATTTCATATGCATTTCATCGTCCTGACCCGTTATGATCATGAGGATGCTTGGCTGTAACTTTTCGAAGTGATCAGTGGAAGCATCGCTTCTGAATACGTAATTTCTGACCATGGGCGGTTTCCGTCTATGGTCTTTTTGATTTTCAGAACAATGAAGGAGGTACAGCAATGTCAGATATGCATGTAAGGATACAGCAGGAGCTTCGTAACATTGAACAAGAGGAGAACGTACGTATTCTATGTGCGTGTGAGTCTGGAAGTCGCGCATGGGGATTTCCTTCCCAGGATAGCGATTATGATGTCCGGTTCATCTACATTCGTCCGGAGGATTGGTATTTGTCCATCTTCGACAAGCGCGATGTGATCGAGCGCCCGATTAACGATCTGTTGGATATCAACGGTTGGGATTTGAAGAAAGCGCTGAATTTGTTCCGTAAGTCGAACCCGCCGCTGCTCGAATGGCTGCAATCGCCAATTCTCTATTTGGAGAAGTACACGATTGCGGAGCAAATACGGCGCATTTCGCCGCTAACGTTTTCACCGAAATCCTGTATGCATCACTACTTGAATATGGCGAAGGGGAATTACCGGGATTACTTGCAAGGCGATCAGGTGAAAATCAAGAAATACTTCTACGTACTTCGTCCGATTCTGGCTTGTGCATGGATCGAGCAATATAACGAAATGCCGCCGATCTCATTCGATACACTCTTTGAACGACTTATTCCTGCGGATGGGGACCTAAGTAAGATGATTCAACAATTGTTAATTCGTAAAAAAGCAGGGGAAGAGCTCAACTTCGAGCCGCGGATTCATCTCATCAACACGTTTATTGAAGAACAGATCGCTTATTTTGAGCAAAAAGCTGCGGAATTTAAGACCGCGGAAGGCGCGCAGGATGCTGAGCTTGACGCATTATTTCGAGCAGCATTAACGGAAGTGTGGAGAGAGGGGAAATGAAATGGCTTATCAGACCATTCAAGGCGTACGTGTCTGGGGGGACCCCGATGACGGAGCATTAGCGCAAGCGAAGACTTGCGCAGGATACGGCAATGTCGTTCAGACGCTGCTCATGGCAGATCATCATAAAGGATACAGTCAGCCGATTGGCGGGATTGTCGTCTATGACGGACAAATCTCACCATCTGGCGTCGGCTATGATATTGCGTGCGGTAATAAAGCAGTACGGACGAACCTAATGGTTGCTGATGTACTGTCGAGAATTTCGAAGATTATGGATCAGATTGCGCGGCATATCTCATTTGGCATTGGTCGGGTCAACAAGGATAAAGTGGATCACGACTTATTTGACGACCCCGATTGGGATGTGTATTTGAACGTGGGGCGTCAGGAGCATGACAAGCTAAAATCACTTGCTCGTGATCAGCTTGGAACGGTCGGCAGCGGCAATCATTATGTGGATCTATTCGAAGAGGAGGCAACCGGTCGACTGTGGATTGGCAATCACTTCGGCAGCCGTGGATTTGGCCATAAGACGGCAAGCGGCTTCATTAATTTAGCTGCGGGGAGAGAATTCTTAGCGAATGCCCCGGGAGAGAAGATGGATCAACCGCCGATTTTGCTGGACCTGCATAGTGAACTTGGTGATATGTATTACCGGGCGATGAAGCTCGCGGGGCGTTATGCCTATGCGGGTCGGAACTATGTGATTCAGCAGGTTCTTGCATTGCTTGGTACAGAATCCGATTTTGAAGTGCACAATCATCATAATTATGCTTGGAAAGAGACGCATAACGGTCGTGACTCGGTCGTCGTTCGTAAAGGAGCTACGCCATCCGCTCCCGGACAGCTGGGTTTTATCGGAGGCAGCATGGGGGATATCTCAGTTATTGTGCAGGGGAAAGATACCGATGAGAATCGAGATGCTTACTATAGCACGGTTCATGGGGCGGGACGCATTATGAGTCGAACCCAAGCGGCAGGTCGCATGAATTGGAAGACACGCACACGTTCTGGCGGACAGATTAGCCCTGAGCAAATGCGAACAGCGGTTGACAGTTATGGGGTAGAGCTGCGCGGCGCTGGTACGGATGAGAGCCCATTCGTCTATCGAAAGCTGCAGGAAGTGCTGGACGCCCATGCGGAGACTGTTGACGTATTGCACGTATTAAAACCGATTGGCGTTTGTATGGCGGGTGCGGATGAATTCGATCCTTATAAAGATTAATTCGCCTTCCGCGACCAACCCCAACAAAGCAGGCATCCCACAGATGCCTGCTTATCAATATTTATATGATTAACCCTTTGTCTTACCCCAGCAAAACATTTCAAGCTCACGAATACGCTGCAGAAGATCGTCGGTACTGGATATCTCTACGTTCGCTGCATTTTGCATATCATAGATATGTTTCTGCATTTCCTTGAAGAGCCTTGCGAATAGTTCGTAATCCTTAATAATCTCATCGAGGTAAGCATCCACTTCCTCTTCATTGTACCCGCGCAAGGAACGGCTGAAATCCTTATTATGAATTTCTTGCGCAGTAAGTTTGATGCCCATTTCTTCGAGGGTTTTCATTTTTCCAAATCCGTTAGCCACGTTATATCACCTTTCTTATCCATATTCGCAAGCACAGCATGGAGAGGTGCTTACAAATGAAATGTTCCTAATTTCCAATGCATGGTTATTCTGTGAACGGGTTAGCCTAATTTTTATGAACCAAATCACATTCTAAACGTTATCGGTCTAACTGCATTGCCAGCTTTTCTTTTGTTATAGTCATTACAGGCTATTCCAATATGGTGCCGTGCTGCCATTTGCGAAGCGCAGGAACTTCTTCGGTCTCCTGACAAATCCGCTCGAGGTGGTTCAGATCTAACACATAAATATATTTCTGCCTAATCTCGATAATTCCTTCATGCTGCAGATCATTGAGTGTCTTCGAGATCGACTCGCGTGTAATTCCTACCATGCTTGCAAGCAGCGAGTGATTGATTTTCATATCAATCTTGTAAGCGATATCATCTTTTTCTTGTTCACCAAAATTATAATAAAGGTCCATGATCAAATTTGCAATTTTGGTGCGGACATCACAGAACGTTAAGTAGCGAATGGTACGATTTAAGACACGGACGCGTGCGAACATAATATCATAAGCTCGACGTAGGATGGGAGGATAACGATCCACAAGGTCAAGGAAATCCTTCTTCGCAATTTGCCATGCCGCAACCGGCTCCAATGCTTCAATGGTCGCAATGCGGTGACTATCACCGGTTAATGCCTCGGCCTCGCCGATGACGTCGCCTGGGAATTGAATACCCATGATGACTTCTTTGCCTTCTTGGCCTCGGTATACTTTAACCTTGCCGGACCTCAGGATAAAGATACTATCGCTCTGGTCATTCTCGAACATGAATACATGATTCTTCTTATATTGACGCTCTCGGAGCAGCGGAATAATCTGTTGCAATTCATCGATTGGAATATCAGAGAAGATCGGGACTTGATTAATTTCGATCATGTGTACCAATCCTTTCACGATGGTCATTCTTCTTTATTGTAACATGATTCGACAAGATTCAAAAATTACTGGCAGCATGGATGGGGGATCATCATTGAACTCAAGATTAGGACGTATATTTCAAATTGATAATCAACAGACCAGTATCCGGACGGAGATGCTCGCGGGGCTGACGTCATTCATTACAATCGCATATATTATTGCCGTCAACGGGGCGATTCTGAGCAATGCGGGCATGCCGTATGAAGCAGCGACGATCGCGACGGTATTCTCCGCGCTTATTGGATGTATGCTGATGGCCTTCTGGGCGAAGTCACCGCTAATTCTGGCGCCGGGGATGGGAGACAACGCATTTTTCGTCTTCACGTTAGTGTTCTCCTTCGGTCTGACCTGGCAGCAGGCGCTTGCCGCCGTTCTGATCGCAGGGATTGTTTTCTTTATTGTCAGTATGACGAAAGGCGCGGTCTATTTATCCAAGAAGATTCCAAGCTCTATGATTCATGCGATGACAGCCGGAATCGGTCTATTTATAGGCTTTCTCGGATTGAAAAATGGAGGCGTGATCGTCGCGAGCGAAGGGACCTTTGTTACACTTGCTAGCTTGCGTGATCCACATGCATTGACGACGCTTCTAACTTTGATCATTGTTGTTCCCTTATTTTTACGTGGCGTTCGTGGAAACTTTCTGATTGGGATTATTGCTGGTACGATCATTGGCATTTTGTTAGGGATCGTGGATTTCTCCCAAATGGGCAGTTTCAAGTTCTCGATGGCTGGGTATGATGAAGTATTCTTTGCATTTGATTTTAGCCAAATCCATTCCTTTCAATTCTGGATTGCTGTGTTCTCTTTATCGATGGTTATTATTTTTGCTAATATGGGTGCACAGCTCGGTATGCTGCCGGACGCGTCGAAGTTCAGACGTTCTTTTCAAGCGAATTCCTTATCGATTATTGCGGCTTCAATGCTCGGCTGCAGTCCAACGACGACAGCGGCAGAAGGGGCTGCAGGGATTGCTGCGGGTGGACGTTCCGGCTTAACGCCGTTCGTAACCGGACTATTGTTCATTCCAGCGTTGTTCCTGATTCCGATTCTGAAAATCATCCCGAGCAGCGCCATTGCACCAGTACTGATTATTGTTGGCTGCTTAATGATTCAAGGGATGAGGCATGTGAAGCTCGATGACTTTACCGATGCTTTCCCTGCCTATCTGATGATCGCGGTCATGCCGTTAACCTTCAGTATCGTGAATGGCATCGCATTTGGCTTTATTGCCTATCCGCTCGTGAAGATTGTGAGTGGGCGACGGGCTGAGGTCTCTGGTGCGATGTATGTGATTGCAGCGTTGTTCTTGGTTTATTTTATATTAGGCGTGTGATCCTCACAGTGAGTGGACGGAAGTACAAACAATACTGTGCAACCTAAGTTAAGTGCTGAATAGATGAAAAAGCTGACCCTGAAAGACAGGTGCCAGCTTTTTTTGATTTATACGTAGAATTATGCCGTGCCCCATACGAGGCCAGTATCTTTCAAGTAGCGACGGTAAGCGATGCTCATCCGGTCGCAAGCGAGTGAGAGCTCTGCTTGGAGATCGAGCGGAAGATCTTCCGGTTTCTGATTCTCTACAACAGGCTTGTCCTGAGCGAAAATAACATCTTGGAACGCCGCGATTTCGTTATCCGACAAGTCCATGGGATAGTTAAAGGACAAGATGCCATAAGCAATCGTCGTCTCTGTATCCTTCGGAGATACGGTCAGAATGATCGACATTTTGTTGCCTTGCTCTTTGTCGCGTTTTGTGAATTTCACCGTCATCGGACGAAGAATTTCGTAGGTGTAATAGACGTTCTTCGCTTGACCGGAACCGTCTGGATCAGGTTGGAACACTTCAATTTCCTCGGAACGAATGGACTGTTCGTCATGAATCACGTGATAGTCTCCGATCACGGTATGTGTAGATACGCCGAGGTAACCTTCGTGCACGACGGCCAAATGACCAACATCAAGGAAGTTCTCGATTACGCGCGGCGGCTTCGCTTCAACCGTCGTTGATCCCCACATCACATTGCGATACGAATCGTCTGCCCATTCTGGGAGGGCGAACATCGGAGCAGCTTGTTCGCTGTCGAGGCATACCCACACCAGACCATATTCTTCTTTACACGCATATTTGTAAGCACGAGCTTTACCTGGAATAGCACGATCAGCTGGAAGCTGTGGGATTTTGACGCAAGCACCATTGCCATCATATTCCCACGCATGGTAAGGGCATACGAGGTTGCCATCACGTACACAGCCGAGAGAGAGCTTCGCTCCGCGGTGAATACACAAGTCTTTGAACGCATGTACGCCTTCCTTATTCCGGAACAACACGACACGTTCTCCCATCAGCATCACGCCAAGTGGCTTCTCCTGCAATTCATCCGTTCGACATGCTACGAGCCACTCACGCCGTAATACCGCATCTTCAATGATCATGATTTCATACTCCTTCGCTCACTCAAAGTTGATAGAATTTAATATTTAATGTCATTATTTCGTGATTAAAACGTTTATATGGTACATATTATCAAAATGAATCAGGTTATTCAACATAAAGACGAACATTAATTTTATGATAAATATTTAATGTACGTATTTAGAGCTGTACAAATCGAAAAGTGTCGCCTATAATCGGAATTGTGATTTTTGTCATATTGTGTCGAGTATCAAAAAAGTTTTGCCATAAAAGAGAGGATGGTATTCGTTGGAACAGCAGCAGCCGAACAAACCGCAGCTTATCGTCGGAGTGAATGAGAAGATTGGCCCCGTCAAAGCGCTCTTGTTAGGATTACAGCACGTATTAGCCATGGATTTGTATATCGCGCCGATCATTATTGCAGGGATTTTATCATTAAGTAACAGCAATGCTTCTTTCTTTATTCAAATGTGTTTCTTTGCGACAGGGATCGCAACATTGATTCAGACGGGGATCGGACTGCGCTTGCCAGTTGTCCAAGGACCATCCTACGTACCGATCGCTGCGATCGGTGCCATTGGCAGTAAACTTGG
Source organism: Paenibacillus sp. EB106-05-06-XG162 (assembly GCF_058791655.1). NCBI lineage: Bacteria > Bacillati > Bacillota > Bacilli > Caryophanales > Paenibacillaceae > Paenibacillus > Paenibacillus sp. EB106-05-06-XG162. The sequence goes on from NZ_JBYTDT010000019.1 coordinate 96,836, forward strand.
CATGGGCGCTATGGCTGGGAGCTTGCTTCCAGGCGCATTGATCGTCATGCTGCTCGGCCTTCCACTCAAATGGTTCGCCAAAGCTGTTCGTAAATTCATTCCACCGCTTGTCGGGGGAACGGTTATTCTCATTGTTGGTATTGGCCTGATGCCTGTCGGCTTAGGTAATGTATACGGACATGGGCAGGGAGAACTGGGCACGAATGTTCTAATCGGTGCTGTCTCGGCGACTGTACTTGTTGTTTGTATTCTTCTTGGACGTAAAGCGAAAGGGCTAGGAACATTCTTCCGCCTGATTTCGGTTATCGTTGCGATTGTCGCCGGCATCATCACCGCATCGTTGTTCGGCGTAGTCGATTTCTCACCTGTGAAAGATGCCGCTTGGTTCTCTTTCCCGAAACTGTTCCCGTTTGGAGCACCTGTGTTTGATATTAGTGCCATTCTTACGATGGTATTCGTATATTTCATCGTCTTGATTGAGACGACGGGTACATGGTTCGTTATTTCTTCCGTTACAGGCGAGGATCTGTCGAACGAGCGTCTGAACCGCGCATCTTTTGGTGAAGGCCTTGGATGCTTTGTCGGTTCGTTGTTTGGCGGTACGCCAATGACGGGTTATTCTTCGAATGCTGGCTTGATCGCAATTACTGGTGTAGGCAGCCGGATGGCGATTATGGCGGGCGGCGGTATCCTTGTCTTGCTCGGACTGATGCCGAAATTGTCCGCATTGATTACTTGTATTCCTGAACCCGTGATTAACGGCATCTTCTGTATTGTCTGTGTAGCGATTGTCATTAATGGTCTGAAAGTAATCCAGCATGTCGTGCTTGATGATCGCAATATGATGGTGATTGGTATTCCGGTATTGTTAACGATTGCGATTACAGTGCTTCCGAAAGGCGCAACGGACGGATTGCCTGATTTCGTAAATTATGTTCTATCTTCAGGTCTGACAGTAGGTGCACTTGCGGCAGTATTGTTAAATCTGTTGATTCCGAATCACAAAGAGAAACCAGCAGTTGCATCGAAGCAAGAAGTCGCTTAAATATAGAAAGGCTTGGCGTAGGGGCCAAGCCTTTTTTGTGTTTAGGTGGGTGGGGGAGTGGCGGGAAAGTAGCTCGCGTGTGCGAAATAACTGCAAAAAAGCAGTTAATTGGTGGGGAAGAGGCCCGCGTGTGGTCAAGTCCATATGTGTGTGTAAATTCCTCCATGAGATTGTCTAGATGAATTTCAAAAGTTAAGCAGCAGATTTAA
>NZ_JBYTDT010000020.1:0-85090 GCF_058791655.1 Paenibacillus sp. EB106-05-06-XG162
GTTAGCCATCCATGCCTCGCAGAACGCTCGGCACCACAGAGAATGAAAGTTAATCCGTTCTTTCATAGTAGTTCAATTTATTATTTGTTTCATAAATTCCTTTTTTCCTACGTTCCATTGATCTAGAGTAACCAAAACATTCTCTAAATAACTTCCTGCCTATATAATGTTGGAAATTTTTGTATTTATATTTGTAATATTCGTTCCAATAGCTAGTCATTCTATTATAGCTTTTGCAAAACGATTCATTATTTTCAAGACAAAATTTCTTAATACGTTCTGTATCCTCTTCTTTTAAGAAATCATAATTCATTTCTAATATTTCTACGACATATTCATCACATATTTTTACGATATAAGGAATTGTCCAATCTTCATAATCCATCTGAAGCAACGAATATATATGCTTTTGGCGAACAAACCCGTCACAACTTCTTGAATAAATGCAATGCAAAATCATTTTTTGTCGTACACTTAAATTTTGTATAACTTCATCTGAAATATCAATGTAGTAGATACGATAAGGAAACCTAATCACTTTGTTATCTTGAAAATATTGAATAATATCCTGGGACACACCAATAGTGACGTTACTATAAGTTTTATGGGGAATCAGTCTAACCGCTTTATTTACATCGTCTCTCAAAAGGTTTGGAAATCCATCTTGAAACATACATTCACATCCTTGCTTCACATAATGCTACAAATGTGTAGTTCAGCAAATATACCAGTTAGCGTAATGAGGCCGCCGATCCATTTTCGGCAGCCTTTGTTTAAGCTATCGTGTCCCGTTAGTTCAATGCCAAGATGTTTTGTTTAGCTTTAAATAAATGGTTCATAATCCTGTTGGAACGATAATCTTGTTTCCTCATATGTCGGAATCTCCAGCAACTCTACATTGTTTATATCCATGTGTAAAAATTCTTCCATAAGTATTCTTACATTTTTCCTAATCCCATCTACGTCCCAAGTTGTTGATAGCTTTGACCACATATTAATGTAAATTGGTTTGTGACCATTTTCATTCAATGGGGCAAAGTGATTAACTTGATTTAAAACATCTTCACTATCTCTTGGATATATATAGCTGTAATGAATATCGCTTTTACTATTTAAGAACTCCTCAATTTCATCACAGTATTTCTTATCCTCTGTCTTATCAAGTTCCTTTTCTAACAGATTTTTTAGGCACTTTTCAGTTGTAAGCTCGAAATACCCTAAAAAGTCATTTTTCTCTTTATCAGCATAAAGTGTAATTTCATCGTTACAACTTTTATCACATAATCCGTAAACTCCATACCAAAAAAGCCAGTGTCGAACATGAACATATATAATATTTATAACTTTCCCAACCCTTCTTTTGTTGTGGTATCCTGCCCGTTACTTCAATGAAAACAGCAGCTAATCGTTTGACAAGCTGCCTCTATATCATGATTCAACTATCGTGTCCCGTTAGCTTAGCCTTAGCCTTAGCCTTTCAGATTGATTCAAACTCATGTGCTGGTTGTTTTCCCAGATTCGTTCTTATATATTTTCCTTTGGTATATTCGGAAATTACCTGTTCCCAAAACAATTGAGAGATAATATTGCTTTCGATTTGCGCTACAATCCATTTTCCTTTGAATTTATCAAAAACTTGTTGGGCAGCTAGTCGACCAATCCCTTGTTTTTGATGCTTTTTTAATATAAAGAACTCTGATATCAGCCATTTAATTTCCCCTTCTTCAAGCCGCTCAAATTCTCTAACTAAGACAAAACCTGCTAACTTTCCTGAAGCATAAATAAAAAAAGGATGACGTTCATGTTCCGTCCAGTAATGGTCCAAATAGCGATAATCGAAAAGACCGAATTCATTGATTTCAATAGTATCTAAGTAAGGACTTAATTCGTACATATAAAGCTCGGCTAGATTTCGTAACGTTTCTTTTTTTTCATATGTTACTGGTATAAGCTGAATAGTCATCCGATTTTCACCTATCCTCTTTAGAGATATGCAAATTGTATCATTGAACCCTATAAAGAAGTGTGTAAAAAACAGTTTTATTGAACTATCCTGCCAGTTACTTCAATAAAGAAGGGAGCAGTTGCCACGGCGATCTGCTCCCTGTCTAATTCAACTATCGTTCCCCGTTAGTTAAGTCTTCTGAATGTTTCTTTCTATTCTTATATTTATCATCGCCCTTGTCAGCTTCTTCTTCCTTCTCTTCTTTTTCTATATGAAATTCAATGTTGGTTTGTGCTGTTATGTAATCAAAAGGAGTGTAATTGTTATCAGGTAGTTTCTTCTTTATAAAGACCTTTATAATGATAATACCAAATAATAAAACAAAGCCTCCAGGAAAAACAATAGTTAAGGCTATGGAAAAGGCTGTGTATATGTCCATTTATACCCCCGTGACTCCATTTGATTTGCAAACAACGTCTAAACAATTTCATGTTTCAGTCTCGCTACCAGTTAACTGAGAGGATTTACAGCAATGCAAACAAGCTATGGAGCGGTTCCACCGCTGTGCTATCGTGTCCCGTTAGCTCAATACAAAATTACTCTAGTGAAGACTTACGGTATTAGATGTTCTCTATATTTTAATCATTTTGATTTACTTCTAAAACATATGATATTGCCGTCAGGGTCTCGAAAATGTACGGACCTTGCTCCCCATGGATAGGTTGTAGGCACAGTTACAAATTCAACATCAAATGCTTTTAGTTGCTCATACTCCACATCAATATCATCAACATTAAAACTCAGTGTAATATTACCCGATCCCCAATATCTTGAAAAATCAAATTTCATATCTGATTCTGCAGTTTGTTTCGAATATATCGTCAATCCAGCCCCTTCCATTTGAAATATTGCATGGATATGATCCCCTTCGGCTTTTGCATGTAAAATAACTTCATAAAACTTAGTTAAAGTTGTTACATCCTCTGTAATTAGACATACATCAGAAAAAAACATATCCCTTATCTCCTTTGAAAAAGTTTTAGGATCTGACAAAAGGTTACCACCTAATAGTTTAGAGTTCTCGAAGCGAATGAATTATTCCTTTAGCAAGCTTCAACAATCCTGCCCGATAGCGAAACGCGGCTGCCGATCTATGCCGGCAGCCGCGTTTTAGTTATTTATTAAGCTATAGTGTCCCGTTAGCTTAATCGTTACTGCATTAATATCGGAAGAATTGAATCGATTTGTATTCCTCTTGATGCTTTTAACAAAATCACATCATTTTTCTTAATCATACTTTTTAATGCTTTAGCCAACTCCATTTTATCCATATATGTCTGTACAGAGCCAATTGGAAATTTCTTTTCGGCTTCTAATGCAATAAAGCTACTTAGAGCACCGAATGTATATAAATAATTTATTTTAAGCGGATCAAGGTTTCTGCCAATTAATCGATGAAACTCTTTCTCTTGGTCACCGAGTTCAAGCATATCACCTAAAACTAAATACTTTTCTCTATAACCAGTTAGTTCTTGAAAAGTCTTTATTGCTGCTTTTACGGAATCAGGACTAGCATTCCATGCATCATTAATTATTGTATATCCCAAAGGAGAATAAATCTTTTCCATTCTCATATCTGGCATTTTTAAAGTACGAAATCCTTCGTTAATTTCTGTCGAATTTAAGCCCAGCTTTGATGCAATTGCAATTGTAGCAAGTGCATTATTAATATTATGTGCACCGAGAAGTGGTACGTAAAATTTATTATTGCCAATAGAGAAATAGGAACCGTTGGAGTTTACTACTGCATTTTCAGACTTAATTTCATTAAACTCCCCTTGACCGAAACTAATGGTTTGTATTGAGGTATTTCTTTGAATATTGTCGAGTCCTGTGGTTAATAACGACTCGTCACCGTTATAAACAAGACATCCCCCATTCTGTAAACCGTTTACAATTTCTAATTTTGCTGCTGCTATTTCTTCTCTGGAGCCGAGGCTTGATAAGTGGGAAACTCCAATCATTGTAATTACAGCTATGTTTGGCTGGACAATTCGAGATAATTGATCAATTTGACCTCTTTCACTCATCCCCATCTCAATTACTGCAACTTCGGCATCCCTATTTATCCCCAGAACCGTTAATGGAACACCTACTTGACTGTTTAAATTACCTTCGGTTTTATAAACTCGAAATTTTGTTTGCAAAACTGAATTGAGCATCTCTTTTGTAGTTGTCTTTCCATTGCTACCTGTAACACCAATTACTTTAACTAATAGTTCTTTTCGGTATTTAGATGCTAATTCTTGTAAAGATTTTAAGCAATCATCTACAAAGATTAGCGGCAAATGAACAGGCGGGTTTGGATGATCCTTCTGCCAAAAAGATGCCAAAGCTCCTTTAGATATTGCTTCTTTTACATAATCATGACCATCTAACTCTCTTATAATTGGGACAAATAAATTACCTGGCTTCACTGTTCTGGAGTCGATAGACACTCCTTGAATCAAAAGTTCCTCAAACTCTCGTGATAACCCATCGCCTTCAGCCATCTGTTCAATTGCTTTTAGTTTATGAGAAATCATCACAGCACCACCAATTGACATTAATTTAATTATCATTGAGCCTTTTTCTTAATAATGACATGGATGAGGAGAGAAAAAAAGAACCATCTTAAAGGATTTTTCAGCATTGGGTGGTTCTTACACTCAAGGATCGATTCACGTCAGTTGGATAAAAACAACCACCGTTTATCAATTTCAGCTGCTGTCGTGTAATATTTAGCTATCGTGTCCCGTTAGTTTAACCGCTTTTTGCATACTATTTGGAACAACCCTTGATTTTATTTGAACAAGATTGAGGTATCACGAGAATCAAAAAAGTACAAACGGATGTTGATGCTAACTAAATATTAGGACTCCAAATATAATAGTCAGTACCACAATACCTGTCAATGAGGCTACTTTTGCATAACGAATTGCCCCCTCAGATAGTTCAGGTTCTTCTTTATACATCCATCGTTTCCCCCATAATAAACTTTCCTCAGGGCAAAAATAAGTCCATATTAATATTCCATACATAGGAATCGCGGCGCTCTCATCCGCTGGTACTTGAGACAGACTGACGCGATCGACTTTGAAGGTTGGAAAATTAGCCACGTTGTCTACAGGAAAGAAGCATACACGAACATCATGAGCAGGATCCATTACGATTGGATCGGTATTCCACTGAGGGTAATAAGCAACTTTAGAAGAGGATGTCGATGGGATTCTTGTCGGATTGACCAGATAGGTTTCCGCCGTAAGATCATAAACCAGATAGCCGAACATATCTCCCGTCGAAGTTTCCCAATTCGATCTCTCCGGCTTTACTTGCATGGAGATTGTATAAGACTTGCCTGGTTCGAGTCGGGATCCGTCGATCTTAGCCTGAATATTCCAGCCACCTCCCGATCCATTCGTCATGCGGATCGCGCTATTATCGACCGCCATAGGGTCGACAACTGCAGCCGCATCGTTAAATTTAAAGAAGAGATTGTCCTCAATCGTATAAGTTTCATGTTCTTTAAATATGAAAGCGTCAACATAAATATCCGATATTTGCGTTAGATTGGCGGTTCCCGATACATAAAAGCTTAACCAGTTTACAGAGGCGTTCGGCTTGAACATGCCGATCTTCACATCCGTCCATACGTTATCCTCCGTTTCCGACGCAGTGATCGTTTGCTCCGAAATCGTAAAATTCTGATCTGTGATATCGTAAACACCTATTTTGAAAGCATCGCCTGACGGATTGGATGCTGCATGCTTCACCTTAACCTTCACGTAGACATCATATAACGTGCCAGGCTTCAGATGAGAGAAATCCCAATTCATATACTGAATATTCCATCCCGTATTATCGTTAGCCATTCGGGCGGAATATTGGTCTGGTGCCGTGGAGTCAGCCATTCGCGCTGCTCCATTGAAGAAAGTGAACGCACTGTCCTGTATAGATTCATCTTGCGCATGAACGTTATTCGTGCCAAACCAGAGTGCTCCCATCAGAACCATCAAGGATACCAATCCTTTTCCGATACCCTTCGTTTCGACTCGACCTCTCTATTGGATGAATTCTTACTTCGGTATTCCACCCTCAGTTCGTAGCCCTTCGGTGCTTCAGTTATGATCTCAACCTCCGGCGGCGCTTCAATTCTTAGTTTTAACAGACCTGCCTCTTCGACCCTCCAGGAGACATCAATACGTCCGCCATGAGGCAGTGGCACAGAGCCGGAAGCCCATCGCAGCCCGCAGGGCTCAGGAGCAACCCTCACCTTGGACCACCCCGGGGTAACACCCTGAACACCAAGGACATAAGCACCGAGGAAATAAGCCGGTCCCGCCGACCAAGCATGACAATGGCTGCGCGTCATTACCTTTGGATTCGTGTAGAACCCGCTCCAAGGATACATCTCCCAACACGTGGTGGCATCATTCTCGATCATGAATCCGTAATTGCACTGCATATCTTTCATGAGCATATCAAGACGTCCCATCTTAGCCAAAGCCTCGTAATAGAAGAAGGACATGAAGGGACTCCCGACCTGCACGAAGTCTTTCGGCGTTTCAATGATATATGGTTTGATGATCTCCAGTCTGTCTCCCTTCGCGATATCGCATAGAAAGGCTACAATCTGCGTTTGAGCACTCAGGGTAGAGGATAAGCTGCCGTCACTGTGGATACAGTCGACATAAGCAAGCCGCTCTTCATCCCATAGGTACTCATTGATAGCGCGGATCAGCTTCTCAGCCTCCTCTTCGAAACGTGACACTTGATCTCTTTCACCGACTAGTGCTCCAATCTCGGCAGCATGCCGCAGTGTTCTTGCGAGGATCATGTTCTGCGGGGTGACGACTCCCTCCCTCGGCTGCTCAAATGGAGCCCAGTCCAGCAGATTCCAGCCATGGAACACAAATACACCCTTGTCCTTGATATGGTGTAGATACGCTTCCATCGTTAGCTTCACATGAGGCCAAATCTCATTCAGGAACGCTTGACGGCCATCATAACGATAATATTCCAGACAAGCGGTTACCCAGAAGAAGGTCCAGTTCGGGATTACACTGTTCCATCCGCTTGGCACTTGGTCAGCATACAGGGACGTCTGGGAAGCGGAGCCTGGTACCAGCTTCAGACACCGCTCTACGATCTCCCTGGCCCCAAAGGTATAATAATTGATGAGTGCTTCATTGCGGGCATCGCCCACCCAATACGCCTGCTCATAAGCTGGACAATCCACGAACGTATCCTCCATACACAGGCGGGTCGTGTCCCGGCTAATTACCCATATGTCGCTCAGCATGAGGTCACTGCTGCGGAAGCCGCCGACATTAGCAACTGGATAGTTACTCTGGAGCAGCTTCACCTCGTACAGCTTTACCGGTCGAGAGGCCTCTCTGATGGTCAGCGTAAGATAGCGCAGCCCGCGCCGGATGAAGGATACATAAGTTTGCCTGCCTTCACGGCATACGTATCGGATTGTGTTGTCCAGCGAGTAGGTATGCTGGCGCCAACCCTCCTTCATATATTCAAAACCATACAGGTCGACGATGGTCCCACTCGCAGCATTCAGCTCGAATGCGATGTATCCCGACAGCTCCCGTCCAAAATCAATGACGATTTCCGTATCCATACCGTGGATAACAGGCAACAAGGCAGCGTCTGCCCCGGCTGTCACAGCATGCTGCAAGGACGACGTCATGGGTTGGGGCACCTCGCACTTCTTCCAGATGCAAGAGGTGAAGACGTCATTTAGGTTCACGAACTGCTCAGCGATCGGATGAATCCAAGCTTCGAACGGCTGCATATCGGCAGCGGATGAGGCCGTCTTGATCGCTTCATAAACGGAATGGAACTTGACCAGGTCTCTCGCCTGCTGATGATCAATGATCTCGACCGCATCGAACGGGCCGATGAGGCTAAACGGCGATGTGCCTGTTTCCCCGTCCTTTAATCCAAGCGTTTGAATCTGAAATGGCATTTCGCAGTCGAAGCCGATATGGAAACCATGCCCATGACTGCAACCGGTTACATCAATCAGGATGAAATGATCTCCGGGCTCCAGATGGACGGTCAGATACCTCTCGGGCTCTTCTCCTGTATAGCTATCCACTGGATACAGTCGCCCATCAATTCGGATGACGGGGTCAATGCGACCTGAATCAGGGATGCCGATCGTGAATACAGCAGCATGCTCTAGAATCAGCTTCGTCGCCAAGTAGCCGCAGAAGGCGACGTTATTAGCATGGTTGCCGCTATTCGGGGATACCAATGCGTATAGATCCACGACGGCGCTCCAGGCAGGCGGCTTCACGCCGAGTATGCTCTCTACACGAGAAGGGTATACAGGCTCCTCCGTCAAGTATGGGATATCTCTAGCTACCAGCCCCGCCCAGGGCTCCATTCCTGCGGGTCCGATAACAGTTGCCTCTTCCCAATCGCTATCGTCATATTCGGGCTGTATCCAGGATGCATCCCAAGTCCTTGCATCGATGACTTCGGTAAAAGCCAGCTGGCAGGAGATGCGGGAGGAGTTGGCCTGGTATCCTTGATGGATGGCGGTCTTCCAGGATGCATCGGTTACGATGCGGGAGGAGTTCGCCATAAACTTATCCGTGTCTGCACCATGCTGCTGCATTTCCAACTGCAGTAATAATCCCCCGCGGCCTCGCAAATATTGGAACGTTGAGATGCCGTAATGCATGACTAGCACGGCAATGACCGCTTCCTTCCTTGGTTCCAGCAGATGCTCAATTTCGTATTCGTCATAGGCCCATTCGGAATGCCAAGAGCGTACAGGACCTCGTCCAAGCTGCTTGCCATTAACGAACAAGACATAACGGGAATCGGCGGTAATACGCACTGTGGACCCTTCGATAGGATTCATAGGTATGAAGGAGCGGCGAAAGCAGCGCCATTCGTTCCTCGGGCTCTGTTGGCCAGAACCCCATATCCATGCTGCTTGCCAATCCGATGATATGGCTTGATTCATAATAGGATCTCCTCTCCAAATGTATTGAGCGGATTCATGATGCCATTCCAGAACAACTTTTATTATAATTGAAGAAATGAAGGATAAAAGGGGCGATTCGGACCAATCATCGGTTGTTTTCGGACATAAGTATGCCTTATGACAGAAATCAGAGGAGGAACTCCATGAAAAAAAACGTGCTTGTGACAAGCAGCAGTATGTACCTGTTCCCGGAACAGCCCGTATATGTAAACCGTGTCTCAGAGTCATTTCTCCTGGAGCAGCATCGACACGAATTTATCGAGCTCTGTTACGTGAGCGAAGGCAGAGGCTATCATTATATTGAAGGCTCTACGATTACGGTGTCTAAGGGAGACCTGTTCTACCTTCCAATCGGGGTATCTCACGTCTTCCGACCGTCAACGCCTGCCCCTGGGGAGGGACGGCTTATCGTCTACAACTGTTTGTTTAACGAATCATTCTCGGAACGGTTGATCCGTGCCTTCGAGCCTGATCAGGATGTGCAACGGCTGCTCCAATTAGAGTTCCCGGAGCAATCATGGAAAAGGTTCCATGACCACGACGGATTGTTCCAGCACAGCTTCAATATCATGCTTGAGGAATTCCAAAGGTGTCGCGCCAACTACATCCCGCTCATTCAAGCGGAGCTGGTCCGTCTGCTTACTTACATGACGCGCGCTCCATTGCTGGAAGCCTCCCCTCACGTTCAGCCTGCCAAGCGCAGAAGGGACACAGATGAGATTATATACACGATTGCAAAGCAACTGAGAGCGAATTCCTTCCAGCCAGACAGCGCAAGACGCTGTGCGGAGGAAGCCGGTCTCAGCGAGCGTCACTTCCGAAGAAGATTTAAGGAATGCTTCAGCATGACTTTCCTCGAATATGTACACAAGTGGCGAATCGAGCAGAGCTGCGAATTATTAAGGACAACGACGGACAAAGTCACGACGATTGCCCAGCAAGTCGGCTACAAGGATCTCAAATTTTACAATCGCCTGTTCAAAAAGCTGACGGGCATGACGCCCCATGATTATCGCATGGCGCATCCCGCGGCATGGAATGAAATGGGAGGCGAAAGCGATACGTAAAAATGTCAATATCGTGCAAACCTCTAGCCGATATAACCGCCCTATTGCTCATCCCTAATTCTGAACCATTCCTGATAGGGATATAACGTGCAAAGACATCTCATCCACTCCCATGTACACTTAATTTGTGCAATTCAAAATTCATTGAGGCAAAGGATGGATTGAGATGAAAGCGTTACAAATCGAGTACTTGTTCCAGGAAATCGTGAAGGGGCTGCAGCTGGCCAAGCAGCAAGGGATTGAAGCGTGCACTCTGGGGATCGATACGTGGGCCGTAGATTATGTGCTGCTGGATGATGCCGGGTCTCGCATGCACGAGGTCTATGCTTACCGCGATCACCGCACGGAGGATATACCGGATCGGCTGCATCAACGGATAAGCCGAGAAATAGTCTATGCGAAGACGGGTATTCAGGAACAGCGGTTTAAATACGCTATATCAGCTGTTTGCTCATGGTCCGAATGAATTGTCCCGTGCAAGCAGTATTCTGCTCGTACCCGATTATTTATATTACCGGTTATCGGGCCGGCGGATGAATGAGCGCACAAATGCTTCCACGACGCAACTGTTGAACGTGAAGACGGGCGATTTTGACGAAGATTTGCTGGGCCTGCTGCAACTGCGCAAGGATCAGTTCGCCAGTTTGCAGGAACCGGGTGAATTCTTGGGTTCTATTCTGCCTGATCTTGTCCACGCGCATCGCTTGCCGGACTGTCAACTGGTCGTCGTGCCCACACATGATACGGCTTCTGCCGTCGTTGGGGTCCCAATCCAGATTAACCGCCCATGGGCATATCTAAGCAGCGGAACTTGGAGTATTCGAGAAATGGATGAATATCCCTTTAATAAGATTCAACTATCCTGCCCGTTAGCGTAACACGGCTACCGATCCATGTCGGCAGCCGTGTCTTAGTTATTTGTTAAGCTATAGTGTCCCGTTAGCATTCCTGTAGATGGATTAATTTCGTCTTTGCAAAAAGAAAAGCGCCTCGGTACGATGGGAGTACGCAACGGGTCATAGCCCTTAAAATCCCATCATCCAGGAGGACGCTCTACTATGAAGTTTAAGGCACAGGAGAAACAAAATCAACTCATTGAAAAGATTACCGCCAAGCACCTCGTCGTCGGGATCGACATCGCCCAGCAAACTCATGTCGCACGTGCGGTGAACTTTCGAGGAATCACTATTGGGAATCCCCTTTCCTTTTCAAACGATGAAGAAGGATTTCACAATCTCCTTCGGTGGGTGCAATCTCTACAAGCATCACACAGTCTAACTAAAGCCATTGTCGGGATGGAACCTACCGGTCACTACTGGCTTAACCTTTCCAAGTGGCTCTCGGATCACCAAATCGAAGTCGTTCTTGTCAATCCTCATCTCGTGAAGAAGAACAAAGAAAACCGTGACAATACGCCTTCCAAGAGTGACAAAAAGGATGCACTTGTTATTGCAGATATGGTCAAAAACGGTTATTACTCTTTCATTCGCAGCACGCCTGAGGCCTTTGAAGAGCTGCGTGTTTATCTCTCAAACCGCGACTCTGTCGTGACGAGACTCGTGAGTGCTAAAAACCAAATCCATCGTTGGGTTGACATTGTTTTCCCCGAGTTGCGGCAGGTCTTTAAGAGCCTCATGTGCACCGGTTCGTTGGCCACACTTCGTCTTTTTCCTACACCTGAAGAACTTCGAAAACTACAGCCAAAAGAAATCATCGAAGGCTGGAAATCACTGATGAAGCGTCATTCTGGTGAGCGGAAAGCTCGATCTCTTATCGCCCTTGCTAGTAGCTCTGTAGGTTCTAGACAAGCCACGAATGCCTACAAGCTTCACTTGAAGCAGTTACTGGATGAATACGACCTTGCTTGCCAGCAGTTAAGCATAGTAGAAGTGGAGATTATCGCCGTGTTAGATCGCATTCCTTTTGCTAAATCCATGCTTGCTGTCAAAGGGATTAGCGCCATTTCACTCGCTGGAATTCTTGGTGAAGCCGGCGATTTAAGCGGATTTGTTCATGGCAATGCTCTACTGCGGCATGCTGGCCTTAACCTCGCAGAAGCAAGCTCTGGGAAATGGACGGGTCAGATGAAGATTAGTAAACGTGGACGATCTCGCCTCCGTCGTTTCATCTTTATGATGGCCATGAGTTTAGTTGCGAACAATCCGGAATTCAAAGCGATCCATACGTACAATGTTCAAGTGAAAAAGATGAAGAAAATGAGGTCCCTGATGAAACTATGTGGTAAATTAGCTCGCATTCTCGTAGGGATGGCTCGTAGCAACGAGGCATACAATCCTCATAAAACGATGCCAATTCAACTAGCAGCTTAAGCTTAAGATAACCGTTTCGTCGTACGAATTTTGGCTTATTCGCAGGGTTTCAAAGAAAGCACGGAGTACCGGATACATTCAACCAAAGGGCACCGACCCGTACCGTTAGCAAGACCGGCCTCCACCCCTTGGACAGGCGTAACGAAGGAATGAGAGGGCAAAGACCCGTTGAGACATGGGAGTGAGAACCTCCAGGGGCGGCGTGGAGAATGTGTGCATCATATGGAAGAATATGGGGTTTTAACCTCCCCCTTTATTTCCTCCCGCCTTCATATTGTCCTGGTCTTCAACTAGCTTTCTCTAACTATCGTTCCGTATTTCTAGCGAGGGCGAAATCCTGCGAATAAGCGAGTATTCGTGAGAAAACTAAATCGTACCGAGGGAGTTGAACGCATTGCGTCGAGCTGAAACTACATCAACTAGTTCAAATTTGGTGGACGGCGAACTAGTGTAGCTTGTTCAAAACTATAGGCGATTCGGATTAGTGTTGGCTCACTGAAAGCCCTCCCGGAAAAAACTACACCAAAGGGACCTTGCGTCGAATCACCATCTTCATCAATTATTCCTTTTGATGAATAACCGGCTGGTACTGTAATTAGAGGATACCCTAACCGTGCAGCAATGTACATTCCATCAATGTCACCAGGTAGCATTAATGCATCTAATCTGTGTTGATCGAGTGCGTAGTCAATCCCTTCCGCTATAGCCGGATGGTTATATTCTTCTCGTTTTAGTTGATAGGTTGCTTCTTTTAGAGCATTTTGTTCAGAGCGTATCAGATTGTCTTGGCCAAACTTCAATGAAGAAGCAGCATGCTTCTGATTATATGCAATCAATTCTTGTAGAGAATGCACGGGGAGATCCGGGTTCAACTTAGATAAGTACTGATCTAGGCCTGTTTTGAATTCGTAACAGATAACATCATTGTTCCATGGATGCTGTTCCAGATGTAAATCTACTGGATCGATAACTGTAGCACCTTGCTCTCGTAGAACATTGATAGCGGACTCCATAATTGAAAGTCTTTCTTCATCTAAGGATTGATAGTAATATCTAGGAATTCCAATACGAGCATTGCGTAGAGAATCCTTGTCGAGGTAAGTTGTATAGTCATGATCAGTAGGATGTGGACTATTCCAAGTTGCCTGATCTTTCTCATCATATCCAACGATTACTCCGAGTAAAGCTGCTGCGTCAGCGACTGTTTTACAAATTGGTCCCGGTGTATCCTGACTTAAAGATATCGGGATAATACCGCTACGGCTTGCGAGCCCTACCGTAGGCTTAATCCCGACGAGAAAATGTTGGCTGGCCGGTCCAATAATCGAACCTGCGGTTTCTGTTCCTATTGCAGCAGCTGCTAGGTTTGCTGCTATGGCTGCAGCAGATCCTGAACTTGACCCGCTAACGAAAAGCTTGCCAGGCCCATATGGATTCAGTACATAACCGCCTCTAGAACTGTATCCAGCTGGCATACGGCTAGACATAAAATTTGACCACTCGGTCATATTTGCTTTTCCTAAGAGAACTGCGCCGGCAGCGCGGAGCTTTGTAGCTATGAACGAATCTTCATGAGCAAACGACTCAGCCAATGCAAGTGAACCAGCGCTCGTATGCATTTGGTCATGTGTATCGATGTTATCCTTTAGTAGAATTGGAATTCCGTGCAGAGGTCCCCGACTTCCTGTTGATTTTAGCTCACGATCAAGATTCCTTGCGATTTCAACCGCATCTGGATTAATCTCTAATACAGCATTGATTAATGGATTATACCTATGAATTCTTTCGATATATGCAAGGACAAGGGATTCAGAAGTACATTCACCCATAGCCATTGCCTTTTGAATGCTCATGAAATCTGCATTCTGAATCCAATCATGCAAGTTGATGTTCATATTGTAAGATACCCTCCGGTACTGATGAATTTTGGAAGTAGTTTCCATTTCGTTAATGATGAACAGTTTGATGGGGTAAATTATAACTAATTCGAATAAGTACAATAAAGGTCATATTCGTTTATAATCAAATATTACCTAATCCTCTTGATGATATTTCCTACACCTGTTTAGCGAAATATTAAAAATCGGAAATACGTCCATGTTCTTGCCCTTTTGATTTTACACTTTACTAGTCATTCCGTTATCTTGCCCGGCAGTTGGCAGTTCAAAAACTGGCTGCCTTCAAATGTCTTTATTGTGCTATCGTTCTCCGTTAGCTTAATCCCTTAGCTGTATTTTTCTTTATTAATCGCTTCTTTTAATCGATGACAATTCTCTAAATCAATATCGTACACATTAGCTAAGCAAGTAACGTAGTAAAGTACATCATACAGTTCTTCTTCAATGGTTCCTTTTATCGTGTCCTGATGAGTTAGCCGTTTATCTTTCCTTAAAACCTCAGCTAATTCGCCTATTTCCTCGATCAATTTAAGGAAGTATGCCTGTTTAAGTTCAGGCTTATAGTCCTTTTCTTTAAGTATTTGTTGCAATTGCTTCAGAGTTAAATCAGACACCTATTTCCCCCCAGATAAAATTGTTCACCAGTACAAAACCTTTGCTCCGTCCATACGTATCGATTAATCGGAATGGTGCCCGTTAGTTTAATAAAAAAGGCAAGATTAGATTTTCTCATTCTCAATGATTATTATTTCTGTAAAATGAGTGCCTGAAAATGCGGTTGCCCATCTTGTAATGGAATTGTATTAAAACTTATTTCTTTGAAATATTTTCTTACCAACGTCCTTATGGAAATATCAGAATATGATGCGAAAAAACGTTTAGGATCGCACCAGTCGTTCTCCCACACTCCTTCTGAATCGTTCCCGCCATAAAGTCCCATATAAAATAATGCACCTGGTTTCATTATTCGTCTTATTCCTAGAAGTACATCGCTGATTTCACTTTTGGGAACATGTAACAGACAATTTAAGGCATATACTGCATCAAAGGTGTTGTCTGCAAAGTCTAAATGGTAGAAATCCATAACATATGCTTGTAGTCCCTTCTCCTTGCAATATCGTATCATCTCAGTGGATAAATCAACGCTAGTTACCTCAATACCGTTTTCTTTGAAGTAAATACTATCAATTCCAGTACCAGCACCAATTTCAAGCAACTTTTTTTTATCCGACGATAGTAACTTACTCAGAAATTCTTCTCTTTCGACCAGCTTCCACTCAACTGGTTTAGTATTTGCCCTACGATGCGAATCAATATCATATGATTTAGAAAGATTAATTTTATTTTTATCCATTTTTCACCTCGATTGATATATGCGTTCAATAAAACTAACTAAGCAGTACCATATTATGATTTTAACTATCGTGTCCCGTTAGCGTAATAAGAAAAAAGTGTTGCCTTATGGATTTGTATCACTGATCGTCGTCAGAAAACCGTTCTGTCCGGCAGTATCAATGAACTGATAAATCGATTGAACTGCTGAATAGGTAAACGAATACCATTGGTTTTCAGTCGCATCATATAGCATAACATCGGAATTGCCCTTGGACTGTGATAAAGTATAAAGATTAAATCGTTTAATGCTGTTCCCTTTTTGATCCAAGAAATCAAACTGTCCACTCATGTAATAGTCCCCCGGTGTAAGCTCTATAACGCTCGAAGTGTATCTAGCAGGGGCATTCACCTTACTCCCTTTGTTCTCAAAAATATGATAAATCGCTTCGTTATAGGAACTCACATTCATTTGTTTTACTATGCTGCCCATTGTATAGTAAACTTCGTGTTGCAATGCTTTCACTGTCACGCCGTCTAGTACAAATGGGGCAGGTTCAACAGATACTGTTGAATTTCTGAATTCGACGCTACAGTTAAACGTTTCTGCAATAAAGCGAAGTGGAACCATGATGCGATTATTCTTAATATAGGGTGTTGCATCGAGTAGCGCGGGTTTACCATTTTTCACCGCTGTATTGCTCTTCAATTTTAAGATGACCTGCATATCGTTTTTTACGAGCGTAACTTTCGAACCCGACCAGTTGACCTTGGCTCCCAAATTTTCACTAATAAAACGCAAAGGCACCATCGTACGATTGTGCTTAATTTCGGGCTTCACATCGGAGGCGATAGTAATACCCTCAACTTTTATTTGCATATTTGCCGCCGCGTAGGCAGGTGAAGAGATAGATAAAATTAATGCAGCGAAAATTCCTATGAGAACCTTTTTCATGATATTATATTCCTTTCTTAGCATATTTTGGCGAACTATACTATAGACGAGAACTATGAAGTAATGTTGCGCTAATCTACCCGTTAGCGTAACGAGGCTGTCGTTATATTTAACGGAAGCTTTCATTCCCCGTTCAACATAAATGGGCTATTATAGGACAAGTTCGGCGTGTACTTCACCAGAAGGCTGATTATTCCCCGTCTCAGCAAAACCGAGTGATGTATATAGATTTTTGGCTACCACGTTTTCAGGTTTATATGAAAGTTCAACGACCCTCGCTTCTCCATGTGGAAATGCCCTCGAAAATTCTATAGCTTTTATCATCGCTTCTTTGCCATACCCTTTGCCCTGATATCTTCCATCAATCATGATTTTAAAAACTCCGTAACTACTGTATTCAAAATTACCATTTCCATCGTCATAATACATCATAATAAAGCCGACCATGTTCTCGTTCTTATAGATAGCAAATGTAATAATTACCTGACCCTCTTTTGAGGCAATATAAGCTTCTGCGAGCGCATGTTGATTGGAGGATATAAAGCTTTTCTGTTCCTCTGAAACTTGTAGCTGAATACATTCGATAAAGTTGTCCCACGTTATCTCTTTAAATTCCATAAATCAAACTCCCTTCATCACGTTAGAATATTGCGTTACCCGGTAGTAGAAAAGGCTGCCGTTTTGTGCGGCAGCCTGCTTTCGTAGTATTATCGTATCCCGTTAGCTAATGTTTTGATCGCAATTTCAAAATGTAGAGATCCATCGCGAAATGGATTCTTCCAACCTCTCAACAGAATCCAACTCATTTGTATTTCGTCGAAGCCTTACTAAATTACTGGCATGAATTACTGAATAAAAGTCAATAAGTTCACGCTGATCTGCTGTTACACCCCAATAATGACAAAGCTCATCCAGATAAATTAATGCATCATAACTTACATCAGCAATAATAGATGCTTGAGTTAACCCGAGCATTGTTAAAGGATCACCGTAACAAACCCAATCGAGATCGATGATCCCTTGTAATTTACCATTATGCATGATGACATTTTTAATCGTTATGTCGTCTAGGAAACATTCGGGTTGTACTTGATTGAAATAGGAGAGGTAACGGTTGGCTCGTTGCATTAAACGAGTTATCCCAACTTGCCCAACCGTGACTTCAATATGGGGGATACCACATTGAAGATCCCATTCAATGATTTCCGTCCAAGACTTTGAAGTCGCCTGTCTGTTGATTGCTGCGAATCCAAAACCTTGTCCAAGAGGCAACGTTTTTACTAGTTTTTGTATCTCTACTATAGTCTGAGCCAGTTCTGAAATATGTTGTCTATTCATATGAGGTAGTTCATATCGGAGGTCTTGCCCAGGTATTTTTTCTAGAATTATATACGCAAAGGGATATTTTGATTTCGTAACATCAACGTGTAATACCTTAGGGACGGGAAGACCTAACTCAGATAAAATTGTTATGTTGTTCTTTGTACCTTCCAAAGGCATCGTAATCTCGTTTGCACGGAAAATGATTTCTTGATTAGGCAACTGAACATCATAAACTGTATTCATTTCTCCATAGGTCATTCTAGTTATATTTAATATATCTACACCCATAATATTATGAATCAGATCAACAACTTGTTGTTGCAATTAACAATCCTCCCTGCAAAGAAATGTCGCGTTGCCAGAACGTAGAAAGACCCACAAACGATAGTTTGGAGGGTCACTCCTCTTTCATCGACTATTTCTCTTCGATTGGCGTATAAATCTCTAGCTCACTTTCAGGTGAAGTCGGATTAAATCTTTCGTCCATCAACTCCACTACCCAACCTTTACTATGTTTGTAGCCATTCTCATCAATCCAACGGTTAAGAGAACCATAAGCATCACCTATTTTCCAAATCTCACCTTTGTGCGTATAGACAGCATAAGTGCACACAGGAATGGTCTGGCTTACCATTCCTTGTGGAATAGAACCAATCTCTGTGACTTGAGCGGTTGTATAGTAGGTTCCAAGGTTATCGGGTGCATAATTACCTGGTTCGTATAGAGCCAATTTTTCACCAGTTCGATTTTGGATTTCCTCCATACGACTTATTAAAGAGTCAAATGATTGCGGAATTACGGTTGGGTATTCTGAATACTTCGCTTCATGCCTTGTTCCAACTGCTGAGAATCCTCTTTTGACCACTCTACACATGTTATCTTTAACGCCTAGTTCGCTCATTTCGTTTCTCCTTTCGGTTTCTGAATCGAATAAAAAGGCATAAAATAACATTTCGATTACTATCCATATTTCCCCTGCTAAAGCACGCTTGATTCTCCAAAAAAACTTGCCGTTACTTGTGGTATGGTACACCGAGTACGATCTTAAACTATGCTGCCAGTTTCAATAAGCAAAAAGGAACTGCCTGCGGCAAGTTCCTCAAGTATTGTGTCCCGTTAGCGTAATGATGACCTGTCATCTATGGTACGGTTCACCGTAATGTATCTAAACACAAAGTACAGTTTGACCACAAAATATACATCAGTATATAAAGACAAAGCCACTCCTGACAATGGGGTGGTTTTTTTGTATAGAACCTCTTTTATTTAATGTACATTTTCTTACTATTGGAATAAATTCTGAATTGACCATCATAACCCTTGAATATTCTTAATGTATCTGATGGATTATCTTTAGGGTAAACTACTACGATAAATTTCTGGTCACTCAATGATGTAGATTCCTTAAAATCGTATTTAATGGATGTAATAATCATTTGTTCACTAAACCGACTGTTTAAGTAGCTTCGAATTTCATTATTAAATTTATATTTTAAAAAGGGATTACCATAAAGGAATGAATAAATGACAAATCCAACAATAATAACGCCTAATCCGATAGCAATTGAAACGATATTTCTAAACTTGATTATATTCATGCACCTCTCAAAAATATTTGTTTAATGAAATCCATGCTTTATTTATGTTTGTGTTTAAGCCAAGACCAATATAATAATGCCATTATTATTCCGATAAGAACGAACATTGTCCAACCGTTATTTTTTATAGGCTCTGGCAACTAGCCCAACGATTTAAGAAATGAAGAAACGCCTAAGTACAGAAGGAACGTACATATATGTAAAATTATTCTTTTCTCAGCAATCTACCATCTTTCATGAATAGAATTGCTCTTTCATCATCGTATTACTATGATTGCATTATACCATATATTGGAATTTTTATGTTCACATCGTCTCAAAATAAACTCATAGTCGGTCGATGGAAGTGCTTACGGCATATCTGAAAACGATAAACACGAAGAGGATGTCAACATCCCCCCGCTCCTAAAACCTCATCAGACCGACTAGAATCCACCCTGACAGCTTGTAGGCACACGACAGTAATTAGATCAAAGAATCGAAGTCAGTTTATTCCCACTTCCGCATCTTCACAATGTCAAAAACTATACTTTTGGTGACTCTGCATTTTTCGTAAGATAGATAAACATTTTTGAAACGACGATTCATATTTAGGACACCATATTTTGAAATACAAAATCAACCAACAAATCTGATATGATATAGGCTAATTTACGGTGAACAGTATCATAAAAATAACACTTTGTTGCGCTAAACTGCCCGTTAGCTTAATGAAAATGGAGCAGCTGCCAACCGGCAAACTGCTCCATGATGTTTTCAACTAACGTGTCCCGTTAGTTGAGTTGATCACTTCGCTCTTTCGAGCAAAAAATACAGAACCTAATATACTAAGGAATAACCCCATAAAAAAAGTCAAATTTGTAATACCCCAAATATACGGTGGAGTTAAACCCTTCACTACCTCGATTTGGATTGTTTTACTTGACACAGCAACAAAGATTAACACCTTTTCTAATCCGCTTAAACCAATTAAACCTATACCCGAAACCAATAATGCAATTCCTAACCTTTTCAAAAAATCTACCTCCCTGGGCATATCTCTATCACCATATTACCGTAAGATGATTTTGTTACATATTTCACCATACAAATGGTGTTTGTTGTTGAAGAAAACTGCCCGTTAGCCATCCATGCCTCGCAGAACGCTCGGCACCACAGAGAATGAAAGTTAATCCGTTCTTTCATAGTAGTTGAGAAAAGGTAGCCGATCTCAAGAAGTCAGCTACCTTCAAATGTCTTTTATTGAGCTATCGTGTTCCGTTAGCGTAATGAGTTGTGATTATATAAGTGCTTTTTGATATCTGATTTGACTTAGTTCTATATCTCTAATGATTTCAAAATCGAGCACGCGTGACATCGAGGTCCATCCGTGGCGCCGTCCCACCCTGTGTGTTGGCGACGCCGCTGGCGACGAAGCCAACGGACTCGTAAAACCCTATCGCGTGCGGGTTGGCGGTCACCTCTACTCGTACACCGCGCCGCACAATGTCTTCGATTAGTGCACTCGCGACGCCTTGGCGCATCCAATCTGGATCAGTGAACAGATCCTCGAGTTCGAGGAAATCGTCGACTGGACGTGCCGACGCAAAGCCTACGACCCGCCCGTCAACAACAGCGACACGTGCGAACGGCAACATCGCGTCGTCCCACACAAGCCATTCAGGGTGAGTAGCGATGAGATCACGGTCGCCCTCGATTGTCAGCGACGCACGGCGAAAGACGTCGCGCAGCATATCGACATCATCGTCGACTGCGCTTCTAATGACGAGGTTAGACGAATATATAGGTTTTTTTTCATTCACGGTTGAGACTCCTTTTTATGGAAAATCCATGATTGATGCTGTTTCACCTTATCACTGTTCAACTAACAATGCATCCATCAAGAATCCGGATGTCTTCAAGTGTTTTTATTGAGCTATCGTGTCCCGTTAGCCACACATGCAGCGCACGCGCCGCACCACAGATGATGAAAATGGTAGGATCCGTCAATACTGCTACTACGGCTGGAGAGGAAGGTCGATGAACTATGGTGCCTATGAGCCCATCCGTTAGTCTGACTCCAACGACCACGGTGCATCACAGATTGTCGCTCCCTTTCGGGAAGCACTCATGGGAGATTAATCCTACTCTGGTTGCTGCACCAGTCTCTCTTTTTGATTAACGCCGTAGAAAGGGTGTTTTTCTATGGAAGTGGTTATTGAACGGGCCTGCGGTATGGATGTTCATAAGGATAATATTACCGCTTGTATCCTAACTTCTAAGGGAAAGGAGATTCAAACGTTTTCCACGAAAACGATGTTTCTATTACAATTAATCGATTGGATTAAGCAAAATGAGTGCACGCATGTCGCCATGGAAAGCACAGGCGTATTCTGGAAACCCATTGTTAATTTATTAGAAGCTGAAGGCATTGAATTCTTAGTAGTAAATGCTCAACACATGAAAGCAGTCCCTGGTCGTAAAACGGATGTCAAGGATGCCGAATGGATTGCGAAGCTTCTTCGTCACGGATTACTCAAACCTAGTTTCGTTCCAGATCGTAATCAAAGGGAACTGCGTGAACTTGTTCGCTATCGTCGCAGTATCATTGAAGAACGGGCTAGACAACACAATCGCATTCAAAAGGTTTTAGAAGGAGCAAACATTAAACTCGGCTCTGTTGTCTCGGATATTATGGGGGTTTCAGCTCGTGATATGCTTAATGCCATCGCAGATGGTGAAGTTGATCCTGAAAAACTAGCGAACTTCGCTAGACGTACGATGAAACGAAAAAAGGATGATCTTGAACTCGCTCTCCATGGCTATGTAAATCCTCATCAACGTCTTATGATAAAGACCATATTAACCCACATTGATTTTTTAAATGAACAACTCGGGCTGCTGGATCACGAAGTAACTCAAAGAGTAACCCCTTTCGAGGACGATATTAAACGGTTAGATTCAATTCCAGGCATAGCTACACGAATGGCGGAACAAATCCTAGCAGAGATTGGGATAGATGTGAAAAAACAGTTTCCAAGTGCAGCTCATTTATGTTCTTGGGCAGGACTTGTACCCGGCCACAACGAGAGCGCTGGAAAAAGGAAATCAACCAAAGCTAAGAACGGAAACAAATATTTGAAGTCGGCCTTAGTTGAAGCTGCTCACTCTGTTGCCGCTTCAAAAAACTATCTTGGAGCTATGTACAGACGAACGGCAGCACGAAAAGGTAGAAAAAGAGCAGCAATCTCGGTTGCCCATTCGATGTTGAGAATAGCCTACTATCTCTTAACGCGTAAAGAAATGTATGTGGATTTAGGCGAAGATTATTTTGATAAACAGAAGCAACAATCTATTGTTCGATATGCAGTGCGACGGCTCGAAAGCTTAGGTTATTCAGTGGCAATCTCTGAAGTTTCTTAATTCATCTACTTCGAATACCACATAAATTAAAGCGCGTACTTATTTAAAAAATGAATGTGCTGCGTCTTCTTTACTGCTGCCCTTTTCTGCAACTGCAGATTTAATTTTCATGGGAGTTCAACGAAAAATAAAGGGGCTGCTATTTGGCGAGCTCACCCTGTTGTTACTTATAAAATCCTTACTTCACGTTACTTCAAGGGACTCGATTGTTGTAAAAATTCGTGTGTAGACATCCTCAATATTGTGTTCATTTGCTTTATCGTTGTATAATCCATAGCCCCAATATTGATATTCCTTATCAGATTGAAAGTAGCCTGTGGCATACATACCCGAGTTAAGATCAGGAACATCATCGTAAGATAACTCTTCGTATATAAACGGGATATACGATTTCTTAGACTCCATAAAGAAAAAAGGAATACCTTCATTTATATATTTTTTTGCGTATTTTTGATTTGCAGCTTCAGCTAGATGTTCCTTCATAATGAAAATGGCATCAAAGTCAGGCGAAAGATTCTGATCCTCTAACTGGCTAAAAGTTATTTTTTTGAAGTTCACATTTTCTTCTCTTATGTTCGGAGCATCTCCTATAACGCCAATAACTAAGCTTTTGCCTTCGTAGAGAGGCGTATCGATTGTATCGGAGTTACAACCCGCTAATACAAAACAAATAACAAGAAGGATCATTGAGATTTTATTCATTTTGCGACTCCTTTTAACACTATATTACCACAATGTGGAATCTAAGTATGTTCCACGCTAATCTGCCCGTTAGCTCAACGAGGCTACCGTTGTACGCCGCTGCCTGTTCGTCATGATGGTATCGTGTCTCGTTAGCGTAATAAGAAAAAAATGTTGCCCATTTCCAATCACCTATTAAAGAACGTACGCGGGTAGCATGTAGTGCTTAAACAGGGGACTTATCTTAACCTAAGCACTAAGAAAATACTTTATTTTTTGCGAACACGAGAAGAGATTTCATCATTACACTGATTGGTAGAGGCGGACACCATATCGTCAAAATAAAAAGACTTAATTTCTGAATAAGTAAATTAAGTCTTTTATCCTTAAGGGTTTCTGTTTGTCTATGGCTTATGGCATGCAATCATACTAACGAGAAAATTCATTACTCGACAGAGTCTTCTGTAGACGGTACTCGCTAGGGGAAGTTCCAATATGCTTTTTGAAAACAATAGAAAAATATTGGGAAGTATCAAAGCCTGTAGCGTCGGCAATATTTTGCACCGAATTATCTGTATTACGCAATAGCTCCTTTGCTTTGCGAATTCTGACCGATGTAATGTATTCAGATAATCTTACACCAGTAGTTTGTTTAAATAAGCGTGACACATACGATTCATTATAATTCACAATGTTGGAAAGACATGATAATGTCAGATCTTCATTAATATGTTCATCTATATAGCCTTTTATTTTGTTAATGATCTCTTCGTTCCTTTTCCTATGTGAAGCAGGCATGAGCTTAAAAAGTTGCAATGCGGTTTCCTGTAAATAATTAAAAGCAGCTTCCCAAGATAAAAATTCCGGAAAATGCAATTGATAAATCGTGGTTTTCAAAGATAATTTTTCTTGTAAATTGTTCTGCTCGATATAATTTATTAAAACGAGAGCAATTGAAGCATATATGCGTATGGCAGATAAATTGCGCATGCTTTTGATGTCGACGCAAACCTTCCCAAGAGAACGCAACATTTCTAAAAAATGAATCTCGTCTCCTGCACAAAGGTAACCCTGCAGTTGCCTAGCCATATTTCCCGGAGATTCTGTCATTATTGTATGTGCTTGTCGATTTGTTTCTGATCTATGATTCTGATAAAAAGTTACAAAGGAATCTGAGGATTGCGAGATGTTTTCTCCATAATCCCTCATTAGCCTATAAATTTCAGCGATGCGATTAGTTTCCAGCGGCTCTTGATATAAGATCAATTGAAATTTCCGCTTAGCTGCTGAACAGCATTGGTTGATAAAGTCTTCAGAAACCCCTCTCAAAAAAGCTACATCTGTTGAAATTGGTTTTTCTTGCGATATGGAACTGCTGCTTTGGAAAAAACATAAAGCACTGCCGTCCTCGTTTTCTAATACAGAAACTGTAAAGCGGCCACATAGTAATTGATCCATCAACTTCAGATATTGCACGAATTGTAATGCACCTTTCTCGGTTCCTTCGGACTCGCTGCAAGGGCAGATATATATGAGGTAGGAGGGAGAATCGTTGCATATTGGAATACTTGAGTCTAAAAATCGCATCTCTTTTTCTATTTTGGAAGGCTCCCATCCCAAGGCAATTCCTTTAAGGATACTTTGCTGCAAAAGGTGTTGTAAAAGAAATGCTCTTTCCTCTGCCTCATTGAGTTGCATAAAATTTGCCCGATCCGTTAGCACATCGTTGATACTGGTTTTTATTCTTTCCAATATTGCGGCATCCGTTTCTGTTTTCAGGAGATAGGTGCTATTTTTTATGTTTCCCGCTTGATAGATATACGAAAAACTGTCATATGCGGTCAAAAAAACAATACGACATTTCGGCCATCCGATAGATATCTTCTCTGCAATCTCAAGACCAGACATGCCTGGCATATTAATGTCCAATAGTATTATGTCAATTTTTAACGTTGTCAGGCACTGTAGGGCTTCGACACCTGAATAAGCTTTGGACAAACATAATTCTAAATCGTGCTGTTCTTCGAACAGCTCACAAAAATAATTAACAATATGGTGCTCATCATCTACAATCATCATGTTGATCATATCTGTCACCTCTATAAACTCAAATTTCTGCCTGCAATCCGTTCAACAAAATTACGTTAAACTTGTCGTTTATGCCAAAATTTCAACTTATGATGACTACTTAACTTAAGTCCCGATATTTCATAAGAATATCATTCGACAGTGTCCAACATTCACCCTTTATAATTTCGAAATATCTGATTGATAGAGTTATTTTCACAATTCATTTGCATGAAGCATAGGCAGGCAGGATAAGTGGTTGGATTTTCAAAAATTTCAGGTCAGATGATCAGATTGCATGATTAAGGCGAATTTGGGATAGACTTATCCCCTTTCTGGGGCAGCCTTTACTGGATCCATATCTATCAACTTTACTATTTTGAATTTGTAATATGACTAAGATGCGATGAGGAAGGTGCATTCGTTGGATACCAAATTCTATGAGTGGGTAAAGAGAAAATTTATTGAAATGAAGAGTATATTGCGCCAGACCATTGATCCATTCCACTCGACCCAGGGCTTCAAATATTGCGTGTTTTGTCGGCTTTATTTAATCAAACGTTGTATTATACGTAATTAAGTAGAGACGGAAAATAGACCGACGGTTTCGAGTCTCGTGGGCTTGCCTTGCTGGCCCCGCCCCGGTTCCTAATGTTTGTATAATAACCAATTATTGGGCGTTTATCAAGATTTCATTCAGCGTTCATGGGATTCGGGCAGTATTGGACTTTGCTTTGGTAAGCAAGCTCGTCCGTCCCTTGATGCCTTCTATATGATTTCTGTTCGTCAGACCGAGGGTTTGCCTCCGGCTTCCTTCAGATTCCGCCTCACGGCGGACACCCTTTACCTTTAGCTAACAGTTCCTACTGCCCAAGTCTGTAGCGGACTTTCACTGCCAAGTTATCGCCCATGCCGGGCGCACTTAGTACAACGCGGCTGCCGATCCATACCGGCAGTCACGTTTTAGTTATTTACTACGCTATTGTGTCCCGTTAGCTTAAGTATTCTTACCCTCTTCATCCCTGTTATTCGAATCATTATCCTCTGCTTCGCTATCATTGTCTTCTTAAAATAATCCAGGTTCCCCAAACGGATCTCTTTTATTACATCTTTAGTATCAAGTCCCCGACCTTTGATAACGATGATCCTAGATGTCATGGATGATAAAGTGTGCTCATCAAGTCCGGATGGCTCTTATGTAGGTTATACCTCCGATATTAAAAATACAGCCTTAGCGCTAAACATCAAGGCTGTGGTAATCGAGTTAACTGTGAAATTGGAATGCTTGTCTAACTTAACTCCATTCACCCAAACCTCAGTTGCGATCAGAAACTGTTGAAGCTGCTGAATTTGCCGATGCCACATTGAGACTAGAAGCTATATATAGATCTGGATAACATAGAATCAATGCAACCAATACCGCCCATATCCATGCCGAATTTTTCTTATACATCTATTAACCCTTATGCTCCTCCCCTCAACAAATACCACAATGTCAAACGTCTGTCAGAAAAACAAAAAATATAGCGACGAACTAACTAAGCGAATGACATGAAAAAAATATAAGTGATGATTGAAACCTCGAATTGAGACAAGCGGAACATTCATATATCTTAATATCACCATCATGAGAGGAGATTCTCACCATGGAAGAATCGATAACAATGGAAGAATCACAAGCAATCATAGATGATGAAAAAACCGTTATCGTAGAAGGAATTGGCATAGCTACAAGCATTGGGGAATTGGATATGAAGAGGTTCATTGAGGTGGCTTTAAACTTACCATCATTTTGGAAATAAAGGGACAATAGCTTAGACGGCTATTGTCCCCTTTTTTTGCCCATATTAATTGTTGCATATTGGTAATGTTATATTTATAGACCATCGTGGCGATCATTTCTAAGTGAGCGAATTCTTCTGTACCGATATCAGTAAGTAGGCCAATCACCTTGTCAGGGATCGAATAACGCTGATTTAAGTATCGTAAGGCCGCTGCGAGCTCGCCGTCTGCACCTCCGTATTGTTCTAGCAGCAGCTTCGCCATACGGGGATCGCATTTGCTCACATTCACCGGGTATTGCAACTTCTTCTCGTACAACCACATATCGTTGTTAGCCTCCCTTCGAATCGTAAATCCGCGTTACACCTGCCACGGCCATGGCGTCTCGATCCATTGCCACGGGAACCTTGAATAACTATGACCATACTGCAAGAGCGGTCCGTAATTCAGCTCGTATTGATACGCAAGCTTCTGGCGTTGTTCCACGCCCTGGTTGAACTGTTGGATGGATTTCATGTCATTCGGATGCGTGTTCAGGAACAACGCCAACTCGAGCAGCACAAAATCAACCGCCTGCAGCTCATGCAGCAGCTTGTAATACTCATCATCGATCGGCTTGGTATTCGTGTTCGCATTTGCGTTCATTTTATCACTCATGACGTCGATTCTCCTCCTTCTGACCCTCTCGTTGGTTCATAGGGACTGAATAATGCCGGCCATAGTGTTCCATATCTCAAAGCTTCCTGCGGTGTGAACTGCGGTAGATCGAGCGGTTGAAATTGAATATACTGATTCGGAGGCACGACATATGTCTTCACCCGAATGGGTGGACACGGATTGTTCGGACCAATAAAGGGGTACCAGACGCGGACTTGATCGTTCATATCAAACCCTCCTTCATCTTCGACTTACTCTCCTAACATATGTCGTTCGCCTAGGGATGTGAACCAGAAATTAACCCACAAAGTGATGTTTTAGTTGCAACGTGATTCTAAATATATACAAAAAAAACCGCCCAAGCTTATACTTAGACGGTTTCGCTCATACTTCTAATGCGTATCCGAATCACATTATTCAAATTTAATCTTGATCTGGAACAATCCTGCCTTACGCATCGCTGAATAGACAATAACGACCAGTGGTCCCAGAAATAACCCAATCGCTCCTACTAGCTGCATCCCGACATAGAGACTGATCAGGGCCGATAAGGAACCGATCCCGACCGCATCCCCAAGAATTTTCGGTTCAATAATACGACGCAATACCGTAATCACGAGGAACAAGACGATGAGTCCGATCCCTGTGAAAATATTCCCCGTCAGCAGACAATATACTCCCCACGGAACGAGCGCCGAACCAACCCCAAGGATCGGGAGAATATCGACAATTGTCACGAGGAGTGCAATCGCAAGCGGATATTTAATACCAAGAATTAACAAACCGATCAGCGTCGTGATATAAGTAAACATACTAAAAATAATTTGTGCACGAATAAATCCAAACACCGAATTCTTAAGACTATTCAGCACCTCATTCACTTGGTCGCGAGAGCGTTCTTCGAATAACGTCAGCATGGATCTACGCATGGTGTCCATGTTGAAGCAGAACAGATATACCGCAACGATAAAGAATAGGAAGAAGAAGAAGAAGCCAGGAATGCCTGAAGCAAATGACAAGAGAATCTGCGATAACTTATTCACTACACCGCTAATGGAATCCGTTAAATTCGATAACATCCCGATGACACGGTTCGCGATATCCGGTGACATGGTATCCAGGAATCCCTGCCCCTGTTCGATCAATTTGAGAATATAGGCCTGAACCCCTTCGAAATAAGCTGGTGCATTCGAAAGGAAGTTCATCGTCTGCTCTAATACTTGAAGCCCGAGGAGATAAATCGTCACCAAAAAGATGAGCATGAACAACGTACAGGTGATAGAAGATGCCACGATCCGCTTCATTTTTAAATTACGCATCAACAGGCCATTGATCGGTTCCAATAGCATGGCGCAAATAAAGGCAAGCAAGAACGGCGCTCCTACCGTGAACAATCCATACAGAAAAGCAAGGCCCAGCAAGATTAATATCAATTGTTTGATCTGCATCGTTCCTCGTCTATCTCCTTTCTCACGTGACTGGATCTTGTCCTCCCTTTTGACGATAAATGTGTATTCGAAGAATCCGCAATCGTTCGACTTCCGCCACTTCGAACCAGACATCGTCGATCAGAATCTTCTTGCCTTCCGCAACATTTCCTTCGAGCTGCTTGAACAACCATCCGCCGATGGAATCGACCTCGTCATCCTCAATCGTAACGCCGAGCATCGCATTCACATCTTCAAGCAGCATCCGGCCATCCACCGAGATAATGCCATCCGTCGTCTCGACATTTGGCCGCTCATCCTCATCGAATTCATCACGAATCTCGCCGACGATCTCTTCAAGAATCTCTTCTGTCGTCAGCATGCCAGCGGTTCCGCCGTATTCGTCTACAACAAGCGCAATCTGCGCGCGATTCTTCTGCATGAGACGAAGGACATGACTAACTTCCATCGATTCTGGGACGTTCAGGATCGGCCTTACCAGCGCTTGCATCGCTTCTACAGATTGCGGAGGCGTAATGAAGAGATCAGAGATATGAATGAAACCAATAATCTGATCTTTATCTTCTACGGCCACCGGATACCGCGTATGCTTTGTCTCAAAGACGATCTCCATATTCTCCTCAATCGAATGGGTCGTATAGAGGCATTCCATATCTATGCGTGGAAGCATCACTTCACGAGCCAATCGGTCAGAGAAATCGAAGATATTGTCCATAAGCGTCATTTCATCTTTATCAATAAACCCGCTCAGCGCGCTCTGGCTCACAAGGATGCGAATTTCTTCTTCCGTATGCGCGAGTTCATACTCGGCAGCGGGCTGCAGCCCAAATAGCTTCAAGAAGCCATTCGCTGCCGCATTCAAGAGCCATATGGCAGGCATGAATACCTTATAGAACAATAACAGCGGTCCAGACAACCATAATGATGCAGCTTCTGCCTTCTGAATGGCCAGTGTCTTCGGTGCGAGCTCGCCAAGTACGATATGTAGGAAGGTGATGACAGAAAATGCAGCGACGAAACTAATCGTCTGCGTAATTGTCGGATCAGCCACGCCAAGCTTCGCAAGCAGCGGTTCTACGATCAAATGGGAAATGGCAGGCTCACCCACCCAACCGAGCGCGAGAGAGGCAAGTGTAATTCCAAGCTGTGTCGCAGAAAGATAGGTATCTAGGCGATGGTTCACTTTCAGGGCAAAATGAGCTCGACGGTTGCCTTCATTCGCTAACTGTGTCAAACGAGTCTGTCTCACTTTGACAAGTGCGAATTCTGCCGCAACAAAAAATCCATTCAATAAGACGAGTACCAATACAAGCAGGATATGAAGGAAAATGGCGCCAGGCTCAAAATGGGTCATACTCTAACTCCTCTTCACGGTAGCGAATCTAGATGATTGCTTTTCTTGACTTGAAATCCACATTCTTATAATACATATCTGCGACCAATAAATTCGGACCACAGCATTTTGCAGCACTACAATGACAATTAATGCGTTGATTCAGTGGATGTTCATGCAACCAGCGGTTGAAGATATCATCCAGCTTCTCTTTCTCCATATTACCAAATGGAGGGATATCTGCAAAATCCGTCACAAACACGTCGCCTGTAAAAGCATTCAAGTTCACACGGTTACGGCCATCCGGATCGTTCCGAAGCGTAACATTCGGTTCCGTTCTAAGACGACGCAACAGCGTCTGATCTTCTTCGTTATCATTACATGCGTAGAACGGTAGTGTCCCGAACAGCATCCACATGTTCTGATCACGTGTATCAAGCAGTCGATGAATCGCAGTGCGCATTTCTGCTTGCGACAGAACAGGGAGATCCGCTGCAAATGCGGAAGGGTACATCGGATGCACTTCATGACGGAGGCAGCCCATCTCACGAATCAGCTCATGAATCTCAGTAATTTTGTGATGGGTACGATAATTAATCATCGACTCTGCGGAGATGAACATCCCTTCACGGCTAAGTCGACGCGTATTCTCAATCATCCGGTCATACAACTTCGTTGCCGCCTCGAGGCTTACGGAATGCCCCGCGTGCTTGAAGCCCACTTCATGGAAGTCTTCCGGGCTCACATAGTTAAAAGAAATGTGCATCACGTCCAGATAGGGTGCGAGCACTGCATAGCGATCATAGTCTAACGTTAAATTCGAGTTAATCTGTGATCGAACCCCGCGATCACGTGCATATTTCAAGAGCGGCACCATGTAATCCTGCACCGTCTTCTTATGGAAGGTCGGCTCGCCGCCTGTAATACTTATCGTCTCCAAATGCTCAACTTCATCCAATGCTTTGAGCAGCTTGGTAAGCGGAATTTTGTCCGGTTCAATGACCGTTAACGAATCGCCTACTGCACAGTGTTCACAACGCATATTGCATAAATTCGTTATCGTAAATTCAACACTTGTCAATACATGTTTGCCGTATTGCTCAAGTGAGCGAATGGGATCCCAAGGGTCATATGCCGGTGATAATACTGGCAGTGTACTTGCTCTTTCTGATGATAAAATGCTTCTTGATTGCATGTCTAAATCCCCCTACACTTCGTATTGATCTAAAAAAACCTGGTCCAATGTCCAGGTTTTATACTCCGCCCGTTAAAACAGCAACGATCATTAAATTGAGTTTCACGGACAAATCAACGTCATAAATCGAGCTAAGCTCCTGTCCATCTTCATCATACAGAATCCGGATGATCGGTCGCTGCGGTGATGTTGAATTCAAATCAACGACGACGCCGATATCACCTGTATTCAATTTGACCGTGACGCCAATCGGATAGATGGCGATCCGATCCCGGAACAGTTCGAGCATCCCCTGCTCATAGAGCGTACCTGATCCCGTGTAGAGAATTTCTAATGCTTGATGCGGCATCATCGCAGACCGATATATCCGATGACTTGTCATCGCATCATAGGAATCGACAATGCCGATCATTTTGGAATACTCATGAATCTCTACGCCTTTAATGCCACGCGGGTATCCTGTCCCGTCAATTCGCTCATGATGTTGAAATGCACAATGGGCTGCGAGCAACGGAATATTCGCTTCATCTTTCAGAATGCGAT
The DNA here is from genome assembly GCF_058791655.1 of Paenibacillus sp. EB106-05-06-XG162. Taxonomy (NCBI): domain Bacteria; kingdom Bacillati; phylum Bacillota; class Bacilli; order Caryophanales; family Paenibacillaceae; genus Paenibacillus; species Paenibacillus sp. EB106-05-06-XG162. The sequence continues at coordinate 32,608 of NZ_JBYTDT010000020.1, forward strand.
ACCCTAATTCAGTATGCTGTTGAATAATGCGATATTCCTCATTCGTTAACTTATCCGGTTTCAAGAGCACTTCCATCGGGATTTGAGTTTTCCCAATATCGTGCAGCAGCGCTCCGAGCGCAATTGTATTTAGCTCTTCCGAATTGTAGCCTTTCGACAGAGCCATCATTACCGTATAAATGCACACGTTCAAGGAATGACGATATAAGTAAAAGTCCGTTGAATTGATATCCGACAGCATGATCATGGCATCCTCATGACTGCTCAGATCATCGATCAGATTCGTAATGACTTTGCGAAAATTTTTCCCGAGACTCGGGTATGCCGATTGCTTCTCCGAGAAAGGTTGATTCATTAATTCACGAAAGTTCTTACGAATTTCATACATCGATTCCCGCTTGGTCTCTTCTGAGATTAATTCAGGAATCCGAATATCGTCTGTTCTTGCGTCTTCTATGTACAAGTATCGGAGCCCGAGTTGCTCTAGCCGCAGGATCATCGACGGAGTCAACTCGATATGCTCAGATAAGAGAACGAGTCCATCTTCGTTATATATCTTCTTCCCAAGCTTCATGCCTGGCTGACAAAATTGAATAGGCATTAGTCGCAAATTAAAAACCTCTGATCTGTTTAAAGATTCATATCAACGATTATAAAAAATGATTAACCATCCTATTATGACATATTTACAGCATCAGTTCTACAATTTAGATCATATTGCCTAGATGATTTTTCGCTTATTAACGCAGGATAAAGAACCAGAACAAGAATGCAATGATGAGACGATAATAAGCAAAGTGACGCAGTTGGATCTTCTGAATATATTTCAAGAAAACGACGACGACGATATAAGCAACAACGAAAGAGACAATAAATCCGACGAGGAAGAACATCCAGTCACCGTTAAGAATCACCTTATAATTCTTTAGCAGCTCGTATCCTGAGGCCGCACACATAATCGGAATCGCCATTAAGAAGGAGAAATCGGCTGCTGCTTTGTAGCTGAGACCGCTTAACATCCCTCCGGACATCGTCGAACCGGAACGGCTAAATCCAGGCCATACCACGGACAAGATCTGATAGATACCGATCAGGAACGCTTGCTTGTACGTCATGTCATCCATGTCTTTCGCCGTAATTTTCACACGACTGCGCGAGAAGAACTCTGCGAATAAGAGGAACAATGCACCAACAACGAGTGCCCATAAGACTGTAGCCGGAGAATCGAACTTACTCTTGATATAGTCTTTTAAGAAAAAAGCGGTAATTAACGCGGGTGCAATCCCGAGAAAGACGTGAATTAAGTTTAATTGTGATTTACGCACACGCCCCCCAGCCGTCGAAGTGGATGGCATTGCAGGTGCTTTTTTCAATCCGAATAGACGGTAAATGCGCTCACGGTAGACAATTGCAATGGCAAGGATCGCAGCAAGCTGAATGATGACCTCGAACGAACTTAGAATATCACGCGGCACATTGGGATGAATAAGTTGGTCAGTTAGAATCATGTGACCTGTGGATGAGACAGGAATAAATTCTGTCAGACCCTCGACAATCCCGAGAATAATCGCTACTAAAATGGAATCCATAATGGTTCGTACTCCTCTTTTCTTATTATATTATTATTCCATATTCAAGCATTAACGCCTCCGGAGTCCTTTCGAGGACAGTAAAGCGTTAAGCGAGAAATATATAAAAAGATGTGTGCAACTTATCATTCCTTCTATTTCAACAAATGCCAGTGCTCGGTTGGACAAGTAGAGAGCAAAGCTTCCTGACTTAATGCCCAAGCCAGCAGATCCCGGATGAACTCCGGAAGATAATATCGTCTATCGATCCCTTCCTTCAGCGCCATGTATCCAACGCCAAAAGTGAACATATCAAGTGTTGCCACCTGATAGACTTCATCTTTCTGAAGTCGGCCCCCCGTCCCGGTAACAATAACTTCCTGAATCCGTTCATACGGTGGCTTGTCTACATCGTAATAGATCTCTAGACCATCCACAGCGAGAGTACCTAGTACTCGTCCTCGAAATCCGAACCCGCGAATAGCCCGCTGCTGAAATTCTAGGAGAAGCGACTCCTCTAGGGATTGCAGTAATTGCGCCCCCGTAAGATTCAAGACACAAGGATTAATCGGCGATGGACATATGCGGTGTAGCATTTCAAGGGTGATATCCCCAGCTTCAAGCGCATCCAGCAATTGCCCAGTATTCGTGAGGCCAATCCTTGCACCTGTCCATGCCTTAAGCGCTGCAGCCAGCAAGTTCGCGAGTGGTGATTCCTTCTCTTCCGAGATCGTCAGCCTATGGTCCAACCTCGCTACGACCTTGCTCAGGTTCTGCCTTGCTATCGCACCGTATTGATCAATGATGGATAGAATCCCAGGGTCTGGCGGAACCTCTTCTAGTGAGACCGCTACGGCACGTGTGATATCATAACGTCTTGAATCCGAATTAAACTCCAGTTCAATACGTCCCAGATGGGAACCAAATTTCCCGGCGGCACAGATATAGGTATCTTCGATTTTCTCCGCTTCCTCAAATAGGTGATGCGTGTGTCCGCCTAGAATCAGATCGATTCCAGGGATACGTTCAGCTATCACTCGATCATGCTTAATCCCAAGATGCGACATAACGATGAGCACATCGACTTGCGGACGCAGTTCAGCCACTAACTCCGCGATGACATCATAGGGCTGCAGCACATTCCAGCCGAGCAGCTCATAAAACTCTGTAAACGCGGCTGTGACGCCGATTAGACCAATGCGCAAATCGCCTTTATGCAGAATTTCATACGGGACCATCCATGCCGGAATTTCTCCACTTGCCATTTCCCGAATATTGCTGCCAATAATCCGAAAGGTTGCTTGATCCGTATATACCTGATCCATCTGCTCGGGGGTATAAGTTAATCCTTCATTATTGCCTAGCACAATCGCTTCATAACCGATGTGGTTCAAAATATGAACATTGACAGCCCCTGTACTTCCCTCGGTCTCCACACGCATTCGATCCATATGATCACCGATGTCTAGAATAAGCATTGCATCAGAGGCTCGCTTTTCACGCTCCAGATCAATGACCGTTGCGATTTTAGCCGCTTGCTCCAGATGACTATGAATATCATTAGAATGGAACAGCACAAAGCTACGTCTTTCTTTATCCATAAACTCTCCTTAAGCCCGTCTATTATTATGTACTCTATCACAAGTATCGATCAACTTCGCCACCAGCATCGTATTCTTCTTCTCATTGAAAGGGGTAAATCTTCCAATCATTTTACATTTACGCCCAAGTCATAGCATACCATTATCCAGCGCATTATGATACGGGTGATATTCCTAAAAAGCCCATGATGTACCCACTCCATTTTGACGCTGCGCCGCGAGCACTCCCCTGCATTGAACACAACGAGATTGTAAGCGCAAGTCGGTCTTCTACCCGATAACTCAAGCAATCCTCCCTATTGGAAAAACAAAAATATGGGAAGACAGTTCTGTATAAGGAGAACTTCGATTAGGTCCAGGGAACCCAGCCGAATAATGATTCTATCAAAAACGAAAAATAACCCACTACCAAAGCCTTAGTACTAAAGTCGTGTTTTCATCGACAAAAAGGCTCATTTATTGTCATTTTTTTCATTTGTGATATGATGAACTTAATGTTTTTTTCTAGTAAAACCATACCTCATAATGTGAAAAAGGTGGGCACCCCCATGCGAGTGCATGTCATGGATTTAGGCATCGGAGATCGACTAAAGAACGATACGTTTAATTCCTACGGACTCCATGTTCTGTCGCGCGGAACTGTTCTAAGTTCCCAAGAAATCTCTAAATTAATCTTACATCAAGTTGAATATGTAGATGTTGAACCGAGTGAACCTATTGAACCAGCGACAAACTTATTAAATACGCTTACTGTAGATTCTTTGCAGTCGATCAAACCCCTCTTTGACCATTCGATATTAGGAACTAGCACCCTATTCGAAGAAGCGCTCGAGAATGGGTACATTAATGACGAGATTGTCCAAGATACGTTCATTCCACTAACGAACGAAATTAAGGATCAACGCGATGTCGTGAATTTGCTGCTCATGCTGAATGGCAAGAATGACTATACCCTACAGCACTCCATTCAAGTCGGTCTCCTATCCTATTTTATTGCCACTTGGATGGGATATGCCGAAGAAGAAGCCCAGCTGATCGGTAAGGCTGGTTATCTGCACGATATCGGCAAGTGTCGTATTGATGATGCTATCTTATATAAACCGGGTCGATTAAACGATTACGAATTCCGAATGATGACACAACATACGATCCATGGTTATGAGATTATTCGGAATTCCATCTATCCTTACTCCATTGCCATCGTAGCACTACAGCATCATGAACGAATGGATGGAAGCGGTTATCCTTACCACTTGCTAGGATCTAATATTCATCCTTATTCGAAAATTGTCGGTATTGCGGATGTCTATTGTGCGATGATTACAGATCGAATATATCAGCAGAAGCGAGATCTCATGTCCGTCTTGAAGGAGCTTCATGAGATGAGCTTCACGAAGCTGGACCCTACGATTACGCATATCTTCATCTCGCATATGATTCCGAACTTCATCGGCAAGAACGTCTTACTAAATTCCGGAGAGACCGGCAAGATCGTCATGACGAACAACTCCGATTATTTCCGACCGCTCATTCATTTAAATGATCGCTTTGTTGATTTATCGATGGATCATTCCTTAGAGATTACCGAAATTTATATGTGAGACTACATAAATAAACAAAGCCGCCCCTCTCAATGAAGGGCGGCTTTCACTTTATCATACAAACCGCGATATTAACCGATGGAACCTTCCATCTCGAACTTGATCAGACGGTTCATCTCTACCGCATACTCCATTGGCAATTCTTTCGTGAATGGCTCGATGAAGCCCATAACGATCATTTGTGTCGCTTCCGACTCGCTTAGACCACGGCTCATCAAGTAGAACAATTGGTCTTCCGATACTTTGGATACCGTTGCCTCATGCTCCAGCGTGATGTTATCATTCATAATTTCATTGTATGGAATTGTATCTGAAGTCGACTCATTATCCAAGATCAGCGTATCGCACTTGATATTCGCTTTGGAGCCTTCCGAATTACGACCGAAGGATGCAAGACCACGGTATGTTACTTTACCGCCATGCTTACTGATCGATTTCGATACGATTGTTGAAGTTGTATCCGGCGCAAGGTGAATCATTTTCGCCCCTGCATCCTGATGTTGGCCTTTACCAGCAACCGCGATGGATAGAACACTACCTTTCGCGCCACGGCCTTTCAAGATTACCGCAGGGTATTTCATCGTTAACTTGGAACCGATATTCCCGTCAACCCATTCCATCGTCGCATTCTCTTCTGCAACCGCACGTTTCGTAACGAGGTTGTAGATGTTCGGTGCCCAGTTCTGGATCGTCGTGTAACGAACGCGTGCGTTCTTACGGCATACGATCTCAACAACCGCACTATGCAACGAGTTTGTGCTATAGATCGGAGCTGTACAGCCTTCAACATAGTGTACGAAGCTGTCTTCATCCGCAATGATCAATGTACGTTCGAATTGTCCCATATTCTCGGAGTTAATCCGGAAATAGGCTTGCAATGGAATCTCACATTTTACGCCTTTTGGAACGTAGATAAAGCTTCCTCCAGACCATACTGCGCTGTTCAGTGCTGCGAATTTGTTGTCTGCTGGTGGAATAACCGTAGCAAAGTATTCTTTGAAGATCTCTGGATGCTCACGAAGTGCTGTGTCCGTATCCATGAAGATAACGCCTTGGTCTTCAAGGTCCTTCTGCATGCTGTGATAGACAACCTCGGATTCGTACTGCGCAGATACCCCTGCAAGGAACTTTTGTTCCGCTTCTGGAATACCCAGCTTATCGAAGGTTTCTTTGATTTCTGTAGGAACCTCTTCCCATGTCTTCCCTTGCTTCTCCGAAGGACGAACATAATACTGGATGTCATTGAAATCGAGGTCATCCAGATCTCCGCCCCATTTTGGCATAGCCATCTTCTCGAACTGTTTCAACGATTTAAGACGGAAGTCTAACATCCATTCCGGCTCATTTTTAATTTTCGAAATTTCACGAACGATTTCCTCTGTTAAGCCTTTACCAGTTTGGAAAACCGCTTTGTGCTCATCACGAAAGCCGTATTTATATTCTTCCATTTCAGGCATTTTTTTTGCCATGCGAGATACACCTACCTTTTCCTTATTATTGTTCTATGCTTGATGATCGTGTTCAATCCCTTTACGCAAGGCATTCCACGCTAAAGTTGCACATTTGATACGTGCTGGAAACTTGTTAACTCCAGACAACGCTTCGATATCTTCAAGTTCCTCGAACTCGACCGCTTCACCTTTCATTAGGCCAGAGAACCGATCTGCCAGTTCCAAAGCTTCTTCGATCGTCTTCCCTTTGACAGCTTCCGTCATCATCGACGCAGAGGATAAGCTAATCGAGCAACCCTCTCCAGAGAATTTAGCTGCCTTGACGACATCCCCATCCATCTGCAGCTGCAGCGAAATTTTGTCGCCACAAGTCGGATTGTTCAAGTTAATCGTTACCGCGCCTTCGTCGAACGTTCCACGATTACGCGGGTTTTTATAATGGTCCATAATAACTCGGCGGTATAAATCATCCAATTGCATAACCAAAATACTCCTTCGTCTGGATTAGACCCTTCACTAAACGGTCTACGTCTTCTTCTGTATTATACAGATAAAGACTCGCGCGTGCTGTAGAACTTGCTTCCAGCCACCTCATAAGCGGCTGACAGCAGTGGTGGCCTGCACGAATCGCGATTCCTTGCGCGTCGAGCACCGTCGCAACATCATGTGGATGAACGTCGCCTAGATTGAAGGTCACAAGGCCCGCACGCTTCTGCGGCCCATAGATCGTAATCCCTTCAATTTCAGATAATCGCTCCATCGCGTACGCCGTGAGCTGATGCTCATGGCGTTCAATCTCATCCATTCCGATTTCCTCGAGGAAATCGATGGCTGCTCCTAGGCCGACTGCTCCAGCAATGATCGGCGTTCCGCCTTCGAAGCGGTAAGGAATCTCTTTCCAAGTGGACTCATAAAGTCCTACTTCATCAATCATTTCGCCGCCGAATTCGATCGGTTCCATGTTGTTCAGAAGAGACTTCTTCCCATATAATACGCCGATTCCCGTCGGACCACACATCTTATGTCCTGAAAAAGCGTAGAAATCGCAATCCAAATCTTGCACATCGACCTTCATATGCGGTGTACTCTGCGCACCATCCACAACCATGACTGCGCCATGGCGGTGTGCAATTTCAGCCACTTGTTTCACCGGGTTTACAACGCCTAGCACATTGGATACGTAAGTCATCGAGACGACCTTCGTCCGATCCGTAATGATCTGCTCCACATCGGAGAGAAGAATCGTACCATCAGGTTGCAAGGGAATATATTTGAGCGTTGCTCCTGTTGCTTTGGCTGCTTGCTGCCAAGGGATCAGATTACTGTGATGTTCCATCGGGGTAATCACAATCTCGTCACCTTCTTGGCAGTTGAGCCTAGCGTATGAGCTCGCTACTAGGTTCAGTGCAGTGGTCGTTCCACGCGTAAATATGATCTCTTCCGAGCGCTTCGCGTTAATGAATCGGGCCACTTTTTCACGCGCGCCTTCGTAAGCATCTGTGGCACGAGATCCTAGCGTATGAACGCCGCGATGCACATTGGCATTATCATGCTCATAGTATTGCTTCACCGCTTCAATGACCGAGATGGGCTTCTGTGATGAAGCCGCACTATCGAGGTAGACGAGTGGATGTCCGTTAACTTCCTGGTCTAAGATCGGGAAGAGCTTACGAATTTGCGCACTGTTCATTGTCCTAACTTCCTTTCCATCAAGCTGCGAAGTTGCTCTTGAACATTCTCAAGTGGGATCTCGGAAATAACCGGAGCCAAGAATCCATGAATAATCAAGCGTTCAGCATCTTGCTTCGAAATTCCGCGAGACATTAGGTAGTAGACTTGCTCAGGATTTACTTGTCCAACAGAAGCCGCGTGACCCGCCGTTACATCGTCCTCATCAATGAGAAGAATCGGGTTCGCGTCCCCACGAGCTTTCGGACTAAGCATAAGAACTTTCTCTGTCTGCTCACCATTCGCTTTTGTTGAACCCTTCTCAATTTTCGTAATACCGTTGATGATCGCGCTAGCTTGATCGCGCATAACCGCACGTGTGAACATTTGGCTGTCAGAGCTTTTACCGAAATGAACGGCTTTCGTCGTAATGCTAAGCTTCTGGTCATTCGTTCCTGCACAGATGACTTTCGCATCCGAAGATGAGCCATTTCCTTTCAGAACGGACATCGTCTCCGATACCGCGTTACCATTGTGCATCTCACCGATAATCCACTCAATGCGTCCGTCGTTCTCTACAACAGCACGGCGGTATGTCACGTTCGTTGCATTCAAGTGGTGAACGGAAGCAAAACGTACGTTAGCGCCAGCATTAACAAATACTTCAACAACGCCATTATGAACGACTTGATCTACGCCAATAGCGTCTGTCGACAAGTAATTATCAACATAGGTTACGCGGCTGTTCGAATCTGCGATAAGTAGAACATGCGGTGCAAATGTTGCATTCGCATCATCTGCCATCAATACGGCTTGCAATGGCAAATCCACTTCAACATTCTTCGGCACATAGACGAATACGCCGCCGTTCCAAATTGCTGTATGCAATGCTGCAAGACGATTCTCATCCTTCTTCACAGCTTGGAATAGATATTTCTGTATCAAATCGGCATGTTTCTCAATCGCTGTCTGCAAATCGGTGAAAATAACACCTTTCGCCGCGAGATCAGCAGATAATTGCTGAAACACAACGCTCGAGTTACGCTGTACTAGAACGCTGCTGTTCTCTTCTAATTTCACAAGAGATTGCAAGGATTCTGGCAATTCATTCACCGACTGAATCGCTGGGGATTTCGTATATGTTCCGTAGGTATCTAAATTCCAACGGCTAATTTTTTGTTTCTCTACGATGGGTAATTCCAATTGACCTGCAAGCTCCAAAGCTTCCAAACGTAACGCCGACAGCCAAGCTGGCTCATTGTTGCTTTGCGATAACGCCGCTAACGACTCACGGTCAATAGGAAGGATTGTTTGTGTTGTCATTTTCTTTGCTCCTCCTCTATTCGCTTAAGCTTCTTGACCAACCGTTTCGTCAACAATGCCTAGCTCTTCTTTAACCCAATCATAGCCTTCGTTCTCAAGACGCTCAGCAAGCTCAGGACCGCCGGATTTCACGATACGTCCTTGCATCATAACGTGTACGAAGTCTGGTTTGATGTAGTTAAGTAGACGTTGGTAGTGCGTAATAATCAAGAATCCACGATCTTCACTACGCATCGTGTTCACACCGTTTGCTACGATTTTGAGTGCGTCGATGTCAAGACCGGAGTCGATCTCATCAAGGATCACAATGCTCGGATCAAGCAGCAACATTTGGAGGATTTCGTTACGTTTCTTCTCACCGCCGGAGAAGCCTTCGTTCAAGTAACGGTGTGCGAATTCAGGGTTCATCTCAAGCTCTTTCATTTTACCTTCCATTTGGCGAATGAACTTGATCAAGGAGATCTCGTTACCTTCTTCACGGCGAGCATTGATTGCACTGCGCAAGAAGTCGGAGTTCGTTACACCCGCGATTTCACTTGGGTACTGCATCGCTAAGAATAGACCTGCACGAGCGCGCTCATCTACAGCCATTTCAAGCACGTCTTCACCGTTAAGCTCTACGCTGCCATCTGTTACTTCATATTTAGGATGCCCCATCAATGCGGAAGCTAATGTACTTTTACCTGTACCATTCGGACCCATGATCGCATGAATCTCGCCGCCTTTAATCTCCAAGCTAAGACCTTTCAGAATCTCTTTTCCTTCGATCTCAGCCTTCAAACCGTCAATTTTAAAATGTGTTGCCATGTTTTTGGTACTCCCTTCGAGCATCTATGTTTATTTTTTTGAACATCAAAACAAATATTACTTTATAATCATTCTAAAGTGATTCTCACTGATTATCAACAGTAATTTTACTTTATTTTCATCTTGAAAGCAATGAAACAGAATTTGGGGCGCGCAACCTGTCCGTCCATGTAAGATTACGGCTCAATTCACGCTTCTAGCGCTTTCCGAATCGACTCAACCTGCTCTTGAAACTTTTCATCCGATAATACGGGGACGAGCTGACTCCGCTCAATGGATGTCACCTGCGTCGGCAGATTTACCCATGACTTACAACCTAGATATTCTTCTTCAATCTCAATTGAAAGTCCCGGATCCAGCTTATAGACACGCAGAAGCAAGACATGCAGCGGAAGCTTCTTCTTCCATTTCAGCCGTTCTTCTGCAAAGTGATCCGTCCAGATATGGAAATCTCGAAGCCTATTCAGCGTCTCTTGATCATGAATCTCGATATCTTCGATGACCTCCGCATACAAACGAAGCGTTACCATTGTATCATCATTCGACCATCCAGCCAGCGTTACATCGAGATCGGATTGATTCGCTTCCTTCAGCAGCTCTCTGCGCTGGTGTTCATAGGTAGGATACACATAAAAGGACGGGCTCTTCAGTTCAAAATGCCGTGTCTCTTCTACAATTCCTCCTTTGCGCATCAGCAAGATTTGCTTCCCTGACGCAAGAGCTTCTATGGCGACGGCCCACTCTTTTAATGCGACGGGTTGTGCGTTATTCTGCATGTAAGTAACCGCCTTTCTCACCAACAATATCTCTATTATACCTTGATTTCGACAAGAGTTCATCTCTCGCCAGCAAATCTCCTGAAAATTCGCCATGATTTTTGTCACATCGTCACAATTTAACTATTTTAACATTGGTTCTTATCCAGTATACTTATGGACAACTATACCATTCCAATGGGAGAATATTGAATTATGGAGGTGGGGCAGAGGTGTCCGCATATCATCCTTTAACCCTCGAAGAAGCGACTCAAATCGCGAGAGAAATTCCAGATTTATTCCATGAACAAGCCGATCTGTCAGCACGTGAAATCGGAGACGGCAACCTGAATCTCGTCTTTCATATTTCGGATGCAGCATCGAATAAGAGCATCATTCTCAAGCAAGCACTCCCTTATGCCAAAGTCGTCGGGGAATCGTGGCCCCTCACCTTGGACCGTGCAAGAATTGAGAGCGAAGCACTCCTCCTAGAGCATCAGCTATGTCCTGACCTTGTACCTACCGTATACCGCTATGATGCAGAGCTCGCCATGACAATCATGGAAGATTTAAGCGATCACACGATTATGCGTAAAGGCTTAATTGAGGGTAACCGTTACCCCCTGTTCGCTGGCCATATTGCGGAGTTTCTCGCAAGAACGCTCTTCTTCACTTCCGACCTTGGCAAGAACCAACAGGCGAAGAAAGAAGCCGTCAAGCAGTTCATTAATCCCGAGCTATGCAAAATTACAGAGGACCTCATCTTCGCTGATCCTTATTTCGATAGCGAGACCAATAACTTCAACCCTGCCATCCGTGATGCGGTTGAAGCGCTCTGGGCCGATCAGCCGCTCAAGCTGGAAGTTGCTCAATTAAGGGAGAAATTCCTTACTTCGGCACAAGCCCTTTTACACGGTGACCTTCATACAGGCAGCATCTTCATAACGGAACAATCGACCAAAGTGATCGATCCTGAATTCGCTTATTACGGTCCGATGGGATTCGATATTGCCGCCGTTATCTCAAACCTTGCCATGAATTACATTGGTCAAGCCTATTGGAGCAAGACGAGTGAGGCTCGTGAATCCTATCGTGATTATCTCACCGAGACGCTTCGCGAGATCTGGTCCGCATTTGACACGAACTTCCGTGCCCTTTGGAATGAACATACTGTAGACCCACTGGCGAATACGCCGGGCTATCAAGACCTCTACATGCAGCGGTTATTGCAAGATGCGATTGGATTCGCGGGGTGCAAAATGATCCGCCGCACGATTGGACTGGCCCATGTCGCAGATATCGATACCATAGCAGATACGGCTGTGAAAGAACGTGCAGAACGCCTTGCACTTGCAATCGGTCGCACGCTTATTATGGGACACCTTCAAGCGAAGACCTTTGATACATTTATTGACACCCTAGAACAAGCCATAGAAGGAGTTCATACATCATGACGAACGCACCTCTGCAATCCGTCCGCTGGGCGGATACACATCTAGATTTATTGGATCAACGACTGCTTCCTGAGCAAATCGTAATGCTTCCCCTTACAACGGTGGAGCAAGTATGGGAAGCGATCCGCCACCTGGCGGTTCGTGGCGCGCCTGCCATTGGAATCGCAGCAGCGTACGGCGTTGCCATGGGTGGCCGGGCTCTTCAGACGGAAGAACCTGCTGCATGGCTGCAAGAAGTTCTTAAGGCAGCAGAATACCTCGCAACTTCGCGTCCGACGGCAGTCAATCTGTTCTGGGCGCTTGACCGCATGAAACGTTGTGCTGAAGGTGTCGCAACGGATGGTTCAACACTTGCAGGACGGAATGCTGCGCTGCTCGAAGAGGCGAATCGCATTCAAGCTGAAGATGAAGAAGTCTGCCGCCTCATCGGTGAGCATGCATTAACGTTGTTCGAGGATGGCATCGGCGTGCTTACGCATTGTAACGCCGGCGGTCTTGCTACAGCGAAGTATGGTACGGCACTCGCTCCATTCTATCTTGCCAAAGAGCAAGGCATGCATCTGAAAGTATTCGCGGACGAGACACGCCCTGTCTTGCAAGGCGCACGCTTAACGGCCTTCGAACTCCAACAAGCCGGCGTCGATGTCACATTGATCTGTGATAACATGGCCGGTTATGTGATGTCCAAGGGCTGGATCCAGGCTGTAATCGTCGGTACCGACCGCGTAGCGGCGAACGGGGATGTCGCGAACAAGATTGGTACGTACAGCGTTGCTGTTCTTGCCAAGGCGCATAACATTCCTTTCTATGTTGCGAGTCCGTTGTCTACAATTGATCTGAATACGGCCAGCGGCGCGGATATTCCAATTGAAGAACGCCCGGATTCGGAGATTACCGAGGGATTTGGGAAGCGCACTGCACCTCAGGATATCAAGGTGTTCAATCCTGCCTTTGACGTGACGCCACATGAATATGTAAGTGCGATTATCACGGAAAAAGGAATTATTAAACCGCCTTTCCATGTGAACTTGCCGAAGTTATTTAACTAAATACACCAAAGGTACAGAAGGCATTCATGTCATCATGAAACCTCTGTACCTTTTTTCTGTTCATCATCAATTGACTATACCATCATCAGAATAGCCTCTTTCCCTGTCATGCCGGGATGAATACCAAGCGCATCTGCTTCATGGGTCACGGACTCTAGCGGGGCTTCTAACAATTCAGTCAAGGTCTTAACACCAACGGCTCTGCCAGCAATAATGTTCCGGTCCTTCAATCTGTCATTGAGTAGTCCAACATCTAACGCGCCGCACATAATGTAGCCACGTTCGGTTGTCACAGCAAGCAGCGTCGTCTTCGGCAATTTGACTTCAACCCCGATGACTGTCACGCTACCTATTTGAATCGGCTCAACCCGAACCATCATTTATCACTTCCTTCATATCGCGACTTTTATAATATATGCGATTCATCACTTTTAGTTCTACATCTGATTTCAAAAACGTGGTACAATAGCACTACTCTTTATCAACGAAGTTGGAGGCGGCATATAGGCATTATGGATAACAATTCACGATCAGACACATCACAGCCAATAGGATACTTGAACCAAGTTGATTTGGCCCAAGCATTATCGCCTAAAAATCCAACGGATGTACAGCTATCTATCGCAGACATTATTCTAGCAGCCATACACCAATCGAAATTGATTCGTTTCATTGTGAACAAAGGACGCGGCGTTCAGCAGAGTATTCCTGGACGCATCTTAGATTTTGACCCAAGCCGGTCCTTGATCCATGTCTATCATGTGGATGAGAAACAGGTCTACATTCTAAACCTCACGGAAATCGATGAATTTATCGTCTAAAGCAGACAGCGAAAAGGGAGCCCCTCAGGAGCTCCCTTTATCTATCATGACACGACATTCTCGATCAGCATCTCTTCAATTCTACCGACAGGTACAGGCGGACTATAGTAGTAGCCTTGGATTTCATCGCAGCAGTGCGCCTTCAAAAAGTCCACTTGTTCCTCAGACTCGACACCTTCGGCGATGACTTGCAAATTCAGATGATGCGCCATCGCGATAATCGACGCCACGATGGCCGCTGCGCTTCGGTCTTCCATAATATCGCGAACGAAAGAACGGTCTATTTTGAGCCGATTGATCGAGAAATCTTTCAAATAGCTGAATGAACTATATCCGGTACCAAAATCATCGATACTAATCCCTACGCCTAGCTCACGCAGCTCCTTCAGACAATTGGATGCATGATCCACGTCCATCGTCATGCTCTCTGTAATCTCGAGATCCAAATACTTCGCCTCGAGTCCCGTCTTTTCTAGCACTTGGCCAACCTTCTCATTCAAATTCTGAAGTAAAAATTGACGCATCGATAAGTTAACAGAGATCGGTATCGACGGCAATCCCGCTTGCTGCCAAGCTTTATTCTGTCTGCACGCTTCTTCTAACACCCATTCGCCCATCGGGACGATCAAGCCATTCTCTTCAGCCAGAGGAATGAACTGGTCCGGTGGGATCAGCCCTTTCTCAGGATGCTTCCAGCGAATTAGCGCCTCCGCGCCAACAATTTGTCCGGTCTCCATATGTACTTGCGGCTGGTAATAGAGCAGGAACTCTCCATTTCGCATCGCTTTGCGTAGTTCATGCTGTAAGGTCAGACGCTCTAGGGACTTGGTCGACATCTCTGAAGAGTACATCTGATAATGATTTTTCCCTTTATTCTTCACGGTGGAGAGCGCAATATCCGCTTGTTTGATCAGCTGTCTCGCATCGCCTTGATGTCCCCTGCTCATGGATAAGCCTATGCTCGCCGTCAGATGGATGGGTTGATCTTTCAAAATAAACGGATCATCGAGCACTTGAACAATCTGCATACCCTTCTGAAACGCTTCTTCCTCCGTACTGATATTCACAAAATAAAAAATAAACTCATCCCCGTCCATTCTCGCAACGAAATCATATTCCGTTACGATCCGGGTAAGCCGTTCTGCAATCTGAAGCAGCAGCATATCCCCGAAATCTTGACCGAAGGAGTCATTCACGAGCTTGAATCGATCCAGATCCATATAGGCGACGGCGACCCCCACATCCGCGGAACGTGTCGCATCCAATAGATCTGTAAGCCGTTCCAAGAACAATCGCCGATTCGGAAGGCCCGTCATATCGTCATAATAGGACATATAGCGAATACGATCATTCACACGCCGCCGATCACTTACGTCCTGGCTGATCAGCATTATACGTTCAAGCCGGTCTTCCATCATGATCGGATAGATCACCATTTGCAGATCGATTCGGATACCTCTCTTATCATCGAAATAGGTCGACTTCTGGGTTGCCTTCCCTTGCAAAATATTGGCATGAATCTGCTCATCACTTAACAACAACCGATAATCCATGCCGATTAATTCATGTTCTTCATATCCGGTCAACTCACAGGTATGATGATTGGCATTTGCGATCTTCCCGTTCAGCTCTAATTCAATCACAGAGATCGGGTAATATTCCATTATCGCCCTCAGCAGCTGGTCATTAGAAGATAGCTTCTTCGCCTCCATTGCCACGATCCTCTCTTTATCTATGAGTTACGTAAAGCCGCTACTGCTAGCAACAACCATCCGAGCAGGAATGCAACGCCGCCGAGCGGTGTAATAATACCTAGAACCTTAATGCCTGTAACACTGAGTAGATACAGGCTTCCGGAGAATAGAATAATGCCTGTAAATAGAAGTCGTCCTGACCATAACAATTGACGCGACATCTTTAATTGCCCTGAGAGAAGCGCAATGACGAGGATACCTAACGCATGAATCATATGGTAATGAACGCCTGTCTCATATGTATTGAGCTGCGACTCCGTCAATATGGATTTCAAGCCATGGGCACCGAATGCACCCAGAGCTACGGCAACAAGTAAATTTAGACTGCCGATCACGACGTACTTACGTAACATGGTCGAATCTCCTTTTCTGCTTTCCATATTTTAAACTTAGCTTAACCTCATCTATCATAATAAAAAACGTCGTAATTTTCCAGATCCTCCACGAAAACGACAATGATTGTATCCTTCCGCTGATCCACGCTCGCTGAATGCGGTCACATATCGTTCACTCTTCTGAATATATTAGAATAACAGGCGATCAAGCACGCGAACGATTTTTTTGGGGAGGGGTTCCTGTATGGATAGAATGGATCAAGTGATGTCCATCGTGTCGCGAGAAGACTGGTCTTTGCATCGAAAAGGGTTCCAAGATCAATCTCGCCATCAGCAAAAAGTCCGTGACGCGATTAAACAGAATTTACCCGATCTCGTCACCGAAGAGAACATTATCATGTCAGACGGTAAGCAAATCATTAAAGTCCCCATCCGCAGTCTGGATGAGTTTCGGTTTATTTATAATTACAATAAGAAGAAGCATGTCGGCCAAGGGGATGGAGACAGTCAAGTCGGCGATGTCCTCGGGACCGATCCGAAGAGCGGACCTGGCAAAGGGGACAAAGCTGGAGATCAGCCAGGCCAAGATCTTGTCGAGGCCGAAGTGAGTATCGAAGAATTGGAGACGATGTTATTCGAAGAACTCGAACTTCCCAATCTGCAGCAGAAAGACAAAGATCAGTTGGAGACAACCGAAATTCGATTCAATGATATCCGCAAGACCGGAATCATGTCCAACATTGATAAGAAACGCACCATTCTTGAGAATTTGCGCCGCAACGCCACAGCAGGCGATCCCGGTATTCATGGCATTTCTCCAGAAGACCTTCGTTATAAGACCTGGGAAGAGATCGTGACGCCCCATTCCAATGCCGTGATCATCGCCATGATGGATACCTCCGGTTCCTTGGGTAACTCATAATGAACCAATAGGATACTCCCCCCTCTCCTATTGATAGCGATTGCATAACATCACAGAGACAGTTCGTTATTCAGGTCAGATGACTTCTACATATTAGACTCGTCACTTCACTTGGCTTATGGTATTCGATTCCATTGGCTCGTGCACTTCACAACCGTCACACAGACTATACAGAATCGTTACTTTGTACGCATCAATCTCATCAATCACTTCATTACACTGTTTGCAGAGAACAACACCAAACTTTAAGCTGTCGCCATGCGTTGGCATTCACTTTCACTCCTTCATGTAATGGGTTAAAATCAGACTTCATTAGAAGCATATGCGAAGGCGATGTCGTACCATTCCATATATTACCATAAAGTGAAACTTTGGCTCCAAAGCTGATCCAAGTGCTCTGCTGGGGCCCCCGAACACGTATTACGCAATACGAACAAAAAAGCCTGCACCACGAACCTCAGGTTCTGCAAGTACAGGCTATATTCTCTATTCAATTGAGTCTGCTATACGCAGCTTTTCATCGCGACATTGGAGGCATGGTAGACTGGCAGCAGCAAATATTCTTCTGCAATTTCCTCTTGGTCAATGACCATCCCCGGTTTCTTCATATAACCGATCCCTCTTCCAAAAAGAATGGACTTTGTCCCCGCTGAACTACTTACAATCACGGTATTATGGGATAAAATTTGAGTAATTTTACGATCCGACATCGTCATCCCTCCAAAAAGTGATAGTCATTTTCACTCTCCATTTGAACGCGTTAGCATTGTTGCAGTACTTGGAATCGACCTAGCCTTGGATTCGTCCCCCCCTATATCATAAGATAGCAGCAATATTTCTAAGTTATTTCGACAGCCTAACTTAAATTCCTTCGCAATCGAGGCGATAAATTCATTTTTTCCCATACGGAAATTAGATGGAAGTCATATCCAGTCGATCTCATTCCTCCATGCTTCAAGCTTCCTCGCATAGGACATTGTGTTCGCCGGGCTCGTCGAAGGAAGCTTGTGCAGCGTCATATGTTCCAGATCGAGATGCGGCGCCACCTGTCGCATGAACACCTCATAAGCTTTCGTTCCATTGAACAGTAGATGGGTAATGTGAGGATACGATGCGAATAACGAAACGAAGTCATTCGGCACGGCCTCTTGAATATTCGAATCCAGACTCCCTTCCCGGACACACTCTCCTAATACATCCCACAAGCCGATCCCTTTCGAACTTGCGAATGCAATGCGTTGATCATAATCTATCTCAAGCGGGAGTTGGTACAAGTCATAGAGGATCCTCCAAAAATGATTCCTCGGATGCGCATAGTATTGATGCTGCACAAGCGAGACAACGCCTGGCATAGAACCTAGAATCAATATATTGGATTGGTCATTGACGATGGGTGAAAATGATTGGACGCGCATAAGTTCTCCTTATTTGTATATGGTAAGTAACATTATAACGAAAACACTCTGAAGGAAAAACCTGACTGATAACAGAACATTGTCTTATCATATCAAAGCCCGTTCGAATCCGAACGGGCTTCTTACATATTCATTATGATGGAATCGGTCCATCCTATGGACTTGTCCCTAGCACGGCTCCAATTCCACATCATCCATCGCTCCACATTCACACGATTGCCGACATTATTTTTGCAAAAATCACGAATATCGGATGGCGTCATAGATCGTGACATAAGTTCATCCCCTTTTACTCCTACGCAGGTTTCCGACGATCCTATAACAACGTAATGAATCTCACACGGAAAAAAGGAATCACAATGATAACATTGAGCCCGCGCCGTCTCACTCGCAATCGGAAAGATCTTCTGCCTGCAGATAAGATCCGCCCCCTATGAATGGTGCCATCAAACAAACTTACAAGTACACGATCTCCAACATGATTCTTAACAAAGCGACGAACTCGACGGACATGATCCCATATACTCCATTTCACCTCAGCCATGGACCGAACACTTTCTTTCTGATCGATATACTACTAAAATATGAATCTCTGAATCATTCGGATTGTTCTTATGTCCTAATAGATTCACACAATTCTATTGTTAACATTTCCCTACTCTAATTCTGGATTCGTAGTATATAATGAGATCATTGTTCTTACATATTTTCATTTCAGGAGGTTGTTCTTCATGTCTAACATTCGGGTCTTCTCAGACAGCACTTGTGACTTGCCGCCTGAGTTACGCGAACAATATCAAATCGGTATTATTCCCTTGTATGTAACCTTTGGTGAGGAGGCTCTTCGTGATGGCGAGGATATAACCCCGCTTCAGCTCTATCAAAAAGTTGATGTCGTTGGAAGTCTTCCCAAGACAGCTTCACCTTCACCGGGTGACTTCATAAAGGCGTTCACCCCTGCCATTGAAGCAGGTCATGACGTGGTCTTCATCGGTATTTCATCCGAGTTATCATCTGCGTGCCAGAATGCAAAAATAGCAGCCGACGAGTTCCCTGAAGGACGTGTTGTCGTCATCGATTCACGTAATTTATCGACCGGCATCGGCCTGCTCGTGCTTCAAGCCGTCCGTGCTGCCGAAGCTGGACATAACTTACAGGCGATCGAGCAAATGATCCTCGAGGCACGCGAACGCATCGAAGTAGAATTCATCATCGATACGCTCGATTATCTGCATAAAGGTGGACGTTGCTCCAGTCTGCAGAACTTCATCGGCAGCTTGCTTAAGATCCGCCCTGTCGTAAAGGTCGTCGACGGCAAAATGATCCTTGCTTCCAAGATCCGCGGCAAACGCGAAAAGGCCTTTGATCAGCTGCTGCAAAATGCGCTGAAATACAAAGACCAACTGGATGGCGCTACCATCTCCGTGACCCATTCGTTCGCGGAGGAGGAAGCCGTGAAGATCCGTGAAATTTTATTGCGCGAGACGAAGGTACGCGAAGTGCTGCTCGCTGAGACAGGCTGCGTTATCGCCAGCCACTGTGGTCCGCAGACCGTCGGTATTGTCCTTGCCTGTAACGCTTAAAACACGCCAAAAACGTAAACATTTCTATACGAACACAAGAACGCCCATCGCCTCTGAATGAACAGATGCAATGGGCGTTCTTGTGATATAAATCCTACAGCTTAACTCTCGTACGTTCCTTTGCCGAACGTATGCAGGCTTCTATTACACGCATATTGCGAGTGGCATCCTCAGGTGGGAATCGAAGGGACTGCTCTCCCCAGATGGAACGCGCGAAATCATCCACCATCAGCGCATATTGATTGCACGATGCGAACCGCTCTTCACGACGCTCCCCATTCGTCACAACGGTAAAAGCGTGGGTACCTTCATCCGTCGGTTTGAACGCATGTTCCAATTCGATTCGTCCGTCTGCCCCGACAATCTCTACGAAATTCCGATAGCTCGCGAGCATACCGCAATCGAAGGTTAATGACAAACCATTTCCGAACTCCACCAATCCGGATGCCATCATATCCACATCCCCGAATTCGGACAGAAATTGCGCATGTACTGATACTGCTTCGGGCTCAAGCCCCGTAATCAGCCGCGCTGCACTAATCGGATAACAGCCTACATCATAGATCGAACCGCCGCCAAAGTCCGAGCGGAACCGGACATTCCCCCGATCCATGCGAGCGCCATTGAACGTAAAAGCTCCACGAATCGCTCGAAGCTCACCAATTTCACCTGCTGCGATGATCGCACGAATCCGGTCCCACCGCGGGTGATGGCGGTACATGAAGGCTTCAGCCAGCTTAACGCCCGCCTTGTCGGCTGCACGAACCATCTCTTCTGCCTCTTCCGGTGTTAAAGCCAATGGCTTTTCACAGAGGACATGCTTCCCTGCTTCCGCAGCACGAATCGCCCATTCGCGGTGCAAATGATTTGGCAGCGGAATGTACACTGCATCGATCTCTGGATCTTCCAGCATGGCTTCATAACTGCTGTAGCTCTTCTCGATGCCGAATTGCTGCGCAACTTCACGGGCTTTTGCTTCGTCTCGACTAGCAACAGCCGCCAATCGGCTTGTCTCCGATTCTACAATCGCAGGCATTACCGATTTAACCGCTATTTTGGCACACCCGATAATCCCTATTTGAAGCTTATTATGCATTGAACTTCCTCTCCCTCCACGAAACACATTCATTACTTTCAGTATAAGGGACAGACCTATTCACTGCAAAAATAAACCTGATAAGCAATCATCAACTGTTCAGAGTCGATCGTTACCCGCTCCAATAGCTCATGGAACAATACCCGCGCAGCTGCATCACTGCTTAGCTTCAACGCTATAAATGAGGCATAATAATCCTGGAGTGCCGTATCCGCAGCCGGACTCTTTTCCAATGCTGAGATCTGACATTCAATCTCCTTCATTTCCTCATCGACTTGCTCAAGCTGCCCTCTGAACGATCGCATCTGCTGCTCATACGTATTCGTATCGAATAGTTCTCGCTGATGGAATAGATCCAGTTGATCCTTATGCCGTTTAGCCCGCAAGGTCAACTTGGTGCTTAACGTTCCTCGAAGGCGTTCTAGATCCTGACGACGATCATAGGTGAAGCGAAATTGATCCTGCGCTACCTGTGCCAATTGTCGCCGAATAGCATCCAGTACAGCTTCTTCCAGCTGATCCGCTTCCGCATTCGGCTGCGAGCAAGCCTCTCGGCCATACTTGTGTGCCGTCGAACAGACATAATATCGATACGATTTGACGCCGGATGATCGCTTCTGACAGACCATGCGCTTCCCGCATTGGCCGCAATATAATAGCCCGGTAAGGGGATGATAGGCACGCCGTGGCGCACCCTTCTGCCCTCTGCCCGCTAATATGCGCTGCGCGGCTTGGAACATCTCCTCATCCACAATCGGTTCATGTGCACGCTCAATAATTTGCCATTCGGATACGGGAATGCGGACTTGTACCTTACGCTTGGACATTTTGCCGGCATCATCGTATTCCCGCTTCAGCTGATTTCGCCGCGTACCATAGACGACATGTCCGATGTACGCCGGATTTCGCAGCATTTTATTCACATTCTCCCGCGTCCACCTATTCCCGTTCTTCGTGCGGTATCCCCGCTTGTTGAGCTCCGCTGCCACACGGAATGTTCCTAGTCCCTGCTCCACATAGAGTGTAAAAGCTAGTGCAGGAATTTCCTTGTACTCTGAATCAATCTCAAGCCGATGTGTAGCGATCTGAATACGATAACCGATGGGCGGTTCCCCGCTCCATTGCCCGCGGCGTGCTTTTTGTTTCCTGGCGCTACTAACCCGGGACGATATCTTCTTACTCTCTTGTTCAGATAATACGGATAAAATATCGAAAGTGATATTATCTTTATTGAGCGAATCATAGTTATCATTGATCGCCACCACGCGCACACCATATTGCTCGAACATGCCGATGATCGCCGGGTTCTCCTGCTTATCCCGACCGACCCGGCTGACCTCTTTGAAGACGAGCAGCTTGAACGCTTGCTCACGGGCTGCTTGAATAGCTCGCTTCATCTCCTGCCGGTCGAATACACTCGTATAATATCCCGATACAGCTTCATCTCGGTAAATCATAATATCCGAAGTATCATAATGCTCGCCAAGACGATGGATATATTCTTCACATTGACTTATCTGGTTCTCAATGGAATCCCCTTGCTGATCTGTACTTACCCTCGCGTAGATGGCGCATCGATTTCGAGTTTCTGGCTGCATGCGTCCGCCCTCCTATTCGAGTCTATTTCAACGGGGACCGGTACCCTATTGACCTCAATCTCCACACCGTAATGCTCAAACACATAAGACTTGAACCGTGTTCCAATCCACGCAGCTATTGGCTTGTCGCCGAATTTTTCACTTACGGTATATGGCAAGGGACTCGCCTCCCCTGATTGTCATACTGAAGTGTATGCACAGTCGAACTTGTCTCATGCGTCCTGTCCTTTAGGCTTCTACAGCAAAACCAAAAACGCCAGGGGGATCCCCTGGCGTTCATAAATGCATATCAATAGCCTCTCTCGGCGTATGCCTTCTCCTGCACATCGTTGTATTCCCAACCGTCCGCATAATTGTAGCTCTTATAGACTGACGGTGTAAGACCTTTTGCCAGCAGCTGATCGATGGCTTCGGCCGTTACCGCCCACATGATATAAGCCGCGGACAACCCTGAAGCAGGGCAAATCCCTGTCCCTAATCCTTCCACCTGCAGCAGCGCATCCCCAAGAGGCGCACCGTTATCGAGTACAATATCACCGACCTCGAATAACCTCTTATGAGATGAATGCATGGACTTCACTTGAGACGAATAGGTTAAGGACGTCAAGACGATCAATGTGACACCCATTTCTTTCGCCGCCAGTGCAATGTCGACCGCCTCCACGCTTTTACCTGAAACCGAACCCATTATGAGCACATCGCCAGGCATCACATTCGAAGCACGTAGGAAATATTCTCCCAGTCCTTCCATCGACTTTTCCTTACCATACAAGTCACGCTTCCGCACAGGATTGTCGACATGAAGCGTTGCCCGAAGCGGCTTCATCAGCAGTAATCCTCCCGCCCTTCGAATCAATTCATGATCGACAATATGCCCCGTATCGTAGAGATGAACAGCTTGTCCCACCGCGGATGCTTCCGCAATCGCTGTCGCAGCTTGAACAATCGGTGTCTGCTGCGTCGAGCGAATACGCGCCTGCAGCGTTTCAACCGCTTCAAAATATCGATCCATTAACATAAATACCCCTCCCCATTCGGTGAATGCATGTGTCATGACTTACCATAAAACTCTATACATCAGCGGAGCATGCCGATCTTCAATAAGCTGTGCTACGGAGGTGGCTAGTCGATCCGAACTTCCTGCATCTTCAGCATAGAACTGGGCGAATAACCCACCCAATGCCGGCTCGAATCGTGGCATGTGGATCTGTACTGAAGGATGCTCTTCATGAACCTTCTCGCAGAATCGATCGTACATCGTCTTGCATCCTTTCCATGCGCTGCCTGCGATCATAACAGAGACCCCTGATTCCTTCTGATCCCTGTCCAACATTTCATTCGTCTGCACCGCCATCGCTTCTCCGGCCTTCTCGAATATCCGCCGAGCTACCTCATCGCCTTGAGCAGCTGCCTCTGCGCCCAAGATCGCCGCAGAGGCGATCTGTCGACGTGGATTCGCAGCTTGGTAGACATGATGGATGAGCGCTAGTCGATCTTGCACCTGCCAAGCATCGATAAGCAGCTGCTTCAATCGCGTAACTGGGCCTCGATCTTCGAAATTCCTTAATACGGCTTGAATCACATCTTGGCCGATCTCATATCCACTACCTAGATCGCCGAGCAGATGTCCCCAGCCGCCTAGATGCTGCTCTTCTTCGGCAACCCTGAACACACCGGATCCCGTCCCCGATAACGCAACAATGCCTTCATGCTGCACAATCCCCGCGAGTAGCGCCATCTTACCTTCACTAAGCCATTGTTCCTCATGAACGATCACATGCTGCCGAAGGATGGTCATGAACACGTCAATCGAAGCTGGCATGGCATAATAGACCTTCTGGATGGTAATCCCACTGTATCCTTGCAGACATGAGGCCAGACAGTTCTCAATGGAACCTGCAATATCTACTTGAGAGGCATAATTAATAGCTTGTCCACGCCCAACGCCCAGCACTTCGTACCGATCATTGAACAGAACGGCCGTGAGTTTCGTCCCGCCACCATCTGCGCTCAAGTAGTATGGCATCCTTGGCTCCTCCTTTGGATTCGTCAGACACGCATGTATACCGTAAAATAGCTTCATCCATACATATGTAGGACAGAACAAAGCTAGTACACATTTAAAAATAGTTCATTATGAGACCCCTAGCTCCATGGGCAGCTTCGAAAAATATTGCGCACGAAGTTTCTTCTTCTGGATGACCCGCTTCCTCCGTCAACAATACGAGAAAGTGGAAATTGTGTTCATTGCGCATCATACAGAGGCGAAAGAGGTCACCGAAGATGAATTCTTTACTCGTGGCGAGAGCGGCGGTACAATCTGCTCCTCCGCCTATATCAAAGCACTTGAAATTATAGATCGTCGCTTTCCGCCTGCGAACTATAACATCTATCCGTTCCACTTCTCTGATGGCGACAATCTTACGTCCGATAACGAGCGTTGTGTCAAACTCATCGATGAATTGCTGAAGCGGTGCAATATGTTCGGTTACGGCGAAGTGAACCAATACAATCGGAGCAGTACGCTCATGTCGGCTTACCGGCATATCAATAAACCCCATTTCATGCATTACGTCATTAAGGAGAAGAACGAAGTCTACAAGGCGCTCAAGACATTCTTTCAGAAATCACCGGAAGGGGCGACACGATCATGACGCAGGAAATCCGAGATCTTGAATTTGCCATTGCCGAGATTATGGAGATCGCTGACGGCTTCGGCCTCGATTATTATCCGATGCGTTATGAGATCTGCCCGGCCGACATCATCTATACGTTCGGCGCTTATGGTATGCCTACGCGATTCTCGCATTGGAGCTTTGGAAAAACTTTCAATAAAATGAAGATGCAATATGATTTTGGTCTAAGTAAAATTTATGAGCTCGTCATTAACTCGAACCCCTGCTATGCCTTCCTCTTGGATGGGAATTCCCTCATCCAGAACAAACTGATCGTTGCTCACGTTCTCGCACACTGCGACTTTTTCAAGAATAACGTCCGTTTCTCCAATTCGAACCGCAATATGGTGGAGAGCATGTCCGCCACGGCGGAACGGGTAAGTCGCTACGAGCTTGAGCATGGCACAGAAGCGGTTGAGAATTTCATTGATGCCGTACTCGCCATTCAGGAGCATATTGATCCGCAGCTTATTAAGCCGCAGCGTCTCGATAAGAAACGTTATACTGAGAAGCTCATACAGCAGACAAAAGATCAAGCTAATGGGTACAAGGAACCCGGCGAATACGATGATCTATGGAATCTGGACCCGAAGAACATTCTTAGCAAAAGCGATACCCCTGCCAATCGAACCTTCCCGCCGGAACCTGAGAAGGATATCGTCTGGTTCATTCAAGAACACTCACCGATTCTAGAAGATTGGCAGCGCGATATTATGTCGATGCTGCGTGAGGAGATGCTCTACTTCTGGCCGCAGATGGAGACGAAGATCATGAACGAAGGCTGGGCTTCGTTCGACTAAGGTGCTTTGATTCGAGCACAAAAAAACCGGTCGAGAGTTGATCTCGCCGGCTGATTGTGTTTGTTATTATAGACTGAACAGTGTGTTCATAGGCACATGTAAATCTTTAAAGACGATGGATTGGATCGTTTCCTGCTCCGTATATAAATGACGTACCTGGTAACTGCCATCCTGTAGCGCATATACATGAACCGTTCGATTCCCAGGATCGACGATCCAGTATTCCTGCACCCCATGTTTTTGATATAAGTTGAACTTCTCATTAAAATCCTTCAATGCGGTGGAAGGCGACAGCACTTCAATGATTATAGTCGGCGCACCGTGACAGCCGTTCTTGGATATTTGGTCCTTCGAGCATACAACCGAAAGATCCGGCTGAGTGACATGATCAGGTGACTCATATTCTTCACTTTCGCTGAAAAATACATCAAATGGAGCAACGAACACAAAGCAGCTCCGATTCTGAAAGAATGTCCGAAGGGCGAAATGAAGCTCTCCTACAATAAATTGATGCAATGAGGTTGGAGCCGGCGACATATTATAAGCTTTTCCATCAATTAACTCCCATGTTCCGTCCCATGTAAGCCAATCTTGATAGCTATGGATTTTCTTCTCATCCGGATTTGACACGATGTTCGACCTCCTTCTGATTATGTGTTTAACACTTAACTAATTGTAACATGTTTAAGCAAGCCGTTGCGAACTTATGGGATTCCAACTTCCTTGAATTATAGCATATACATCGAGTGTATCTCATTAATGATGATGCCGTTCGCTGATTATCTTACGTTTGCGGAACCGGATTCAACCTAGCAATACTCTCTCGCTGCACTTCCAAATGCTGCAGCCATAACTCTACCAACTAACGGATCTTCCTCCTTCTGCTGCTCCAAATCTCGTTTAAATCGGTTGTACAGACCAATCCGAAGCGTTTCTTTCATATCCTCGTGAGACGAGAAGGCATCGAGTGCATTTGCTCGGTAGCTCTCTAACATCTTTTTTTGATTGTAATACAGATACCACAACATACACATTGTTAAGAACGCCAAGCTGAATAAAATGGTCATTTCCATCACTCCCTCTAGCTTCCATCCTGTCCAACACACTGAGCTTTCAACCTCATGAATGGATGGTTGCAGGAGGATCATTAGACTTTCAAAATAGTATAGAGCATACGGTATGCCTACCCACTTTACCCATTGGAGCTTCAGCAAGGCGAACCAGAATGTATATGAAAACATTTTTATTCTTCCCACGTTATGTAGTCAGATAAAATCAAATTAAATAAAAAGCGATCGCTTCCCTGAATGAATTCAACAGGGGGCGATCGCTTTGTTTTTTGTATAACCGTTCATAGTTGTAGTCAGTAATGTATTCCGTTATCGTATTTTCAGCATCCACAGCATTATTAGGATTGGATAGTTTGGTATCTTCATCTTGAGAAGAAGGATTTTCAAATGGGTTATAACATCGATTGAGAAAAATAATGTAATATTAATTGTTTGATCCTCATTCTCACAATGTTTTAATAAGAGACATTCCATCTCCCTCCATATAATGAGACGGGACATTATTGTTTGTATTACTCTATACCCTCTTCCGGAAAACTTATTT
The DNA here is from genome assembly GCF_058791655.1 of Paenibacillus sp. EB106-05-06-XG162. Lineage (NCBI taxonomy): Bacteria > Bacillati > Bacillota > Bacilli > Caryophanales > Paenibacillaceae > Paenibacillus > Paenibacillus sp. EB106-05-06-XG162. Next base: position 60,498 of record NZ_JBYTDT010000020.1, read on the forward strand.
GATCAATCTCTAGTCGAAGCAGCTTTTCATTATTTTTGTCATACACAATATATCCAGCAACACCTACTTGTTGCTTAACAAATAATGATTTAAATTCTTCCGTCGATAACGGTTTTAAGAAAGTACAACGTATCTCATCATGAACTTTGTCCTCGTACTTTAATGGTCGAGCTATTACCACTCGGTGAGTTATATCTGCCGCATCAATAAACGCAACACCTTCAATGTATTCTCTATTCGGGTCTATTTTTTTAGCTCTATCTGTTATTAACTTCCTTGTATGCTTATCAGTTTTTATCATGTTATTACGTATGCCAAGACTTTCACCTTCAAACTTAACATATTCGATAGGTGATCGCGCAGAAGGAGCCAACTCCTTAGCGTAATGGAGAATTTTAATTAACTCCTTCTCTTCATATTTCTTCATTAGATCTTCTAAAACCTCATCATCTTGAATTGAAGCAATTGCTTTTACAAGAAGTTGAAAACCCTCGGTAACAATATTATTATCAACTAATGTTTCTTTTGTTAATTCCCAGGGACCTTTAAATTCCTCAAAAAAATCTAGTTGATATTGGGGTTCCGGGACTTTTATACTTGAACGTTTCAAACCAAGTTTGAGACTCCCAGGCGCAGTAGCAAATAGATTTAATGATGGGAGTTCAGCTGACTTAAAATCAAGTCCGAGTTTTTCCTTTATTAAGGCAATAGCTTGCTTATTAGCATTACTCAACTTAGTCAGATATACCCCTACTTGGCCTATTGGACCGGACCCTTTTTGAAACTCTTCTCCCTCTATACTTACCCAAAAATCAGCTTGGTTTACAATTGAAGGCTCGACAGAAATGCCTAGGTTATTAGTTAAAAGTTCCTTCAAATGGTTCTCTAAACGATTTATTACCATTATGGTCGAGGGTTCATAAATTGCTAATATCTCGGGTTTATCTCGGTATTTCTCACGCAAATCTGATAAATTTTGTTTAGATTTTTTTAACCGTTCTGAAAGTTCTTGAATCTCATGCAGATGATCCTTCATTTTTATGCACCCCTTTCATGAAAGAATTACTTTCAGTATTCCCTTAGCCTTAGGGCGTTTAACCCAGGAAGGATCACGTTCTGGATTTGGGGCGGGCAACTCATCAAATAGTCCTTTTCTAAATATATACGATATATCATCGAGTAATTCATTATTGAAAGCTAAACATAAATGTGTTCCAAATTGGCGAGAAATTTCATACTGATTATCTGGATTCATTAAATACTTTATTAACATCTTGTCTTCTTCGCTGCATGACTGTAAGGCACTTTCCATAATCTCAGGTCGTATAAGTAATCCAAAATCAACATCACCTGGCTTTTGGCGACCAGTCACAAAACTTCCATCAATTAGTATACATTCAGGCTGAAGTCCTAAATTTTGAAGACGTGAAAGAAAATCTTTGAATTTCGCCCAAACTTCATGTCGCTCTGCAGTAAATAGAAACCTATGTTCGATTTCCTTGATTGTGCACTCGTGTTCTCCATCCGGTAAATGGTAATCATCAAAAAAATCAGGAATATTTATCACTATTAATTCCGATTCCTTTCCTCTAGCTGTATTGCTAGCTTTATAGCTCGTAAAAATAAGGAATATTTGACATAGGTCTTTAAATTCCAAATCCCCTCTATTCTTCAGTTTGAATGGCCAGAACAAACAAACTGTTCTCAACTATTTTAAAGGAAAAAGATTGAAACTTCCATATATAATAAAATACTACTCTTCGCGTGTTTCTATATCCCCCAAACAGAATGACTGTATAATTTAAAATGAATAGATTAGGTCTTTCTAGAAAACCAAGGCGCTCTACATCAGAGAAAAAAACGTTAACTTGTTTAAACGCTATTTTCAAGCTAAGAAACCTATGCAGAAACACGTAACTGACATTACCTATTTACCACTCGGCAGAAAATTGCTGTACTTCTCAAACATAATTGACTTGTTTAACGGTTAGATCGTGGCGTACAGTATAACAAATACATAGGATACCACATTTATATTAGATAGATTACATCAACTGCCTTAAATACCAGGAACGATGCTGCATAGCAATCAAGGCAGTGTTTACACCTCTGAGGCGTATCAAAAGACGGTAAAAGAAAAAGGCATTACCATGAGCATGTTCCGAAAGGGAACGCCCAGTGATAATACCCCATAAGATCGTTTCATTTCTCGCTTAAGTCTGAAATGCTCTATTTCTATCTCGAAGAGCTCACCCGTAGATAGACGGCAATCGTTGAACAGACCGTTCGAGACTGCAAATACTATAACTCAATTCGTATTCAAACAAAACTAAATAACCAGTCGCCGGTGCAATTCCGACGACTGGTCGCATGAATCATGTAAAGTGTTTTGATTGTTGTCTCACATACGGGGTACAGTACCATGGGCGATTTAGCCCTTTGATTTCTTAGTTATATATTTCTCTTTGAAGGAAGGCCCATGTTATGGGACTTTCTTTATTTGGCTGCAAATATGATGAGAGTAGGAAGAATGATGGGGAAGGGATAGCAAGCATTGGAAGTGTAGCCACACTTCCGGATTTTTTAGGGGTGTGCCCCTAACCCCCGACTTAACAGAGAGGTGATTCCATGCCTTACGTAAAGCAAATTACGATTCGCCAAACATTAAATCGCTCCTTAAAATATATCGTCAACGTCAAAAAAACAGAGTATGGCTGTCTAGTTTCCGGTATGAACTATGCAACCAATGATCGACTGGCCTATAAGCAAATGATGAAAATCAAAACGCACTATGGCAAAGAAAACGGCTTGCAAGGCTTTCATTTTGTACAGTCCTTTAAACCACATGAAATCCAGAGTCCATACCGAGCTCATGAGATTGGTCTGAAGTGGGCGAAGAAAATGTTCGGTGATCAATACCAGTATATCATCAGCACGCATATCGATAAGGGGCACCTGCACAATCACGTTATTATCAATTCCGTATCGTTGCGCGGCAAGAAATTTAATGCCTGTAAGGAAAGTTTAAAAGATGCGAGACGCTTATCGGATGAGTTGGCTAAGGAATACAATCTCGACATTATTCCAGAGAATAAACACGCTGTTTCAAAATCGTATAAAGAGTGGAAAGAAGAAAAGAGCGGAACTTCCAGGAAAGCGATGATCAAACTCGTGTACTCGCGTGTCAATGGTGGCTTTCCATACTTAGTCGTGCAGGATGGAGATTTCATGCGTACAGGAGAATTGTACTTAAAGCATCACTATGAAGGCATTGAGCTAGATCTCAAATACTTAGAACGGACCCTGCCGTTTGTATGCCAATTGTGGGGGAAACCAATTCATTTGGAGACGTTTGTAGAGGATAAAAAAGTGCAGTTTACGTATGATGGACGGAAGCAGACAAGGAAGTTTTTGTAAAGATGAGAATCGATTATTTAAAATATAAAATTGATATAGCAGGTGCTCTTATACGAGCGTTATTTTCTAATTATGCAGATTACTACATTAAATTAATAATACTTAAACCTTCTTCGACATTGTCTCTACGGACAATGTCGAAGAAAATTTTAGAGTGACCAGCCAATTGAATTCAGCTGCTAATCTAGTTATGGAATTTGAGCTATTGAAAACAGGTGATCCACGAACTCTCGGCGGGATTATTTTTCTTGAATGCAGACAAAGTTCGCGATTTGGACTTTCAAACTATTCTAAGGGGAAGTCGGTATTTTAAATAGCGAAAGTTAATTGTTAAAATATAACTCTTTAGCTTTTTTTGTGATTCTATACTTATATGGCTTAGTATCTTTTTTACGCTCAATTAACTTTGCCTTTTCATCAAGTATTTTACCTCTTCTTGCAACTAAATTTGAATGATAGTCTAATTCCTCAGCAATATCTCTTGCTAACTTATATTCATCAGATTTAGATAATTCTAGGAGTATTTTCATTTCTTGAGGCGGAAGTAATTTAGTTGAGTCAATTTCATTGATCTCTTCAATTATACTGTCAGATATAGATTCCACTATTACAGGTGAGCTACATACATTACATTTGTTATTATTAAATTCTATAAATGGTAGATCAGACATATCAAACGACTTGCTACATTCAGGATTAATACAATGGATTTTTTTTGAATTTTTCAAAAATTCTTCAATGTATTTACTAAAATAAAATGGTCTCTCAATGAAGTATTTTCTATAAACAGAACCTTTTGGTTTACCCCACAGTAAATTATTTTCCATAGCTAACCCATAATTAATACAATATACGGACGAGTGTTTTCCATCTTTATCACTTTGTTCAGAATACTTGCTAATAAAATAATTTAATTCTAAAGTACTCAGAAACTTTTCTAGTCTTGGATCAAAATGAAAATGACTTGCAAATGGGAAATTTGAAACATAGGTTGTGCCTCTTAACTCCTTTACTTGAATTCTCTTTTTGATATCACTCAATTTATTCACAATTATTTCTACCAACTCTTTTAATTGGAGAGTTGAGACTTTTTCATCTATTGACATCAAGGAGTATGTTGTTGTAAAGAAAAATGGTTTAATTTTATCTAAATAATATTTTTGCGCCGCTGATTCAATATCACTTTTTGTTATTAATTTATCAAATATTAGTCTATTTTGATGGCAGTAAGAAAGGATATACCCTATAATTCGTGGCACATTCATTGATACTTGAAATAGCAGTTCATAATATTCTGTAATATCAACCTTTGAAATATCAAAGTAATATTCCGTTTCATTGCCAGTATAATGCTTAATTCTCTTCTCGATTAATCTTTTGGTGAAATCAACAGCACTTTCTTCCATTTTATTTCTATCAAATTCAGAATATAGGTTATAGAAATCAAGATTTATTGTGTCAATTTTTCCCGGATCGATTTTCCCATAATGAATACGATTTGGGTAAACTGCTACTTTAAATTTTATAAATTCTTCTGACCAATTATTAAGAGGAGCAATAATTGTATCTACAAATGTTTTTATTGAATCATCTTCAATTTCTGATAAATCATCTAACAAAACAAATAAATGTTTTATTTCAATTGTTTTAAGTATGTCTTTAATTTCTGTAATAATCTCTTTAATCTGAAATACTTTTAAAAGTATATCGGAAAACTCATTTTCAATTTCTTGAGAAGTAGCATTATTCTTCGATAATTCAAATCCAGAATCTGATTTCAATTTTGTTTCTGTCACACCAATTTTTTTACTCGAATTGTATTCAAAAGAACCTAACTTAAATGCTTTTTGGGTTGAATTCTGATCACTTTGCCTTCTTTTTGTGTTTTTTTCCATAAATACAGGAATCTCAATCTCTTTTAAAAATTCATTATCCTCTATTCTTTGTTTAAGATTTAACAAACTCTGTTTTACTTGCTCAGATTTCCCTATTGATAGTTTATTAGCAATCTTTCCAAAAAAAGAAGTAGATTTTTTGCTAATCTCATTAGTAATTTCTAAGAGGATGTTTTGAATAAATGTTCTTTCAATTAAGTATTTTGTAAGCCCCTCAGGATTAAGTTGATCCTTTAAATAATCTAAATTTATTAATTGCGTCTGTGATGATTCAAATACTGTTTTAACATCTATATAACAAGGTAAATAATTCTTTTTTTTCCTTAGTTCTCGTTCCATTTTTAAAAAAATCGTTGATTTGCCAGTACCTTTTCTACCTATGAGAAAAGTAGTATTATCTCTTAGTGATTTTTTTAATATGTGATCATTTGGAAGTAAATCTGTGTAAAGTACATCTAATAAATTTCTTCCTTTGTCATCAATTAAATCTGCTCTGCGGTACTTTTTTAATGATTCAACAGCATCTAGAAAACTATCTTTATCAAACTCAGTAAACCTTTGAGTAGAGTCGCTCATTTAATATCCCCTCAACTATTAGTTAATATACGCATATTATAGCATATTTTGTTATACCTTTTTTTACAATGTATGCAAATTCAATTCCGCTCAAAAGTTATAATTCTGTGCAATAAATTTTTCAAATTCAAAATGAATAATATGTTAATTATTCATTTAACTTCAAACGAAGCACTACCATCATTACTTGTGTTTGCGTAACACTCTCGTCACTATCATAAATTTGTAATCATTATTTTAATAATGATCACACTCTAGACAAGTGCCTACTTACCTAACTTCCTATCTCTTTGAAGCGGACTGACATCCATATCATCTAATACATTCCATACACTTAAACATACAGAAATGATAGAATCCATTAAGAGTAAGATTCCCCGTAACAGTCTCCCCATTAATCGAAGATAATTTCTCCATATCACTCAATAAGCTTGTCTATTAAAAAAAGACCCGCTAACCAGCGGAGATAATTGATCCTTCAGATTCATCTGTAACCACCGTCGATTCATTTGTGCCAGTTTGAGCAACAGCTTCTTTAGGGGGATATGTTCCATTCTTGATCGCCCGCATTCTTGCTCTGAAACATAACTCATAAATTAAATCCTGTGTTTCCTGCGAAAATTCAGAAATGTGCATCCCAACCCCTCCCTCAGTTAAAGATATGATAGTGATGGATGTGGACTGCCCTTAAACTTTTTGTAATTAGTGACAGCCACCCCAGGAAAGGGATGATTAAATACAACTATTTTGGGATGTCGACGAATAAGCTTTCTAAAGAACAACCTTCGTCCAACTAAGAATCATAGTCATAAATTTATGAGGTGATTTATTTGACTGTAGCTTTATATATTAGGGTTTCGACTGATGAACAAGCAGAACACGGCTTTTCCATTGATGCACAAAAAGAAAAATTAATTTTATACTGTAAATCAAACGGTTGGGATGAGACTATAAGCTTTATATAGACGATGGTTATACGGGGACAAATACGGAGCGTCCAGCGCTCAAAAGAATGCTAAGGCATATCAAGGAAAAAAAGATCAATTCTGTTCTTGTCTATAAATTAGATCGATTGAGCAGGAAACAGAAGGATATACTTCAATTGATTGAAGACGAATTTGAAAACCACAACGTAACTTTTAATTCGCATCAAGAAAAAATTGATACATCCACCCCATTTGGAAAAGCAATACTAGGGGTTTTGGCTGTTTTCGCACAGTTAGATCGTGACATGATTATAGAACGATTGACATTGGGGCGAAGACAAAGAGTGAACGAAGGATGGTACGGCGGAAGGATCCCTTTCGGATATGACTGGAATAAAGAAACTCAGGAGCTGCTTATCATTGAATCCGAAGCAAGAATTGTCAGAGAAATTTATAAAAAATATCTTGAAGGACATTCAAGATTAGCTATTGCGGAATGGGCTCAGAAAAGAGTAAAGAATAGAACAATTGACCAACATCGTGAGAGATATGCTTAGTCGCCCCGTTTACAAAGGAATGTTGAGTAATGCAGGTAAAATTGTAAAGGGGCTACACGATCCCATCATTGATGTTGATACATGGGAAACCGTACAAAAGGAGGTGAAAAAACGAAAAGAAGGAATTACACCACTTGGAGAATACTTATTAACTGGATTATTGAAGTGTGGCAATTGTGGTGGAAATGTAGTCCATGTTAAGCGTGTAACGAAAAGAGGCGATAAGGTCTATGATTATGAACTTTATGCTTGTGCATCACAACATGTGAGAGGTAAGGACTTAAAAACCGACGTGAGATGTAGAGTTGGTTATTTGAGTAGAGAAAAGGTAGAGGCATATGTAGTTAGTCAAATAAAAGCAATTGCTGTACACCCCGAAAAATTCATTGCCAAGTTGAATGAGAATAAGCTTGATCACGATGAGAACAAGGATAATGGATTAGAGCAATTACAGCTGCAGCTCGAAAAGATTAACACAAGTCTAGAAAATTTATACGATGCCATCCAAAACGGAGATATAAAAGCATCCGCTGTCAGTGATCGAATAAAAAAGTTAGAAGAACAGGCAGAATCCATTGAGAATGATATGGATGACATTATTGATGCATCGGATGAGGTTATCGACTCCGAAGCTGCATTAATCTTAATGAAAGAGATTGGCGAGTCTTGGGACTCGTTCACTGAACAAGAACAAAAGGTAGCTGTTAAAAAAATCATCAAGAACGTTATATTTAGAGGAAAAAAAGGCCCCCTTACAATCGATTGGAACTACGAATAAACCCTCCCCTATTTTTCATATTAATTATACTTCGATAAGACGTTCAACAAAATGAAGATGCAGTACGACTTCGGACTGAGCAAAGTTTACGAGCTTGTCATCAACTCCACCCCCTGCTACGCCTTCGATCTACCTAACGATACTGAGGTTTTGTATGAAATGCTCGACGATGAACCTCCTCAACCACAAAATGAATAAACTTAACCCCCGTCCGTATCCGGCGGGGGCATTCTTAACAGCATTTATAGTGGCTGTAATTTCATCTCAATATCTTCATCTCCATGCACGATCACATATTGTATCAACGTTTGAATTATTCCTTTCGCTTGCTCGACCGGAAGCAAATTCATTGCGCTAATGATATTGTTCACTTTTTCGTTTAACTCCTTCTGAACCTGTCCCATATCTACCGCTTCGACTTCCCCATGATCCATCTTCTCCAACCCAGATAAAATCTGATCTAGCCTTGCTTTCTCCTCATTTAAATCGTCCAGCTCAATTAAGCCCGAAGTATAGGCTTCGACTTTCCGCTTATAGCGCGCTTTAGCAGTGTTTACCTTTTGCTCAAGCTGATCCCTCTCCGACTTCACAACCGCTTCCTTCGCCATGATTATCAGGATACCGGAAGTATCTTCAACGATCTGCAGCAATCCATCTTTAAACCATTCCTCTACCGAATCGGCACGATATTGCTTACTCGTACAAGTACCTTTATTCTTATTCGCTGAACAGCGATACACACGATATCGTTTACTAGGAGAACCTGAGAAGCCAATACTCATTCCCGACCCACAATTCCCACATCTTAGCATACCGCCCAACAGGTGAGGACTTGTCTGAGCTCTTGGAGCCATCGTCGTCTGTCCCATTCGTCTTTGCACACTTTCCCATATTGGCTCCTCAATAATGACCGGTAGACAATCTTCCACGTTCACCCACTCCGATTCATCCTTATCTTTACGCTTTGATTTGCTCGAATCTTTCCGATTCCAGACCAATGTACCTTTATAAGCAGGATTCGTTAACATCAACTTAATCGCTCGAATTGACCACTCTTTCCGCTGTCTGGATGGAATGCCCTCCTCATTTAATCGCTTCGCAATGGAATAAAACCCGAGCCCTTCATTCAGGTACAAGTCGTATACCCGCCTTACTATATCTGCTTCCTTTTCATTAATAACTAAGGACTTATCCAATAGGTCATACCCATACGGACTTTGCGTTAACCATTTTCCAGTGGTGGCGGCGTGATACATATTTTCAAACACGCGTTCACGAATACGTTCCCTCTCAAACTCAGCAACTGCTCCTAGAACCTGTAGCGTAAGGCGACCAGATGGTGTGTTGGTATCAAAAGATTCGCTAATGGATACAAAAGAAACCTCGCAATTTTGAAACATGTCGATTAGATTCAGCAAATCTAGCAGTCGCCTACTCATCCGATCGAGCTTGGTGACCATGATGCGAGATACGCGTCCACTCTTTACCGCATGCAGCAACCGCTTTAACTCTGGTCGATCCAAGTTCTTAGCTGAATAACCGTCATCGACGAAAAGCTGAACCTGATCCGTCCAGCCCATTGCCCGGCAATAAGCTTTTAACCGTTCCTGCTGTTCATCCAGTGAGACGCCCTCTCTTGCTTGCTCATCGGTAGAAACCCGGCAGTATAAAGCCACAGAACGGATATTATATGCTTCATTTTTCCGTTGTTTTCCGCTCATGACTTCCCCCCCCCCATGTCATACCTATGCCTGTCCTCTTATATATATGCTAAATGATAGGGTTGTCCCTTCGACCTTGCCGCATAGATTAGATCGAGGTGATGTTATGGGGCAACTCAAAGTCCGTTTTACAATTGAACATCATAACGAACAGAGCAGCTTCACATCATTATCCGACTTGCAAATGCACTCATTCTCAGAACTTCTATTGAATCGCCTCAATGATTTTGAAATTCGTCTAAAACGTGCAGCGGCAGACATATGGCTACAGCAGAAGCTCGGTAGAGATAGCGATTCAAACTACCAAATAACGATGGCGCAAAATAATCCAACCCCAGACATAACGGACTGAACGCCAAAAGCCTAACTCCTTATACAGGGGTTAGGCTTTCCTTATCGCTTAATGGATGTCGGATGATCTAGCTATGAACAGCTCCACTCCTTGCTCCACCTCAACAAACTATGTAAAAAGCACCTTAGCGCAACGAAGGCTGGGCTTCCTACTGGCATCAACGCATTCTCCGCGAACTTGACCTCACGAGTGAAGAGACCGTTGAATTTGCGAAGCTGAATTCATCGGTCGTTCAGCCGTCGAAGAACAGCCTCAACCCTTATTACTTAGGGCTCAAAATATTCGAAGATATCGAGCGCCGTTGGGATCAGCCAACGCAAGAGGAACGTGATCGGCTGCACCGCGTACCAGGACAGGGACGGGCAAAGCTATTTGAAGTCAGAGAGCTGGACTCCGATACATCGTTCATCCGCAATTATTTGACGAAGCAGCTAACAGAGGATCTGGATCTTTATGTGTTCGAGAAGAAAGGCAGCGAGTGGAAAATTACCGATAAAGCATGGATGAATATTCGGGATCAATTGGTCTACTCTAGAGTAAATGGCGGGTTCCCATTCCTTGTCGTACAGGATGGCGATTTCATGCGGACCGGAGAAATCTATTTGAAGCATCAGTATGAGGGGATTGAGCTGGATCTGAAGTATTTGGAGCGGACGCTGCCGTTTGTTTATCAGTTATGGGGCAAACCCGTTCACCTCGAAACTTTTGTCGAAGATAAAAAAGTTCTATTTACCTACGATGGTAGAAAACAAGCGCGAAAATTTCTTTAACCGACACTTATTTACGGTCTTCTCCCATTATGGAGGAGATCGTATTTTTATGCCGAAAGACTCGACAACTTTCGATATTCTTTTGAAGCTTTCTCATTTATAATAGAATCGAAGTAGATTTGATCGATCCTTGCGAGTCTGGGGTGTGTGAGATTGATTATTAATATAATCAGACAATTTTTTGTTCCCTCCATCAGTGTATTCGTCATTTTATCGTCCATCTTTCTTCATACAGCAACGAACATCTATCTCTTAATCATCACGGGATGTCTATTCGTGTTCAGTATCCTTCTCGACAAGAAGTTCCCAGGATTGCAGCCGCTCCAGATCATTCTACTCGGGGTATTCCATTGGAGCAGCAGTCTGAATTGGTGTCAACTTCTCTACTGTATTCTGATCATTATCACCATACAGCGAAAGAATAAATTCAGAGATTCGGTGCTCACCACGCTGCTCTATGCCATGCAATATACGTTAATTAACTTAACTTATCGACCCATTAATACCTACCAGATGCTCGTGTCCATATTTGATATCCTAACCTTTGTAATCGTTCTCCTCCTCTACTACTTTGTTCACGTCTCCGAGATGGAGAAGAAACGACTTCGTGAGAAGTTTCAATTCCTTAGCACCCACGACTCTGTCACCGGACTACTCAATTATGAAGGCTATATGAAATCCATTCAGAACGATGTGAAACGCAAAGAACCTTTTGTGCTGCTCCTCCTAGACCTGCAAGATTTCAAATCCATCAACCACGAGAGTACACAGAACGGCAATGAAATTTTGGCCAAAATCGCTCAGTTGTTACGCTCGTATTTTCCGAATGCCAAAGCGATGTCTAGATATGCAGGAGACCGGTTCGCGCTTGTCCTGCCCCCTTTCGATAATATTCATCAAGAAATTACGGACGTTCTCGATTCGAATATGCTTGGGTTCCAAGTCACACACAGTACAACGTTTTTCCCGCAAGAAGCCGAAAGCGCACAAGAGATTATCACATTCGCGGAAGAGAAGCTCTTCCAGAATCGACGCAAGCTCTGGTTCAAACGCGAAGAGAATATGTTCCGAACTGAGAAGCTCAAAGCCGTCGGTGAACTCGCTGCAGGGATGGCACACGAAATTCGCAACCCCCTCACAACAATCAAAGGCTTCATGCAAATTTCGATGCATCATGATTACAATATTCGCCCCTGGTTCGATACCATTATGAGTGAGATAACGCGCATGAATGAACTAACCGCGGAATTCTTGCAGTTCTCGAAGCCTCATATTGGCAATATGAAGCCTGAGCCCATCGCACATGTGATGGATCGATTGTTATATCTCGTGGAGTCAGAAGCCGCATTCCGCGGTCACCGCATCTATTATGAGCCCATCGGTGTCTCCTTACATATCCATATGGATCGTGACAAAATTGTACAGGTGTTATTGAATCTTGTCCGTAATGCCTTTGAGGCGATGGAGGAGCCCGGGGATATCTACATTCAAGTATCGCAGATTCATAATAAGGTGATCATCGAGATTCGGGATACGGGATGCGGAATCGCGGAACATCATCTCACCAAAATATTCAATCCGTTCTATACCACCAAAGATAACGGCACAGGCCTTGGATTATCCCTCTGTCAGAAAATCGCCCAAGATCATGGAGGTTCGCTCGAAGTTCGAAGTACGTTAGGCGAAGGCTCGATCTTCCGCGTAAATCTCCCGTTGGATGAGGTAGAGCTCATCGAGGCTATCAATTAATAAGAGCCTGTACACCACGCTTCGCATGGTGTACAGGCTCTATCTTTATTTAGGCAGTGGGAGCGTTATACTGAACTTCGTCCCTCGCTCCTCGCTGGCTTTAATTTGTATTTTGCCATTATGGTTCTCGATAATGCGATAGCAGATCGATAGTCCAAGTCCAAGCCCATTCTCCTTCGTCGTGAAGAAGGGGTTAAAGACGTTCTTCATCTGATCTTTCGAGATCCCGACCCCGTAATCCCGAATCGTAATCACCGCCGTATTCTGCTTCTTATTGCAGGTCAGTCGAATATCGACCTGACCGCCCTTCGGCATCGCTTCGAACGCATTTTGGATTAGATTGATCAGCACCTGCTTAATTTGAACCGAATCGATATAAATCGGAAGCGGTGACTCGTATAAATCTGTCGTTAGAATGATGTTGTTGAAATTCGCCTGGCTGGTCATGAACTGCATCGTCTCAATCACGACATCTTGCAGGATATGCTCCTTCTTCTCAGGAGAGCTCGGCTTAGCCATGAGTACGAAGTCAGACACCAGCCGCTTCAGATCAAGCAATTCACCATAGACAATCTCCAGGTAACGAACATGCATTTCACGAGACAACGGCTTCTCGCGAAGCAATTGAATGAAGCCCATAATCGATGTGAGAGGATTACGGATCTCATGCGCAATGCCGGCAGCAAGCTTCCCGATGGCTGAGAATTTCTCATACGTCAACATCTGATTCTCAAGCTCATTACGCTCCGTAATATCGCGAAGCTGCAAGTAGGCCCCTGTTAATTCCTGATGGTCATTCACGACGGGTATCGCATCGAGTATACATGTAATGCGCTTATTCGCAGATAGCAAGAATGTGCATTCTTGATTTTCAAATCGGTTACCATATAGGATGACATCACACATATAACTCGCAAAGGGTTCAACGTCACAGATCCATCTTCCGATCATCGAAGTACGCTTACGATTCATAATCCGCTCAATCAATTGGTTGCATTCCGTAATGTACCCCTCTGCATCGGTAATAATGATGCCGTTATTGACACTCCTAATTAAGGTATGATTCATAATATCTTTATTATGGTTCGTTCTTCGCAGCTCAATTTCACGTTCCATCGAGTCAACCATATTCGAGAGGAGTGGAAGCGTAAACCGACTATGATGTTCAACGAAGGTCATCATGGAGACTGTACCTGCCAAATGATCTGCCTGATTAACTTGAAAAGGAACACTATAGCAAGCGGTAATATGCATATGTTCGTGAAAATGATCACAGCCTAGAAGCTCAATCGGTTTCTGTTCCTGCAACGCAAGATGTACGGCATTGGTCCCGAAATCTTCCTCGCCCATCAGGGTGCCTACTTCCATCCCGATCTCGTTCACTAGACTTCGAATTTTCTCATTGCCGACAAAGTCAATAATGTAGCCTTGACCATCGGTTAGCGCGATGAGAATCGGAATCCCATCAAGTTGAGATCTGGTCTTCTCGCCGAAAAAATTCATTACCGATATCACTTCACGATAGTTATTCCGAATTCGAAGAAGTTCTTCTTCACAGAGGCGATTCTTCGAGAAGGGAATGGCGCTCGGTGTCATTCCTTGTTCCAGGCATCTTTTTTTGGATTCGACAATATATGAAGCTTCCATGGGTCATTCCGTTCCTTTCATCCAACACAAAAAAAAGTATGATATTCTCAAAGAATACCATACTTATTGAAATAAAACTTCCAAAATATTCAGATTCTTCAATTCGAATAGGAAATAAGTCATATCCTTGACGTAATCTGTTTTATTAGATATTGCGATTAATGCGGATACGCCGTGTCGAATAGAATGCCGCACGGTCCCCCATCCGGATTGATTCCGAGGTCCATCTCTGTCCCGTCTGCGCGGAATAACGGCCGATAGAATTCACCGATTTGCGCTGCTGAAGCGTTCGCATAATGACAAATGAACGCTCGCCGGAACCGATCTTTCGATTTGTTACGATAGGAACCATGAATTAAATTCCCGTTGAAAAATAATACGTCGCCTTTATCCATCACGGCTGGAATCGCTTTCTGATCTTTGGGCGGTTTGACGTAATGCGTCGTGAAGGATTCTTGTTGATCTGCTCGATCAGGACACACAATGTCGTAATGGTTCGTCTTCGGCACGATCAGCATGCCGCCATTCTCTTCATCCGCCGCATCGATCGCTGTCCACGCGGCGATGCAGTTGCCTGGCTCTACTTTCAAGTAGAAATTATCTTGATGCAGCGCTTGTCCTCTGGAGCCTGGGGGCTTGTAGTAGAACATACTCTGTGCCGCAAGCGGTTCTTCCTCGTAGAGGTCCCTTAAGACATCCAGTACAGGGGAATAAAGCATATAATTCTTCGCTGTATCATTAAATCGATGGGGATGCATTACACGCGGGTAGCGTGCTAATGGGTCGTTCACATCCGCATCCAATTGGGGTTCAAAATGTCCAGGAATCATCTGTCTGCTTATGATGTCAAATGTCTCTTCAATGGTCCGCACATCCACATCCGTGAATAAACCCTTCACAATCAAATATCCTTCTTGCTCAAACTGATCCTTCTGTTCCTTCGTTAACACGCGTATCTCGTACGACATCATCAGCGCCTCCCTTGAGCTTCCTTCCATCATTTCCTACAGTATATTCTAGAGATCGCTGGATCTAAATCATCGATCCTGCTAATCTCTCACACAATTCTGCTATTCTTCTTGTCGATAGCCTTGCTGCATCATATGATAATGAAGATACGTTATATGCGGATGGAGGGGCTCGAATGCATCAGGAGCGGACCAAGAGGACGATCGAGGCGGAACAAGATTTAATCATTGCTGGACATTTCGATGTACCAGACACTTATGTATCCAAGCGGCCACACGGACGGAAGGATTGGCTCATGATCTATACGCTCGGCGGTGAGGGTTACGTGATCACGCCTAACATGCAAGTAACTTGCCGGGCTGGCGATGTGACGCTATTGAAGCCAGATATTCCGCAGCACTACGGAACACGAGAAGGTGCACATTGGGACATGGTATGGATACATTTCTCCGATCAACGCATTGAGAAGCATTTACTGCCACATCAAGAGATCCATCAACAATCGATAGAGAATGAATCCGCCCAGAACCGGATAAGTCATGCATTCGAGCGGATTATCACCGATTCTACGGAAGGTGGACCCTATGCCCAGGAGCTCGGTTATAATGCCTTACGTGAAATCCTCATGCTACTCGCACAACGAGACATGCAGAAGCGAGATGCACGTGTGGAAGAAGTGCTATACCTCCTCTCACAGCATATTCGCGAACCCCTGAAGGTAGATGCTATCGCGAGAAAAGTCGGACTGTCTTCCTCAAGGCTATCACATGTATTTAAAGAAAATACGGGATGCTCCATCGTCGAGATGCTCAATCAAATGCGGATCCGTCAAGCTGCGTTGCTCCTTAGGCATACCGATCGGAGCGCATTTGAAGTGAGTCAGGATGTGGGGTTTCACAACTATAATCATTTCATTAATCAATTTCGCAAATATATACACATGACGCCAAGCGCGTATCGTGAACAACAATAATTTATGACTGTGCGTGCAAAATATCATTCGCCACTTGATCCAATGTCACGCGTGCAAGCTCTTGTTCCATCGCTTGCTGCGCTTTGGCGAAATTCATCTCTAAGGTACTCTGAATATTTTTGCCCACAATACAAGCAGGGTTCGGATTCTCATGAATCGCGAACAGCTCTTCTTGAACGCCAACCTGAACCGCGCGATATACGTCCAGCAGCGTAATTTCATGCAGTGGACGGACTAACTTTGCGCCGGCTACACCCGGACTGGAATGGATTAATCCTGCTTTATTTAATAAACTCATCATACGTCTGATGACGACGGGATTCGTATTTACACTTCCTGCGATAAGTTCAGATGTTATACGTCCTGATTTATGAAGTTCAAGCAGCGTCAAAATATGAACCGCAACGGAAAAACGACTGCTAATCATCCTCATTTCCTCCTCTGTCTACAGCTATTTATGTTGTAACGATTATAGTTACACAGCCATGAAAAGTCAATTTGGGTATAAAAAGGAGCATCCCCATCGCTATTCCCTCGGAGGATGCTCCTGCTTCAATTGGATGCCAACACATGACATGATACATGATTATGGATGATGGCTCAACATATTTTCCTCATCCGTAATGTATAGCGGAAATGGAGGTTTCTCTTTCAAGTAGAATTGTTGCATAAGCAATTCATAATGCACGCGACCATCCGCGCAATCCTGCATAACCGGCAATTTGTGATTGTCATCGACATAAGCATCGACAGCTTCTTGAACAATGTCCAAGTAATGTGGAATCAACTGATCCTCTTCTGTAAAGATTTCATACGTTTGCGTACTCATATAATAATTTTCAATTGGTATTCCACCTAAATAAGGAACGAGTCGTGCACTGTTAATTCGATTATCTTGGTCCACGAGAATGGTACGTTTCACATTTTTCGGTAGATTGGCTTCAAATTGAATAACAGCCTTCTCAATATCTTTCAACGTCGTTTGGATACGTGCCGGCTCTTGATTCGGTTTGTTTCTCTTCCAGAATGTCCACATAGAACTCCCTCCTCGGCCTGTCGGTAAGCGTTCTCAAACTAAACTTACAGATAACGATTTCGTTGTTTCCTTACTCCTATTATACCATATTTCCACATATCTTCTAAGGCAATGTTAGAATGTATATTGTACATTTCGTGGAGAAACGGAGGCATATCCTATGCACATCGAGCAAATTCATCGTAAAGGGCAAGGCACCTATAACGAAGATGCCATCATTATTAACGGGGATCAGCATATTCATGGGGTGGTGGATGGCGTCTCGAGCCTTGTTCCTACGCATCATACCAGCACCAGCTCAGGTCAGATTGCAGCACAGCTTGTCGCGGAGCATTTCATCTCCCCCATCCATTCTACACCCCTAGTTGAACGAACCATGGCGGCCAATGATCAGCTGCGAGCCACCATGCTTGAAGCGCAGGCCGACATCCACGATGCAAGCGCGAGATGGAGTGCGGTCCATGCCGTTGTCCACGTGAAGCCTCATCATATTGACTGGGTGCAGAGCGGCGATTGTATGATCTATGCAGTGTATGAGCATGGTCTTGTTCGGACAATCACGTATGATAGTGTTGAAGTACATGATGAACGGGCCCTCAACCTGTGGAAAAGCATAAACAACATGACGCTGATTCACGGGGAACGTCCACACGAGGTCACCGAACAATTGCAGCGGAATCGACGATTCTCGAACCAGCCCGGCGGATACAGCGTCATCAACGGTCAGCCCGAACTCGCACATCATCTAGAAACAGGTCGAATAACACGACTAGGTCTGAAACATTTGCTCCTGATCACAGACGGTATCTATCCTTGGCAAGCCGTCTACCCGCATCATGCCGAGCAAACACAAGCCTTTGTTCATGATGTGATACACCAAGGTCTGCAAGCATATGTTGATCAATTATGTAAATGGGAAGCAGAAGATCCTGACTGCACCCGATCCGAACGGTTCAAAATGTCCGATGATAAGACGGGCATTCTACTCACCTTCTAACACACATAGAATAGGGCGCCTTATATACGGGCGCCCTCTGTTTTTCATATACACTTATTCATTTAATCCCTTGAGATCCATCGCAACTTTCTCAATCATTTGTACGAAGGCATGAAGTTCTTCCGAGCTGGCCGCTTGGTGGCGTGCATTCACCGATGTCTGCTCCGACTCCTGCTTCACCTGCACCAGCTTGGATTCAATTTGTTCCAGCTTCTCTTGGATTCGCTCCTGCGCTTGACGTGATGTTAGCGCGAGCTTACGGACTTCATTCGCTACAATCTCGAACCCTCTACCATGCTCGCCAGCATGCGCTGCTTCAATTGCTGCATTCAGGCCGAGTAGATGCGTCTGATTCGAGATGCCACGAATGAGTACGCCCATTTCCGTAATCTGCTCTACTTCCACATTTAAGCTCTCAACGAGCTCATGGGCATGATCTTGCGACTCCGCAGTCGTAATCGCCGTCTCTGCAATAGTCTGCGCACTAGCATCCAGTTCGAGCATCATCGCTGCCAGCTCTTGAACGACTAGGCTGACTTGATGAAGCATATGTTCCTTCTGGTCCACCATGACTTGAATTTTATCTTTCTCCTTCAACTCATAAGCTTCAAGTACCAGTTGAGAATCAAAATTGAACATTTTCGATATCGCATGCACCAATTGAATCCATTGATTCGGCAATTCATTCTTAAGTACTTCGGTAGCAATATTCAAATACACCATGTACGTGCCCAAGTACCAATTCGTTGTCAGACCGATTCGGGAATGAACTCCGCCGATGCGGACCCGGTTTATGATGAATTCCTCATCAATAATCCCCTGACTGAGCGACATCCAATAATCGGATTGGGTCTGCTTCAACCGCTCAATGGTACTGAACTTGCCGATCAATTCTACCAGTTCTGGCTGTTGTTGAATTTGTGTGTATAACCGTTCAACCACGAGATGAACCACCTTGCGAAAAACCGGTTGATTGGAAGCAAGCAATTGCAGATCTTCATCCGTGATACCCGTGTATTCTAATTGTTTCAATCGATGCTGCGAAACGTTGATCATAAATTCCCTGCCCCTTTATAATATATATAGGTTTATCCCCTGATTATAAGGAATAAAGACTGGAACATACAGGAAACGCCAATATTAATATGGAAATTATTAGACAAACTGTCTATTTTATTCGCAATTTTTGATCATATGCCGGAAATGATAGCCGCTGACAATGATCTCGCCATCGACGCGATAACCTTTCTTCACATATAATTGATATGCTGGCTCATTATCCATCTCCACGAGCAGCGCTAATTTGGAATATCCTCGTTCCTTGCCTAGATGTTCGAAGGCATCCATCAGCTTCTTCCCAATCCCTTGACCTTGGAATGCATCGTTCACAGCTACGGAATCCAGATAATATTCATCATCATGGGCTTCCTTCACAAATGTAACTTCTTTCCCGCTAACCGATCGAATTCGATCCACAAAAGGCTTGTCCAATTCCTCCGAATGACTCCCATGATAAGCTAGCAAGAAGCCTACGACTTGACCATCCACTTCATAGACGATCGTGTTCTCGTAACTAAGTCGATTTCCTGGTTGAGTAAAAAATTCTCCGACGATTTTCAGCGCTTCTTGGTCATCTGTCGTTCCCGTCAGCGTATTTGCAATGCGGCCAATTGCCGTGTGAATTAATGGTACTACTTGTCCTGCATCTTCTGCTCTTGCTGTTCGAATCATGATTGTTCCTGTCTCCTTCTTGCAATAACATAGATTACTATAAATAATACCATGAATAACGAGGAGAGGCGAAACATCATCGCATAACTTGTCTTCAGCGCAACAATACCGAGCGTCATCGAGCCCAGTGCAATCCCGAAATCGATGGAGTTATAGAACGCCCCATTGGCTACCCCGCGATTCTCCGGTTTCGCCCGTTGAATCGCCCAAGCTTGCAATGACGGCTGCAGCGCACCGTAGCCAACGCCATAACAAAGAGCTGAGACAATCAACATCGGAAGAGATGTCGTATATGACAGGAATAGCATTGAGATAATAACCATAAAACAACCAATTGGAAGAACGACGCCATGGCCTCTACTGTCATAAATTTTACCTGAGATCGGACGAACGAGCAGAACCGCAAGCGCATTGAACAAGAAGAACCATCCGACATTCGGGATATCATTTTCTTTGCCCAACATCGTAATAAACGTAATCAATCCGCCGTACGTGATCGACAATAAAATAGTTAAAACGCAAGGAAGCAAGGCATCACGATCCATGAACTTGATCTTCATTGGCTTTTTCACGGTATGACTTGTCTTCTCTTGTCGATTCATCTGGATCGTGAATGTGATCGGGATAACGATCGCAATGAGAATCGAAGCAACAACAATAAGGGTGCCAAAGCCATAGTCATTAAGCAGCCATAAGCCAATGACTGGCGCAATGGACATTGATAAGCTTGTCGATAAGCCGAAGTAGCCCATCCCTTCACCGATTCTTCTTTTGGGAACGATCTCAGAGACGACGGTACCGTACGTGGTGCTAATAATCCCGAATCCGACACCGTATACGATACGGACGAGGATAATTAGGGCAATCGCCCCAACACCATAGTACGTCATCGTCGATAATAGGAAGATGAGGAGACCTGCAATGACCAGTGGTACCCGTCTCATCCGAGAGACAGCAACACCAGCATACATCCGGGTGGCAATGGCGGAGAGTGCGAACATACTGATGACAAAACTGATCATAAGGCTTGATACGTTAAATTTCTGCGATACATACGCGGGTAAAGCGGGGGTAATCATTTGTAGGTTCAGATAGACAAACAAGTTAGACACGGTTAATAATATAAAATCTTTCGTCCACAGCCTCGGGGCAGCGGACGGTTTCACCTCTGTAGCATGTGCAAGTTCCATCAAGGACACCTCTTCTGTCTAGTAATTATGCAATGTTAATCTCTCAGCATTCTCGTAGAGCAGCATCAGACTCTGTCTGAACTGCGTAATCTGTTCAAGCGTCATGCCAACGAATAATTCCTTATCGTACGCCTTCTCAATCGGGATTAATTCTTCTGTTTTCTTCCGCCCTTCATCGGTTATGTAGAGCAAAAATGCGCGACGATCACTCGGATCTGTCTCTTTGCGTACAAGCCCTTTCCGTTCCAGGACATCCAAAATACGCGTCAATGTTGGCTGATCACGAGCTGTTCGCTGCGCAAGCTCCTTCTGATTAATGCCGTCTTCTTCCATTAAGCGCACAAGCAGTGTATATTGCTCTGGTGTCATGTCGTAAGGCTTGAATCGTTGTGTCAGAATTTGTGAAGCTTTACGATAGGTCATGCCAAGTCGAAATCCTAGTGAATCATCCAAAATACTCAAGGACATGTTAAACCTCCAAATTTTATTAGTTAGTATACTAATTATAGTATGTGCAATTAATTTTTGTAAATCATTATTTTACTTTCACTCTATTTTCACGGAATACAACACAAAAACTCCCGATCATTCATGGTTCGAATAATCGAGAGTTCTTATGTTTTCATTCTATGAACGAGTTAGGCATGAACTCCGCCTTTCACCTGAATGGTACTCCAATCTTTTCGATAGAAGCGATACATTAGGGTTAGGCCAAAGACCATTAAATACGTGTACAGCGCGATCCAAGCGCCAATACTGCCCATATCCATTACGAAAATCAGTAAATAGGACAACGGAACGAAGAGGCACCACGCGACGACTAACGATGCACGTAGAAGGAAGGTTGTGTCACCTATACCTCGCAACCCACCGGCATAGAAGTTCAAGAATCCGTCGAACAGCTGCAAGAACGCCGAGATCATAATGAGCTGTGCCGCCGTATGGAAGACACCTGGATCCGTATTGTTATACAGCTTCGAAATATTCTCTGCGAAAATAAACTCTACGGTTCCGAGCACGAGTAAGAAAATTGACCCCATAATGGCCGTATCCGTCCCCGCACGTCGTCCGCGCAGTGGTTGTCCTCGACCGACCTCTTGCCCGACCAGAATCGTCGCCGTCGCTCCAAACGCAAAAGCCGGCATGAATCCAAAGGACATGACATTCAGTGCCACTTCATTTGCAGCGAGCGCCTCGGTACCAAGTCTTGCGACGAATACGGTAAAGATGAACATCGATAAGCTCATCGAGAACTCTTGCACCCCAAGCTTCGTACTCTCGGAGATCATCTCTCCCATATCTTTGAAGCGCGGCATCACCCAAGTTCGAGTGTTGTAGAGTGGATGCAAGCGGAAGAAATAGACATAGATCGCGAGCAAGAAGCCGACCGCTTCCCCGATCAGAATCGCAAGGCCTGAGCCTTCAAGTCCAAGTTTCGGTAAGCCAAAATGTCCGAAGACAAGCGCGTAGACTAGGAATAAAATGATGACATTACTAATCACAGATAAGACCATGGAAGTCTTCGTATCTCCAATCCCGCGTAGAAACCCATGAAACACGAACGAGATCATCCCAACCGCAAGCGCTACGAATCGCAGCTGCAGATAGGACTCCCCCTCAGATACCAGCTCCGAAGAGCCGCCCGTCCAGCCTAATATGACGCCGGAGAACAACCAGCCCATAATTAATAATATGATTGCAAAAAACGTGCATAAATATAATGCATAATACATCCGTTTAACCCCGGTCCTCATATCATTCGCGCCATAGTTCTGAGCGACCAAATAGTTCACCGTATGCCCGATACCGGAGAAAATGGCGAAGCCGTTATACATAATAATGTTCGACACGCCGACAATGGCAATGATAAGCGCTCCGAGATGCCCCACCATGATCAAATTGACCGTTCCGATTACCGTCGCCGTCGCGAATGATAAGAGGGAAGGAATCGCGAGCATTAAAATCTTTTTCCAATTCTGTAACATTTCAAACAACCTCTCCATTGAGTTAACTCCCATTGTGCAATAGAAGCCAATCCTTGGCAACGGAAGAACGGCGTATTCATCCATTTTTGTCATATCTCACAAAGGAATTAACCATTTCTTACAGCATAAATGCGAATTCGGCAATAATCGGCGACCCACTGTCCATCTTGCATGCATTGCGGCCTTGTCTGTTCAATAACTTCTTGGACGACAACAGTACGTTGCTCCTTCGTCAAATGATTCAGGTATGAGCCCGCGAACGTATCCAACCAATTCTCCATCCCCTGTTCACCATCCTGAAGGATCGTTGGTCGGTCGAAGTGAATCGCCTGCATGACGCGGAATCCGACCTGTTCTAATAATGAAGCATATTCACCAATACTCGGAAAATACCACGGATTCATCGATTCTTCGTACCACCCATGGGCAGTCATCACATCTTTAAGCGCGGTAGAGATACTCGCAATATTTCCTTTACCGCCAAATTCTGCGACCAATCTACCGCCTGGACGAAGCGCATTGGCCATAGCGCGAGCAGTACTCAGCGCATCCTTCATCCAGTGCAGCGCCGCGTTACTGAATATCGCATCTGCAGGTTCTATCGTCGACCAATGCTGACCGTCCGCTTGCTCGAAAGATAGATGTGGATATTTCGTCGTCGCTTCTTGAATCATTTCCCGGGAAAAATCGATCCCGTGTATCTTCGCCCCGCTCTCCGCGATCTTCGCGGACAAGTCTCCTGTCCCACAGCCCCAGTCTATAATTCGCTCGCCCGCTTGTGGATTCAGCCATTGCACAACCTCCTGGCCAAACCCGGATACGAAAGACATGGATCGGTCATAATTTCTCGCATCCCACTGCTGCTGTCCGTGATGGATTGTCATATGAATCCTCTCCTTTCATGTATAGGTTTATTTTGGCATCACTTTCGTTATTCGTGAAATATATAATAGTTATAATGATGATAGTTTTAGACTATAAACGTGCAAGATGTCTCACTCTAAATGATTTAACTGCATATCTGCAGTTATTTCAGCTGGGTAGCAGCTCTTTCGATGATTTAACTGCATTTCTGCAGTTATTTCAGCTGGGCTGCGGCTCTTTCGGCGATTTAACTGCATATTTGCCGTTATCTCAGCTGCAGAGCGATTCCTTCGGCGATTTAACTGCATTTTTGCAGTTATTTCAGCTGGGTAGCGGCTCTTCGGGCGATTTAACTGCATTTTTGCAGTTATTTCGGCTGGGCAGAGCTAAGTCCATATACTTGTGTAAAATGCTATTGGCATAAAAAAGAAGGAGCCATAGCCAAGATCCTCTATTAGAA
>NZ_JBYTDT010000021.1:0-82852 GCF_058791655.1 Paenibacillus sp. EB106-05-06-XG162
GGTGTGGCGGAATTGGCAGACGCGCGCGACTCAAAATCGTGAGGGAAACCGTGGGGGTTCGAGTCCCTTCACCGGCACCACTTCTTCAAATGAAAATGAAATGATGAACACCTTAGGGATTTAATCCTTAAGGTGTTTTTGCTGTTTATACATATATTTGATCAAAAGAAAAAGACGCAGCATCGAATTGCATACGTCAGTGTCCAATTCAATTAAAACCTACGCAAGAACCTCTTCAATCTGAATCGAGCATTTACTCAAATCCACGAAAGCATCACCTACACGGACTAACGGATGAATCGGATCATGGGAATTGATCATAACAATAATCGCTCGACGACCATCCGTAAGGAGGACCTCATTTCCTACAAGCGCTTGCATTAATCGGTCTAAGAATAAGCGGACGATCTTGGCGTCCAGTTTCCCAAAAGCAAATTGATACAATTCATTCAATAATGTATAGAAGGGTGATGCATTGCGATAGACACGTTCAGAGGACATGGCATGAAATACATCGGCAACAGCGACGATGCGGGAATAGAGATCAATATTATCGCTACGAAGTCCGAGTGGATAGCCGCTGCCATCTTGACGTTCGTGATGTTGGAGGGCAACGAGCGCTTGGCGCATGGTCGTTCCAGATGTAGCTTTGATCAACTCATAGCCATCTTTCGTATGTTTTTTGACGATTTCAAATTCTTCTGGGGTGAGAGCCCCTGGTTTATTAAGTATCTCTAGAGGGATATTGATTTTGCCAACATCATGTAAGATGGCTGCCATCGTAAGATCTTGAAGTTCTTTTTCGTTTAATTGAAGCCATTTGCCTATTAACGTGGAGAGAATGGAGACAGCCACCATGTGGCGATAGGTATAGTCATCTGAAGATTTGAGCCAAGAGAGTAATGTGAACAAGTCTGTATGCTTGACGGTGTGTTGAATAATCGGAAGAATGTGTGACTTTATATCGAGTATGGGAATGGCCCGCCTATAGCTTACTCGTTCATATAAATCTTGAATAATAAGAACGCTGCGATCAATTAATTGACAGCCATCTGTTCCTTCGGACAATGTAATCTCTTCTAAATCATGAATCGAGATTGGAATGTGATGCATGGATACGATCTGCAAATGTTCTTCGGTGATGACCGTCTTCGCTGGAATGATAAGAACTCCCGAATGGTTAAAAAGATCGTGTTTTAATCGTTGACCTAATAGAATATTCGCGAATTGCGATTGAAGATTAAGCATACGATATTCCTCCCGAGCCATCTATGTACAAAGGGTTTGCATCTTCTATATATTCCCAAATTTAAATTCCTTCTATATCTTACAATGAAAATCGGAATTATACAATTGATATGAATAATTCATACGTCCCTAAGGTCTGTGATCGGACTGGACCAAGGTCTAGGATTAAAAACCGCCGGGGGTCCGTTTTGGAAAAGTCTTAAACCGCCTAAAATAAAGACATAAGCAAGAGAGAAACGAAAGGCGGTGAACGACGATGAATCGAAATAATAAAACAGGATTTGCAGCCTTGCTCATCGGACTCGGGGTTGTCATCCTACTAGGGAAGTTCGCATTTGGTTTCTTAAGCGGATTGATGGCTTACTTGGTTCCAATATTGATGATCGCCCTTGGGTATTACGGCGTAAAGAATGGTAGTCGGTATTTTGGATGGATCATCATGGTCCTCGGCGCCATTATCCTTTTCAGTAAGCTCGCTTGGATCTTCGGCTTGTTACTCGCTATAGGGTTGATAGTTGTAGGTGTATCAATGCTAAGTAACAAGCGAAACAATAGAACTTACTAATACGGCATATTAAACGAATAAGGAGGTTCGAGAGAATCATGAGTGTGATGAAAAGAGTACGTGATATTACGGCAGCAACATTGAATGACCGTTTGGAACGTTCAGAGGATCCTGTAAGATTAATCGATCAATTCCTCATGTCGACTAAACATGAAATCGTAGAATCAGAGAAATTGTATCAACAAGTGCTTATGCACGCCAACCAGCTTAAGAATCAAGTACTACAAGCGGAGAGCATGCGAGACAAACGTGAGCAGCAAGCCTTATTAGCACTCAAGGCAGACGAAGAACATGTTGCGAAGATGGCGCTTCAAGAGAAGATGATCCACGAAGAAAAAGCAGCCCAATATGGGGAGCTATATGAACAGAGCAAGAGCACGATCATTGAACTCGAAGAGCAGTTGAATTTGCTAAAGAACGAATACCAGACGGTATACGATAAACGCCAATATTATGTTGCGCGAATGGAGAATATTCGGATTCAACAACGAATGAACCAACGTACACATGCTTACGGATCGAACACGATTCCTCGCATGTTCAATCGCCTCGAAGATCGAGTATCGGACCTTGAGCTTGAGACGCGAAGTCTGCGGGATATAAAGCGAATGGGCCAAGATATGATGTACCAGGCAGGTACTCAAATCCAAGGTGTCTTAGATCGAGAACTCGATCGTCTGAAGCAAAAGCTGGAGAATGATAGAAAGGAGTAACAAAGGATGAATAAGCTGTATCGTTCGATTTATGACAAAAAAGTATCGGGACTATGCGGTGGGATTGCGCAGTACATGAATATCGATTCAACGTTCATACGCTTAGCGCTCATTATCGTAACTGTCTGTACTGGTGGAACTGCGTTGTTCGTCTATATTGTCGCTAGCTTGGTTGTTCCAAAGGAACCGATGGATCCCTTGAATCCTTATCATCAAGGACCTAGGTATGGTAGTGGAACGAATTACGGCCAAGGACCAACATATGGTTCAGGACCTTCCTATACATCAGGCGGTTATTCAGACATGAACAAGTATGGCGCACCAAAGACAAACACTACATCATCTACAACATCTTCATCGTTCGACTCTATGATGGAGGATATCGAGAAGAAAGCAATGCAAAAAGAATTAGAACAATTACGCGCCAAAGTTGCGCAATTCGAGAAGGGAGATAAGTAAAATGGGAGTATTTAAAAGAATTAAGGACATGACAAAGGCATCGGTACATGAATTGTTGGATAAGGTTGAAGATCCGGTGGTAATGCTAAACCAGTATCTTCGTGATATGGAAAGTGAAATTCATGAAGCAGAGGTTACTGTAGCGAAACAAATGGCTAACGAGCGTCGCGTGAAGCAACGTCTTGAAGAATCCATCCGACTAAGCGGTGAGCGTGAGCGTCAAGCAGAGCATGCACTTCGTAATGGTCAAGAGGAAGTTGCTCGTAAATTGCTCGAAGAGAAATTGTACCACGACCAAAAAATAACTGAATATACGGATTTGCATACGCAATCCAGCGAACAAGCAAAAGATTTGATGCAGCAGCTTCATGAGATGAAGGATGAGTTCTACAAACTGCGCAATAAGCGTAATGAGCTTGCATCCCGTGCTCAAATGGCGAAAGCGAAGAAACAAATGGCTACGATCAGCAGCTTGCATACGATCGAAGGCGGTAGCGCATCTCGCGGATTCCACCGCATGGAAGAGAAAATCATGCAATTGGAAGCAGAAGCTGATGTTATGCGCGTACCAGGCGGTGTAGCAGGACGCTATCAAGCCCCTGTAGATCCAAGCAAAGAACTTATGGTTGATGAGCAGCTTCAAGCACTTAAGAACAAACTGAATCAAAATTAGTATTTCGTAATAATGTCGAATTGTGATATGCTATGAAAGGTTAAGCCATACAGCGCAAGATTTGCGTTGTCATGGCTTTTCCATCCTTATACCATCAAGAGAGGAGGGCGGCACATGCAAAGCAAAAATCGCAATATCGCATTTATTATGATCGGTATAGGTCTATTTATGTTATTGGGCGATTGGATTAGCTTCTTGACGATTGCCGCACTCATTCTATTTTTCATAGGCTTAGATCAAATTCGTAAACGAGGAAATACACGAAGGGGCTATATGCTCTTTGTCATTGGCGGCATTCTATTGCTGCTGGATCATTTTACACTTTTACTCGGAATAATCTTAATCTCACTCGGTCTATTCTATGCAAAATCGAAGAAAGAGCAGCGAGATGAACGATATATACAGAAGCAGAATCTAATGAGCAGCTTGAAATGGGATCGCGAGCCATGGGTATTGCGGAATATGAGCCTCTGGCATGTCGTGGGAGAAGTGAATTTTGATCTATCACTTGCCATTATGGAGGAGAAGGAGTGCACGGTCGTACTTCAAGGTGCGCTAGGGGATATTGATGTCTCAATCCCAGACGATATTGGGCTCGAGCTTGAAGCGAATGTTGTTTTGGGACAGATTAATTTCAACCATGAGAAGGAAGCAGGATTCATGAATAAACGGGTGTGGAAGTCACCGCATTATGATTTGTGTGATCAAAAAGTAAAACTCGTCATTTCCTATATCGTAGGAGATATTGATATTCGAATTAATTAACAGGAAGGGGATCGGTGCCATGGAAACGACCAAAACGACCAATATGGTTATACGGAGTATGGGCCAGACGATCCTCTTCTCCATGTTGTTATTCGGAGCGTCGATCTATTTCTTACAGTCCTACGGCTATATGAAACCGCTCACGACATGGCTGCAGGGCGTCTGGATTAGTCTTACGGGTGTATCGATATCTATTGGGCTTGGAGCCATATTCGGGTTCTATCAGAGTTACCATGTGCGTAGAAGGTTGGAGACGCTTAGAGATTCTGTTCTTCAGATGGAGAAAGGAAATTTATCTCGCCCGCTGCCGGATCTAGGTGAAGACGAAGTAGGTCGACTGGCAGAGCAGTTAGGTCGGATGAGTAAGAAATGGGAAGAGCAAGTGAGCTCGCTGCAACGACTATCGACGAACAACGCGCAGTTGGCAGAAAAGGCTCGTTTTACTGCTATTATTGAAGAGCGGCAGCGGCTTGCAAGGGAGCTTCATGATGCCGTGAGTCAGCAGTTGTTCGCGATCTCGATGACAGCAACCGCAGTAGGCAGAACCCTCGAGAAAGAAGATTTTGACAGAGCACTCCGGCAAGTGAACTTGATTGAAGAAATGGCTTCTGTTGCCCAATCAGAGATGCGAGCGCTGCTGCTTCATTTGAGGCCTGTACACTTGGAGGGTAAGCCGCTTGCTGAAGGTCTCAGAGAGCTCCTGCACGAGATGAAAGCGAAAGTTCCTATGGAGATTATCTACGAGGTGGATGAGGACATTGCCTTAATGAAGGGGATTGAGAATCATCTATTCCGGATTGTACAGGAGGCTTTATCGAATACATTAAGGCATTCGAAGGCAACGAAGATGGAGATCAAGTTGCATCAACGTCAGGATGGGGTGCGCCTGTTATTGCGAGATAACGGGATTGGGTTTGAGCTTGATGTGAAGAAGCAGACCTCTTATGGGTTATCAACGATGCAGGAACGCGTGAATGAAATTGGTGGATCATTGCAGTTAATTACTGCGCCAGGCAAAGGGACTAGAATAGAGATTCGTATTCCGGTATTAAACGAGGAAAGTGGATGGGGTGAAGGGATTGGAGACGCCGATTAAAGTATTGCTCGTGGATGATCATGAAATGGTTCGTATCGGTCTTGCCGCAGTTCTAGGTACAGAGGATGGGATCGAAGTTGTTGGTGAAGCTAGCAATGGAATCGAAGGTATCCGTCTTGCCCAAGAATACCGACCAAATGTCGTATTGATGGATTTGGTGATGGAAGGCATGGATGGAATCGAGACAACACGTAAGCTGCTTGAATTGTACCCAGAATGCAAGGTTATTGTGCTTACGAGCTTCTTGGATGATGAGAAGATGTATCCGGTGATTGAAGCGGGGGCATTCAGCTATCTCTTGAAAACTTCCCGTGCGACCGAGATTGCAGAGGCGATACGAGCGGCAGCTCGAGGCCAATCCGTACTGGAGTCCCAGGTTGCATCGAAGATGATGAATCGTCTTCGTCAACCGAAGCAGCATGCTGCTGCACACGAAGATTTAACAGAGCGAGAGATGGATGTGCTTCGTCTCCTCGCCGAAGGCAAGTCGAATCAAGATATTGCAGACGCGCTGTTCATTGGAATCAAGACTGTGAAATTTCATGTCACGAATATTCTGGCGAAGCTCGGTGTGGACGATCGCACACAAGCCGCCATTTATGCGTATAAGAATGGTTTAGCCGAATAATAGTTGAGTAACAAACAGGAAGAACCCGAATTGCTGCGGTCGTGAGCGATTCCGGGTTCTTCTGCGTTTTTTATAGCACAAGCAGGAAAAGAAAGGAGATGAGTGCAAGGTCGATTTCGAAAAATCTGCGGCGATTGTCATGGTTAGGGATGAAGCTTGAAGTTTTGGCGATACGGCATGGGCTTTTTTTGTGGTGCTTGTGTTTTTTATGCTTGTGGGGTTTGTGTTCGGAGTGATGTTTCTTGCCCTTCTTATGATGTTTCTTATGTTTCTTATGATGCTCTTCTTCATGCTTAGGACCTTCATGATGATGTTCATGGGACGGCGGGCTAAAAGGCGATTCATCTTCATCATCAAACAGTACGATCTTGCCATTCCTGCAGCCTGCGACCCGACCGATAAAACGCTCTCCATGGCTTGTCACGACACATACCATTCGACCTGTTATACGACCAATGCTCTCTTCATTGACAGGGTAAACCGGAATCATAAGGTTCGACACCTCCTATAATTAACGATCCGTTTCATGTGAATACGGCATTTGTCTGTGGTTCACAATAATCTATTCAGACGGGGATAAACGTGTATGGTTACTTACCTAGCAGTGAAGTGCCTATTTTTGCATGAGGCGTATAAGGGAGAGGTGGAACGGATATCCTATTTACTAGATTCATAGAATCGAAGACGTGAATGGGGGAACTGGTGATGATGCGGAAATGGATGGTAGGCTGTATGTGCTTGTGTCTCGTGTGGCTAAGTGCCACAATGCTAACCGGATTCAAGCAGCGCGATGGAGTCTCCACGGCAGAACACCGCCTCGCACAGCTATGGAAATTAAGTGAATCGATGCAAGCGCAGCCGACGCGCTGGGTTGTGAAAATCAATGGCGAGATGGAATTCATGGATGGTAGCAAGTCTTTAAAGGGTCAGGTAGAGGCGTGGAGCGAAGGACTTCTTGCCGGGAAAAAAATCGAACTACAAACGAAGAATGGAAAGGTCATCGTGAGCGCAAGCTGGCAAGTAAATGGTTCGCGTGTGAACTGGATGGCTGTTCAACGTGAAGCGAACCGATTCTTCTGGGTCTATCAGATTGAAGCAAAACGGGTGGATTCTACACAATCCGAGAAGCAATTATATTCAGAAGTACAGGCGACACAAGCAAAATTCGTACGTCAATTGAATGACTTGGGTTTGGATTATAACTGGAATGGTACTGTGCAAGGCGAGAAAGAACGACAAGCGAAGGGTTCAGCACAAGTAACCGTAGAACAACTGGAGCAAGTAATTGCGAAGGAAGTCAAACTCATTCAAATGGAAAAATATACAGACAATGGCACCTATAGTGCATCTTATTCAGCCCCTGAGTTGGGCCAAGGTATCGTAAGTGGTAAGCATGAGCTGCATCTTCAGATGGCTGTTCATCAAATCAGCGGCACAGATCAAGAGCGGGTGTCTATCGGTCTTCCCCTTATAACAACGGAATATTAGGCAATACATGCAAAAAAAATTATGTAGGAATGTGCAAAAATTTGGTCTTCTGAGAATAGCAACAACGAGATGGTTGTGATAAAATGGCATAAGATACAGATGTGAAACACTTGGATGATGGGAGTCAATTTTTTGTATAAAAATACATAAGGAAGAGAATGAGGAGCCATGAACGAAATAGAGAATAACCTAACGAGTTTAGCATCTGGCGCTGTCTTTTTTATTTTTGGAGCGACAGGAGATTTGGCACGTCGCAAGTTGTATCCAGCTATCTATAGCTTATATCGTGAAGGCAAGCTAGGCGAGCGTTTTGCGGTAATCGGTGTTGCTCGTCGTCCACGCACGAATGATCAATTCCGTGAGGATATTATTCAATCCATTAAGGAGTTCTGCCGCTACAAGCCAGAAGCCAATACAGATTGGAATGACTTTGTTAGACATTTTGAATATAAATCACTAGATATTAATAATGTTGATGGTTTCCGGGAGCTCGATCAACAGACGCGTGTGCTCGAACAAGAGTTCAATATCGAAGGCAATCGTCTATTCTATCTTGCACTTGCGCCGGAGCTGTTCAGCGGTGTATCACAGAATTTGCGGAAGGGCGGTATGCTTGAATCCCAAGGCTGGCATCGTCTTGTGATCGAGAAGCCATTCGGTTATGATCTGAAATCGGCGGAAGAGCTGAATAAGCAGATTAACGAAGTGTTCCGTGAAGAGGAGATTTACCGGATTGATCACTACCTTGGCAAAGAGATGGTTCAGAACATCGAAGTCATTCGATTCGCGAACTCCTTCTTCGAGCCGTTATGGAATAACAAACATATTGCGAACATTCAGATCACACTTGGCGAGACGGTTGGTGTCGAAGAGCGCGGTGGATACTATGATCATGCGGGTGCACTGCGTGATATGGGACAGAATCATATGCTGCAGCTGCTCACGATGATCGCAATGGAGCCGCCTAGCCGGTTAGTTGCGGAGGATATTCGCGATGAGAAGGTGAAAGTGCTTCGCTCTCTACGTGCATATACGTCGAAGGAAGAAGTGGAAGCGAATGTCGTTCGCGGACAATATACGAGCGGATCGTTGAAAGGCAAGGCATTGCCAGGTTATCGCGAAGAGGAATCCGTCAATCCGGAGTCCAATACCGAGACCTATTTCGCTGCCAAAGTATTCGTCGATAATTTCCGCTGGGCAGGTGTGCCGTTCTATATTCGTACAGGCAAGCGTCTACCGGTGAAGACGACAGAAGTGGTGGTCGAATTCAAACGGATGCCTACGAATGTCTACCTCGGACAGAAGCATAACTTAGAGCCGAACTTGCTCGTCATTCGGGTGAATCCAATGGAAGGCATCTATGTGAAGATCAATGCGAAGAGACCGGGATCGGAATCCGATATTCAACCGCTTGCGATGGATTTCTGCCAGAGCTGCTTGGTCGGCATTAACTCGCCTGAAGCTTATGAGCGCCTAATCTTCGATGCTGCGCGTGGTGATTCTACGTATTTCACACGCTGGGACGAAGTGTCCTCCGCTTGGGCATTCGTTGATCGCATTGCCGAAGCATGGGCAGCGAACCCATCTGCTATCGAACATTACCCAGCTGGTTCATGGGGGCCTGAGAAGGTGGATGAGCTTCTTGCCAAAGACGGCTTCCACTGGTGGCCTGTTAATGGGCAAGATGAGGACGAAGTGATCTGGAAAAATTCATAAAAGACAGCCCACTGAAAATGACGGGAATTGAAGCGGCTCCGGCATGTGCACTTCTCATTGGACAATAGGATCATCGTTGGAAGGGAGGCGCTCTGATGTTATCAGAGTGCCTTTTTTTTCGTGTGGTATTAGGGTGATTTTAATTCCTACCTGTAAACTCGGAAAAAATAGTTGCTTTATGAAAAGATACTGGTATACTAGTTTTAACCAAAGACAATATTCGACATGATGTTACAGGGGGTAAACGAATATGAAGCGTAGAAATATGTGGACTGCTGCGATAATGGCACTTGTGATTCTAACCATGAGTGCATGCGGTAGTGCTTCAAGCGACAAAAAGGCAGAAGATCAAGGATCAACGGCACCTGCCGGGACAGCAAAAAATGGGGGCAGCCTCGTCATTGCCGTTCAGGATGATCCTAAAGTATTGAACCCAATTTATGCGGGAGATCGTGTTACATTAACGATTGACCAAGCGTTGTATGCACCACTATTCAACGTTAATGGAGACAAGAAGACGTTCGTACTTGCAGAGAGCTTGACGCCATCTGCAGATAACTTGACATACACGTTGAAACTGCGTGAAGGTCTAACTTGGCACGACGGACAGCCATTGACGGCTGACGATATTATTTTCACGATGAACAGTATTCTTGATGAGAAACAGCATAGCTTCTTCCGTGGTTCATTCGTCTATGACGGCAAGCCGTTAACGATGAAGAAAGTGGACGACCGTACGGTGGACTTCGTTCTTCCGAAAGTATCCGCAGCATTCGAAGGCATGCTCGTTCAAATCTTCCCAATTCCTAAACACATCTTCGAAGGGGAAGCGGATATCGAGAAAAGTCCAAAGAACAGCAACCCGGTCGGTTCTGGTCCATTCAAATTTAAAGAATACCGTGCAGGGGAATATGTAACATTAGAGCGCTTCGACAAGTATGTTGGCGGCGCACCGAAATTGGATTCCGTCACATACCGTGTAGCGAAAGATCCGAATGCTGCGAATCTTGCCCTTCAGAACGGCGAAATTCAAATGCGTATGATTGACACACAAGATGTAAATACACTTAAGAATACAGGCAATTTCAACATCCTAACTTACCTAGAAGGCCGCTTGTCCTACATGGTATTTAACTTGAATGTGGATGTTATGAAGAAGAAGGAAGTACGTCAGGCGATTGCTTATGCGCTCGATAAGAACGAAATGATTACAGCAGCTTACACATCCGGTGAGTATGCAGAACCAGCAGCTTCAATCCTTACGCCAGACACGTTATATCAGACCAATGATGTTGAGAAGTATGACCACAACTTGGATAAGGCCAAAGAATTGCTCGCGCAAGCAGGCGTATCGAATTTGAAATTGAAACTTGCTTATACGAACTCGAACAAACCGCAAACGAGCTTAGCACTATATGTTCAACAAAAGTTGAAAGAAGTCGGTATCGAAGTGGAATTGATGCCGCTTGATATTACGGCTTTCGGTAACAAATCCTTGGATATGAACAACAAAGAGTATGATCTCTCCTTCGGTGGTTATATCATGGGCTTTGAGCCAGATGCTTACCGTACGCTCTACATGAGTAATGAAGCTTATAACTATTCACATTATAAAAATACAGACTTCGATAAATTATGGGATCAAGCAGCAGTACAGACCGATACAGCAAAACGCGGCGAATTGTACAAACAAATTCAACAAACCGTTGCGAATGAAATGACGGTCTTCCCGATTGCTTATACAAAAGGTGTAGTAGCACTCGACAAACGCTATGGCGGTGTGGAGGAAGCGGTAACGAAACCGGTTGTTATGCTTGAGGATCTATCGAAATTGTATGTAACTAAATAGAACATTTCACGGGCACTCGGCGGCAACGCCGAGTGTTCAGTTCGGAGGGGACACCTTTGAAAAAAAACATCTTGCAACGGGTTCTACAATCGATCCCGTTGCTTTGGTTTATCTCCGTCGTGTCATTCGCATTAATTAAGCTCGCACCGGGGGATCCGGTGAATTCATTCGTCACACCGAATATGAGCGCGGAAGACGTCGAGAGAATTCGGCATAGTCTGGGCCTGGATCAGCCGGTCATTATGCAATACTTCATCTGGCTAAAGAATGTGCTGCAAGGCAACTTCGGATATTCCTTAACGAATCATCGTCCGGTGTTGGAATTGATTCTAGAGCGTCTGCCTGCGACAATTGGCTTGATGGGTTCAGCATTATTCCTTTCACTGATTATTGCTATTCCACTTAGTATCATCGCGGCATCCCGTAAAAATCGGCTGCTCGATCGCGGCATTAGCATGATTTCGTACATCGGGATCTCGATTCCAAGCTTCTGGTTCGGGATCATGTTGATTTATATTTTCGCCGTGAAATTGCACTGGCTGCCAAGTATGGGGATGCGTACGATTGGCGTGGATTCCTTCTGGGATATTGTGAAGCATGGTATTCTGCCGTGTGCGGTCCTAACGTTTATCAATGTATCGATGTATTCAAGATATATTCGCTCCCAAGCGATCAGTCAGCTAGAAGAAGATTATGTTCAAATCCAATATGCCTATGGTGCAACCAAGCGCAGTGTTCTCTGGCGTCATGTCCTGAAGAATGTGCTGCTCCCGATTATTACAATCCTGGGGATGTCCTTCGCAGATCTGATTGCAGGAGCGTTCATTACAGAGACGGTATTCTCTTGGCCGGGCATGGGTTCCCTCGGGATCTCTTCGGTATTCGGCCTGGATTACCCCGTGATTATGGGGATTACGATGTTCTCATCGTTTATGCTCGTGATTGGAAACTTGGTGGCGGACATCTTATATAGTGTCGTTGATCCGCGTATCAAGACGATGAGGTGATTAGACAGATGAATCGAATGAGATGGCGTAATGTAAAAGCACAATTCAAAGAGCAAAAGACGGGCATCGTAGCCCTTATTATTCTTACTATTTTCATCATCGGGGCCGTGTTCGCGTTCTTGTCCCCTTACGATCCGAACAAACTTGTCCCGACAGAGCGGTTGCTACCGCCAAGTGCGACGCATTGGTTCGGAACGGATGACTACGGACGGGATTACTTTGCGAGGGCATTATACGGGGGACGTGTATCTTTAAGTGTCGGATTTTTGGCGATGGCCATTGCCGTCGTTGTAGGGACAGCCGTAGGCGCGGTCAGTGGTTATTTTGGCGGGTTCATTGATAACCTGTTAATGCGTATGGTTGATGTCCTGATGTCTATTCCGTCGTTCTTCTTAATGCTTATTCTCAATGCTTATTTGAAACCAAGTATTCCGACGATTATCATTATTATCGGGCTGCTCAGCTGGATGAGTATTGCGCGGATTGTCCGCGCGGAGACACTATCGGTGAAGGAGCGGGAATATGTGATGTATGCACGTGTATCGGGTCAGAGCACGCTGCGGATCATTACGAAACATATTGTACCGAGCATTCTGCCGACCATTATTGTATCGGCGTCCATTAATATCGCGTCCGCGATTTTGATGGAATCGTCACTCAGCTTCTTAGGTCTTGGTGTTCAGCAACCAAACTCTTCATGGGGTAGCATGCTGAACAATGCGCAAGGCTTTATCGGGGAAGCGCCGTATATGGCGATATTCCCAGGGCTTTTTATTCTATTAACAGTGCTTTCATTTAATTTTCTCGGGGATGTATTCCGCGTCGCATTCGAACCGAAGGTGAATCGGCGTTAACCCGTGAATTATGACTTAACGGAGTGAGACGTATGACAGAATTATTATCCGTGCAAAATTTAAAAACGTCTTTTATGACGCGTGATGGTGAGGTCGAGTCGGTCCGCGGGGTTAGCTTTGACGTGCAGCAAGGCGAGGTTATTGGCATCGTTGGCGAGTCAGGCAGTGGGAAGAGTATTACTGCGAAATCCATCTTAGGGCTAATCCAGCCTCCTGGTGTCATTAAGGATGGTAAGGTTCTATTTCACGGCCAAGATCTACGCCAAATGTCGGAACCTCAGCTGCGTCAAATTCGCGGGAACAGAATCGCGATGATCTTCCAAGATCCGATGACTTCGCTCAATCCGGTGAAGCGAGTTGGATCGCAGATGATTGAAGTGATTCGTCGGCATCAGAAATTAAGTAAGGCAGATAGCCGTAAACGTGCGATTGAGTTGTTGAGGGAAGTAGGAATTCCTTCGCCAGAGCAGCGGATTGATCAATATCCGCATGAATTCAGCGGCGGGATGCGTCAGCGCGTTATGATTGCGATGGCTTTATCTTGTAAGCCTGAGCTTCTCATTGCCGATGAGCCAACGACGGCACTCGACGTGACGATTCAAGCGCAGATTCTTACGCTCATGAAGCAGCTGCGAGATAACACGAAGACTTCGATCCTACTGATTACACACGATTTGGGCGTCGTTGCTCAAGTATGTACCCGCGTCATCGTCATGTACGGCGGCATGATTATGGAGGAAGGCACGGTTGAGGATATTTTCGAACGTCCAAGCCATCCTTACACGCAAGGCTTACTGCGTTCGATTCCGCGCGTAAAGGAAGGGCAGCGTGAGCGCCTGGCGTCCATTGAAGGGACGCCGCCG
This sequence comes from Paenibacillus sp. EB106-05-06-XG162, assembly GCF_058791655.1. Taxonomy (NCBI): domain Bacteria; kingdom Bacillati; phylum Bacillota; class Bacilli; order Caryophanales; family Paenibacillaceae; genus Paenibacillus; species Paenibacillus sp. EB106-05-06-XG162. The sequence continues at coordinate 13,925 of NZ_JBYTDT010000021.1, forward strand.
AACTTGCTTCATCCGCCTTCAGGTTGCCCATTCATGGAACGTTGCCCGCATGCGATGGACAAATGCCGTGAGATGCCGCCTTATTTCGTACCAGAAGAAGGGCATCGTTCACTCTGCTGGTTGCTCTCAGATGACATGAAGCATGGTGCTAAGGGTCGAGGGGAGGAAGTACAATGACTAAGAAGGACGATGTATTGCTCGATGTTCGAAATCTGAAAAAATATTTCCCAATGGGTTCCGGGGGTTTCGGACGTGATAAGAAGGTACTTAAGGCCGTTGATAATATCAGCTTTCATATCAACCGAGGCGAAACATTTGGACTTGTCGGCGAATCCGGTTGTGGGAAATCAACAACAGGCCGAAGCATCGTACGTCTTCATGAGGTGACAGACGGTGAGATTTGGTTCGACGGCAAAGATGTCGCGAAGATGAAGGAGAAGGAGCTTAAGCCATTCCGCAAGCGGATGCAGGCGATTTTCCAAGATCCCTATTCTTCACTGAACCCAAGCATGAACGTCTCGCAAATCATTAATGAACCGATGGAGATTCACGGGTTCGGCAGCCGCCAGGATCGTCAGGAGCGTGTGCTCGAGCTTCTCAATAAGGTAGGGCTTAAATCTGAATATATTGATCGGTACCCGCATGAGTTTAGTGGTGGGCAGAGACAACGGATCAGTATCGCAAGGGCTCTGTCCGTCAATCCGGAATTCATCCTATGTGATGAGCCGATCTCGGCGCTAGACGTGTCTGTACAAGCGCAAGTGGTAAATATGCTGGAGGATTTACAGGGTGAATTCGGTCTGACGTACCTATTCATTGCCCACGACCTATCGATGGTTCGACATATCTCGAATCGGATCGGGGTGATGTATTTGGGTAAGCTGGTTGAACTGGCACCGAGTGATGAGCTCTACACCCATCCGGCACACCCATATACACAAGCGCTGCTATCAGCCATTCCGGTACCCGATCCAAAGGCTGCTGCGATGCCGTCCGAATTGCTCAAGGGCGATTTGCCGAGTCCGCTGAATGACATGCAGGGTTGCAAGTTCGCTTCCCGGTGCCCGTTCGCGACAGATCACTGCCGTGCAGAAGAGCCGGAATGGAAAGAAATATCGCCAGGTCATTATACAGCCTGTCATTTATACTAAGTGAAACTTGGAATTATGGGGAAGGGATGTGCTGGCTATGAGCAATATCGTAAGAATCTCGCAGAATACGGCGATTATGATGGAGCGGGCGCGCCGCTTCGGTATAACCGATGATGTGCTGCTTAACGTGGTTCATACAGGTGATTTATCACCGCTTAAAGTCGCTGAGGAAGAGTATTACAGCTATGATGATTTTCTCTCTTATGCAGAGGAGAATGGCGAGCCTCTAGAGCAAGCGATTCGCGAAGGCTACAAGATTACTTTCAATACGAATAACGGGTTGAAAATCTGGCTCTTCGAGCGTTTCGGTGTTGAAGCGGGGCGTGACTTCACGGCGAGTGAAGGACGTGTAGATCAGCTTCGTCTATCTTCAGTGAATGTTGAAGCTTTAAAATCAGCCCTAGCTGCCAATTGGGTCGTTATCGAACATGAACGTCAAGGTGAGGATCAAGTCATTTCGGTTGTTATTCGTGCATTGGCAGCCCAATAAGAGATATATTGAGACGCTTTCCTGCCGTGAGGTAGAGGAAGGCGTCTTTTTCATGAAATGGGTGCTATCGCTTCCAATTCGAATACATTTTCACGCTTCAATATGTTACAATATAAGTTATGATTTTGTAGATGAAGGGACATGGGGCATGAGCAAAACATTAGCCGAAGAATTACAGATTGAAGTCAATAAACGACGCACGTTCGCAATCATTTCTCACCCGGATGCTGGTAAAACGACATTGACGGAGAAATTGCTCTTATTCGGGGGCGCGATTCGCGAAGCGGGATCGGTAAAAGCGCGTAAGGCAAGCAAGCATGCAACATCGGACTGGATGGAGATCGAGAAGCAGCGTGGTATCTCGGTAACGTCCTCTGTGATGCAATTTGATTATAAAGGTCATCGGATTAACATTCTGGATACGCCAGGTCACCAAGACTTCAGTGAAGATACGTACCGTACGCTGACAGCTGCGGATAGCGCAGTCATGTTGATTGACGTCGCCAAAGGGGTCGAGGCTCAGACCGTGAAATTGTTCCAAGTCTGCGCGAAGCGTGGGATTCCAATCTTCACGTTCATTAACAAATTGGACCGTGAAGGCCGCAGCCCATTCGAACTGATGGAAGAGCTGGAGGAAGTGCTTGGCATTCGTTCGGTACCGATGAACTGGCCAATCGGCACAGGCCGTGACTTATGCGGCGTCTATGATCGTGTCCATAACCAAGTGGAATTGTTCCAAGGAAATGATCATTCCGAAATTCAAGTTCGCAAGGTGGATAGCTACGAGGATCCAGTCATTCGTGAGATGGCGGGCGAATTCTTGCATGATCAATTGTGTCAGGAGCTCGAGCTGTTAGATGTTGCGGGTGATCCGTTCGATCTCGAGAAAGTCAAACGCGGTGAATTAACACCTGTATTCTTCGGAAGCGCGATTAATAACTTCGGGGTGCAGACATTCCTCGAGAACTTCTTGGAGCTTGCACCGAAGCCAACAGCACGTAACAGTACGGCTGGTTCAATCGATCCGCTCGAGAATGAGAAGTTCACAGGATATGTTTTCAAAATTCAAGCGAACATGAACCCGGCTCACCGTGACCGTATTGCTTTCTTGCGTATCTGCTCTGGGAAGTTCCAACGCGGCATGAGCGTACGCCATGTACGTGCGGGTAAGGACATTAAGCTGTCGCAACCGCAGCAATTCCTTGCACAAGACCGGGATATTGTTGAATATGCATATCCAGGGGATATTATTGGTTTATTCGATCCAGGTATATTCCGTATTGGAGATTCGTTAAGTCAGAGCAGTGAGGTTGTATTCGATGAGCTGCCGACGTTCTCGCCGGAGATCTTCGCGAAAGTAACGGTGAAGAACGCATTGAAGCATAAGCAATATCAAAAAGGTGTTGACCAGCTGACAGAAGAAGGTACGATTCAGGTCTTCCAATCGGCTAGCGGCTTCGATGAGACGATCCTAGGCGTCGTCGGACAACTCCAATTCGAGGTATTCGAATACCGGATGAAGGGCGAGTATGGCGTCGATGTGCAATTGCAGCGTATGTCATATCAATTTGCTCGTTGGATTGTCGATGAGGAGAATAAAATCGATTCAGGCAAGTTCCGTATTAATTCACAGCTCGTGACGGATAAGAAGGGCAATTATGTTGTCCTCTTCGAGAATGAATACGCGATGCGGACGGCAATGGACAAGAATCCAACGGCAAAATTCCTTGAAACAGCACCGTAACAAAACATTCATCAAAACTTAAGGTTATCGATCAGCTTTGGCTATCGATAACCTTATTTTTTTATGATAAACTGTATCATATTACCAATTCGTGAAAGCGCATCCAAGGAAAGAGGGTGAGGCGAAAAAAGCGCAGCAGCAGGTACTATGGATTGCAGCTAAGGAGGGAATTACTATGTATCGGTTACTCATCGTAAACGATGAGCCTGAGGAACAGGATAGGTTAGAGGAGCTCATTACTCGGCGGTTGCCAGGGATATTCCAGCTCCTTCGAGTAGAAAACGAAGAGATAATGATACGGTGTATCGAGCAGAGGGGAATCGATATCCTGTTGTTGAATGATACAGATGTTGATCGCTCTTGTGCGATGAAGCAGCTCGCCCCTCAATGCAGGATATTATACGCTTTCCGGGACGCTCGGGATTCGGATGAAGACTTACTAAATGCACTTCGCAGACAGGTACAGGATTTAGATCTGGAGCAATGGAAGCGGTTAGAGCTCCGTATGGCTTCGAAGCCTACAACAACGTTAATCTCGATTACTGAGAATTTATTGGCCATTTCACTTATGATGGAGGCGATGCAGGATACCAAGTTCCGGCAGCTTACAGAAATTCTCAATCTTCAATGGAATACAGGGTATGCAATGATGATTGCTTTCCCCCAGATTGAGGGGATTAGCCCGACGGAGAATCATATGCGCTTATCTAGATATTATGATGCTGTGAATCAATTTGCGAAGCAGCTAGCTCCATGTGTATCTAGCCCTATGATGAATCGATATATGACGGTTTTCTTCATCACTGAAGATGATCAGACCTCGCTAGGTGAAGCTGCATTATTACGTGCTGAACGCCTCTATAAGCTCTTGGATTACATGTATGGAACGAATGTAACGGTTGGGATCGGTACGATCAGACCTGTGCTCGAGCTGCGTCAATCGTACCGTCAAGCTGCGATTTCTGCAGCATATGGTGAAGCGCACGCGGTTCCTATGGCAACGATCGAGGATGTACAGCGTAGTGCGGCAAGAAGGAATACGGCGTGGCTGAAGCGGGATACGTCGATTGAATTTCAGTTGCGTCCGGAGTTAGGCGCTATGGCGAATGAGCTTGAGGAACAGCAACGGCAAGCGCTTATCAAGCTGATGGAGCAGATCGATCCTCATGCTAATGTAGTGGCTCCTTCGACGGACACAATCCAATTTGGATAATAGATATCGGTTTCTGTCACATCTTCTTACAATGGGCATAGAGTAGGAGGGGATATAGAAGAGGTGATTGAATATGCATTGGATATCTGTGATTATGTTTGCAGTTGCTTCCAATTTGGATAATTTGGGGATTGGTTTGTCTTTTGGAATGAAAAGAACTCGAATTCCTTGGCTACCGAATATTCTGATTGCATGTATCACAATGATCGGTACTTATTTCTCGATGCGGATGGGTGAATGGCTGGTCCAATTCATCTCAAGCGACATGGCGAATTTGTCAGGAGCGCTTGTTATTATTCTTATCGGGATTTGGACGCTATGGGGAAGTATACGGTCCTCAGACTCCAAGGAGGAGCTTGAAGCTCCTACCTTATCTGAGGTACTGCGCAATCCGATCCATGCGGATCAGGATCATAATCAAGTGATTTCATGGAAAGAATCTCTAGCACTTGGCCTAGCGCTTACGCTGAATAATATTGCTACCGGCATTGGCGCCGGCGCAACAGGAATATCAGCGCTCTGGACGACGGTAATCACTGGTATACTCTCTATATTATTCATCGGCGTAGGCTCCAACGTCGGCAGGAGAATGGCTAGAACATGGTTCGGGCGTTACTCCAATGTGTTAGCAGGCATCCTGTTGTGCCTTATCGGTTTGTATGAAATATTAATATAATTCCGGTTCATCTACTGCAATACAACCGTGTCTTTCTCCTTCAATCCTTCAACGACTTCCGTCTTATCCGGCGTTTCAAGGCCAATTTTGATATACTTCTTCTCCAGACCATTTCCTGATTTGAGCATAACGTAATATTGATCTTTCTCACGTTGTACAGCAATTGTCGGAATGACCAATACATCCGGTTTATTTGCAACCTCTATGGATCCCGTTAAGCTGAGACCCGCGATGAGGTTTTCATTTTTGGACAGGCTGATATTCACTTGGAACTGTGCGGATTGGGAGGCATTCTGCTCGGTGCCTGTTTTCGCGAATTTCGATACGCTAACGACCTTCCCGGTAAGCGTAACGTTCTTGAGCGCATTGATTTTTACTTTGACAGGCATGCCTTCTTTGATCTGAAAGACATCTTGTTCGCCGACATAGCTCACGAGCTGAAGCTTATCTAAGTCGACAATTTTACCGATTCGGTCATTCTCACGCACCGACTTCGGAATCGCATTCGCATCATCGAACAGGAAGATCCCGGAAGCTGGCGTCTTGAAATCCGATTGCTGCAGCTTCTTGCGCTTCGAATCCAGCTCTGTCTTGCTGATCTGGTCATTCACTTGGTTCAGCTCATTCATAATTTTGTTCTTCTCACGTTCCACGAACCCACGCTTTGCGTCCGCCTCAGATAGGCTTAACGTGGCTTCTGTATCCGCAACATTGGCCTGAAGGTCACTAAGTCTGGCTTCAAGAGCAGATTTCTGAAGCTGCGCTTCGAGCTGCGCAATCTCATTATGTATCTTCGTACGATCAAGGGAAAATAACGTCGCTCCTTGCTTGATCTGCATGCCGTCCTTGACATTCCATTTGAGGATGGAAGCGTCATAAGGAGCATAAATGACCGTCTCATTGAGGTAGGAGGACTTGCCTTTTACATCAATGGTCTTGGATAAGTTCTCTTTGGTAACTTCAAATTGCAAGGCCGAGTCCAGCCCATCGGCAACAACAGGCGGTTTCGGCGAGCTGAGGCTGTAGAGACCGAAGCTAATCCCAATAATGATTAAGGCCGTGATCCCAAGCCATATTTTCTTTTTCATGATCGATGTCACTCTCCTGTAATAGTTCGTGTTCTAGTCTCGTTTGATGGCTGTTAGAGCATCCGTTCTCGATGCGCTGATCGCTGGGTAAATGCCAGATAGTATGCCGGTCAGGACGGCGAAGAAAATGCCAACGCCAAGAATCCAGGTGGAAATAAAGAGGATGCTCTGGTCTCCGCCCTCGGTTGCCATGAGGAGTGCATTAATCCCCCAGACGACCCAATAGGAAAATAGAATGCCGAACACACCGCCGACAAGTCCGAGGAGTGCCGATTCTACGATGAACATGTTGCGGATTTGCGCGAGGTTCGCACCAAGCACCTTCATAATCCCGATCTGTCTTCTTCGTTGATAGGTTGACATGGTCATGGCAACAACAATCGATATGGATGCAATGAACAAGACGAATAACCCGACCCCAAGTGCAACAGTACGAACGATGGCGAATTGTTCTGCGAGTCGATCCTGCTGATGTAAATTGTTCTGAGGTGTTAACCTTAGTTTCTTGATCGTTTTGTCTAATGTCTCGACATTCTTGATGTCATCGACTTTGACGACAGCTTTGTTGAATTCTGCGCTTAGCTCTGGAGAAAGTTCGGTGCCAGGTCGCGCAGCTTTCATTAAGTCGGTAATTTGATCAGCTAGTGCATGGGAGATATAAGCATCCTTCATCCAGGAGACTTGATTATCCGATACACCAGATGGTTTGGCTAGCACGCCAACAACTCGGAGCGGGATTTCTACGATTTTGGGATTGTTCAGATCTTGGGTGACGTCGACTTTCAGCTTCAACTGCTTCTGGTAGAGTGGTGTCACGATTTTATCCATTTCTCGGAATTGCTCCCAGAGGGCTTCATCATTCGGGTTGGCCCGGATTTGCTTGTCCCTTGCCTCCATCGCTTCTTGATCCATAAGCCCCATCATCGCGCCATAACTGAGCACGACGGTATTCTCTTGCTCCGAGATGCCGCCTTGCTTGAATTTGTTATCGAACGCTTCGAGCGATTCCAAATTGGTCGCAGTCAGCTCTAGACGTCCTTCCTTGGTCTCATCGACACTGAATCCGAAGTTTCCAATACTTTTGTAGGTTCCTACGGCCTTGACATGAGGAAGCTGCGCAATAATATCGAGCTTCTGTTTCGTAATGACGCCACGGTCTGAATCGGATGAACTGCTATCTTGAGAGGTGTTAGCTTCATTCGTTATCGTAATCTCATCAATTTTGAGAAAAGAATTGACTTGTTCCTGCGCGTATTGCTGTGCGGACTCGCCTAAGGATAAGGCAACGATAATAGCAGCGGAACCGATGGCGATTCCGATGGTACACATGGCCGTAACGACTTTGCGCCGTTTGAGCTGGTCCCAACCAATGTTCAAATAATCGCGTATTCTCATGTGGCCTGACCTCCCGTCTCAACCGTCTGGTCGATCAAATAGCCATCCCGCAATTGAATGATCCTTTTCGTACGATCAGCAACTTCCTTCTCGTGAGTGACGATGACGAAGGTCAGCTGAAGCGATTGGTTCAATTCAACGAGTAGATCGATAATTTCATTCTCTGTCTTTGTATCCAAGTTCCCTGTAGGTTCATCTGCGAACACAATGGAAGGCATCGTAATAAGCGATCGCGCGATACTGACACGCTGCTGCTGTCCACCGGAGAGCTGAGAAGGGAACATCTCGGTCTTTTCTTTGAGTCCAACCTTCTCGAGCAGGGATATAGCTCTCTCTTTACGGCTGCTAGGCTTGACCCCTTGGAATACAAGAGGAAGCTCCACATTCTCGCGTACGGTCATGTGCGAGATTAATTCATAGGCCTGAAAAATAAAGCCAATGTTCGTACGCCGAAATTCGGCCAGTTTATTTTCGCTCATCTTCTCAATGGCTTGATCCGCAATCAAGATCGTTCCTTCTGTCGGTTTCATCAGACCTGCCATCAAGTTGAGCAGCGTGGATTTACCAGAACCGGAACTGCCGAGCAGTGCGACGATCTCGCCCTTATGTATTGTGAAATTAATGTCTCTGAGGACTGGGGTGTCTTCGCTCCCGTTGCGAAAGACGTGGGATAAATGTTCTACACGCAGCAAGATGCAGCCTCCTTTCTAGTATGGTGCTATGGAATTAGACGAAGAATCTATCAACTTCCCCTTCATCGCCATAAAGGCAGCTCAAAAAGAAGTCACCTTTCTGAACCCTATTTTATGTAAATACTATACTAGAACGTATCAGAAGGCTTTTCGTTTCTCTTTTCTACGAAATTTGTTGCATAGAAATGTGATGAAAATGTGAAAAACCTTTCCCAATATAGGGAAAGGTTCGCGATTATTTACGAGTGAGCGGGGGCGTCGGTGGAGAGCTTCTCTTGCAGCGCATGGATAAGCTCATGATGTGTCTTGTCATCAACCTGTTTCCAGATCAACTCGAACAACACGCCAAGCCCGGGAAGCGCCTTTTCGTCATAATCGATTGAATCCTCAATCATGTCGGCAATCTCGGCATCGGTCTTATTCTGTACTTTACGGAGAATAGCTTGTCGCAAATCCAGTTGTATACCCATGTACTTGCACCTCCAGAGTGGATTCTTGTGTACTATGCCCAAGATTAACCGGAATGATTCTTGAGAAAATGTGCTTTTATGCGTTCGAAGGTTGTGTGGTATAATAAGCACAATTGAGATTTCTACGGGGAAGGTGACAGAATTGGCTAAAAAACAATTTGCAGTCATTGGGATGGGGCGATTCGGCTCTAGTGTGGCTCGTGCCATTAGCGATATGGGGTTTGAGGTTCTAGCGATCGATAGTGATGAAGGTCGTGTGCAGGATATCGTCAATATTGTCACACATGCCGTATCTGCCGATTCGACAGATGAAGAAGCGTTAAAAGCACTCGGTATTCGTAACTTCGATGTGGTTGTTGTTTCGATTGGACAAGATATTCAATCCAGTATTTTGACAACGTTGATTCTTAAAGATCTTGGTGTTCCAAGGATTATTGTCAAAGCGCAGAATGAATTACACGGAAAAGTGCTCAATAAAATTGGGGCGGATAAAGTCATTTATCCGGAGCGGGATATGGGACTTCGCGTCGCGCATCATTTAGTCTCCCCGAACATTATGGATTTTATCGAACTGTCGAGTGATCATAGTATTATCGAGATGCAAGCCGCGCCTCAGATGGTAGGCAAGAACTTGAAGGAATTAGATGTGCGTGCGAAATTCGGGTGCAACGTCATGGCGATTAAAAATAATGGGAAAATGAACATTTCTCCAAATGCGGATGATGGCATCAAATCCGATGATATTCTCATTATTGTCGGGGCTAACAAAGATCTTCAGAAGATGGAGATTCACTATTCGAATGGGTGAGGGGTACATGGAAATTACATCTTTACAGAATCCGCGGGTGAAGCAATGGGCGCAGCTTCTGGAGAAAAAAACGCGAGATAAAGAACACAAATATATTATTGAAGGCATTCATCTGGTACAGGAAGCGCTCATCTCAGGTGCATCGGTTGAATGTATCGTGTATAGCTTGGAACAGGGCATGCCTGCGGAAATTGAGAAGTTGACGGCATCACACTTGGATGTGGAATGGATCGGTGTTACGTCAGCGATCATCACCAAATGCAGTTCGACCGAGACGCCGCAGCCTGTCTTCGCAGTCGTTCACAAGCAAAGCTCGGACATGGGCGCATTCATGGAACGAGAGAATGCGCTAGTCGTCGTCGTAGATGGCGTACAAGATCCAGGCAATCTCGGTACGATCATTCGCAGTGCGGATGCTGTGCTGGCTGATGCAGTGATTCTCGGGAAAGGCACAGTGGATCTGTACAATCCGAAGACGATTCGCGCAACGATGGGTTCAATGTTTCATTTGCCGATTCTGGAAGGGAATCTGAATGAATTACTCCCTGCAGCCAAGCAAGGTGGCGCACGGATTGTGAGTACCAGCTTGCAAGCGGAGCACACGTGCTATGCCTATGATTTTCGTCCATCGATATGGTTGCTCGTCGGGAATGAAGGCAAGGGGGTATCGGCAGAGGCAGAAGCCTATGTCGATGATCGGATTATTATCCCGATGCCGGGCCGTGCGGAATCGCTTAATGTTGCGATGGCGACATCCGTATTGCTATATGAGGCGCTTAGGCAACGGCGATTTACATAGTTGCATATGATGATCAGAAGGGAAGAGCACGGGTGTATGCCGTGCTCTTCTTCATGTCGAAGCGATGCAAAAGAATATAATGCGTGTTCAAAAAGTCGGCTTTTCAGCACCTAAGAGTTTTCAAAGAAAACTTGCTTCGTAAGTATCAGCTAAGGTTGTGAGAATCTGAAGAAGGATGAACGCAAGATTCGATGTCGAATTCGCTTCTTGTAGCACTTCGTGGGCAAAAGATGACTTTTGAACTATCACTGATAGCCTGTTCTTCTTTTTCTGGGCCATGCCGCATAGACTGTTAGAGTTAACGGTATGATGTGTCCCACAGGAGGAACGCCTATGCAGATTAGGAAAGGGTGGCGAAGCAAGCCTACTCGCAAGCCCGGGAGCAAACGAAAGCTGTTCTTTATCGCACTCGTTGTCTTTACCTTACTATCGCTGCAATCTTTAATATTCTTAGAGAAAAATCTAAAGCCGCCAATTATGGCGTTAGCCAAAATTCGGATTAAACAAATCGCGACCCAGGCCATCAATAATGCGATCTCGGAACAAATTGCCAGCGGCAGTAACTTTCAGAATTTGATTGATTGGAAGACGGATCGGGATGGCAAGGTCGCTGGATTTATGATGAATTATGCGGAGAATATGCGAATTACTTCTCGTACCAAAGAGGTTGTCGAGGGTACCTTGAAGAACATTGAAGATTTGAACGAGCATATTCCGCTCGGTCAAGCATTAGGGAGCGCCGTGATTGCCTCTTTCGGGCCTCAAATTCCAATTCGCTTAGAACCGCAAGGCGCCGTAAAAGTGGAGTTGAATACAAAACAGCAGGATGCAGGCATTAATATGGTTCTGGTCGAAGTATACATCCGTATTGTAGCAGAGGTATCCATCATTATTCCGTTCGATACCGAACCCGAAGTGGTCGAGTCTAATATACCGATCTCCTATATGATGGTGGTTGGCAATGTTCCGCAATATTATTATGACAATAAAGGTAAAGCCATAGGTGACAATAGTGGTGGAGCGCCTAGCCTGGCGTTACCGGGTCTTAACACACCTTCTTCGGAACAGGATGCATCGAAAAAATCACAAGGCACGACGACAACGGTCATTACCGATTCGCATGAACAACCGTCGGATGTTGCTGTCGATGTTAATGCAAATCAAGAAGGCAAGAAATAATCTCTCTGTTGGAACGAAAAATAAGGCAGTCAACCTCTATTGGTTGCCTGCCTTTTTCAATGCGCGTCGTTCATCGTTCTCCCACTTACGTAGGAGTGGATAAGGGTCGAAGGACCACTCTGTCCATCCACGATCACGGTAAATTCCATAATGCAGATGCGGTGGAAATTTTCCTTGTGTACCGGGTTTGCCGTATCCCGAACTGCCGACCCAGCCAATGACTTGGCTTGGCTTGACAAGATCTCCGACTTTCAGCGTCTTCTCGAATCCTGATAAGTGCGCATAGTAGTGGTAATAATTACTCAAATCACGAATTCCAACGCGCCAGCCTCCAAATGGATTCCAACCCTTTGTCTCTACGATCCCATAGCAGGTGCTGCGTACAGGTACACCATATCTTGCGAAGATATCCGTTCCCTCATGGATACGAAAACCGCCCCAGCTGCGGGAAGTCCCCCATGTGCTGCGGTATGAATAATCCGCATGAAGCGGGACAGGGAAAGCATGCTCATCAAGGGCTCCATAGCCGAATGTCGCGTAGATGTTGGCGAACTGATTAATACGTGTCACAGCGTTCGAGTTATGGTAATAATTCCAGAGTCCGATGCTGAAATCGTCCGCTGAGGTGCCATAGCTGCTAACGTAGGACGCGATGCTATAGAGGAGATCGAGATCGTTGGTCGGATCTGCAATTCCATCACCGGAGCCGTCTTTGCCAAGTCCTGAATAGATCGAGATTGACTTCGGATTCTGATCTGCATAGTCTGGGTTTAGCCAGCCGCTCCATGCCGGTTCCTGAATAGCTATTGCGGTAATTCGATTGGTAGCTTGTTGTTGAATGGTAGTAGCAGCCGACTTTTTCGGTGTCTTCGCAATCGTGCGCTCATATTGGTCAATGGCAGCCAGTCGATTCCAGGAAAGACGTGTCTTAGCTTGAATATTGTCATAAATGTTTTTTCGTTTACGTAGAGTCTCTTCCTTTGAGTCCGGCTGTGATGCTTGCTCAGTGTAAACTTTAGCGTGTGCTGCTATACGATGGGAAGTGGTGTCAATCAAGACAATCGACAGACTGATTGCTGTTGTCGCAGCCAGACAACGTAAGCCGATCCGTAACGTTCGATGGTTCCAGAGCACAAACAGTTCCCTCCAATTTTTTTATCATATCATTAGGTTGAATCAAGGATGTTCATTTTATCCAAGCTAATTATGTGGTATAATTACGAAGGTATGAGCCAAATCAAATGTGATTGTTATACGAAAGAAGGTAGCAGCATGACAACGGAACAGCGAGAACGTAAACCAGAATGGATCAAAATAAAACTTACAACCGGTGAGAATTATACCGAAATTAAAAATATGATGCGTTCCAAAACATTGCATACAGTATGTGAAGAAGCACGTTGCCCGAATATTTATGAATGCTGGGCGAATCGAACAGCTACATTCATGATTCTTGGGGATATTTGTACACGGGCTTGCCGTTTCTGTGCGGTAAATACGGGATTGCCCACGGAACTTGACTTGCAAGAGCCGGAACGGGTCGCTGAGTCTACAGAACAGATGGGACTTAAGCATTGCGTCGTCACTTCGGTTGCGCGTGATGACTTGCAAGATGGCGGTGCGATGATCTTCGCAGAGACCGTTAAGGCGATTCGCCGTAGAATGCCGTTCTGCAGTGTCGAGGTATTGATTCCAGATTTCATGGGGAATGAGGATGCGCTGCGCGTGGTAATGGATGCGAAGCCAGATATTCTGAATCATAACGTCGAGACGGTTGAACGTCTATCGGATCGTGTACGTGCCAAAGCGAAATATGATCGTACGCTGGAGCTGTTGCGTCGTGCGAAAGAGATGCAGCCACAGATCCCGACGAAATCAAGTATTATGCTTGGCGTTGGCGAAGAATGGGATGAAATTCTTCAGACGATGGATGATCTGCGTACCGTGGGTTGTAATATTTTAACGATTGGTCAATATTTGCAGCCGACGAAGAAGCATCTAAATGTCGAGAAATATTACCATCCAGACGAGTTCGCGAAATTGAAGGAAGAAGGCATGAAGCGTGGATTTAGCCATGTGGAATCCGGACCATTAGTTCGTAGTTCGTACCATGCACATGAGCAAGTACAATCTGCGTCGAAGGCAGATGCAGCACAACAAGTATAAGCTTATATGTAGTGTTAATCAGTTCATAGGGTCGAGGAGAGGGTAGGCTTGATTCATATCACCGGCAAAACGTATGAGGTAATAACGGATCATAAGAACGGATGGAACCCAGAAGCGTTCAAAGAACGGTATAGTGATGTGCTCGACCGTTACGACTACATCATTGGCGACTGGGGATACAATCAGCTCAGACTTAAAGGCTTTTTCCGAGATAATAACTCCAAAGCGACCAAGGATACGATGATTGCCAGTATGGTCGATTACATTAATGAGTATTGCAACTTCGGATGTGCTTATTTCGTGGTGGAGAAAGTACGTGAGCAGAAGCCAGAGAAATCTGACAAACCTGAGAAGCCAGAAAAGACAGAGAAGACGGACAAGCCAGAGAAATCCGAGAAGTCCGAGAAGTCCGAGAAATCGGATAAACCTGAAAAGGTGCAGCAGGATGGCGGCGGGCAGCCCGCGCAGAAGCAGCAGCATGCGAAGAAACAGCAGCAGACTCAGCAACAGCAACAAAAGGTTGATAATAAGGCTGACAGCAAGCCTGAGAAAGCAGAAAAAGGCCAACAACCATCATCATCAACACAACCACTCGTACAAGCGAGCAGCGGGACTTCCGAATAGGGAGTCTCGTTTTTTTTCATTGGGACATATTTCATAATAAAAAACCAGATCTCGTTGTACGCAGACCTGGTTTGAATGTTAATTACTTATTGAAAGCCTTGCCCGATGAAGGCTTGTTTGACCCGATTCCAGAAGGGGAACGGACGAAATCTTGCAAAGCTTACCTTTTGAGCGGATACAGCACAACGAATGGACTGTAGTTGATCTACCGCGATGGTTAAATGATCGAGTGATAAGATAAGACGTTGAGTTTTGCTGGAGTAAATATCGCAATGATGATGCTTCGGCAGAATCAGCGAGGAACCCAGCGTACGATATACCCGGTTGTTAATGGACGCAATTTCGGCGATTTGCAGTGCTTCAATACTCGGATGGATCAGAGCGCCGCCGACACTTTTGTTATAAGCCGTACTGCCGGATGGTGTTGAGATACAGATGCCATCCCCACGGAACATTTCGAATATTTGATCATTGATATCGATTTGGGCTACGAGTGTACCGTCGACCCCTTTTAACGTAAACTCATTCAGTACTTGATATTTCTCGAGGCCATGTTCGCTGACAATCTCTAGCTCAATGAGCGGATATTGTACAATGCGAGGTGTAATCGAGTCTGGGAGCTTCGTACCTGCCATCAAGTTAACGAGCTGTTCTAGTTCATCGGCTTGCCAATCGGCATAGAAGCCCAAATGCCCCGTATGGACCCCAACGAAAGAAATACGATCCAATTGATCGCTATATTTATGAAAAGCGTGCAGCATCGTGCCGTCGCCGCCGATCGATACGACAACTTCGGGTGCTTCCTCATCAAATTTCATACCGCGATCCGCAGCCAAGCGATGAAAATTCGCTGTGAGTTGGTTGGATATTTCATCATTACGATTTTGCACATTGTATCTCAATGGAATAAGAGCCCCTTTGTCTTGTGAAAATGATATGCTTGCCTCATTAGATCATAATCAATCTGCAGAGAGAATACAATGTTTGTTTGTCAGGATTTGTAGAATAAGAAGACAAAGATCATGGCGAGGATCCCGTGTGCGAATCTTGCGATGAGGAAAGGCCAGTAGCGTAAGTTCGTTGCGTTCAGAATGCTTGCAACTTGGGCGTGTACGGATAGCCCACCCCAAGAAAGAACAAATGCGGCAACGGCAAGCTTGGTAACAAGCGGAATATCGATTCCCGCGGTTCCGGCCGATTTTGCACCGAGTGTAACCTCGAAGATGCCGTTCATAATCGATTTGGACATTTCAGGTGGCATGCCGAACAACCCCAAGATGGACTGAATCAGACTATACATGCCGTTCATGACGTGTGCGGAGGTGAGTAATTCGAGTATAACAGAGAAAAAGACGACAAGTCCGCCGACGACCATCATGAGCTTCAGGGAGGATTGGAGGGAATCGCTCAATAGCTTCCCTAGATCTCGGCCATCACGAAGACGTGCCTGATGCATCGCGCGAATGGCAAGTCGGATGCGGCTTTCACTGGATACTCCCGTTGAGGGCTGCATGGGCTTCGTCGAAGATGAACGTGCACCATGAAATCGCATAAGAAAACCAATAAGTATCCCCGCACCATAGTGAGCAAGTGCAAGAATAGGCGCAACACGGGCATCTTGGAAAAAGCCAACAGATACAGCACCGATGAGAAAGATCGGGTCCGAAGTTGTCGTAAAGGCGACAAGCCGTTCCCCTTCTTCCCGATTGACCAGTTTCTGATCCCAGAGTTGAGCCGTTAATTTGGCACCTACAGGATAGCCGGAAGCGAAGCTAATCGCAACGACGAACCCGCCTGTCCCAGGAATGCGAAAAATCGGACGCATCAGCGGATCCAATAGGGTACCTACGAAATGGACAATTCCGAAGCCGAGCAGCATTTCCGAAATGACAAAGAAGGGAAACAGAGCGGGAAACAGGACATCCCACCAAATGGCAAGACCGCGAACTGAGGATTCCAGGGTCGCGCTCGGAAAAATGATCATGAATACGACAATTGCACATGTTATCAAAGCAATGATAGGTGTCATTGTTAATCGTAATCGCAAATGGGTAAGCCTCCTGCTCGTCAAAATGTTAGAGTACTTCCTAGTCAATATATGAAAAAAGCAGGACAAACATGACCCTTGGATAGGACAAGGGATGAAAAATAGTTTAAGAAAACGGTTACAAAACACGTTTAATTTTTCGCATCCTATGCTACAATAGAACTATATACGAAAAAAGAGGGGTCAACGGCAGAAATACATTTTTTAGAAAGTGGTGTGATGAAGATGAGTCTTGTGGCGGGCATTCTCGTATGTGCTTTTGTTTATGTTATTAGAGCGTCTTTAACACCCGGCGAAGAAGAGTGGGATAGCTAGACCTTTAGAACCATGATGTAGGGCTGTTATCTGA
The DNA here is from genome assembly GCF_058791655.1 of Paenibacillus sp. EB106-05-06-XG162. Lineage (NCBI taxonomy): Bacteria > Bacillati > Bacillota > Bacilli > Caryophanales > Paenibacillaceae > Paenibacillus > Paenibacillus sp. EB106-05-06-XG162. The sequence goes on from NZ_JBYTDT010000021.1 coordinate 30,816, forward strand.
CTGCCTGAGGCTAAGAGATAAGGAAATCCGTGTCTATGAGGCACGGATTTCTTTTGCGTATACTCGAGTAACATTTAGCAGATATGCAGCGCGTTTATTTTTGTTATAATAATGAGGCAACGAAGATAAAGAGAGGATGGGTGGAACGTGAAACCGAATAGTACAATTTACGAAGCTTTGGGTGGTGAGGATTCTGTTCGTCGCTTGGTGGCAGCCTTCTATCCACGCGTGCAGCGCAATGCGCTGCTCGGACCGCTGTTTCCAGAAGATATTATGCCTGTGCAAGAGAAACAGTATATGTTCTTGAGCCAGTTTTTTGGAGGCCCTTCTTTATACTCTGATCAGTACGGACATCCGATGATGCGGGCTAGACATATGCATTTCCCGGTAACGAAGGAGCACGCGGATGCTTGGCTCCAGTGTATGAACGAAGCGCTACAAGAAATTGAAATTGAGGATAGTCTGCGCAATTTTGTGTTAGAGAGATTATCAGGTCCGGCTTATCATTTTGTGAATACACCTTAGACAGTATTGGAGGCATGCACATGGCGCTCGAACCGCTTTATCAAATTAAAGTGAACTGTATTTTCTGTGAAATGGAATATCGTACTTCACGCGTACGCCAAAGTCTTAAGAAACCGTACAAGACAGATACCGATTTCTGTTCGCATTATAAAGATGCCAATCCGGATTATTATGTTGTACGGGTCTGTCCGAATTGCGGCTATGCTTCGACGGAGAATGGGACGGAAAAGCTGACAGATAAGCAGCGAAAAGCATTTGCTGAACAAATTCAGCCGCGCTGGGTCCAGCGTGAGTATGGTGGGGAACGGACATGGGAGAAAGCACTTGAGACCTATCAACTTGCGCTCTTGTGCGCGCAGACGATTCAAGATTCTGAAAGGCTTATTGCCAGTCTGCTGCAGCATATTGCATGGCTCTATCGTTATCAAGAGAATACCGAACAAGAGCAAAGATTCCTGAATTTCTCGCTTGAGGCGTATATTCATGTTTATGAGCTGGATGGGGTGGGTGCGAATAACGCGAGGTTATTGTATCTCATCGGAGAATTATATCGCCGCGTGGGTAACAATCATGAAGCCGTGAAATGGTTCTCTCGTGTAATCAACGATAAGAATATTGTTGATTCTGCGATGATTCATGCGTCACGTGAACAGTGGAAACTCCTTCGCGAAGAAATGCAGGAGCAGCATATGGATTTGTCTGAGGAAATGAGCGAAGCGAAGTAAGTAGTGCTTGTATACATAATGGACGCAACAAAAAGCCGCACGTACCATGAAGAATGGAATGTCCTAGGTTTGGATTGCGGCTTTGTTGCGTCTTCATCTTGATTCCCAGTCTACCGCCGTCCTCGTAGAGGTTCCGATGCTAGCAGATAGTCATGATCCATATCGACCAAGGTAACACGATGCGAGCAGCATGGGAAGACGAGCAGCTTCTTTTTCCCGTCATGAATGTCTTGCAGCTCCTTCGGCTTTAAGGGCAAGAGAACATTCTCTTTGGTACAGAATGGGCAGGCGTGGATGTAAATATCGTTCATGATCTGTTCATAAGGCCATGTATTTTCGAACGGAATCATTGCTTATCCTCTTTAGACGGGGCGTCTGTTATTGCTGTATTAGCTTTGGCGAGATCGGCAATTTTCTGCATTAGAATATGTTGCGGCATATGCATTAAATGCTCAAGCGGGACACCAAGCTTCTTAGACAATGCGATAGCGGTTTCAGGCGATATTTGTAAAGGTTTCATACAGTTCCTCCTTTGTGGGACAATAATTCGGGTCAATTCAAATGCAATTCAATGCTATTCCAGTATACCATTCATCAGAAATGGACAAAAGGACAGGTGAAAAATTCATGCAACAACCATTACAACAAACATGGGATCTAGAATCCATCTTTGCAGGAGGATCCTCCTCGGACTCGTTCGCACAATTTCTACTACAGATCGAGAGCGATATTAAGGGACTCGAACAACAGCTAACATCGGCTGCAGGTTCTACAGACGTGAATTCATTTAAAGCATCGCTTCAATCGCTTCAAGATATTACGCTTCGTGTTCGTGAGGCAGCTTCCTTCGCTTCTTGTCTAACAGCAGAGAATCAGAAGGATAAAAAAGCGACCATGCTCGTAGGACGTGTTACGACAATCGATGCGCAGTTGTTGTCCGTCATGACGGTGTTTGATGAGCAAATCCGTTCGTTGGATGACGGAGTCTGGAGCGAATGGCTGAAGCAGTCAGAGATCGCTGAGGTAGCATTTAACTTGAATGAACGTCGCGAATGGGCCAAAGAAAAACTGTCTCCAGAGCTCGAAGCACTTGCAGGGGATCTTGCGGTTTCCGGGTATCATGCATGGGGAGAGCTGTATAACACAATTGTCGGCAGCGTACAGATTCCTTGGCAAGAAGGCGACAAGACAACGCATTTGTCCGCCGGTCAAGCGTACAATAAATTGTCAGATGGCAGCAGTGAAGTTCGCGCTGAAATGTTCAAAAAGTGGGAAGAGGCATGGGGCGAGAAAGCAGATTTCTGTGGCGATGCCTTGAATCACTTGGCAGGGTTCCGTCTGAAATTATATGAGAAACGCGGCTGGGATTCGATCCTCAAAGAGCCGCTTGCCATTAACCGAATGTCTGAAGAGACATTGAATGTCATGTGGGATGTCATCATTAAGAATAAACCGATCTTCATCGAGTATTTGAATCGGAAAGCGAAGCTTCTCGGTACGGAACGTCTAAGCTGGGTGGATGTCGAGGCACCAGTGGGTGCTTCGAGTCAAGTGATTTCCTATGATGAAGGTGCACAGATCATTGAAGAACAATTCCGCAAATTCAGCCCTAAACTGGCGGATTTCACGGTTCAAGCATTCGAGAAGCGTTGGATCGAAGCCGAAGATCGTGCAGGTAAACGTCCTGGTGGATTCTGTACTTCATTGCCGGTGAGCAAAGAGACGCGGATCTTCATGACGTATGCGGGAACGCCTTCAAATGTCTCAACGTTAGCCCATGAGCTAGGGCACGCCTATCATCAACATGTGACCGATGGATTGCCAGCGATGGCGCAAGAATATGCAATGAATGTGGCAGAAACGGCATCAACCTTCGCGGAATTGATTGTATCAGATTCTGTTGTGAAGATGGCGAAGAGCGACGATGAGAAGTTGGCATTGCTCGAAAATAAAATTCAGAACTCCATCGCATTCTTCATGAATATTCATGCACGGTTCTTGTTCGAGACGCGTTTCTATGCGAAACGTAAAGAAGGACTCGTCGGAGTTGAGGAATTGAATGAGCTGATGGTGGCGGCACAGAAGGAAGCTTTTTGTGATGCACTCTCCGAGTACCATCCGCACTTCTGGGCGTCGAAGCTTCATTTCTACATCACGGATGTGCCGTTCTATAACTTCCCGTATACGTTCGGGTACTTGTTCAGCGCAGGTATTTATGCGCAAGCGATGCAAGAAGGTGCAGCATTCGAGCAGCGTTATATCGATTTGCTGCGGGATACAGCACGTATGACGGTTGAGGAATTGGCTCAGAAGCATTTAGGCGTCGATCTGACGAAGCCGGAATTCTGGCAAAAAGCAGTAGATCTCTCGATCGCCGATGTTCGTGAGTTCATGGCAATGACAGAATAAGCCTATGAATCCTTCTATCGATGTCATTCATCAGGTACCAGATGCAGATGAATATATGGCACTCCGCGTCACAGCAGGACTAAGTCCGAAAAGTATAGAAGGTGCGAAGATCGGACTGCAAAAACTCCGTCTTCGCCGTATCGTTGAGAAATGCGGATAAACAGCTTATAGGAATGGGAAGGATCATTGGTGATGGCGGTTGTTTTTATCAAATCGTAGATATTGCCGTGGACCCAGCATACCAAGGAAAAGGTTATGGCAAAACGATAATGGCTGAACTCATGAATTACTTGGATACGAATGCACCGAAGGACTCCTATGTGAGTCTGATCGCTGATGTTCCTGCGGATCAGTTATATCAGAAATATGGTTTTGCTCATACGGCTCCTCGTTCTGTGGGCATGTATAAGAAGTATTAATTGAACAAAAAGGAGGCAGCGTGGTCGCTGCCTCCTTTGCTTTTCCCTACTTCCTCCACTTCGGAGAAGAATTTAAATCTCTTGTGAGCTATAGGGCATAAAAGGGAAGGGAGGGAACTCGTGTAGGAGCCTGCGTCCGATCTTTGGGAGCCATTTACCGCCTTCTATCTCATCAAAGTAAATGGCGGACAAGAAGCGCCCGGAAGGAGTCCCTCACTTCCCCTATGGGATGCTCAATAGCTCACACTCCCGGCTTCCTCCCCTAGAGTAGAAGTATTTAAATCTCTTGTGAGCTAAAAGGAGGAGGGTGGGGTCTCATGGAAGAGTTTACGTCCGATCTTTGGGAGCCCATTGCATCCAACTTATCTAATCAAGCAATGGGCGGACAAGAATCGGCTGTAGAGAGACCCCATCTCCTCCCATCTATGCTCACACTCCTAATTTAAATTCTTCTCCCCACGATCACCAGATCACGCTCGATCCCGTCCAAATTCGCTACCCGCGGCAAGGTTCCCCAAGCCTCAAAACCGAACTTGCGAAGCAGTGCCAAGCTAGGTTCATTATGACCGAATACGAACCCTAACAAGGTGTGGATATCAAGCTTTGGACATGCTTCAATCGCCCGTTGAATGAGGAGATTTCCGATCCCTTGCCCTCGGTATTCCTCAGCAATATAGATGCTAATCTCAGCTGTCGCATTGTATGCTGGTCGGCCATAGAAGGATTGGAAGCTTAACCATGCTGCAATTCGCCCATTCTGCTTCAAAACCCACAGAGGGCGGAAATCTGGTGAATGCTCATCGAACCATGTCATACGGCTCTCCACAGTGACGGGCTCAAGATCCGCCGTCACCATGCGTCCCGCTATGGTGGAGTTGTAAATTTCAACAATACGATCCAGATCAGCTAAGGTTGCATCTACAATTTCATAAGGTGTTTTCATCTATGGTGCCTCATTTCTATAATTTGATTTGAAAAAACAGGACTGAAGTTCAGCCCTGTTCATTCGTATGTATGTATTAGAGTTTAAAGACGGAAATCGTACGTTGCAACTGAACAACGACTTGCTGCATCTTCTCTGTCTGCTCAACCATGGCGAGAACGGATTGAATCTGTTCATTCATGGAAGCTGAGACCTGCTCTGTTCCAGCTGCAGATTGTTGCGTAATAGCCGATATGTTCTCAATCGTGCTTGAGATTTTCTGTGCACCTTCAAGCATGACATCGCTTTCTTTGGAGAAGTTATAAATTTCTTCTGTAATGAATCTGACGCTGTTCACAATCTCTGCGAATACGCGCTCGGTTTCACGAATAAGTTCGGTCTGAATTTGAACGATATTTTCATTCGTCTGAATATTTGTGATCGCTTTCTTAATACCTTGCTCAATTCCGCGAACGAGTAGGAAGACTTCTTTCGTCGATGCGGAGGATTCTTCAGCCAGTTTGCGTACTTCCTGAGCAACAACCGCGAATCCTTTGCCATGCTCACCAGCACGAGCGGCTTCGATTGATGCGTTCAAGGATAGCAAATTTGTCTGCTCAGCAATTTCAGAGATCGTCCTCGTAATTTTCGTAATCCCATCGGCTTGCTTCGCCAATTCTTCTATCGTCATCGCAACATTCGCCGTCGCTTCAATATTTTTCTCCATGCCGTGGCTCTGGCTTTCGACAGCGCTTCGACCTTTCTCGACGAGCTGGATCGTCTGCTCGGAGCGATTATTCATCGCTTTGGTCGAGTGGGCATAAGCTTCGACTTTGCTCTCGATATCCTTGATGGATTCCGATACGGATGCGACATCTTCCGAAATCTCCGATGCCCCTGTAGCAAGCTCATTGGAAGAGGAGGCGACTTGTTCCATAACAAGCTTCATGTTGTTGTTCTTATAGTAGATATCTCGGCTTGCGTCAGCGACGAGTCGGGAAATATTCGATGTATCATTCAGGATTTCTTTCAATTTATCGATCATACTGTTGAACGAATGCCCTAATTGTCCTAGTGCATCATTCGATGATACGTTGATTTTGGTGGAGAAGTCCCCTTTGGAAATGTTCAATGCAACACGAGAGATGTTCACAATCGGTTCTGTTAATAACTGTTCCAGCCAATTGATGAGCGGATAGCTAGCTGCGACCAACACAACAATGACGATCAATCCGGGAATAAATGAACCGCCAGCTGTCAGGAGTAGGATAATTGTCGCAAGGGAGAAAATACCTACAAGCGTGTAACAGCCAATTAGCAATTTAAGCTTAAAAGATAAAGAATGGAACCAGTTCATATGAACGCTCCTTTATGGGAAGATTAATCCATATTATATCAGTCAATTCAGATATGGTCTATAAGAACGATTTGCACAATTTAAAATATATTCCAATATTATGTATTAAATTGTTGTAAAAAGGAAAATTCTTCCGTATAATGAGGAATAAGTCCTACAAATTATGACCTAAACTGACAACATAATGGGAGGGAATTAATTGAATTTAGAACAAATTTCTCTTGCTAGACAGACAGACATGGCGTTTAAAGAACTGGGTGAGGAGCTAGGTACCTTAACTTCGGGAACATTATTCCTTCAAATTCGAAACAATACAATTGGTAAATTTGGCATACGTCATAATCCGATTGATTGTATCGAAAGCACTGGGAGTAGACCTTCTAAGGGCCTAGATGCATCACAGCAGAGAGCATTCCGCAATATGGCTATTGAGGCTTTGAACTTCAAGAAGGGCTGGACCCACGGAGAAATTTGTTTCGATTTTACAATTCGCCAACAGATGCTTATCGCAAGCGCACAATTTGAATCGCATTACAATATGGCGAACGTCATGATTCGAATGAACCAACGTAATACGAATGTGTATGCAGGATCGAACTTGGACTCATAATTATTTAATTTTAATTCGTGATTCGCATACGTACAAAAATGAAGAACACCTCCAGAATCGAACATCAATTCTGGAGGTGTTCTATTATATTCTAGCCTTCAACAGGAATTACTTCGACGTGGACATTCGCGAACAATCGCTCGACATCTATCGGTTGAACAGAGCCAGCACCAATCATGAGCGCATTTGCACTGCCGCACGCAGAGCCTAGTCGCAGCGTATCTTCAATGCTATAGCCACGTTCTAGGGCAATTATCATACCGCTGACCATGGAGTCGCCGCTTCCGACGGGATTTACAATCTCGAGTGGTGGGAAGGTGACGCGGTATAGCTTGCCTTCATAGCCAGCAATCGCGCCGTCTTTTCCTAGAGACACGACGACACAATCGACGCCGTCAGCCATTAATGAGAGAATGCACTCGTGCAGTTCATCAGGCGACTGGATGCTCTTGCCGACAAGTTTCTCAATCTCATGTTCATTAGGTTTGATGAGGAAAGGCTTCGCTTCGAGTCCAGCGACGAGGGCATCACCGCTTGCGTCGAGTACAATCCGAAGATCCGGATTACCGGTCCTCACATCCCGAATGAGTCTTGCGTAGGTGTCCGTAGGACAACCCATCGGCAAGCTTCCTGAGAAAGCCATGCAGGTAGAAGTCTTCGCGAGCTCTTGCAATTTCAACGACAACGCATCAATCGCGTCTGGCGTAATTCGCGGCCCAGGCTCGAGAAGCTCCGTCTGTTCATTGGGTCTGGCAGGGTCTAAGATGGTGATACATACTCGCGACTCGCCCGGAACCTCAACAAAATCATGTGTAATTCCTTCTTGATTCAGTCCCTCCGTAATGAAACGTCCTTGGGAACCTGCAACAAAACCAGATGCGATAACAGGCTGCTGTAAGGTCGAAGCGACCCTGGCAACATTAATTCCTTTGCCGCCAGCAGTCGCTACCATATCATTCACGCGAAAGGCATAATTCAGATTAAATTGAGGTACCGTGTAAGTCTTATCAATCGCTGCATTTAATGTCACGGTCACAATTCGTGAATTCATATTCGGATTAGATGTAGACATCTTTCGCCCGTCCTACACAACCTGTAAGCTGCATTTTCTCAAGAGCTAATTGCTTCACAGCTTGTTTTGCTGGAACCATATATTTGCGCGGATCATTTTCATTAGGATTCTGTTCGAAAATATGCTTAATCGCATCGGAGAATGCAATACGCAGTTCAGTTGCAACATTCATTTTACCCATACCCAGCGCGACACAGCGTTTCACTTGCTCAGCAGGGATACCGGAACCGCCATGCAAGACAAGTGGAACTTGAACGAGATTATAAATTTGCTCAAGTTTATGGAATGCGATATTCGGCTCACCTTTGTAAATGCCATGCGCTGTACCGATCGCTGGTGCAAATGTAGCTACACCCGTCCGTTCTACAAATTCCACACATTCGTTAGGATCAGCAAGGCGTGCATCTTCTTCACTGACGATAATGTCATCTTCAACGCCGCCGACTTTGCCCAGCTCAGCTTCGACATTCACACCTGCTGCACGAGCAACGCGTACCACTTCAGCAGTCCGGCGAACGTTCTCTTCGAATGGATGCATGGACGCATCGATCATCACGGAAGTATAGCCTGCACGAATACATTGGACAAGCAATTCATAGTCCGTACAATGGTCCAAATGCAGTGCAATCGGGATGGAAGACTGCTTGGCAGCGACTTGTGCAGCAGCTACGATATATTCCGGTCCTAAGTGTTTTACAGTTCCTACCGTTGTCTGAAGAATGAGTGGAGCTTGTGCTTCCTCAGCTGCTTCGACGACGGCTTGCAGCATTTCTAATGTATGGACATTGAAGGCTGTCACACCGTATCCGTTTGCCCGCGCGACTTCAAGCATTCTTGTTGATGATATCAAATGACCCATTTCATAAACCCTCCCAATAAAATGATTGAAACAATCAAAAATATGATTTATAATTTCATTAACTCGATTATAAAGGAGGACTTTAACAGTGTCAATTGGTGCAGGTGAACTTACGTATACGGAAATTAGTGCTCAAGCCGAAGCTTTAAATGCAGCATGGGAACAATTGCAACAGCAGAAAGATTGGGTGGCCCAATATATAGGAAATGAGAAGTACGAGGAAGTTATTTTCATCGGATCAGGTTCGTCCTACTATCAAGCGCTTACAATGGCTGCTACTTACCGCAAATGGACAGGACGCAGTGCGGCAGCGTATCCATCCTCCGACATCTTCTTGTTCCGTGAACAGACATTGAATGTGAATAAGAAGCTTCTTATTGTAGGGGTATCTCGTTCTGGTGAATCTCATGAAGTGATCATTGCTCTGGATTCGTTCAAAGACGTTGCGAACTGGGATCATTGCGGTATCACATGTCATGAGACGAGTAAAATGGCGCAAATGACGGATTGCCTTCTATCTCCATTAGGAAAAGAAAAAAGTACCGTGATGACGAAATCGCTTAGCAGTATGACATTCATGATGCAAGCAGCGATTGCTCTTGTGGCAGGCAAACCGGAATTAATGGCTGAACTTGAGCAAGTGTTGGCCCTTGATGCAGCCCTGGTCAAAAAAGCTGATGATGTCATGAAAGATTGGGTTCAGACCCATGAATTCTCCCGTACAGTGTTCCTTGGTATGGGTGCCTTTGGTGGACTTGCACTTGAAGCGTGCTTGAAGTTGAAAGAGATGACTTGCACATGGACAGAGGCTTACGGTACGCTTGAGTTCCGTCACGGCCCGAAATCCATTATCGAACCAGGCTCGCAAGTTGTATTAATGTTGTCGGAGTCTGCACGTGAGTTCGAGCTTAAAGTCGCTCGTGAAATGAAAGGCTACGGTGCAACCGTCGTGATCATTACGGCAGCTGCAGGAAGCGATACCACTTTTGCTGATCTTGTACTAGAAACAGGTGGACAATCGCTTAGCGATGAAGCAAGAAGTGTGCTATACTTACCATGGATTCAGTATAATGGCTACTATACAGCGATGAAATTAGGACTTAATCCAGATGATCCAAGAAATCTTACGCAATTCGTAGAAATATAAATAGTAGGTGTGATAATTGATGGCAGGCTTGAACCCTTCCAAAGGCGAGCAACGAAGACAACAAATGTTGCAATTGTTGAAACAACAAGGTCGTATCACGATACAGGAAATTATTGATCAGTTCGACTGCTCTGAGGCAACGGCGCGTCGAGATCTCGATCTGCTTGATCGCAAAGGCGAAATTATACGTACGATTGGCGGGGCACTATTCGATGGGATCTCTCCTATCCGTGAAATGCCTTTTGCAGAGAAGAAGCAGCATTTGTGGCTCGAGAAGGAAGCCATTGCCAGCAAAGCTGTTGAGCTTATTGAAGAAGGAGACAGCATTTGTCTGACTGGTGGTACCACAACGTTCCTCATTGCAAGGGAACTGAAGCAGCGTCATGGCGTGACCGTCGTCACGAATGCTGTCAATATCGCGATGGAACTTGCTGATAGCGAAGGGATTCAAGTCGTTGTCGTCGGAGGGGTTATGCGGAATAAGAGCTTTGAGCTTTGCGGACCACTTGCGGAGAAGACGATCGCACATTTGAATATTGAGAAGTTATTCATTGGAGTGGATGGGATATCTGCGGAGCAGGGGATTACGACGTATTCTGAGCTCGAGGCACAGACAGGGCGAATGCTCATGAGCCGTGCGAAGCATACAATTGCGGTATTCGACCGCACGAAGGTCAACAAAGCCTCTTTATTCTCGATAGCTCCACTAGATCAATTGCACGCTTGTGTTACGGACGCTCCCCTCGAATCTTCGATGGATGCTGTGTTCGAAGAATTAGGCATTCAACGTATTTATGGGATGTAATTCGAATCAAAAAAAGCAATGCCATGGTTATCGCCTGTAAAGCGTAAACCGGCATTGCTTTTTTATTATGTTATGGATGTTCGATATCAAGTGTAATCGTGAGCTCAATTTGCTCTTGCGGCTGCATGTCGATTAATCCTGTAACATCACTGCCGAATTTGGAGTTAGGCGCATCGGTTAACCAGGTGTATGGCTCTAAGCAAATGAATTGATCGGCCTCACCTTTTGTATATAATACCCAATGTTTGAAGTATGGTTGATTTGCGCTATATTTGATCTTGAGTCCGTCATTGCGCGTTAATTGAGCCTCGAAGGGTTGATCTTGAGTGCCGCGGAAGACGGTATCCAAGTTGACTCCTTGTAAGTTCAATCCGTTAGGCAATTCGCTAAATTCACCGAGTGATACAACTTCGCCTGTTGTAATCAGTTCTTCATCTAATGCATAGATTGCATCAACGGGGACTTGTACATTCCATTGATCTGGAGTCCCATCGATCATGAACCACGTATGAACGCCATATCCGAACGGAGCAGATTGTTCTCCTAGATTCTGAACATGCAGAGTCTGCTTCAATTCTGTGCCCCGGAGCTCAAGAACGACTTCGAGCTTCAATGGGGTAGGGTATTGACGGATCCAATTTGGATCTTCTTTCGTATAGAAGGTTGTCGTAATCGAACAGTAATCATCTTGCTCCTGCAAATCGGTAACCTTCCAAGATTGTGTACGGTGCAGGCCGTGAATATGATTATTGTTGGCTGTATTTTGGTCGAATTGGTACTGTACGCCAGAATATTCGAATTTGCCTCTGCGAATACGGCCAGGCGGGATCAAGATTGGAATCCCAAAGTGATAAGGCTTCTGCATGTAGAACTCATAATCTGATTCTTCCGGTTTACGCAGTACATCGCGCTCTAGCACTTTGTCCCAAATTCGAATCACATTATTTCCAAGCCCAGGCAGCAGCGTAACGGCAAGCTGATCGCTATTTAATATATATGTATCTTGTCCGCTCCACTGGCCTTTCGTCACTTGATACATAGTTGCTCAACTCCTTTTATTGATAATAACCGACATCTCACTACTTCATCATACCAGATGTTCCGTGTAAAGTCATAAGTGCACCTAGGTTCACAGCCTGTCCCTTCTTGATTGACAATTAGGGGTCAGATTGTTATGATTAGCGCAAATATCTGTTTAAAGCCGTGAAAGGGATAAGTAAGTTGATGGAATGATACTTCAGAAAGCCGGTGTACGCTGCGAACCGGTGTATCACATGAACCGAATGGACCCTGGAGTGCTGAGCGCAGAACGATTATGGAGCTTACTTACGTAAGCCGGGTCTAGTATGCCAGCCGTAGTTCCACGTTACGGAATACGAAAGATTTGCTGCTGAGGAATGACTGGCAGCAGATAAATTAGGGTGGCACCACGGTCTCTCGTCCCTTGCGGCGGGAGGCCTTTTTGTATTGTTTGATAAGGAATGAAGGAGGTCATAGGAAATGAAAAAAGTATTATCAGGGATTCAGCCGAGCGGGCAGCTTACCCTCGGAAATTACATTGGAGCGATGCAGAATTTCGTGAAGTTACAGAATGATCATGAATGTTATTTTATGGTGGTGGATTTGCATGCAATTACTGTGCCGCAAGATCCAGCTGCGCTGCGCGAACAATCGGAGGCGGTAGCAACATTGTATGTGGCCGCAGGGATCGATCCGGCCAAGGCGAACATTTTCATGCAATCCCATGTGCGCGGACATGCGGAGCTAGGTTGGTTATTAACGACGTTAAGCTATATGGGCGAATTAGAGCGGATGACGCAGTTCAAAGATAAGTCAGCCGGCAAAGAGTCGATTGGCACGGGGTTGTTCGTCTATCCAGCGCTTATGGCTGCAGATATTCTGATCTACAACGCGGATCTAGTACCTGTAGGAGATGATCAGAAGCAGCATCTGGAATTGACTCGTGATCTCGCAGGTCGGTTCAACAGTCGTTATGGAGACTATTTCACTGTACCAGAGCCTTATATTCCGAAGATTGGTGCGCGTGTGATGTCACTGGATGACGCATCGAAGAAAATGAGTAAGAGCAATCCGAACCCTGGCAGCTTCATCGCACTTCTGGATCCGCCAGATGTGGTACGGAAGAAAATTAGCCGGGCAACAACAGACTCAGGTCGTGAAGTGAAATTCGATCCTGCGGATAAACCGGAAGTAAGTAATCTACTCAGCATCTACTCGCATTGTGCGGGGTTGTCCATTGAACAGATTGAAGCGAAATACGAGGGACAAGGCTATGGGGCGTTTAAAAAGGATTTAGCAGAGGTTGTTGTATCGGTCCTTGAGCCGCTGCAGCAGCGTTATCGTGAGATCCGTGAGTCTGGCGAGATTCATAACATTCTGCGTCAGGGCGCTGAACGTGCTGCTGCTGTTGCAGATCAGACCGTACGCGATGTGAAGGAACGGATGGGCTTTTTGCTCCCTTAAATAACCCCCGAAAACTTAAAATCCTAAACTAAAGCAAAAGCGGAGTGATTCACTCCGCTTTTTTGCGATCGAGGCGTGCTTTCATAGCGAAGCTAAATCCCATGAATCCAATGAGGCATAACGTGAATAACAAGACCAGCCATATACTGATGGCAATGGAGATGGCGATAGCTAGCATGAACAAGATATTAATGACGGCAAAAAGGAGCGATAGCGACTTTGTCATTTGGAAATACCCTCCATCAAATTTGGCTGAATATCTGAGAATAACATTCTAGAAGAAGGTCATAATAAGTTTGCAAGCTTGCAAGCAAACATATTTTAGAAGCAGGGTGAAAGGAGTTTTTACGAATGGCAAATGGACGTAACTCTTTAGTTGTACCTCAATCTTCAGCAGCTCTTGAGCAATTGAAAATGGAAGCTGCACAAGAATTGGGTGTTTCAATCCCTTCCAGTGGATACTATGGCGATGTTACTTCTCGTGAAGCAGGATCCCTTGGTGGATATATCACGAAGCGCCTTGTGCAAATCGCTGAGCAGTCTCTTGCAGGCTCCTCATCGAACCGCATTCGCTAAGCATCCATAAGAGAGAGGCTCAGAGCAGACTGCTCTGGGTCTTTCTTTTTGGCAAATTCCATTCGAACATAATATTGACGCATTCGAACGAATGCGTCAATAGATAGCGTGCTTCTTCAATTCTAAGATAACAAGAGGCTCCATTTTTTCTCAATTTGGCTGTCACTGATCCAGCCGACATAGGAATCAATTGTTTTGAACTTACGATCCATCATGACAATAGCAACGAACGGATACTGCTTGCGATGCCGATAGCGAACATCGGACCAGCGTACAATATAGCCAGCACGGATTTCTCGCACCTCAGCACAAGCGTAATTCGTCAGGTAGAGGAAGGACTGAACGGTTGGATCTGCTTTGGATCCTTCGACTGCCGCATGCTTAGCGCATTTAGCTGTCTCCATAAATCGAAGTCCTATACGGTCATAATGACCAAGAACAAAGCATCCGTCCCGTCTGGTTTTGACGATATGCCAATGCGTTAGTGAAACGGTTGGGATTGCGATGTACGTATCCCCTCGTTCATGGTCAGGATCTATCTCTGGTAACCGGCGTTCTAGAATCCAGTGGACGACGGTTCGCCATACATAATATATTGCGATGAACCCGTAGAGAATGGGAAAGATGACCTCGGGTTTGGCGAGTCCAAATGCCCATAACACAATGGCGATAACATGGGTCGTGAATATAGTCGGATCAAAGATGTGAATGATATTCCACGAAATCCACTTGGAGGAGAAGGGTCTGGCCGCCTGTGTTCCGTACGTATTAAATAAGTCGGAGAAGACATGGTAACAAGTCGATAGAAGGACCCAAAAGCCGAGATGGAAGATCGCAGCGCTTCCCCATGCAAAGCCCCATAAGAAGGAGAAAATCCCCGTAATCAGAACTGTCCATAGCAGTAGGAAGGGGAGGGAATGCGTAATGCCGCGGTGATGACGAATGTACAAGGTGTTGCTCTTGAGTCGAAGAAATCCATCGAAATCAGGCGCTTGCCCTGCAATGACTGCGCCAAAGAATACGGCAGATGCCAGAGCAGGATCCGCTGCGACAGCGGGATCGATATAGGATAGGCCTGCAATACCAAGGCCCATAACAAGATGTGTGCCTGTATCCAAATCGTTCTCTCCTTCATGATGATGTTCTATTCAATATTTACCATATTTAAACTTATTATGAACGGAAATACATATTAATATGAGCGAAGTCGTCGATTACTTACTAAATCCTATCAATGTATTGTCAAATTGATGAACTGTGACGGCGAACATTGTCAAACATCGAATGCATTTGATATGATAAATCTCACAGTAGTGTAATTGTAATTATTAGAGGAGGATCTTCAAACGTGGATAAACAGTTGAGTTACCAAGCTCCTTCTTCCGACTCGGCACCCCTTTCTCAAGTTTCGATACAAGCAGGCTCCTGGAAAGACTTTATTAATGTGATTAAGCCTGGGATTTTACGTTCGAATTTGATTGCTGCATTCGGCGGTTTCTGGCTAGCATCGCAATGGGATATTAACTTTGTCAGTCTCGTCTGGATGTTGCTTGGTACAACGCTTGTTATGGCTTCTTCTTGTGCTTTTAACAATTATTACGATCGTGAATTGGATATGAAAATGACACGCACGCGTGACCGGGCACTTCCAACAGGCCGATTAACACCGACTGTTGTGTTATGGTATTCCATTGTGCTTGGGGTTCTCGGGCTTGCCGTCCTCTTCGTATTCACGAACGTATTAGCAGGTGTACTTGGTCTTGTCGGAATGGTGGTATATGGTGGAATTTATACGTTATGGCTTAAACGTACTTCGACATGGAGCACATCCGTGGGTGCAATTTCGGGGGCCATGCCACCGGTTATCGGGTATGTGGCAGTAACGAACGCTATAGATATGGGGGCGATCTTGTTATTCGCTCTGTTGTTCTTATGGCAGCCGCCGCATTTCTGGGCGCTAGGCATCCGTAGAGTGGAAGAATATCGTGCTGCGGGTTTCCCATTATTACCTGTTGTCAAAGGTATTCGCCGCACGAAGTTCCAGATGATTCCTTATGTCGCGTTGCTCGTGCTTGTATCCATCTTATTCTATGTATATGGATATGTTGGTTGGATCTTTTTGTGCGTTGCAACATTACTTTCCGCGGCATGGTTATTCATGACTTTTAGCGGGTTTAAGGCAAAGGTCGACGAAATTTGGGCGAAGAAACATTTCTTCATGTCGATCAACTATCTCATGGTGGTCTTCATCATCATGATCATCGATACGGCGCATAAGTAAAGAAAATAAATAGGTGTTTTAAATCGTCTGTTTTCAGAACCGAGAAGGTTGAATGAAACTAGAAAACGAGGAAACGGAGCGTAGGCGAGACTACGTGAGTACAGGAGTTTTCGGTTGAGTTCAAGATTCGATGTCGAATTAGCTTCCCGAGAAGATACTTCGTTATCAAAGCAGGCGATTTAAAACTTCATCTCTTAGAACGGGGTTGGGTCGGGGTATTGTATATACTCCTCCAACCCCGCTTTTTCTAATTGTTGAATGATGTATTCATCAGGTGTTCCTTCAACACCCGCGTACCCACGCCTTGTATAGATTTGTTCTGCATCAGGAAACGCATCGCGCAGGATGGCTCGTATTTTTTTGCCTGATGCGTCATTGTCCATGAACAAATAGACTGCCTCATCTCCAACCTTCCGTTTTAATTCTTCTAGACGATCTGTGCTCAGGGTGCCGTATGTGCAGAGTATGGTGATGTCAGGCGACAATAACCGCTTCAGCCGGCTACGGTCGTTCTTTCCTTCGACGATTATTATGGGCTCCATGCTGCATCCCTCGTTTCTGATCTGTATATATTCCCCGGGAAATGTCGATATTTAACAATCGGGTCGTGCGCCGTTTATCAATAGTGTACAGCGTTAGACAAGCTTTATGCAAAATTACACCACAAAGTGCGCTTTGAATTCAAAGCTGATTCAGGTACTTTGAGGGAAACCGAAACTGATAAATTATCATATAAAAAAGGGCCCGCTTATCGCGAGCCAAGTGGTAGAGGAAAGAATCGCAAGTTCGCAAAAATCGAGGAGTCACAACATTAGATGCGTGTAGCACGAAGAATAATAACGAGCAAGATGAACAGTACCAAGATCACACCAGTTGTCGTCCCCAAACCACCGCATCCAATACCGCCTACAGCAGGACCACAAGGAACGACTGGCGATACAGCGACTGGGGATATAATTCCACAATTATCGAAACCCATTTTAAGTCACCTCTCTTTCAAGCTCTTGTTAGAGACAATGTTATAGTATGTGTGGAGAGGGCTATCGTGCTGTGCGAATACCCATGCCTATGAAAATGGGTGAATCCCTATTCATGTAATGTTGGCGTGAGTTGCGTGCGCGTTCTATGATGCGCAGGCAGTATGACGAGTGCGGTCATTAGAATGAAAAATGCAATAAAATAAGGAGAGACGAAGGTGCGCAGATTTCCTGCTAATAAAGGTCCGAAAAAATAACCAATAGACGATGCGATTGACATCGTGGAGAACATCTGCCCATAACGCGTGCCGCCACTCAGTTCAATAAGGTAGGAGGACATAGCTGGGAAAATGATACCTTTCGACATCCCGACAACAAAGAGAAGTACGATTAAGGGGAACGGCGTAGGAATCGCGATAACAAAAAAGGAAATGGCAAGAGACAGACTGCCGATCCATGTTCTCACATAAGGCGAAAATCGATTCAAGAACAGTAAGCTGAGTGTAAGTAAAGCGCCAAGACTGATGACGGAGAAAAAAACGCCAGCTTTCATGATGGATTCAAGTGCTTCTTTCATCAGGGGCAGCTCAAAGAACAGAATGCCTTGTGAACAGGAGATGGCAAGCGGCAAGATGAAGAATCGCCACGGCATTTGCGGTAATGGCGCATTTTCAGGGAGCGTAAGCGCCTCTTGGGAATCAGTGACTGCTGCAGGTCGATCATGAATGGCAAATACGGCAATCGCAGCGATAGCAATTAATACCCAGCCCAGTACATTAAAGGCTTGAGAGAAGCCTATTTTCGCTACGAGGAGGGCGCCAGCTGCAGGAGAGACAACAGAGGCTAATGTATGGACTAGACCATTTCCAGCCATGAGCTTTCCTTGCGTGATATGATCTTGGGCAAGTCTCGCGAGGAGCGACATACAGGCAGGAGAGAGGAAGGCGAGCACGAATCCGCTGATGGAGCGGAGTACGAGCAGTTGCCATGGATTCGTCACATGCGCTTGGAACAGAAGAATTAGACCCGCACCAAATAAACTTCCGAGAATGAAAATTCGGCTGCCGTAACGGTCTACGCCTATCCCGGCAAGTAAGTTACCAGGCAGGTGTGTGAATGAGTAAATTCCCATCATGAGACCGATAAAGGACGGGGCGGCTCCGAGAGAAATTGCAAAAGGTGTTAATATAGGATACTGCGCATGCAGATCAAAAAAAGCGACGAATAAGAACAGATACAACCATATAGCAATTTTCACAGCCACTCACTCCTTAAAGGTAGTTCAAAAATCTAAGAACAATTATTTGTAATCTCCTCTGCTATCTACTTGTACGCCTCGCGGGACGAACTTATGCCCTTATTTTAATTCAAAGGTAAGATTTACGAATAAAATGGCTATCATGTATAATGTTAAGATGTGGAAAGGAGGGAATACCATGAGTCAAGAAGTAATTATGAAGTTTCTCGAAGAGAATTGGATGCTGCTTGCCGTTGCAGTCGTTGTCCTATTCGTAGTCGTTAGCTTCCTGAAGACGGTATTGAAATGGGTGCTCGTAATCGGAATCATCCTTGGGGTGGCGATCTACAGCGGGTATACGATTGATGATCTTAACAAGGTTGTTACGACAGTCAAAGATGATGCTGTTCAGACACTCAAAGATCAAGCGACGAACGCCATGCTGAAAGAAGCCAAAAATGCTGAATATACACAAAATGATGACGGAACTTATAGCATAAAGACAGATAACCTCGAAATTACAGGAAAAGCGAAGGAAGATAAAGTGAAGGTGTCATTCCGTGGCATATCGCTCGGCGAAATGAGCCTAAATGATGCGACGGTCAAATCGTTTATGGAGCAGGCGACCAAGTAATATTTCATTCGTTACATAGAAAACGCTTCGATGGAGTGATCGAGGCGTTTTTTTGTGTGGGAAGAATCATAGTAAAGATGCAATAGAGGGGTGAAATATGGTACACTACTTCTGGTAGTTTTAACGGACATTTGGTAAAAAGGAAGGACTAACGAAGTATGAGCAATCATTCGATGGATGACCAGCAAAAACGGGAAATCACGAACCGACGGAACTTCTCTATGCGGCTTAATATATTTTTCTTCATTTCATTTATTGTCTTCTCGGTATTAATTGTGAGACTTGCTATTCTACAATTCGTCGAAGGGCCGGAATTGAAGGCGCTCGCGGATCGTATGGGCTATAAGGAAGTCTCTATTCCTCCGATTCGCGGATCGATTTATGATTCGAATATGGAGCCTATCGCTTATTCCACCTCCACACAGTCTTTATATTTTACGCTAAATAAGAATTATACCTTGGACGAGAATAAGGCAGAATTAAATCAAATCATATCCAGCTTGAAAAAGGTATTCGATAAATACGGAGATCCGAACGTGCCTCAGATGAACGAAGACGACATTCGCTACCAGATGGATGTCGAATCACGGCTCAATTATGGTTATGTGCCTCGGCGGATTAAATCCGGTCTGACACAGAAGGAAATCGCTTATTTCATGCAGCATAAGGAAGAATTCAAGGGCATCGATATTGTCGAAGAAAGCATTCGGAATTATGATCCCGATACAGTGGCTGTTCAATTGGTCGGTTATCTGAAGAAATATAAATCCGCGATCAATCCACAGGGTGGTCTCGACTACTATAGAAAAATTGAAGAAGAGAGCAGCAATCTAGATGCTAAATCAGACGAGAAATATTTGCAAAACGAAGATGTCGGATTTGACGGTCTGGAGCTATTGTTCCAGAAGGAACTGCGCGGTAAGAACGGTATTAAGAAATTCCCTGTTAACAACGCAGGCCGGATAATTGGACCGATGGAGCTTACGAAGCCAGTTAAAGGTGATAACTTAATTTTAACTTTGGATAAGAATGTCCAATTGAAAACCGAGCAGGCAATTATGGATGGGATTAAACGAATTAATGATAATGCTTACACGTCACGCGGTTTTAAACCGAATCCTCGTGCAGGTTATGCGGTAGCAATGGAAGTGAAGACAGGCAATGTCGTCGCCATGGCCAGTATGCCGGATTATGATCCGAACATTTGGCGTGGGGGCAAAATTAGCACAGATGATTATAACGAAATTGAGAGCCGATATGTGAATGGAACGATTCGTTCCGTATCGCAGAAATATAAGACGCAGAAGGAGCAGAACAAGCATCCGTCTTCAATTGTTCCACTAGGTTCGGTTATAAAGCCGCTATCCGTATTAATCGGATTACAGGAGCAAATATTTACTTCACGTACTGTATATCAGGACCATGGATTCTTCCAGTTTGGTAAAAAAGGTCATGAGGTAAAGGTAAGAAATGCTTCGAGTAAGGCAAATGGGCCGATTACAGCCAGTAAAGCGATTGAGAAATCCTCCAATGCATTTATGGCCTCGATGGTTGGTGATGGGTTGATCAATCGTTACGGCAAACAGAGCGTCGAGAAATGGGATGAATACATGAAGCAGTTCGGGCTGGGTGTATCAACTCAAAGCGGTCTTCTGAATGAAAATACAGGGATTATTGATTATTATAATTCTGCGGAACGAGATAGCTATCAATCCGCAATGGTTTACGCGTCCTTTGGTCAGCAAGGTCGATATACGACGCTGCAGTTGGCACAGTACGTCACGATGCTTGCGAATCATGGTAAACGATTAAAGCCGCAATTCGTGAAAGAAATTCAAGATACAGACGGTAATACTGTGAAGAAATTCCAGCCTGAGGTACTTAACGAGGTTAAATTTGACGATTCCCATTGGAAGACCATCGAAGCAGGAATGAGTAAAGTTAAAGTAACTGGATTTGAAGGCTTCCCTTATTCGTATAATCGTAAGACAGGTACATCCCAACAGACGGTTGGTGGAAATCTAACAGTCGAGAATGCGGTATTTATCGCCTATGCTCCTGCGGATAATCCAGTGCTTGCTGTTGCTGTCGTTGTGCCGGAAGGTGGATACGGCGGACAGGCGGCAGCCCCGATCGCACGTGAAATTTTCGATGCGTATGATGCAGAAGTGGGACTCGACGGCGTGCCGAAGAACCCGACGAAGAAGCCAGAGACACCTGCGAATGGCCAACAAAAGGGTACATCAGGTACAGATTCAACAACCACGAATAAAAACGGAAGTAATGGTTCCACGAGCAATAGTGGAAGATAACACAAGAACTACGGACGTAATAGGATTGAGAAAACCCTGAAAGTTTGGGGTTTCTTTTTGTTTTTGAATGATTCAGGCAGGAAAATGATTGCTTTTGTCAAAGTATGTTGTTAATCAAACTGTTCAAGTAATGCATGGGGAGGTTCATAGTATGGCAGATATTCGAAGATTACAATCTGAGCAAGAATGGAAAGAGGCAATTGCCCTCTCAGATGCTACATTTCGGGATCATGAGCATCGTTCGATGGGGGAAGCATATCCTTATGTGTTCTCCAGTAGTTTAGGTCAATCCTATGGTGCATTTGTTGATGGGAGATTAGTTTCATTTATGGGACTCGTGCCCGCTGTGATTCGCATAGGCCCCGCAGCGTTGAATGTATATAGTCTAGGCTCAGTATGTACACATCCCGATTATCGGGGACAAGGGATTGCTGGGGATATATTGAGTGAAATATTCTCACATATCGATCATGCAGATGGAACTATGTTGTTCGTATCCGGTAGTCGTTCTTTGTATTCTCGGGCAGGTTGTTACCCATTCGGACGAGTGTATGGATATCGATACGATTCATCCCACTTCTCTAGTCAGGAGCTCAGAGAGGCAACAGATCAATTCGTAATTAGGGAAATTCAATCGACAGATTGGTTCCAGCTTCATCATCTTACCCAATGTGAATCCATACGGTATGAGAAGAGCTTATGGGACTTAGCGCAATTGATTGAGGCCAGTGCGGTCGCGAGCAATAGGAAGCATACGATGCATTCACTGGTGGCTGAGCGTGAAGGTAAGGTTCAGGCATTTATTGTCTACAGTATCCCTGCAGCAGCATCGACCGAGGTCAGCCCTGAGGTGTATCATTACGCAGGAGATCATGCAATGATCCGTACAATGTTCGAGCAGGCGATGATAACGCAAGGCTTAGCGGAGCTTAACATCACCGTGCCTGCTCATGATCTCGAGATGCAAGAACAATTGAAGCATGTACATCATGAAGAACGGAAATGCGGAGGGACGTTGAAGATTATTCGTTCAGAGCGACTGCTCGAACAACTGCGTCCGTATCTGGCGACGCAATCATCGGAGGTTGCAGAACAGATCGCTGTATCGTCATTGGAAAATGGTCATACATTAATTACCGTTGGTGATCGATCTGTCGAAGTCACACCAGAAGATCTGTTGGATGTGCTATTCGGTTCAAATGAAGCCATTTCCATGGAGGAGGATTTAAGAACCCTCCTGAACCACGTTTTTCCCGTTCCACTCCCCTTCAATGGTGGGTTGAATTTCGTATAACACATGCGTGAGAAGAGAGCAGAAATTTGCTCTCTTTTTTTTCGTCCAATAGTTTCCTATATCCAACTTTTTTGGAGGGGCGGAACAATCGGATAAGGTCCTGCATTTAATGGAGTATGTGGGGACAAATTAACCCCTCACGAGAGGTGGGATGATGCGATGCGTAAAGGGCGTAAATGGAGTTCCTCTCTGAAACGGTTTCTGATGGCCCTTGTCTTTTTAACTTTTTAACACGATCTATGGTAAAATGTCGATATGCAGCAAATGCGGAATATCAGATAGAGAATTGGAGGAGACAATGGGAAACTATAAATTGCTGGCACTCGACATGGATGGAACAGTATTAAATGATCAACAGCAGATTACACCGGATACAGCGTATTGGATACAGGAGGCTGTGAAGGCAGGCATTACGGTCAGCTTCTCAACGGGTCGTGGATTCGATTCTGCCATGCCTTACGCGAAGCAGCTTGGACTGGACTCACCGATGATTACAGTGAACGGCGGCGAGGTATGGTCAGCACCCTATCAGCTTCATCGCAGACATCTGATGGATGCAGGAGTCATGAAGGAGCTGTATCAGATCGCGAAGCGTTATGATGTATGGTTCTGGGCTTATTCGGTAGGTCAAATCTATCTGCGCTCGAGCTGGGATAATGAGATCATCTTCAAGGATAAAGAATGGCTCAAATTTGGATATACCGTTGAAGATGATGGGATGCGTCATGAGATCTTATCCCAGCTTCGAGCAATGGGCGGGCTGGAGATTACGAATTCTTCTCCGACCAATATTGAATTAAATCCGAAGGGCATATCTAAGGCATCAGGACTTCTGGATGTATGTGAGCTGCTCGGGATTGGTATGCATGAAGTGGTTGCCGTTGGCGACAGTATTAATGATCTAGCAGCGATTCAAGCCGTTGGTCTCGGGGTTGCGATGGGCAATGCACAAGAGACAGTGAAGGAAGTGGCAGACCAAGTCGTAGCTTCTAATGAAGAAGACGGTGTCGCTGAAGTGATCCGTAAATATTTATTGAAATAGGAGGAGTTCGAGATGACTCTAGAGATCATCGGCTGGATCTTGGTTGTCGTCTTATTCGCGGTAGGCATGGCTGGTACAATCTACCCGATTCTACCGGGGGCAGTGGCCATCTATGCGGCATACTTCGTTTACGGACTATGTATTAGCTTCGAACCTTTTGGAATATGGTTCTGGAGTATTCAGACAGTCATCGTTATTGTGCTGTTCATCGCCGATTATGTGGTCAGCGCCTGGGGTGTTAAGAAATATGGTGGTTCACGCGCATCCATTATTGGGAGTACGATTGGGATTATTATTGGCCCCTTTGTGATCCCGGTTGCAGGTCTACTGCTCGGGCCGCTGCTCGGTGCAATGATTGGTGAGATGATGACGGGTTCTGATATGAATCGTGCGATTAAGGTCGGTTTTGGCTCATTAGTGGGCTTGTTCACAAGCACCCTCGTGAAGATTGTGTTACAGCTTGCTATGATCGTAATCTTCATCATCTGGGTTGTTAGTGCGTAAGTAGAGGAGAAGGGAAGATTGTTGTCGTGGCAAAAGAATCATTTATCAAAGGGACGCTCATACTCGCAGCAGCTGCGTTAATCGCACGCGTGCTTGGTGTGGTACAGCGGGTGCCTTTGGAGCATATGCTTGGGGTAAGCGGAGGGGCGGCCTTTGGATTGGCATCGAATGTCTATTTAATGCTACTGACATTCGCGACAGCCGGTATTCCAAGCACGTTAGGTAAGATGGTGTCCGAGAAATATGCGCTGAATCGCCCACAAGAGGCGCAGCGGATTTATTTTGCTGCTATTCTATTCGGCCTAGGTATGGGGGGGATCATCACAGCGCTGCTCTACATATTCGCGCCTGTCTATGCAGAGATGAGTTCTGTTCCGGAGGCAACGCTTGCTATTCGGGCTTTAGCGCCAGCGCTGATCTTGTTCCCTGTTATCGCGATGATGCGCGGTTATTTCCAAGGGCGAAATCAAATGGCACCCGGCGGGATATCGCAAATTATTGAGCAGATTTTACGTGTAATAACAGCTGTTGGTCTTGCGTATCTGTTCTTAACGTGGGGCTACAGTGAAGAGAAAATGGCTGCAGGCGCTTCCTTCGGCGGTGTGCTTGGCAGTATCGGCGCCTTTCTCGTGATGTTGTATTATGCTAGGAAGCTGAAGAAGGCAGACCGTGAAGCGGGACTAGCCCGGAATGGGCAAGATAAGAGCGCTATTATGCCTCTTCGTCAAATATACAAGGATATTTTCAAGCTTTCGATTCCGATCGTCATTACATCGCTTGCAGTACCTATCATTTACTTCATTGATTCGAGTATAATCGTTCCAATTCTGAAAGGACAGATTGGCGAGCCTCTTGCGAAGGAAGCACTTAAAGTCTTAACGATGAATGCGCAATCCATTGCAGGTATTCCCCCGATTCTGGCGATCGCACTAAGTACATCGATCATTCCGATTATTTCAAGCGCTTTTGCGCGTAAAGAGATGGATCATCTGAATAAGCAGGTAACCTTAGCTCTTCGGATTGCGATTCTGTCTGGGACGCCAATCGTGCTCATTCTTTGCACGGCTGCCTTCTCCGTGAATGGTCTGTTATTCAGTAGTACGAATGGTAGCGGAATTATTTCGTTGTTAACGTTCTGTACCATTTTCCAAATTGTTATGATGGTATCGGGTTCGATTCTCTTCGGTCTTGGACGACCTAAGACACCGATGTTTCACGTGATGATTGGTATTGCCGTAAAGTTAGCCGGAAGTTTCACGCTCGGTTATGTTTTCGGCATTTATGGGATTGTCGGTTCAACGATGCTTTGCTTTGCCGTTACGATGTATTTGAATCAACGTTCGCTCAAGCAAATCGTCGATTTTCAGATCCTGGGCTCACGGTGGGCTGGTTTCTTGACGACGGTCATTGCCCTAGCAGGCATTGGTTACCTTATCGAATGGGCAGGCAATCAATTAACTCATGTTATGCATGCGCGTATCGCGTATTTCATCTCATCCAGTTTAGTCGGATTGGTGTTGATTGTACTCTATCCCGTGATGCTGGTCGTGTTCCGCGTCGTTACGCAGCAGGAGCTTAGCAGTTATCCGCGTCCGCTTCGCAAGGTATTCCAGCCATTGATGCGATTGCAGCGTGGACAAGCCGTTCAATCTTCAGATTCCTAATGGAATTCAATTCCCAATGAAGGAGTGTTTACAATGGAGAAATTAACGTCAGAAGCGCAATTTAACGAGGTCATCGCCTCGTCGAAACCAACGATCGGTGTATTTAAAGCCGTATGGTGCAAGGACTGTCATTTTATCGATCCATTTATGCCGGAGGTTGAAGCGAAGTATGCCGATCAACTCACCTTCGTTCATATTGACCGCGATGAATTACCGGACTTGTGCGAGCGATATAACATTCTCGGGATTCCGAGTTTTATCGCCTATGTAGATGGCCAAGAGCTGATTCGGTTCGTAAGTAAGCTGCGTAAGACACGTGAAGAGATTGAAGAATTCTTGGATCGTGCAATCGCCGTCGCAAATACCGTTAAGAAATCCAAATAAGTTCGAACAAGCCATGTCATCTCACGATGATGTGGCTTTTTTTAATATCTTTTTTTGTCCATTTACAATGTGTTTTGTCACAATTCCGCCTTCGTTTTCAACTTGAAATCAGGTATAATGAGAAATGGTGAAATTTACTTCTTGAGAGAGTAAGTGGGTGAAGGATTGAGAGCGAATACATTAAAGTGGCTTGCTTATATTACTTGTATCGGGATGATGCTGGTTCTCTTGAATGGTGCATTAGTCACGAAGACGGGTTCCGGTCAGGGATGTGGCGCGGAATGGCCGCTGTGCAATGGCAAATTTGTACCTGCCTATACGATCACTTCAATGATTGAATATTCGCACCGTGCTGTGAGCGGACTTGTAGGAATTCTTGTGCTAGTCTTGTTCATCGCGGTATGGCGTCATGTGAAAGAACGTAAAGATGCTTGGTGGTATGCTTTGATCGCATTTTTATTTACATTTATTCAAGCCATTATGGGTGCGCTTGCCGTCGTGCTTGGACAAGTTCCAGCAGTTATGGCACTGCATTACGGTTTTTCGCTTATCGCTTTTGCAGGGACACTGCTGCTCTCGATTGTCTTGAACAAGTGGAGCCGGGGGTTGGATGACAATGCGCCATCCGATGTGTACGTATCCGGCAGATTCCGAACAGCGACATGGATTGTGACGTTATATGCCTATGTCGTTGTCTATATTGGTGCATTTGTGCGGCATACGGAAGCCTATGGTGGCTGTCAAGGCTGGCCGCTCTGTAATGGAGAGATTATTCCAGAACTTCATGGAACGACACTGATTGCATTTATTCATCGTGTTGCAGCACTCATCCTATTCATCGCTGTAGCGACGCTAGCGCATTTCGCATATCACAATCATAAGCAAATTCGTGAGTTACGGATTATAGGTGTTTGTGCTCTAATCTTATGTGCTGCACAAATTCTGAGCGGGGCATGGGTTGTATTCACGTTAGGGGATGAGAATGCGGGCTTGTTCGCGGGCTTGTTCCATACTGTACTCATTGCAGGGCTGTTCGGCGTGCTATGTTATATGAGTGTCAGGGTATGGCAAATGGGCAAACGATAAAATCGGATATACTAAAATGAAACGAAAGTTGTCGAGCGTGTGAAGTTCGAGAACTTTTTGTTTTACTGGGATACATATCATCATTTATCAATCATCAAGGGAGTGTGAACGATATGCTGCGAATCTTGTTAGGACTGCCTCCTCGCGCGGAACTTGCTGAAATGCAAGGTGCTGTCGAGGCCATGCAGCATGTGTTGCGCCGGCTTCAGAAACGTATCTCTGAGGGACATGATCCCGAGCATATTTGGCGTAAACATGAGATTTGGACGAAAGGTCTGATCGAATCCTTAGATGAGTTGGAGCAAAGTGTTTTCTTAGCGGGCCATTTTGCGGATCGGGTTCGGAATTCGTATCAAGATGAAATGTCGCAGCAAGAAAATACGGATTATCACAGGCATGTCTATTTCTACAAGGACGGATTTATTCGGGTATTCTCGATATTGGATAAGCTCGGCACATTGATGAATGACCTCTTTGAACTCCATACCGAACGAGCCAAAGCTCATTTTTCTTTTTTTACCGTCTTGCGGCAATTTCGATATTTGGGTGTGCATTTGGCACTCATGGATAAGCTAAATACATTGAAGGAACAATATAATGAACCGCTTCGCCATCTTCGCAAATGGCGTAATATCGAAATTCATTACATGAATATGGAGATGCAGGACGATCTTAATCAACGAGATCAGACACTCGATGGAAAGATTAAACTGGAGGATATTCAGCAACGTCAAAATGATTTGGAGCTCGGTTATCGAATGGCCTGTGATACCTTGCAAGCGGCGTTCGAATATATCGAAATAATGCTGCGTAACAAGTATCAACGATAATTGGAATTTTTTTCTGTTTGACATTTAATTGTATCAACACTATACTCAATTTAAATTTAATACAAACGATACTTTCTTATCGAGAGCGGCGGAGGGACAGGCCCTGTGAAGCCCGGCAACCGATTCCAGATCCAGTGATTATACGGATATGGAGTGTCATGGTGCTAAATCCTTCAGAATTCATGTCAGAATTCTGGTAGATGAGAAGAGGACTATGATGACTTGTCAGCCCTTTTCCGTTGTGCCGGAAAAGGGCTTTTTTGACCACAAAAAGTTTTTCTCATTACTCGATCAGAAACGAGAGGGGACAATCATGATACAGCTTAAACAACTGTCGAAGACCTACGGCAGTAAGCATAAACAGACCGTTGCGCTTTCAGACATCAATGTAACCATTGATCGAGGCGAAATTTTCGGAATCATTGGACATTCGGGTGCGGGCAAGAGTACGCTGCTGCGCAGTATCAATCTGCTCGAACGCCCAACGGCAGGTGAAGTGTGGATTGGCGACACGAATCTTACGGCTTTGTCGGATGTAGATCTGCAAGGACAGCGTCGCAAGATCGGAATGATCTTTCAGCATTTCAATTTATTATCGTCTGCCACCATTTTTGATAACATTGCCTTTCCGCTGCGGTTAGTACGGACATCCAAAGCAGAAGTCGAACAGAAGGTGGACAACCTTCTGAAACTTGTCGGTCTAGAAGAGCACCGGAATAAATATCCATCGCAGTTGTCCGGTGGACAGAAGCAGCGTGTGGGTATCGCTCGTGCGCTAGCGAATGATCCCGAGGTGCTCTTGTGCGATGAGGCTACATCCGCGCTAGACCCGCAGACGACGCAATCGATTCTACGATTGCTGCTCGATATTAATAAGCAATTCGGCATTACGATCGTGCTTATTACACATGAGATGCACGTCATTCAGACGATTTGCGATACGGTAGCAGTTATCCATGATGGCCGCATTGTAGAGCAAGGACCTGTGACCGAAGTCTTCTTGAAGCCGCAGCATGCTGTTACCCGAGATTTTATTCGGGAAGAAAATGAGAGCGCGGAGCTGCTAGACCGTCTAATTGCTTCGTTACCGTCGAATGATCATACCGAGGTCGTGAAGATTAACTTCTTAGGGACATCAACGTATCAACCGATTCTATCTGAGGCTGTTCAGGCGACAGGCGTTTCCTTTGCGATTCTGCAAGGGACGATTGCCACGATGAAGGACACGCCGTATGGTCAGCTCATCGTGCGCTTTGAAGGGGATAAAGAAGCGATTGCGAAGACGTATGAGATGTTGCGCACACAGGTACATGAATTGGAGGTGATCGGATGATACTCCTATCTACGGGGTTTGATTTCTCGAAAATCTATTGGTCCGAAATTTGGACGGCAACGTGGGACACGCTGCGCATGTTGTTCTTCTCTGGGATATTCACATTTATTATCGGGCTTCCGATCGGCATCCTGCTATTCATGACCGCAAGAGGAAATTCGGTTTGGAGCCGGATGCTCTACCGGGTGATTTCGTTCATCGTCAATATTTTGCGTTCCGTGCCTTTCGTCATTCTGATGATTTCGATTATCCCTTTGACGAAATTAATTGTTGGGACTTCGATCGGTGTACTTGGTTCCATTCCACCGCTCGTACTCGCAGCGGCTCCGTTCTTCGCCAGACTCGTGGAGACTTCGCTTCGTGAGGTGGATCGCGGGGTGATCGAAGCGGCTGAAGCGATGGGAGCTTCAAAAGGACAGATCGTGGGTAAAGTATTACTGCCAGAATCCATGCCGAGTCTGATTGCGGGTATCACCATCACGATTGTAACGTTAGTCTCCTACACAGCGATGTCCGGATTGATTGGGGGCGGCGGTCTTGGGGATTTGGCCATTCGATATGGCTATCAACGGTATGAGATGGAGATTATGGTCGTTGCCGTCATCTTAATGATTATTATCGTTCAGTTGATCCAAGTGCTTGGTGATATTCTTGTTAAGCGGTTTTCTAGAAAATAATATAGATGCAATAAATTCACATTATCATGGGGGGATCTACAATGAAAAAATGGTTGATCACATTAACAGCAGTACTCGCGTTTGCGGTGATTGCAGCAGGTTGCGGCGAGAAGAACAGTGCAAGCAGCGGTGAGGAGAGCAACGGAAGCAAGCAAGAGACGACGACACTAACAGTCGGAGCGACAGCTGTACCGCATGCTGAAATTCTAAACTTCTTGAAGCCAATGTTGGAGAAGGAAGGCGTTACGCTTGAAGTGAAGGAATTTACGGATTACGTACAGCCGAACGTGCAAGTGTTCGAGAAGCAGCTTGATGCGAACTTCTTCCAACACCAACCGTATTTGGATCAAATGAATAAGGATCGCAACATGGATCTTGTCAGCGTGGTAGGCGTCCATCTTGAACCGATCGGCGCATACTCCAAAAAGATCAAATCGGTTGGCGAATTGAAAGATGGCGCAACCATTGCGATCCCGAACGATGCTTCGAACGGTGCGCGCGCTTTGTTGTTATTGCAAAAACAAGGGTTAATTGAGCTTGCCGAAGGCAAAGTAGCGGACGCAACGATCCGCGATATTACGAAAAACCCGAAAAATTTGAATTTTAAAGAACTAGAAGCAGCAATGCTTCCACGTGTCCTTGACGAATTCGATGCTGCGATTATTAACACGAACTATGCGCTGCAAGCAGAGCTGTCACCGACGAAAGATTCACTCTTTATTGAAGGAAGCGACTCCCCATACACGAATATCCTTGTTGCTCGTCCGGACAACAAAGACTCCGATGCGATGAAGAAGTTGGCAGCAGCATTGCATTCTCCAGAAGTGAAGAAATTTATAGCTGAGAAATACGGTGAAGCGATATTGCCTGCATTCTAGAATGGCACTGCCGATTCGAATACAGATTCGTGATTTAATATATACCCAAAAGCAGTCAATTCTAAGAATTGGCTGCTTTTTCCATGTGTGACTAGCATTTACTGGAGAACACCGCTATCGAGCAGTTCTGTCTTTACTTTCACGTGAATATCGGTCTGAGATAGTGCTTCTCCCCAGTCCGTTTGAACCTTTTTCCAGTTCTTATATTGATAAGCTCGTGCATGGATTCCAAGACCAATCGGATCGATTTTGAATTTCTGAATTTTATGAATCAGACTTGTTAGATCACGCGTTAAGGCCGCTTCCAAGGTTTGTTGAAGTTTCTTTTTATTTGCTTGTGTATCGAAGGAGAATGTCCGTTCTGTTAATCGGATTTTTATCTTACATCGAATATCAAATGCAAACTTTCCATTCTGATAGGTTGTTCGGAACCGCGGAGTAGCAGTGAGAATTTTAATACTTACTTTGCTCTGGACAATCGGATTGATGGGTGGCCTTGTCTGCAGCTCAGGCGTAGCTATCGTATAGGATCCAGCACCTTTTAGCTGTTTTTGCAATATACGTAAGAGCATCGTCTCCTGCATGCCAAGTGTTGTAGCGTATTTACCACTTTCGTTCAATAGAACGCAGCCTATGGCTTTAAGATCTTTATCCTTCCTCATGAGAGGCAGAGAAGGTGTTAGGGCTTTGTCTAACATTTGCCGATGCAGCTCCTGCAGTGTAGTATCCAAGGTAACATTTCTTTGGGAAGCGGAGCTGATCAATTTAGCGATTAATATGGGTAACGTAGGCTTATCCTCTGGATGGAAGGACGTAATTTCTGATATAGGACCATCGAAGACAATCACACTGGAGTTGATGGTAGGTTCTGCGTTGCGGAATATGGGGTCTAAGAGCGAGAACCAGTTTTCTTGCTCCAGCAATTTCTTGCCGATTAACATGGACTGTAATTTACCTGTGCTGGGAATACCCGTGGACATCGTGTCTAAATCGTTATTGTTTTTGCGCAATGACAAGGGCTTTTTATCAATAAATTCTTCTGTTTTTTTCTTCGCATCTTTATTGAATACCGGACTCGAGGTGTATACAACCAGATTTTTGTC
The DNA here is from genome assembly GCF_058791655.1 of Paenibacillus sp. EB106-05-06-XG162. Lineage (NCBI taxonomy): Bacteria > Bacillati > Bacillota > Bacilli > Caryophanales > Paenibacillaceae > Paenibacillus > Paenibacillus sp. EB106-05-06-XG162. The sequence continues at coordinate 62,962 of NZ_JBYTDT010000021.1, forward strand.
TTCATCGATATCGAGCCCCTGCATGAGGACTAATGTAGTGTCTTCTAAATATATTTTGTCGTAGCATCCAGGCAAGATCCCTAGAAGGAGCATGAGGATGATGACCTTACGCCAAAGCTTCAATGGATATCTCTCCTCTGTGTTATAATCTCATATATTTTGACATACAGCCATAGAAGAATGGGGAATAGAAAGGCGAAACCGAAACCGATCTGACTAATATATTTCGACATTAGTCTAATCTGGGTTTGAGAGAGCGTCAGGATGAATGATAGTGCCCCTACGATACAAATTATTAGGATACTGGTGGTACGAGAGTGTGACTTCGATGTCAGGTGGTTAACACTGAATACGGTTAGGGACATATATACAATCCAGGTCACTGAGATAACGATCATGTAAATCGATAAGAAAATAACGTCCCATCGATCCATGAATTGTACCCGAATCACTTTTAATAAGCTCAAGGTTGGCCAAGTATATTGAACAATCTCATCTGAATTGAAATAGGAGAAGCAGACTAAAGTCGTAATGAGATAGAACACCATCGTGAGCGTATTGGCGATAACGATGCCAGAGACCGCTTTGCTTTTTTTCATCAGAAATGGATAGAGAATGAACGAGATTTCGAACCCGAGAAAGGATAGAACTGTTAATCTCGACGCATGCAGAATCGGGAACCAGCCTTCTTTTATCACAGGCAGCAGGTATAACCAGTGACTATGACGAAGCGGGAAGATGAGCAGAACAATAATCCAGAGGGAGAAATAGAATATGAGTTCTGCATACCGTCCGATCATCGTCATACCGTGATGGATTATCATATAGGTCGGAACCATTAATAACGCGACCAACATGAAGTTCGGCGTATTTGGCATTAACCAAATTCTCAATATAGAGATGATGTTGAACAAAACGACTATGGATATTGTGACAAAATAAAGAAGCAGGAAGACGGTGGCTGTCTTCCCGATCCATTTTCCAAAATAGATGGTTAATACGTCAAACAACGTTGTGTCGGGGTTCTTCTTCATCGTTCGAACAATGAATAAGCTGGCAATGACGGAAGCGAGCCATCCGATTATGATAGAGATCCATCCATCAGTACCTGCCTCTTGGGCTAATTCACGGGGGAGGGTTAAGAATCCGACGCCGACTTGGGTACCGTGAATGAGACAAATGTATTGTAGTCTTGTAAATTGAATGGAACTGGCATTCCTCATGAGTCGTCCTCCTCTGGTTGATTATTGCCTTGTCGATCCAACTGAACAGGCTGCGCATTCACAGGTCTTTTCTTCATCAACCATAGTGGAGCACGGATAAAGGTATCTTTCCAATCCGTAAATCGTACAGGAGCCACTGGACTGCCGTAAGGAGTATTCACGGATTTCAAGGTGATCAAATGTATGACAAGGATCATAAAACCGACTGCGATGCCTACAATGCCGAAGATTGAAGCGATGATCATCATTGGAAACCGAAGAAACCGCACTGCGGCCCCCATATCATAGTTCGGGATAATAAAGGAAGCAATGGCAGTTGAGGCGACGACGATGACCATGATATTGCTAACAATGCCTGCTTGCACGGCTGCCTGCCCAATGACAATCCCACCAACAATGCCTACGGTCTGTCCGATTGGTGCAGGCAGCCTTATTCCTGCTTCACGGAGCATTTCAAGGGTAATCTCCATCATGATGGCCTCAGCGAAAGGAGGGAAAGGAACGCGTTCTCTCGATTCACCGATTGAAATAATAAGTTTAATGGGGATTACAACATAATTGTAGGAGATCAGCGAGATATAGAGAGCAGGGAGGAAAAGTGCCATGAAAAAGGCAAAATACCGAACGATTCGGATGAAAGAAGCAATAATCCATCGTGTACCGTAATCGTCGACACTTTGAAAGAATGAAACGAATGACGTCGGTCCAATGATTACATTCGGAGAGCCGTCTACAACCATAACATATCGTCCTTGTAAAATTTGAGAGGCCGCTGCATCCGGACGTTCCGTTGAGATAAATTGTGGAAAGGGTGAGAATGGGTTATCCTCAATGTATTCTCCCAGCTCGCCAGAATTAATGATGGCGTCGACATCAATTTGCTTGATGCGGTTCTCCAATTCTTCCAGGGCGTCAGGCTGGGCTACATCACCTAAATACATAATGGAAACTTTTGTAGCGCCGCGCCGACCAACAGTCAGTTCTTTAATTTTAAGATCTATACTGGGAATATAGCGGCGAATGAGTGCAATATTCTGGCTTCCAGTCTCAACAAATCCTTGGTGAGCCCCCTTCAGCGACGCTTCAATCTGTGGATCCTCAATGGATCTTTGCGGCCAGCCTTGGGTACCAAGAATTGAGGCTTCAGATTTTCCGTTCATGAACAGGACACTGCTGCCTGCTAGGATGGAAGACGTAATATTCTCCCAGTTGTTCTCTGTCGTTAGGGAGCAAATCGTCACCGAAGGATTAATATTCAATTCGAACATTAACGGCTTCAATACATTGTTGTTGACCGCGTTTTTATCCGTAAGCCCGCCCAGATAGACCAGTGCTGCCATTGTACGTGTGGATTGGATGGTGAATTGACGGATGACTAGATCAGGAGCTCCTTCGAACAAGGTTTGTAGTTGAGTTAGATTATCCGATAGGCTCGTACGCAGCGTAGGTTCTTGTTGATTTTGAGATGACATGACATGGTGATCCTTCCTCAAGTCCATTTGGTGCCCATAGTATTTCCTGTATGATTTACTTTATTCTGGATATATGGTGACATCATCAGCACAAAAAAGCAGCCAATCCGAGGATTGACTGCTTCTATTGCCATTTACAGGGCTTCGTCCATATTCAAATTAGAATACTTGAACAACTTCTTGAACGCCTTCAACTTCTTCAACCAAAGCGCGCTCAATCCCTGCTTTCAAAGTAATTGTGGAACTTGGGCAGCTGCCGCAAGCACCCATCAATTTTAATTTAACGATACCGTCTTCCACATCAACGAGTTCAACGTCGCCGCCGTCACGTTGTAGGAATGGACGAAGTTTATCAAGCACTTCTAGAACTTCATCATACATTTGAGCTGTATTTTCACTCATTTGCTTCAACTCCTTTCTCACCTTATTATAGTATAAAGATGTTTAAATTAAAATGGCTCAAACAAACGACTTCAGCAAAAGCGGGTGATTCAATGCGACCGATCATCGAGTTCTGCGTCAGTAACATGCATCACGGGACAGACCTTGTGATGAAGAAGCTGGAGCATAATCCAGCTTACGATGTCATCGAATATGGGTGCCTTGGGAATTGTGGAGAATGTTATCTCTTCCCATTCGCTTATGTGAATGGTGATATTGTCGCTGCAGAGACGATTGATGAATTAGAAGACAAAATTATGCAAGAAATCCGTGCCGTTGAAGCTCTAGAGAGCAGCGGCTAACATTAACCGAAATGATGCTTGGATCTCCACAGGACGCCCATCTTCAAGACACGAGGGACACGTCCCTTCATCGTTCTATTTCCTAATAATCCGAACCCGCTCTTCTTCCCTAAGGAACCAAGAACGCCTTTTAGCTTAATCTTGCCAAGCTTCGGCTCCTCACCTTTCCATCCTGCTTGGATGACATCTGCAACTTGCTCTCCTTGTGCTCCGGCAGCTTGCGCGCTTGGAGAGAAGGAGAGGGAAGCACAGTCACCTACCACATAGACTTCTTCATGGCCTGGAATTTGGAAATGGTTGTTAAGAAGAACGCGTCCTTGCGGATCCTTCGGAACATCTAGGTCTTGAACTGGCTTAACTGGCTGGATACCTGCGGTCCATACGGTAACGTCACTATAGATAACGCCGTTCTGATGGACAATGCCGCCTTGCTCTAATTGGGTCGTTGAAATGTGCGAGCTCAGATCGACATGATGCTCGTGGAACCACTCCGAGACGAATGCGGACAGCTTCTCTGGGAAAGCAGAGAGTACGCGAGGTCCACGGTCAATGATCCGAATGTTCAAATCCGGTCGACTCTCACGAAGTTCAGCCGCGACTTCGACACCGCTTAAACCCCCGCCCATAATGTTCACTTGGCCGTAAGGCTTCACATCATTGAGCATCTGATACGTCCGGCGTGTTCGTGATAAGGATTGAATGCTCTCTGCATATTGTTCTGCGCCGAGAATACCATGAAATTTATCTGTACATCCCAGTGCAATAACAAGTTGATCATAAGGAATAACTTCTTCTGCATTTAAGTAGACATGTTTGGCCTGCAAATCGATACGTGTAATATCACCGTATTTGAGTTCAATTCGCGGGTCTATCGGAAAGGCAACGCGGATTTGAAGATCAGATGCTGTACCAGCTGCGAGTGCATAATATTCTGTCTTAAGTCCTTGATAGGGCTGGCGATCGATTAACATCACCGATGTGTCCACCGGGATTTCACCTTCTAACAACCGATTAGCAACTGCAAGTCCACCATAGCCCCCGCCCAGGATGACCAATTTTTTCATGAGTAGCTCTCTCCCCGTATGCCTCGAATAATTGTCCTTAACTTCAATTAAGATTCATATACCTTCACTTCGTTATAGAACGTATCGCGTTCTACTGGAATTCGGCCTGCGCCTTTAATGAGCCAGATCAACTCAGCGCGAGTTAGGCCTTCAGGTGTTAGAGCGCCCGCAGCATGGCTGATTCGCTCCTTCACAATGGTTCCATGCGCATCGGATGCGCCGAATGCTAATGCCATTTGGGTCAACTGCGTTCCGATATTAATGAAGTAAGCTTTGATATGTTGGATATTGTCGAGCATCAATCGGCTGATCGCAATGGTCTTAAGGTCTTCATAAGCTGAGTTGCGGCGGCGAATATCAGCTGATTTACTCTTCGGCTGCATGGATAATGGAATGAATACCATGAATCCATTCGTCTCATCTTGAAGTTCACGAATCTGCAGCATATGTCGAACGCGATCTTCATGGCTCTCGATGGAACCGTAGAGCATTGTTGTATGTGTACGCAAGCCAAGCTCATGAGCAACACGGTGTACTTCCAGATAACGATCCACATTCGCTTTGTCGACATGCATTTTCTCACGATATTGATCGGAGAGAATTTCAGCACCGCCCCCTGTGAGGGTCTTAAGTCCAGCTTTCATTAGCTCTTGAAGGACTTCGGCAATACTTAGTCCGCTAATCCGTGTGAAGAAATCAATTTCAGCGGCTGTATACGCCTTTAAGGTAATATCTGGATATTTCTCATTCAGTGCACGAAGGGAATCGACATAATATTGAAATGATACATGTTGGTTATGTCCGCCAACGATATGAAATTCACGCACACCTGGATTGATATGCTGTTCGACGTATTCGATCATCTCAGCGCCGGAAAGGGTGTAAGCACCTTCGTCGCCTTCATCTTTGCGGAAATTGCAGAAGGCACAGCGGGATTCACAGACGTTCGTGAAATAGAGGCTCATGTTCTCGATGAAATAGACTTTCTTCCCATTTTTCTTAAGATTGACCTCATTGGCCAATTGACCGATGGTTAATATGTCGTCACTCTGGTACAGATAGACGCCATCTTTCAGTGAAAGACGTTCTCCTCGCTGTACTTTTTCGATGATTTCTGCCATCCGAGAGTCCGTATGGCTTGTCACAAGTGTCGTCATGTCGGATCGTTCCTCCTTTGTAATTAGAGTTCCATTCGGGAACGCTTCGTATTTTCTTTTTGTATGTGAAATTTCTTACAAGATCAACCGATGTGTATCAAAAATCTCATGAAAAAATGACCAATAGAACTCGGTCGTAACCCCATTATAAACCTCGTTGTGATGAGGAGCAATAGAATGTGACAAAAAAGGTAAACCTTTTGTTTCCACCGGTAGTTTCTCACACTTGTGGCAAAATGCATCGTTCATGTATACTGAAGATATAGTAACAGAAGGAGGGATTCAGATGATCAATATTACAGATGCAGCGATTGCTAAGATACAGGAAATGCTTGCACAAGAGGAAATTCCGAACATGTTCTTGCGTATAGGTGTTCAATCCGGCGGATGCAGCGGGTTTCAATACGGGATGGGATTCGATGATGAGCAGCATTTCAATGATAAAGTATTTGATGTGAAAGGCCTTAAGGTTGTCGTTGAAGAAGACAGCATCAAATATTTGAATGGACTTATTATTGACTTCAAAGAATCCGGTATGTCGGGTGGATTCACGATTGACAATCCAAATGCAAGTGCGACTTGCGGATGCGGATCGTCATTCCGTACGGCTACAGATGCAGGTACGCCTGCACCAGAGCAATGTTAATACACGAATAGCGTTACGCTTGCGTGAACGCCATAAGACATGCTAAACCCCCTGAAGGAAGACTTCAGGGGGTTTTTTGGCATCTATGTATGGATCGGATTGGATTACAGAAACTTTAGATTGAGCATAACTGCGATCATCCCGGTTGCGAGGATCGAGAAGACTACGAATGCGCTGCCGATGCCGCGTTTGCGATCGATGAACATTTTAATCCCTACAACGAAGATACAGAGGGTTACAAGGACAAGAATTACAGCCATCGCATAATAGCTAAGGGTATATAGATTCTGAACGAATTGTTCCAAAGGAAGGTTCCTCCTTGCTTAATATTGGTTGTTGTCCTTCTATAATATCTCGAATACTCACAATTATCTATCCAAATTAAGGCATATACCGGGGACAATGATACAGGAGGCTCACCCTCAATTTGAGTATGTATAAGTATACTCTCAGAAAGGGGATGACGGAATGGCTGGAAGACAACTGGCTAACAAATGGGTTAAGACAGCAGTATTACTGTCTGACGCTAAAATCGCAGCTCATATTCCTCAGACAAAGAGATACAATGCTGCAAACCTACACTCCATGTTGTCCGCATATGGTATGGTCGTAATTAAACCGGTTGTTGGTGGCGGAGGCTATGGCGTCATCAAGGTAACCAAGGAAGGGGAGACCTATTCCTATACAGCCATGTCGAAGCACCGGTCATTCAGGAGTTTCGGCCGCTTGTTTCGCTCCCTTAGCGGCGTGAAGAAGAAACGCCGTTACATCATTCAACGTGGAATTCATTTAGCAAAAATAGATGGCCGTCCGATCGATTATCGTGTCAAAGTTGTGAAGGTTAGAGATTATTGGGAAATTCGTGCGATGGTCGGCCGATTGGCGCGGCGAGGGTTGTTCGTAACGAATTTGTGCAAGGGCGGGGCAAAGTTGTCAGCGTCTCAAGGAATTAGCAGATCATTTTCAGGAGGGCAAGTAGCAGCGAAGAAGAGCGAGATGCGACAATTGACGGTGTTGTCTACGACAATTCTGGAGCGGAAATTTCCGGGAATAGGGCAGCTAGGTTTCGATTATGGAATCGATGCGAGTGGGAAGATTTGGATTTTTGAGGTGAATACTCGTCCGCAATAAGAAAGGGGGAGATTCATCTTTTCTCTATCTATCATATTATATGATAGTTTTGATTTTTGGTGATAGGCGGTGCAATAGAATTTTTTTATACAGCTTTCCGGTTATGAGCCTGTGAATAACTATTATCCACATATTACAGGGCGTAAGTACGCTTGATTTGGGAGTTATTAACAATTAGATCACAGGATTTCCACAACGTGGTGTGGATAACCGGAACGCTTGTTCTGTTTGCGTGTGCGTGATATAGTAAAATTCATTAACAGGAAATAAAAGGGAAGGAAGTATGTGTGATGTCTATTCTATCCGATGAGCTATTGGTAGAATCGTATTATAAGGCGATAGAGTTGCAGTTAGAGGGAGAATTTATCCGACTGCTCTTAGCCGAGATACGATTGCGTCAGCTTCCGTTGCAGTAATTCATACCTTTTATTCACTCCAGATTAGGGCCCCATTCTCTGACTTGGAGAGGGGATGATCGCTGACAAGCTTCACAGTAGAGAAGATGTGTACAGACGGGTGCATCTTGATTCATCGAGTGGAGCTCAGAATAAGCGGAGTAATCCGCATAAGGGCTGTAGGGTCCCTCGTAATCCTCTAATTTGCCGTAGTCTGACGCAAGCTGGTGACAAGCTGGACAAGTCACATGGGAAGCGATGAAACCGTTACATAGCGGACAGCGATAAGACAAGGGTATCCCCCTTTCAGAAAATGTAAAGTGCATGTTCAAAAGTCAAAAGATGACTTTGAACTTCCTTTAAGAAGTTCTGAAATGTAGGATACCCTTTATTGTACTAACATATAATAAAAAAGTGGACTATACCTTCATGCTGCTGCTGTGTCCTGGGGATAGCTTCGCGCTTGGGTCTACATAGACCTTCGCATTGTTGATCGCCGTAGGTGCTTCACCGAAGCCAACTGCAATCAGTTTCAATTTACCAGGGTAAGTCGTAATATCACCTGCAGCGAAGATACCTGGGATATTTGTTTCCATGCGTGTGTCAACAACAATTGAACCGCCTTGAATGTTAATGCCCCAATCTGCAATTGGACCAAGTGAAGATACAAATCCGAATGTCACGATAACAGCATCAACATGGATCTTCGTCTGTTCATTTGTCTTCACATCTTGGATCGTAACTTGCTCGATTTGATCTGCGCCATGGAGGCTAACAATTTCGGTTGGCGTAATGACTTTTACCTTCGAAGCCATGAGACGCTCTACACTGTGTTCATGTGCACGGAATTTGTCCCGGCGATGGATCAACGTAACTTGTTCTGCAATCGGTTCGAGCATAAGAGCCCAGTCAAGTGCAGAGTCACCGCCGCCGCTGATCAATACTTTTTGACCCGCATATTGCTGTAAATCGCTAACGAAATACTTCAAGTTTTTCTTCTCGTATTGCGCAGCTTCAGGCAGCTCTAGACGGCGTGGTTCAAATGCGCCTACACCTGCAGTGATGATAATGGCTTTAGCATAGTGAACACCTTTATCTGTCGTAACTTCGAAGAGGCGCTCGTCTTTCTTCACGACATCGATAACTTTCTCTTCGAGTCGTACATCGGTTTGGAACATTTCCATCTGTTTGCTCAAGTTATCGACGAGCTCTTGCGCAGTGACCTTCGGGAAGCCGGCTACATCGTAAATGTATTTTTCAGGATATAATGCTGCCAATTGTCCGCCTAATTGTGGCATACTCTCGATCAATTTAACGGACGCTTGACGCATACCTCCGTAAAATGCTGCAAACATACCGGCAGGTCCGCCACCGATGATCAGGATATCAGCGGGCTCTTGAGTCGTTAGATTTTGTTGGTCCACAGGGGCACCTCCGAAATTCAATATTATTTGTTACACATCCTTAATTATTATAAGCTTCTCAGCAAGGGAATGAAACCTATTTTCATTTTTGAATCAACAAATAAACTTAATCGGGTTGCAAAAAAAATAAAATGAAAAATGTCGAATCTTTTTTGAAGAAAAGCTTGATATTCTTGAGAAAAATCAGTATGATTTCATTTGGGTTAATAAACCAGTTGTCGAATCGTGCACAATTCTGATACAGTTTGTTCATGAAATGTTCATTGATTTGAATATAGAACGTGGCATTACACCATTTTTTTATTTTGTAAGTGTAATTTTTCACATATTCATGTTTTATACTATACAATAAATCACAAGAAGGATTGGAAGGGATCAACCATGAGTAATATTCCTAAAATTGTCATCTTAGGTGCCGGATATGGCGGTATTCTTACAGCACAGCGCCTACAAAAAGAATTGAACTATAACGAAGCGGATGTAACGCTTGTGAATAAGCATGACTACCACTATTTCACAACGCATTTGCATATGCCTGCTGCGGGTACAGATCAAATGGAGAACGCACGCGTTGCGATTTCCAAGTTGATCGATGAGTTCAAAATTGATTTCGTTAAAGCAACGGTACAACAAATTCGTACGCAAGAGAAGAAAGTTCTTCTGGAGGATGGAAGCGCGCTTTCTTATGACTACCTGATTATTTCGGTTGGCGGCGAGACGGAAACATTCGGTATCCCAGGGATGAAAGAATATGCGATGAGTATTCGCAGTATTAACTCAGTTCGTATGATCCGTCAGCACATCGAGTATCAATTTGCAGCGTACAAACAGGATGAGACGCGTCTTGACCGTCTTACATTCGTTGTCGGTGGCGCAGGATTCACAGGGATCGAGTTTGTATCCGAGCTTGCAGATCGTATTCCTGAACTATGCAAACAATACGATGTAGATCCTTCGCTTGTAAAAATCTATAACGTAGAAGCAGCTCCATCTGCATTGCCAGGATTCGATCCTGAGCTTGTAGAATACGCGATGAACGTGCTTCAGAACAAAGGTGTTACGTTCAAAATCGGTACGCCGATCAAAGAAGCAACACCAGATGGTGTTATCGTTGGTGAAGGCGAATTGATCAAGTCACAAACTGTCGTATGGGCTGCTGGGGTTCGTGGTAACCGTATGATCGAAGAAGCGGGTATCGAGACGATGCGCGGTCGCGTTAAAGTCGATGAGTTCTTGCGTGTTCCTGGACAAGAGAACATCTTCGTTATCGGAGACAACTCCTTGATGTTCAACCCAGAAGGTCGTCCTTATCCGCCAACAGCGCAAATTGCGATGCAGCAAGGTGTGACTTGTGCGAACAATATCGTTGCGTCGATTCGTAACCAACAACCTACGAAATTCGTATTCAGCAACAAAGGTACAGTTGCCTCCCTTGGTAAAGGCGAAGCGATTGGTATCGTGGGCACGAAGAAGCTTAAGGGCTTCACAGCTGCACAATTGAAGAAAATTATCGATATTCGTTACCTGTTCATTATTGGCGGATTGTCGCTCGTATTGAAAAAAGGTAAATTCCTATAAGATGCGGCATTGCAGCGTTCAAGTTCGTGGGTTATTAACCCGCGATGAACTGGATCGATACAATGCGTTGATGGAAGTCGGTTCCTATCTCGAATCGCAGACGCGATACGATCTTGCTTATACCGTGCAACGGGAAGTGGATCTCTTAATCCAGCCTGCCATTGAACGGCTTAAGGATAAAGGCCGTGCGCGAGATCGAGCGACCGAAGAGTTCCTGGAATCGATGAACCAAATGGATGATGAAGATTAATAAGATGCCTGTTAAGCGTTGAGCTTAGCAGGCTTTTTTGTTTTGGTGGGGGGCAGCAGGTATGTAGTGGTGGAATAACTGCTGAGAAGCAGTTATTTAGCCCGAGGTGTGGAGGGAAGGCGGGAATACCTGCAAAAAAGCAGTTAATCAGCTCGGAATAAGATGGGAAGTGCGAAATAGCTGCTCAAAAGCAGTTAATCGGCACGCAATGAGATAGAAGGTACAAAATAACTGCCCAAAAGCAGTTAATGAGCTCGGAGTATAGTCATCCGCCACCAATCTATGACTCCAGCAATACTTATAATGTAAGCGTTGACAAAAAATAAAGTCGACGTTATGATGATTTCAATGCAAACGTTTCCATGATTTGGAGTATAGAACGACTAATGACGGAATAAATCAGCTGATTTCATTCCGTTTCTTTCGTCAATTTGTGCAAACGTTTGCACAAGAGGTGCACGAATGGTTAAAAATGAGACACGAAACGTAAATGAATCGGGAGAGGAGTTTATCGATGAGATTGAAGTGGAAGAGTCGTATGTCAAAGCTACTGGTTTTTGTGCTGGTGTGGGGGATGTTCACTGGCCTGCTGAACAGTAATGCTAATGCGGAAGAAGCAGCCGTGATGGACGTTCAATCGCCATCATCATCATCATCCGCGATATCATGGAATGAGATCGCCATCTTAGGAACGTCCGCAACAGGGGGCTGGAACAGCTATCAGCTCGGCCAATTGCAGCTGACGAATGATCATGACAATCTGTATTTTCGCGTGACCGGGGTGAAGGTTGAAGATTGGCAAAATATCAATATCGCACTAAATATCAACGGGCAAGATTCAGGCCAGTCGGATAACCCGTTACATCAACAATACAGATTCAACGGACCTAGCCGACCTCAGTATCAGATCGTACTGGATGCAGGGAGCAAGCTGTCGAAGAATCAAATCGGCCTCTATGCTTCGTCCCAATTAGATGCACCGTTGTTGTCGGCAGCTAACCCGCAAGGGGCAGACTTCCGTGGCAATGCGCAATCGGGATTTGAAGGATCCATACCGCTATCTGTACTCGGGCTGAAAAATGGGGATCAGCTTCGAGGTGCTGTGATTCTTAGCGGGGATAATGCGAATGAACATGGAGCCTTCGATATTATACCGGAGTCGCCAGCGAACACGATCGCGACCGATTGGAATATGAAGCCTTCTCCGAATGTGATCTCAGAATACTCGAACAGTTACATGGTGGCTCTGAACCACTCACCGATCGTGGATGGCAACCGGGATTCCGTCTGGGAAGCCGTGTATACGCTAGGTGATTCCAGCACGCTTAATGAGATTGGGCTAAAATCAGAAATCCACAATTTCAAAATGACAAATGATAGCCGCAATCTATATTTCTGGCTAGACGCGAAAGTGCCTAACTGGGCAGAGTACGGCCAGATGATCGATATCGCGCTCCAAGTCAATGGGGAAGACTCCGGTATTGGCGTGAATCCGATTAGTGCGCCCTACAACTTCAATGCGGCTCAAGTGAAACCGCAGTATCATATCACGATACGCGTGAAGAACGACAATGAAGTTCAAGAGGCAGCATTGTACGCATCGAACGACTTCGCCCATCCGATCGCGAAATATGGCGCTAATTCCAATGGCGCGATGTTCGCTTTAGATCGGAACCAAGGCTTCGAGGCGTCGATCCCATTGAAGCTGCTAGGGCTGAAGAATGGCGATCAACTGCGTTCCATCGTCGTCTTGACGGGGAACAATAACGTAGAGCACGGTGCATTCAACGTCATTCCTGAGCATCCGCTCAATCAGCTGGCAAGCACCTGGAATGAGCAGCATCAGCCGAATACACAGCAAGTGTACACGGAGCCTTATACGATCACAGGATTCAGTGGGAAGCTTGACGTCGTCAACTCCTCTCCGGTGAATCATGAAGCCAAAGCGCCGAATGATGGGAAGATCACCGTCATTTGGACCGAAAATATCCGCGTGCTGCAACCAGACGGTATGCAATTGCTCGACCAAGACGGCCAAGTTGTTCCGGCAGAGCTGACAGCAGTGAAAAATCAACTTCAGCTGCAATCCAATGCCAAATTACAGTATGGTCACACGTACAAGGTGCTTGTCGCGGCAGATGCCGTGGAAGGCCAAGATACATCAACGCGTAATCCATCCTATGCGTTTTCTTTTACAACCAAGACTAGACCTAGCATGAAGCAGGCGTTCGTAGACCACCCGGATAAAGTGAAGGTCATCTTGAACGAAGTGATTCCAAATCTTAAATACAGCCAATTCGCTATATTTAACGGTGGAGTGAAGCTGAATGGAACGGCGTCCCAAGGCGCTAAGTCAGATGAAGTCGTTATCCAGCTGCAAGACAAGATTACAAATGTTGCTGATCCCTATGTTGTTCGTTATGAAGATGCGGGCGCAGATGGATATGCGGATCAACCGCTTACGATGCGTTCCATTCTCGATACGTATGTGTATGACGGCAACGATCTTGGGGTGACCTATCAAGCCGCGGCGAGTACGTTCAAAGTATGGGCACCAACGGCAAAGCAAGTCACTGTGCTGCTGTATGATAACCCGGCGGCTGCGCAAGATGAGCCAACCAGTACAAGAGAGCTGACTCGCGACGAGCAATCGGGCGTCTGGTCACAGACAGTCCAAGGCAATCTGGAAGGCAAATATTACATGTATCTCGTCGAATTTGCGAGTGGATTGAAGACGTACGCGCTAGATCCGTATGCCAAAGCTTCCGCCGTGAACAGCGCGAAATCCGCGATTGTGAATCTGGCGGCGACGGATCCTGCTGGCTGGAACCCAGACATCAAGCCACCGATGGTGGAACCGACGGACGCGGTACTGTATGAACTCCATACTCGTGATTTTTCGATGGATGAGAATTCAGGGATCTCTGCGAATCATAGAGGTAAATTCATGGCTTTCACCGAGACGGGAACGACGATTCCAGGCCGGCCGGATGTGTCGACAGGGATCGATCATCTCAAAGAGCTTGGCATTACACACGTACATTTATTGCCTTTCTATGATTTCGGCAGTGTGAATGAACGGAAGGTCGATGATCTAACTGCGCCCGAGCGCAAATTCAATTGGGGCTATGACCCAGTGAATTACAATGTACCGGAAGGATCCTACGCGACGAACTCGAGCGATGAAGATCCGGCCAGACGGATTACCGAGATGAAGTCGATGGTTCAAGCGCTGCACAATAACGGCATTCGCATCGTGCTCGATGTCGTCTACAACCATACGTATACGACAGGACTTACTTCTGAGTTCTCGGTATTCGATAAAATCGTGCCGGGCTACTTCTACCGCAGCGATGAACGCGGCGAATTCACGAACGGTTCCGGCGTGGGGAACGAAGTGGCTTCCGAACGGCCGATGGTCAGCAAGTACATTAAAGACTCGGTGAAATATCTCGCTGAGGAATACAATGTCGACGGCTTCCGGTTCGACCTGATGGCTCTGATCGACATTAACACGATGACGTCCTTGACCAAGGAATTGAAGCAGGCAGATCCAAGTATGATCATCTATGGCGAGCCTTGGTCCGGTGGAACGAGTGCACTGCCTTCGGAGCTACTCACAGTCAAAGGCAAGCAGCGCGGCACAGGGTTTGCTGTCTTTAATGATAATATTCGTGGAGCGATCAAAGGCGGAAGCGACGATGACAGCACTGGCTTTGCAACTGGTGCGAGCGGCCAAGAGGAAGCAATCATTCGCGGGGTGGAAGGTTCGACTTCGGAGATCACTGACAACCCGCCCGAGACGATTAACTATGTAACAGCTCATGATAACTTGAATCTATGGGATAAAGTGTTAAAAACCCAGCACAAGGACGGGCAGATAAAAACAGATCCTTTTGTCACGTTGACAGAAGCGAATGTGCTGGACAATGAGATGGTGAAGCGATCGCTGCTTGCGAACGGCATTATTTTCACATCGCAAGGCATTCCGTTTATGCATGCGGGGGACGAAATGCTGCGCAGTAAGTTCGGTGACCATAACAGCTATGCTAGCTCGGATGAAATCAATCAAATACGATGGGAGCAAAAAGCGAAATATAAGCCGGTCTTCGACTATGTCCAAGGGTTAATCGAGCTGCGCAAAACGCATCCCGCGTTCCGAATGACGACAAAGCAAGCGGTAGCTGCGAATCTGCAAGTGATACAAAAGAAAGACAATATCGTTGCGTTCCAGCTGAAGAACTATGCGAACCAAGATCCATGGAACAATATTGTCGTGATCTATAATGCCAATATGAACGCCAAAGAAGTGACGCTGCCGAGTTCAGCTGCTTGGAAGGTCGTCGTGGATCATACGGCAGCGGGTATAGATACCATCCGAACGGTGTCAGGTAATAAAGTCCAGGTCGAAGGCCTGTCCATGATGGTGCTCTATGACCAAGCGATTGATTATGTCCCTGTACCGACAACGATCGAAGTTACTCCACACCTCATGGGGCTGGAGAAAGGCATGTCAAGAGTTGCAGCAACGGTAGTCAAAGACCAGAAAGGCAACAAAATGCAAGGGCAAGCGGTAACATGGTCTACCTCCGATGAGCAGGTTGCAACTGTTACTCTAGCGGGCAAAGTGACTGCGAAAGGGAACGGAAAGGCGGTCATTACAGCATCCCTTGGTCAGATTCAAGGTAGCGTGACGGTCGAAGTAACGACCCTTGTACCGACTTCCATTACCGTATCGGGTATGGAGCAGCTCTACACGTCAAGAAGTGTCGCGTTGTCAGCCGAAGTGAAGGACCAGTATGACGCAGAGATGATCGGGGCTGCAGTCGCGTGGAGTTCATCAAATCCTTCCGTAGCAACCGTCGATCGCGCAGGCAAAGTGACCGGTCTGTCAGCTGGCACCGTTACGATAACGGCGAAGGCAGGTAACGCCTCAGCCCAGAAGAAATTAACGGTCAAACCGCTCGTCAAACGTTATATTCAGCTGAATTACGTTCGTCCTCAAGGTGATTTCACAGATTGGGCTGTCTGGGTATGGGATACAGGCGCTCAGAATGGCAAGATTGAATTCAACACCAAGAAGGGCAATACGGCGATGGTCAATATCGAGATTGGACCAGACACGGAGCGGATTGGATTTATCATTTATCGCGGTGAATGGGCCGAGAAGGATCCGTCAACGGATCGCTTCATCACGACGAATCTGAACGATACAGTAACGAAAGTAACCTCGTATTCCGGTCAAGTTGAGATGAAGGTTGCGCCTTCGGTTACCGGACCAATGCTAGAGAACGGCAATATAACATTCGTCTACCGCGATGATGAAATCTTCCTGCAGGGCGGGCTCGACCGCATTACGAAGATGCAGGTCACAGTCAATGGCACAGCCTATAAGATGACCTATGATGCTGAGCATGAACGATTCATCTATACATTAGAAAATGTCGCGAGTGGCAATTATACGTACACCTTTACGATGACAAAGGATGGGAAGACAACGACCTTTAATGACCCGAAAAATGAAGTTGATGGTCAGTCTGTCGTTGCCTACTCCAAACCGAAAGTGACCGTTACAGCTAGCGTTGAACCAAATACGATCCATGCAGGTCAGAACCGGGTGATGTCCGTGCAATTGAAGGCGGACAGCAAGGTTGAGTACCGGGAGATCTATGCTGACTTGACTTCACTTGGTGGCAGCAATCATGTTCAGATCGATCCGCAGCTGCTAGAGCAGACGATTGCGGTGGAAGACCATGTGCCAACCGGCATGATGACGATTAGCATTACGGCGGTGGATTCTTTCGGGAATAAGCATCAAGGGACTACCCAAGTGCAAGTGGTGACGAAGCCGAAGGGGATGGGCGCGCTAGATTTCGAATGGGATGAAGCACGCATTTATTTCGCGTTAACCGATCGATTCAGTGATGGTGATCCGAGCAACAATGGTGTGGCAGGGCAGGATTATAAAAAAGACCATCCAGAAGCTTACCATGGCGGGGATTTCCGCGGATTAATCAATAAGCTCGATTATTTGCAATCCCTTGGCGTGAACACGCTCTGGATTACACCGATCGTGGACAATATCGAATTTAATAAAGGCGTGGATTTTGGCAGTTCACAGTATGCGTATCATGGCTATTGGGCGAAGGACTTTGAGAAGCTCGACGAGCATCTCGGCGACTTGGATACGTTCAAAGAATTGATTAATAAAGCACATGACCGAGGTATTAAGTTGATGGTCGATGTGGTGCTGAACCATACCGGTTACGGCTTGAAGCCGGATGATGATCGACCGGGCATTACGGAAGCCGACAAAGCGCGTTTTGCAGGCATGCTGCGGACGGACGGAGTATCGGCGAATGAGCAAGTCATCCGTGGGGAAGTTGAAGGATTGCCGGACTTCAAGACGGAAGAAGAAGCCGTTCGCAATCAAGTCATTCACTGGCAAACGGATTGGCTGGAGCGTGCGAAGACGGATCGCGGCGATACGATTGATTACTATCGCGTGGATACGGTGAAGCATGTCGACGATACGACGTGGAAAGCCTTCAAAAATAAACTGACGACGATCAATCCGAATTTCAAGTTGATTGGCGAGTATTATGGCGGCAACGCGGATAATATGGGAACGTATTTGAACTCCGGCGAGATGGATTCCCTGCTGGATTTCGGCTTCAAAGATCTGGCTCTTGATTTCGTAAATGGCCGATTGGATCAAGTCGAGCAGAAGCTTCAAGCGCGCGATGCCAAGATCAACAATACGGCAACACTTGGTCAATTCCTCAGCAGCCATGATGAAGACGGGTTCTTGAGCGAGAAAATTGGCGGGGACCGCGGGAAGCTGATGGTGGCAGCAGCCTTGCAAGTAACGGCGAAAGGACAGCCAGTCATTTATTATGGCGAAGAGCTCGGTCGTTCAGGCAAAAATGCTGGCAATATGGGTGAAGGCAAATTCAGTTTCAACCGAACGGATATGCCTTGGGAGAAGCTGATGGAAGAGAAGTTCCTGCATGATCATTATGCCAAGCTGCTCCAGATTCGGAGCAACTATTCGAAGGTGATCTCGAAAGGCTCGCGATCGAAGATTGCAGGAGGCGATACAGAGAAGTATCTCGTCTTCGACAAAATGTACCAAGGCAAGCATCTGGTGATCGGGTTGAATACGGATCGCGCAGCGAAAGAGCAAATCACGCTAAAAGTGCCGTTCGATGCGGGGAAAGTCGTCATCGATGAATACAGTGGTCAATCATACACGGTTAATCCACAACAGGTGATCACACTGACCCTCCCGGGTCGCGATCAAGGCGGTACTGTGATCTTAGCGGAGAAGGATCCGACGAATCCTGAGCAGCCAGAACCACCAACGTCGAAGCCGAGCGAGTCGACGTCAACTCCTGCAACTAGCGTAAGCGAATCCGGTGTGGAGCGGACCACGCAAGGTGTCGTCATAACGCCATCGAAGACGATGCAAGTGACCGATGCCGATGGCATGAAGCTCGTGCAAACGACGCTGTCGAATAATCAAGTGGTCAAAGGACTGCAAATGGTCGCAAGTACGACAAATGAGCACACGCTTATTGTTCAATTAAAAGAGGCGGCTAATGCGAGAATTGTAATACCGAATGTGACGGTTCAATCGATATTGCAGGCTTTAACGAGTGATCCACAACTGAAAGTGATCATTCAATCGGCGAATATCCGCTATGAACTTCCGATTCGAGGATTGGACTGGACGGGAATCGTTAAGGCGATGCAACAAGCGAAGCCGCAAGATGTGTCCCTCGTTGTCTTGCTGCGAGAAGCACCGGATGCGGCAAGCAATGCCTTCAAGGATGCGGCAGCACGGATTGGTGCTGTAGCAGCGGGGCCATTGATGGAGATGGCTGTATTCGCCCAGACCGAAGGACAGACGTTGGAGCTTCATGATTTCGGCTCGATCTATACGATGCGGGAGCTGACGCTGAAAGGTGAATTCGATGCGAAGCATACCTCCGCTGTCCGTTTCGATCCAATCTCGAAGCAATTGTCATTCGTCCCTGCCTTGTTCAAGAAGGATGCGCAGCACACACAGGTAACGATGCAGCGAAATGGCAGCAGCTTGTATGGTATGATCACGTTCAATAAGCAGTTTACAGACCTCAAGGGCCATTGGGCAGCGAAGGAGATCGAGCTGCTCGCCTCGAAGCTGATCGTGAATGGTGATGCGGATGGGCGATTTACGCCTTCACGACACGTGACGAGAGCTGAATTTACCGCAATGCTCGTGCGTGCGCTTGGATTAACGCAATCCAGCAGCAGCGAATCACGCTTTACGGATGTGGATTCGCATGCATGGTATACGGATGTGATCCATACCGCAGTCGAAGCTAAGCTTGTTCGCGGGTTTGAGGACGGGTCGTTTCAGCCGGATGCCTTGGTGACGCGGGAGCAGATGGCGCAAATGATCGTCAATGCGCTCCACTATGTACAACCGGAGAACATGCCGGAAGGCGGATCGCTGAATGCATATCGCGATCAGTATCAGATTAGCGATTGGGCGAAGACGGCATTTGCCATTGGTCATCACACGCAAATCTTGAATGGGTTTGAAGATCAGACCTTAAGACCAAATGCAGCAGCGTCACGCGCCGAATCGGTTGTGATGCTAAAGCATATGCTTACCTATTTGAAATTTATATCTTAGAAATTAGAGGCTGACCCTACATTGGGGTCAGTCTTTTTTCATCGGACTGCGTGCCCAGAAGCACGCTTCATCTAACCGGTGTAAGTCCGGTCACGGGAGGGGCCAAGCCCCCGTGTAGCTTGGAT